>DAIPYN010000001.1:0-28071 GCA_036782715.1 Flavobacteriaceae bacterium
GTAGATTCACCTTTACTAAGGTTGTCACTAGCACCTACACGAGTAAAAAGCTTATCGGTGATTCCCATTTCTGCCTCTTTTGCGGGAATAAATGACCCTGACTGTGCCAGAATCACACATAGAGCGGTTTGACGTAAGATCGCCGACTTACCACTCATGTTAGGGCCGGTAATCATCATGATCTGTTGCTTTTGATCATCTAAGAAGACATCATTTGCGATGTAGCTCTGATCATGAGGTAGACGCTGCTCAATGACAGGGTGTCTTGCTTCCTTTATTGAAAGGGTGAAGGAGTCGTTCAGTTTTGGTCGATGATAGTTGTAGACCTTTGCGATGTAGGCAAAGTTTGATAGACAGTCAATACTTGCAATTTCATTCGATAATTGTTGCATTGAACTAATTCTAGGTTGTAGGTCTTCAACCAATTGGGAATAAAGCTCTTGTTCTAAGATCTGAATTCGGGCTTCTGCTGAAGATATTTTACTTTCGTACTCCTTAAGTTCTTCAGTGATGTAGCGTTCGGCATTGACAAGAGTTTGTTTTCGAATCCACTCTTCAGGAACCTTATCCTTATGGGTGTTGCGCACCTCGATGTAATACCCGAAAACGTTATTTGATGCAATTTTTAATGAGGTAATTCCTGTTCTTTCGATCTCTCTTTCGAGTAATGCATTAAGGTGGTCATGACCTTTTTCTGATAGTGATCGAAGCTCATCGAGTTCTTCGCTTACTCCGGTTCTAATTACGCCTCCCTTTGAAACTAAAACTGGAGGGCTTTCTTCTAAGCGTGAATCGAGTAATTCGGTGATAGCGTTAACTGTTTGATCCTCAATAGAGGAATGGTAAGCGTTCGACTTTAAGAGGGTTGATAGCTCTAAGACCTTGTGTAAAGATGAGGACAGGGCTTTAAGTTCTTTAGGATGTACACGTGCTGCTGCAATTCGTGCCACCACTCGTTCGATGTCAATGCACTTAGATAAAGTGGTACGAACCGATTCAAAAAGATTTTCTTTTTGGAGTTCTGAAACCTTTTGGTGTCGTTTTTCTATTTGCTCCCTATGAGTTAAGGGTAGGCCAATCCATCGTTTTAAAAGCCGACCGCCCATTGCTGTCTGGGTATGATCGATGATATCGATCAGTGCCGTCCCTCCGGATTGCAGCGGATGAAAGAGTTCTAAATTTCGAATACTGAAATGGTCTAGCCAAAGTGTACCTTCTGGGCTGATTCGCCGAATAGTCTGGATGTGTCCTAGTTTGTCATTTCGAGTTTCTCCTAAATAGTGAAGAATGGCTCCGGCACTAATGATACTATCGACCTTATTTTCTAGTCCAAACCCAGTGAGGTTATGAGTTTTAAAGTGAGACAATAGTTTCTCATTAGCGAAGCTCTCACTGAAAATCCAAGACTCTAAGGAAAATAAGGGTTTGCCTTGAAGCGATTCCTGAAGTTGGTTTCGCTGCGGTTTTGAAATAAGGATTTCAGAAGGATTAAATTGAGCTAATAATTTTAGAATATAAGATTCAGAACCTTCAGCTACCGAGAATTCCCCGGTAGATACATCGGCTAAAGCCAACGCGTAATTTTTTTCTCCTTTGTAGATAGCGGCTAAAAAATTATTCGTCTTCGAATCGAGTAGCTCGCTTTCATAAGTGACTCCTGGTGTAATGATTTCTGTAATCCCTCTTTTTACGATTCCTTTGGTTTGACTTGCGTCTTCTAATTGATCACAGATAGCCACTCGTTCTCCGGCCTTAACTAGCTTGTATAAATAGGTATTTAAGGCGTGATGCGGAAATCCAGCGAGTGGAGTTTGGTCACCTCCATTGTTTCGAGCGGTGAGAACAATCCCCAGTATTTTGGCTGTTTTCTCGGCATCAGAACCAAAGGTTTCATAGAAGTCTCCAACTCTGAATAGAAGTAATGTCGTAGGATGCTTTGCTTTTATTGCATCGTACTGTTGCATCAGCGGAGTAGTGCTCTTTTTGTTTTTTGCCATAGCTTTGTCGAAAATATGAAAACTCCCTTTATTAAAACCGAAAATCAGGCATTAGGTCGACCCGATATCGATACTTTTAAGTCGATCGATAAACGTTTTGTAGTTGTACTTGATGAGGTTAGAAGTGCCCATAACGTAGGATCTATCTTTAGAAGTTCTGATGCCTTTCTAGTTGAAGAGTTAATGCTATGTGGAATTACGCCAACTCCTCCGAGTAAGGAAATACGTAAAACAGCTCTGGGAGCTGAGCAAAGTGTAGCATGGAGTAAATGGCCTTCAACTCTAGAAGCTATCGACGAGTTAAAGAAGCAAGATTATCAGATATGGGCGATTGAACAGGCTTCTTCAGCCACAGACTTAGGAGACTTTAGGCCCTTATCTGACCAAAAATACGCGCTAATCTTCGGGAATGAAGTTTTTGGAGTTGATCAAGAGGTGATTGATCAGTGTGATGGGGTTATTGAAATTGCGCAAGGGGGTACGAAACATTCGCTTAACGTATCGGTTTCTGCAGGAGTAGTCTTGTGGCATTGCTTTACCCAAAATCAAAAAACCCCTTGAAAATAATTCGAAGGGGTTTTTCTGGTTTGAGTTAGTTAGCAAAAAATGCCGAGTCTAATTAACTAAGTGTTTTAGTTAAATGCAACTATTTTCTTAAAAAAGTGTTAATCCTTTTTTAGTTCGAGTCGTTTTTTTGGTTTGTTTCTTCCAGTGAATTTCGAGTAGCGCATCCTCGATTCTTTCAATAACGGCTGTAAAGAAATTAGGATCTTCGTAGCTTGGGAGTTGACTGAGGTCGATTACCAAAATATTCCATCGTTTTTGTCTTTTGATGAAGTCTTGATACCCTTTGGTTATGGATTTTAAATATTCTGGATCGATATTTTGCTCGTAACTACGCCCTCTTTTTTTAATGTTTTCGAGGATTCGATCGAGGTTGTTTTCGAGAAGAACGTAAAGCCCTGGAGCTTTCAATAGTCGCTCTCCCCACCGATAGTAGCGACTAAAAAGTTCGAAATCAATTTCGTTCAAATTGTTTTTGGCAAATAGCAATGACTTTGATAGGTGATAGTCACTAACTAAACCTTCAGCGGCTTGATTTGATTTTAAGGCGTCAAATCGATCGAGTAAAAAGTGTAATTCGACGGGTAGTGCATAGGCCTTAGGGTCTTTGTAAAAAGACTCTAAATAAGGGTTTTCGTCGAATCGCTCATATCTTGAGCTTAGTTCATAGCGCTCTGCAATCGCTTTGCATAGGGTGCTTTTTCCTACTCCGATACAACCCTCTAGCACCACGTTTTTACTCGTATACCAAAGCTCTTTTTTACTTCGTAATAGACTAGTCTTAGCTTTAGTAATGGGTTGAGTTCGGTCTTTCTCTAGTGTTTTTTTTACCTCCTTGATCGATTGACTGGCAATTTCTAGGTGTGGTGCAATTTCACAGAGAGGTTCGATGACGAAACGGCGATGATTCATCCTCGGGTGAGGCAGCTCAAGTGTGGGTGTGTTAAGTTCGGTAGGACCTATCAGTAAATCAATATCTAAGGGTCGATTCGAGTATCCCTTTTCTAATCGTATTCTTCCAAAGGATTGCTCCAGTTCTAAACAGGCTTGTAACAATCGCTCTGGTGTACATTCACTTTCTAATTCTAAGCATGCATTTAGAAAGTTTTCACCTTCAAAACCGAGTGCAGGACTCTCGTAAACGGAGGATATAGATCGAATGATTCCTAGCTGATCAGATATGCTAAATAGCGCCTTTTGAAGGTAGAGTAGTCGATCTCCTTCATTACTCCCGATTCCAATATAGTAGGTGCTAGTTCTCATGGCCTTCGAAAGTACAAAAAGGCTTCAACTTTCAGTATCTTTAGGGCTTTAAACGTTAGTGCTATGAATTTTTTTAAACGTTTTATTGCTTCCTTCTTCGCAGTTATTGCCGCCTTCTGGTTTATGGGGATTGTTTTAGTCCTAATTATTGCAGGTTTAGGTAATGCCGATGTTGCTCCGTCTGTTGCTAATGCTTCTGTCTTAAAAATAGCTTTAAATAGACCTATTGTAGATTACAAGGGAGGCTCGGGAGATGACCCGTTTTCTGTGCTTTTCGAAGAAACGATCGCATTAGATGAGGTGGTTGCATCTGTTCAAGCTGCTGCTAAAGATGATCGTATTTCGGGTATTAGTTTTGAAACACCCTTTTTTCTTGGGGGATGGAGTCAAGCCGAAACCCTGCGAAACGCACTTCTGGAATTCAAAAATTCAGGTAAGTTCATCTACGCTTATGGAGATTCCTATTCACAGAAATCGTTTTACTTGTCCTCTGTGGCGGATAGTTTATTTGTAACTCCAACAGGCTTTGTTGATTTGCGTGGTCTTTCATCAGAACTCACTTATTATAAATCATTCCAGGAAAAGTCAGGACTGCGTATGGAAGTGATTCGACATGGTAAATACAAGGCAGCGGTAGAACCTTATCTCAACGATGCTCCGTCGAAAGAAAATATTGAACAAATTCAGGAGTTAATTGATGGATTATGGGATGAGATTGGAGCTCAAATGGCCGGTCAAATTGACGTTTCGAGAGCTGATTTTGAAGGTTGGGTAAATGATTTGGTAACTCGTGACTTAGAAAAGGCAAAGGAACTGGGCTTGATCGGAGGCCTGATCTATGAAGATCAGTACGAAGACACTTTAAAACGTGCCGTTGGTGCCTCTAAAAATGACCTGAGTGCTTCTTCAAAATTGAATGAGATCTCATCAAGTTCTTACTTTAAGACTGTTAAATCAACTCCAATCGATTCTTCTGATCGAATTGCACTTGTCTATGCGCAAGGAAGTATTTTATATGGAGAGGGATCACCTACGATCATAGGTCAAGAAACCATGAATAAGGCTTTAAAAAGTGCTCGAGAGGATAGAAACATAAAGGCAGTAGTACTTCGCATTAATTCTCCGGGAGGTAGTGCACTTACTTCTGATCTCATTTGGAGAGAAGTTGAGAAGACAGCTATGGAAAAGCCTGTAGTAGTTTCTATTTCTGACGTCGCCGCTTCAGGGGGCTATTATATTGCTGCTCCAGCAACCTATATCTTTGCGCAACCGACCTCTATCACAGGTTCTATTGGTGTGTTTGGTACTTTGCCTAACGCTTCAGAACTAGCTGAGCAGTGGGGTGTTTCTTCGTATACCTTAAGTACTCATGAGCGTTCGGCGACCTATTCGCCCTTACGACCTCTTAGTGATTCTTTTCGAGCAGAGCTAACTGAGGGAATTGAACAGACCTACCAGACTTTCTTAGAACGCGTAGCTTCGGGTCGATCAATGTCTATTGAATCTGTAGATGCAATTGCGCAAGGACGCGTTTATCTCGCTCCGAAAGCACTAGAGCTCGGTCTCATTGATGAAATTGGAACGCTAGAGGATGCCATCAATAAGGCTGCTGAACTTGCAGCAATTGATGAATTCAGGTTAAGAGAATATCCTAGATATAAATCTGATCTTGAACGCTTGTTGGGAGATTTGCCTTCAGCAAGTCTTTCTATGGTTTCATCGAAACTACCTAGTATTGTTTCTGATTACCTTAATTTCTGGGAAACTGTGGGCGGTGAAAATCATGATTATAATCGTATTCAGGCGCGCTTGCCTTTTGATTTAATAATTGAGTAATGGATTACTCAAAACGACCTCAGGCATTTTATTTCTTTCTGATTCTAGCAGGATTGTTTATCACTTCCTTGGTGGTTTCAAATCTTATTTTTCAGAAGTTCTTTTATTGGTCTCCTTTTGGCGAGGTAAGCTTGTTTTCTGCTCCTTTATTCGAACTCTCAGTAGGTATTTTACCTTATCCGTTAACATTTTTAATCACTGACTTGATCTCAGAAATTTATGGTAAAAGGATGGCGAATAAAGTGGTGGTCGTAGGAATTATAGCCTCAGTCTTTTCACTACTTATCGTTTATACTGCTTCTTCAGTGAGTGCAACCGACTGGTCGCCCGTCAGTGATGAATTATTTTCAAAGGTCTTTGGAAATACCATTGTTGCTGTATTTTCTTCGATGATGGCTTATTTATTGGCTCAATTTGTGGATATTCAGATTTACCACTTTTGGAAACGGCTTACCAAGGGTCGACACCTTTGGTTGAGAAATAATTTTTCTACGTTTTCTTCCCAATTGATTGATACGACCTCCGTTGTTTTATTACTTTGTTTCTTTGGTGAGATTGAATGGGATCGATTTACGGGACTAGTTCTATCAGGGTTTCTCTTTAAGGCACTAATAGCCTTTCTAGATACACCCATTCTCTATTTGATGGTTTATGGATGTCGCAGATACTTTAGATTAGAAGTAAATGAAGAGATTGAATTGTTCAAGACTAGTTAAGTCGCAGTTCTATTTGATAGCCCTCATGTGATCGAACATTGAAGACTCTTCCGTCTTCAAAAAGAAGGTATTGTCCTTTGATTCCTGTAAGTACTCCGTTTAATTCTGGTTCTTTGGTGAGGTTAGTACTCTGAACGTCTTTTCCTTTCGGATCAAAGGGGAAGTTAAGGTGAACTACTTCGCTTTCAATTATAAAATCACTTACTTCGCTGGGTACGTAAGCTTTTAACGAATTCCAGTGCTGCTTTAAATCTAAAGTAGATTCTGGCTTCGACAGCATGACTCTAAAATTTGTCTTGTCGCTAATGTGTTCTTTTAAAGCTACTTCGGCAACTCCTGCGAGATAACGATTGGGAACTTCTAAAATAGCGAGTGCTTGATGCGCTCCTTGGTCAATCCAACGGGTAGGTAATTGTTTTTTTCGAGTGATTCCGACCTTAATGGCTCCTGTATTGGATAAATACACGATGTGAGGTTGTAGTTGCATTTGCTTCTCAAACTCCAGGTCGCGGTCTGCGATCCCCAAATGTGCTTTGCTCTCTTCAGGTTTCATAATCCAAGTACCAGCCATTGGAGATTCGAAGAAGCATTTTTTACAAAATCCTTGTCTGAAAATTCCATGATCGTCACCACAACCAAGACAATGATACCCTACGTGCTTTATTTGGATTGATTTGCCGATGAGCTGGTTGACTTGCAGTAAATCATTTTCGATAGGGAGAAAATAATTGATCGAACTGAAATCTTCAGTTTCCATCTTCTTTAGTACTGTCTGAAAAAGCATAGAAAGGGATGTGTATATTTGAGCTTTACAACCTCTAATGTACGAATAATGATGCTGCCTCTTTTTAATTCTGTTGCCTCTTGGTTGCTTAAGAAAAGATTTCATCAGATACAGCTGTTTATTCAGTATCCGGGAGAGGTTCAATTCGAAGTCTTACAGAAACTACTTGAAACTGCTTCGAGCACTGAAGTAGGGAGAAAATATGATTTTAAGAGTATTCTCACCTATGAAGATTTTGCTTCTAGAGTTCCTATTGTAAGTTACGAGGATATAGCAGATCAGATTCAGAGAACGAGAGAGGGAGAACAAAATGTTTTTTGGCCTAGCCCCATTAAATGGTTTGCCAAAAGTAGTGGTACTACCAATGCTAAAAGTAAATTTATACCCGTAAGTCAAGAGGCACTAGACGATTGTCACTACAAAAGCGGTAAAGATTTGCTGTCTCTTTATCTCAATAATAATGAGAATTCTAAACTCTTTACAGGTAAAAGCTTAAGGCTAGGGGGGAGTAAAGAATTGTATAAGGATAAAGGTTCTTATTTCGGAGACTTATCCGCTATACTTATTGATAACCTACCCAAGTGGGCAGAGTACAGTAGCACGCCCAGTAATCGGATTTCTTTGTTGCCTGATTGGGAGACAAAGATTGCAGCAATTATCTCTGAGAGTACCAAGGAGAATGTCACTTCCCTTGCAGGGGTGCCTTCATGGATGCTTGTTTTACTCAATGAAATCAACACCTATTCGGGTACTGAACATTTATTTGAAATCTGGGAGAATTTAGAAGTCTATTTCCATGGAGGAGTGAGTTTTACACCCTACCGTGCTCAATATGAACGATTGCTCCCAAAAAGCAACTTCAAATACTACGAGATTTATAATGCCTCTGAAGGATTCTTTGCTATTCAAGATCAAAACTACCAGAATGACCTATTGCTCATGCTTGATTATGGAATTTTTTACGAATTCATTCCATTAGATACTCTTGGTAGTTTTGGTGAAAAGGCGGTGCCCATTTGGGAAGTAAAGTTAGGGGTGAATTATGCCATGGTCATCACCACGAACGCTGGCTTATGGCGCTATGTCATCGGTGATACCGTTCGATTTACTTCTGTTGATCCCTATCGAATTAAAATTACGGGTAGAACTAAGCACTTCATTAATGTTTTTGGTGAGGAGCTAATGGTTGAGAATGCAGAGCAAGGTCTAAGGACGGCATGCGAACAAACCGGTGCGAGTATTAGCGATTATACGGTTGCACCTATCTTCATGTCAGAAAATAAAAAAGGAGCACATCAGTGGCTAATAGAATTCAATAGAGCGCCTTCTGACTATGCTCAATTCATGCAGGTATTAGACGAGGCTTTGCAGCATCTGAATTCAGATTATGAGGCAAAGCGTTTAAAGGATATTACACTCAGAGCACCCGAACTAGCAGTTGCTAAGTCGAAATTGTTTTATCAGTGGTTAGATGGACAGAACAAAGTGGGTGGTCAACACAAGATACCTCGATTGTCGAATAGCAGAACCTATATAGAGGAGTTATTGATTCTCAATAAGTAAAAGGTAAATCGTTTGGGCTATGAAGCAGCTTTTAGATTTCCTAAAGCAACTGCCGAGGCTCCTGAGAGTTTCTCTTGAACATAGGCTTTATCTACTTTAAGCTCCTGAATTGAATCTTCTGAAGGCAGTTCATACATAGCATCGGTTAGCACTGCCTCGCACAAACTTCTAAGACCTCTTGCTCCTAGATCGTGTTCTAAGGCTTTATCTACTAAAAGTTCTAAAGCGTCGGGAGTTACTTCTAGAGTGATGTCGTCGATCGCAAATAGCTTTTGATATTGCTTAATGATGGCATTCTTGGGCTCAGTGAGTATCGAGAGTAAACTGGTCTTGTCTAACGGATTCATATGAGATAGAACCGGGAGTCTACCAATGATTTCCGGAATTAATCCAAAGCTTTTAATGTCTTTGGGGCTTACGTATTGAAGCAGATTTTCTTTATCGATTTGGCCACTTTCCATTGAGCTGCTATAACCAACAGCTTGGCGGTTCAGGCGCTTCGAAATATGTCTTTCGATACCGTCGAATGCTCCTCCAGCAATGAATAAAATATTCGAAGTGTCTACTTCTATAAATTTCTGATCGGGATGTTTTCGACCTCCTTTAGGCGGAACATTAACGGTAGTACCTTCAAGTAGTTTTAGTAACCCTTGCTGTACCCCTTCTCCAGAAACATCTCTAGTAATTGATGGGTTATCACTTTTTCGAGCAATCTTATCAATCTCATCAATAAAAACGATGCCTCTCTGAGCACGTTCAAGATCATAGTCTGCAGCTTGCAATAGTCTTGTAAGAATACTCTCGACGTCTTCTCCTACATATCCTGCTTCGGTTAGAACGGTGGCATCAACAATTGCTAAAGGAACTTCAAGCATTTTAGCGATGGTTTTCGCAACCAACGTTTTACCGGTACCTGTTTGCCCTACAATAAGGATATTGCTTTTTTGAATTTCAACCTCGTTGTCATCGTTATTTTGCAACAAACGTTTGTAGTGGTTGTATACTGCAACAGATAATACCTTTTTGGTTTTATCCTGCCCAATTACATAGGTGTCTAAAAAGGCCTTAATTTCTTTCGGCTTTTTTAACGCTAATGATTCAGATAATGCTGCGTTTTTATTTCCTTTTCGCTCCTCTGCGATGATGTGATAGGCCTGTTCAATACAAGCATCACAAATATGAGCGTCAATTCCTGCAATAAGAATTTCGGTTTCTTCTTTCTTTCTTCCGCAGAAAGAACATTGTAGAGATTTATCGCTCATGGTAAGAAGTTAAGAACGAACTAGGATTTCATCGATCATTCCGTACTCTTTTGCTGCCTCAGCTCTCATCCAATAATCACGGTCTGAATCTTCGTAAACCTTCTCAAAAGGTTGCTTGCTATGCTTCGCAATGATTTCGTATAGTTCGTCTTTTAACTTTAAGATTTCTCTTGCGGTGATTTCAATATCTGAAGCTTGACCTTGAGCACCTCCGAGTGGCTGATGAATCATTACTCTTGAGTGTTGTAATCCACTTCTCTTTCCTTCAGCGCCAGCACATAGTAGGACTGCAGCCATTGAAGCAGCAATTCCTGTACAAATCGTTGCAACATCAGGTCGTATAAATTGCATGGTGTCGTAAATACCTAAACCAGCGTATACACTACCTCCAGGTGAGTTTATATATATCTGTATGTCTTTACTAGCGTCTGTACTCTCTAAAAACAAAAGCTGTGCCTGAACAATATTTGCTACCTGATCATTAATTCCCGTTCCTAAAAAGATGATGCGATCCATCATTAGTCTAGAAAACACATCAAAGATGGCAATATTCATTTGGCGCTCTTCAATGATGTTAGGCGTTAGACCAACAGGAGTCATACTAGACACGATCTGATCGTAATATAACGAGCTGATACCTTGATCTTTTATTGCAAATTTTTTGAATTCTTTACCGTAGTCCATAGCTATTCACTGCTTTTACTTTAAAGATACTCGAATTAGGCGTATGCTTCTTTGATGAAGTCTTCAAAGCTGATTGCTTTTTCTTTTACTTTTCCTTCCTTCTTGAAAAGATCTAATAATTTCTCATTCATCACCTGGGTAGATAGTCGACGAACCTCTTCTTGATTTTGCATGATAGAGGCCGCGATTTGATCTACTTCTTGGTCGCTAGGATTCATTCGTCCGAATTGAGCCATTTGACTGCGAATGTAGCTGTTCGCATACTCTTTCAATTCATCAAATGAAACCTGAAGGTTGTGAGTTTTGATAAGCTCAGCCTCGATCAATTGGTAACGAATTCCTTTTTCAGAACGCTCGTATTCGGCTTTTGCTTCATCCTCTGTAAGTTCTTTCTCTCCTCCGAATTGAATCCAACGGGTTAAGAATTCAGCGGGGAGGTCAAATTTGGTCTCGGCGATGATCGCTTCAGTAATGTCGTTCATAAACTTCTGGTCTGCTTGTTGTGCAAATTGCACTTCAGAGTCAGCCTTAATTTTTTCTTTCATCACTTCAACAGAGTCAACAACCCCTTCTCCGAAGAGTTTGTCAAACAATGCTTGATCTAGTGCAGCAGGCTCACGACGATTGATTTCACTGATTGAGAACTCAACTTCAATTGCCAGGCCTTCAGCCTCTTCATTAGAAATCCCTAGTACTCTTGCTAGCTCAAAATCTTTTTCAAAGAGACCTTTCGTTTTAATTTTTACTACCTCACCTACTTTCGCGCCGATAAATTTCTTGGCCGAAGCTTTGCTCTTGATTGTTTTTAGAGCGATGGTAGCAGTATTTTCAATCTTCGGTTCTTCTGCAGTGATTAGGCCAGTAACTTCATCGCCTGTTTCGACAGCGTCTTTCGAATGTAGCGAACCGTATTGTTCTTGTAGACGTACTACTTGCTCGGCAATGCTTTTATCCGAAGCAGTGATTTTATAATTGGTGATCGCTTTTTTAGTTTTTAAGGCTGGAGCGATCTCAGGAGCGAGTCCAATTTCAAAATCGAATTGAAGCGTTTCTGCATTCCAATCAAAATCTTCACGCTCTTTAGGAAGCGGATTTCCTAATAGGGCTAATTTTTCGTCTTCGATATACTTACCGATTTCTGCTTGCAAGATTTTGTTGATTTCATCAACAAGTACTGCTTGACCGTACTGCTTTTTAATCAGTCCTAGTGGTACCTGACCTTTTCTAAATCCTGGGATGTTGGCAGTTTTACGGTAATTGCCAAGTACGGAGTCAACCTTCTCTTGGTAATCAGAAGATTCTAGGCTAATAGTAATTAGCGCGTGTAGTGGGGCAAGCTCTTTTTTGCTGATCGTCATGATAGATCCTTATTTTTAAAACGAGCCGCAAAATTAGTCTATTTTACTAGCGCTTACAAGTTTAAAAATTTCGCAACGGCCTCACCAAAAACAATTGGTTGTTCTGCATGTAGCCAGTGTCCAGCATTAGGGATAGAAACGAGTTCGAGATTTGGGTATTGCCGTTGTAATGTTGTCACGTCTGCGTCTTCTATGTAGCTCGATTCAAGCCCTCGAATAAACAGGGTAGGGGTATGTATTTTTGGTTCTTCAGGAAGTGCTTTTCCAATTCGTTCCGGATGAGTTCGAAACAAGCTGAGGTTGCATTTTACCGACAGAACACCTTCATTGCTTCGTTCTAGGTTTTTTAATAGAAATTGCCTTAAACCGATTTCTGGAAATAGAGGCATTAGAAATTCTTCAGCTTCTTTTCGACTTTGAAATTGTTGTTCATCTACCTCGCTCAGTGCTTCTAAGATTTCGGTGTGATGTGGCGGATAAGCTTTAGAAGCTATATCGACAACAATGAGCCGATCAACTCGTTCTGGAAATTGTTGCGCGACGAATTGCGCTGTCTTTCCACCCATGGAGTGACCGAGAAGATCAAATTTCTCAATTCCGTGATTGTTGGCGTAATCGATAACATCCTGGCTCATAATTTCATAACTAAACTCATCGCTATGAAAGCTCTTGCCGTGATTTCGGGCATCCAATAAATGCACTGATCGCCCATTTTCAGCCCACTTTTTGGCAAAGGTTTTCCAGTTGTCTCCACTGCCCAAAAATCCGTGTAAGATCAATAGCGGTTTACCGTCACCTACAATATTCGAGTGTAGCATAAAACTAAGGGTGTTGTAATCGGTGTAGATATTGGTTAACCACATTGTCTAATCCAAAGTAAATGGCCTCGCAAATCAGTGCGTGCCCGATAGAAACCTCTAGGAGATTGGGAATCAATTTCGCAAAAAACGCAATGTTCTCTAGGGATAAATCATGTCCAGCATTCACTCCTAATCCTGATTCTTCGGCCCTTTTTGCAGTAGCAATGAAATCTTTAATGGCTTTGGTAGGGTTCGATGGATATATAGTTGCGTAGGGTTCTGTATACAATTCGATTCGATCGGTTCCTGTTTTTGCGGCTGCCTCAACTAGTTCAGGATTAGCATTTAGAAATATAGAGGTTCGAATACCTTCTTTCTTGAAGGTAGTGATTACTTCAGTAAGAAACTCTGAATGCTTTTTGCAGTCCCAGCCAGAGTCAGAGGTAATGGCATCAGGCGCGTCAGGTACTAAAGTTACCTGTTCAGGTTTGACTTCAAGAACTAAATCAATAAAGGATTGAATCGGGTTGCCTTCGATATTAAATTCAGTGTGCACCACCGGGCGTAATAGTCGAGCGTCTTCATACCGAATATGTCTTTCGTCTGGTCGCGGATGAATAGTGATTCCTTGACCACCAAAGTTCTGAATATCGGTAGCGGTTTTGATCAGATCCGGATTATTATGACCTCGAGCATTACGAATCGTAGCCCATTTATTGATATTCACACTGAGTTTTGCAGGCATGAGTAATTCTGTTTAGGTGTACAAAAATAGACAATTAAGACCCCTTTGAATGTCTCAAATATGCGTAATTTGCAATATGAATTTTTCTCAGGTAGCGTTTCAGGAACTATTGAATCAAAGTATTCCTGTCTTTCATATCGACGATCGAGTCAAGGAAGTCAAAGAATTCTTTGAGGATGGTCGGTTCTCTCATGTAGCTATTTATGATGACCAGCGCTTTTTGGGTAATTTGTCTTCATACGCCTTATACCCTCTTGAGAATGATGAATCAATGTATTCTTTAATTGATGAACTTCAGTCTTTTTGGGTCGGTGAGACTAGCCATTGGGTGAGTGTTTTTGATCAATTACTAAAGTCAAGTGCTGATTTAATTCCCGTCCTAGATAATTCAGGACTACATAAAGGGTATTATTTACTTGAAGATATCGAAGGAATGTTTGGTCAAAGCACGTTCGTTCAAGAAGAGGGACAGGTGCTGATCATCAGTAGTAATCCCTCAAACTTTTCGGTAAGTACGATAGTGCAACTCATTGAAATGAATCAAGGTGGAGTAGGAGGCCTTCTCATGACGACTTCTAATGAACTAGTCAAGGAGGTTGCGGTAAAAGTTAATTCTGAAAATTTCACCCAAATCTTGAGCGAACTAAGACGTTACGATTATCACATCGATTACGCTCCGATCAACGATTTATATTTTGAGCAATTGAAAGAACGATCTGATTACCTAACTAATTATTTAGATCTATGAGTAATGAAGGGGTAAAAATTGCCTTGTATAGTTTGGAGCTGAGCGAGACTGATTTGATTGTTTTAGCTGATTTAGTTCAAGAATTGAAGCGAATCGGCTATGCCTTGAGTGTTGAGGCAGAATTTGCAAATTCACTTGCTCCCCATTTATCTACTACGCCTTTCACCGTTTTTACATCAGCAGCTGAACTGAAAGAAATGAAAGTAGATTTGATGCTTAGTATTGGTGGAGATGGGACTATGCTTCGTGCAGCTACTTTCATTGGAGACTCTGAACTCCCCCTTATTGGCGTGAATTTAGGAAGACTAGGATTCTTAGCAACACTTCAGCGCGAAAATGTGGTTGAAGCTTTGGAGCGATTTTCATTGGGGAATTATCGAGTAGAGGAACGTAGTTTATTGCAAGCTCAACTTAAGGGAGAAAGCGGTGCTTTTGGAAAAATTGATTATGCTTTAAACGAGGTTGCGGTAAGCCGAAAGGACACAACAAGCATGATCACTATTGAAACCTGGCTTGATGGGGTCTATCTTACTACTTATTGGGCTGATGGTTTGTTAATTGCTACGCCAACAGGATCTACCGGTTATTCGCTTAGTTGCGGTGGGCCGGTGGTTTCACCACATTCGTCATCGTTAGTAGTCACTCCTGTAGCACCACATCATTTAAATGCAAGACCCCTAATTATTGAAGATCGAACCGAAATTAGATTGAAGGTAGATTCTCGGGAACCACAACATTTGGTTTCTCTAGACTCTAGAATTAGTACGGTGGATAATGGTCAAGAATTGTGTATTCGAAAAGCTCCATTTGTCTTAAAATTGGTCGTCTTTGAAGAGGATCATTTTTTTCAAACACTTCGAGAAAAGCTCCTTTGGGGAGAGGATAAAAGAAATTGATTATGAATTGGAGATTAAAGATTGTCTTAACCACTATTTTTAGCATAGTTGTTACTAGCCTACAAGCTCAGGATTTAAGAGCCCTTGAGATTGGAACTTCTCTACATGGAGTGATTGCTGTGGGCGATACACCTGTAGACAGTTATAGCCCGAAAATGGCTGCAGCTTTAGTAGCTAGGTATAATTTACCCTATCGATTGGCGATTCGGGCAAGCTTCGCACCCACTTATAATTACACCGATAAGGCTTCTGATGCTCCAGTTTGGGAAGTTTACAAATCAACACGTGCCGCTCTTGGACTAGAATATCATTTTAGTGATTTTAATGTTTACGACGGAAGGAGACAATTCACTACCTATGCAATGTTAGGTGGAACTTATCAGTTTGGAGATTTTAAGCCCACACGAAACTGGGATCTTGTTTCGAAGGCACGATTAGGTGCAATGGGAGGATTTGGAGCTAAATTTAGAGCCTTCCCAATGCTAGTTGTTTCGGCTGAAATTGCCGCCGGATACCTATTCTCGGATGACTACGATCGACTTCCAGAACCAGCAACAAGCTTGGCTACTTATTATGATCGCCCGGGGAACGACTGGTATCTGTTTCCTAATTTAACAATAACCTATACCTTTGGCCCCAAATTTTAGCTTACCCAATTAAAATGATTGAGAATAAAACCGAGCACTTAGGCCCGAAACACCTTGCTATCATCATGGATGGTAATGGTCGTTGGGCAAAAGCGAAAGGAATGCCGCGAGCGTTTGGGCATGAATCTGGCTTTAAATCGGTTCGAGTTATCGTTGAAGCCTGTGCTAAGCGAGGAATTGATTTTTTAACCTTATACGCCTTCTCAACAGAGAATTGGTTAAGACCAAAACAAGAGGTGGATATCCTCATGCGTATTCTTCTTAAAGCATTGAAGTCTGAACTGGCAACGATGCAGGAAAATAATATTCGTTTGCTAACCATTGGTGATCTAGATCGATTACCGGCTTCAATCGCTGAGGTACTTTTGAGTGTGGTTACGCAGACAGCTTCGAATACAGGGATGACTTTAACTTTAGCACTCAGTTATGGTGGCCGTGAAGAGATCACTACGGCTACACGTTTGATTGCTAAAAAAGTTAAAAATGGCTTAATTCGACCTGAAGATGTCGATGAGTCAATGTTAAATGAGCATCTTTACACCACCAATTGTCCACCAGTCGACTTATTGATTCGAACTAGTGGAGAAAGACGCATAAGTAATTTCCTTCTATGGCAAATGGCTTATGCTGAATTGTATTTTACCGAAACCCATTGGCCAGATTTCACCGAAGCCCATTTGGAGAAGGCCTTAGTTGATTATAAACAAAGAGAACGAAGATTTGGAAAGACTACTGAGCAGCTTGAAAAGGCTACAAAATAATCGGTTATCACTGATTATTGTCTTGTTATTGGCAATGGGAGGTTGGGTAAACGCCCAAGAAGCAAATTCTACCCCAACAAAGAAAACCTATATCATTGGTAAAGTTGAGGTCACTGGTCTTCAGAGTTATAACGAGCAAACCGTTAAAACCTTCGCTGGTTTTAGAGAAGGACAATTTATCACTCTCCCTAGCGAAGAAGTATCTGCAAGTATTAAGAAACTTTGGAATCTAGAACTGTTTAGCGACGTAGCTCTGTATTATACCGATGTTAGAAACGATTCCATTTTTTTAGAACTAAGTATCAAAGAACGACCTACTCTTGATGAGGTTACGTTTTATGGAATTAAAAAGGGGAAAACAGAAAGTATTATCGAGGATACTGATCTTAAAAAGGGAAAGAAAATTACTGAAAGCCTTATTGCCAATACGATCAATTTTCTTGAAAACAAGTACAAAGAAAAAGGGTATCTCAATGCCAAGACCTTTATTGCTACTGCTGCCGACACCTCTGGTGTAAATACTCAAGATTTAATCGTTAATTTAAAGAAGGGTAAGAAGGTAAAGATCGGAGAAATTTCATTTAAAGGCGCTGAAAAACTGAATACTTCAGTGCTCGAGAAGGCCCTTAAGAATACGAAGAAAAAGAAGATTTATCGTTTTTGGAAAAAGTCGAAATACATCGAGGATGACTTCGAAGAAGATTTAGTGAATCTACGTGATGCTTATGCTGAAAGAGGTTATCGAGATGCTAGGATAGTTAGCGACTCTACCTACACCATAGATGATGAAACTATTGGGATACAAATAGAACTTGTTGAGGGAAATAAATACTATTTCGGAGATATCGACTTTGTAGGGAATACCGTTTATGATGATAAAAGCCTAGCTTCTGTTCTAGGGATAAAAAAGGGGGATACCTACAATGGTGTTCAGCTTAAAAAACGCATTGCCGATAATTCAAAACCGGACGCAGAAGATTTAACCAATCTCTATCAAAACAACGGATATTTATTTTCAAGTATCAATCCAGTCGAAGTGTCTGCTCAACGGGATACGATTGATTTTGAAATTCGAATTATTGAAGGAAAAGAAACCTTTATCAATCACGTCGATGTTTTTGGAAACGACAAGACCAACGATCATGTGATCTATCGTGAAATTCGAACAAAACCAGGTCAACAGTACAGCAAAGACAATATTATAAGAACCATTCGAGAATTAGGTCAGTTAGGGTTCTTTGATCCTGAACAAATCTCCCCAGATGTGGTCAACCCTGATCCCAATTCTGGTACGGTCGATTTAAAGTATGATCTTGTTGAGGCGGGTTCTTCTCAAATTGAACTACAAGGTGGTGTTGGTGGAGGTGGTTTCATTGGAACACTTGGGCTTTCGTTCAACAACTTCTCGATGCGTAATCTCTTTAATAAAGAGGCCTATACGCCTGTTCCAATGGGAGATGGTCAGACATTTGCACTTCGATTGCAGGCGAGCCGAACCTTTAGAGTGTACAGCTTAAATTTCGCTGAGCCTTGGTTAGGTGGTAAAAAGCCGGTTCGCTTTAACATGTCGCTTCAAAAGACGCAACAGTATGCTGCGCAGTTTAATAATGGGCGATTCGATGTGGACAAATCAAGAGGTTTTGGTATTGCCGGTATTTCTGCTGGGTTGTCAAAACGGGTTCAATGGCCCGACGATTTCTTCGTGCTTTCACATGCGCTAAGCTTTCAGAACTACAATTTTGAAAATTACAATAACGGACTGTTTAACTTTGGTAACGGATCGTCCAACTCGTTTTCTTACAGCTTTGGTTTGTCTAGAAGCTCACAAGGACCTAGCAGAATTTTCCCACTTACAGGTTCAAATTTTGAAATGTCTATACGTGTGACTCCGCCCTTCTCTGCTTTCTCAAAAAAGGACTATGCGAGTCTTCGAGCTGAAATTAATTCAGTAACAGAGGAGTTGTTAGCCGAAGGTGTCAATGGGGTGAATTCGGCTGAATTAAGTAGAGATTTAGAGGCTTTAGAAGAGGAGCGATTTAAGCTATTAGAGTTCTACAAGGTCAAATTTAAAGGGGATTGGTATACCAGAATCGTTGATAAGTTAGTTCTTCGAACCAA
The DNA here is from genome assembly GCA_036782715.1 of Flavobacteriaceae bacterium. Lineage (GTDB taxonomy): Bacteria > Bacteroidota > Bacteroidia > Flavobacteriales > Flavobacteriaceae > UBA3478. The sequence continues at coordinate 18,743 of DAIPYN010000001.1, forward strand.
TGCAGAGTTCGGATTCTTAGGTGCTTATAATAATGATATAGGCATTGTTCCTTTTGAGCGATTTTATGTAGGAGGTGACGGTTTAGGAAACTTTACCCTAGACGGTCGTGAGAATATCCAGTTAAGAGGGTATGAAAACAGCTCGATCACTCCTTACACGCTAAACCCTATTACCGGACGACAAGAACAAGACGGTGGTGCGATCTACAATAAGTTCTCGTTGGAGCTTCGCTACCCGCTTACCCTTAAGCCAACAGCTTCGGTATTTACCCTAGCCTTTTTAGAGGCGGGTAATGCTTTTAACGGCTTTAACACCTACGATCCTTTCAATATGAAGCGATCTGCAGGATTTGGTGTGAGAATCTTCATGCCTGCATTTGGATTATTGGGTATCGACTTTGGATACGGATTCGATAGCGATAACACCCCTGGAGCTTTTGGTCCTAGCGGATGGCAAACACACTTTATTATCGGCCAGCAATTCTAATGAAAATACGACAAATTCTAACGGTGGTATTGATCGGCCTTCTGACTCAAGTCAGTTGGGGCCAACGTGCTACCCGTGTTGGATTTATCGATACGGATTATATTCTGTCTAAAGTAGCTTCGTATGCAGAAATGCGAGCAGAGTTGTCGGGTAAAATTGAAGCCTGGAATACAGAGATAGAACGCCGAAGAATAGCGCTTGAAGCTAAACAAGAAGAGTTGAATGCTCAGAGGGATTTTTTACCCTTGTCAATTATCGAACAGCGAGAATTAGAAATAAGTCAATTGAGTAAGGCGCTCCTTCAGTATGAGTTAGATCGATTCGGTCCTGAAGGGGATTTGATAGCCACTGAGGTGACTATAGTAAGACCTATTCAGGATTTGATTTATGCTGCGGTGCAAGAGATCGCTGAAGCGAGAAATTTTGACATGATCTTCGATAAGTCTACAGACCTTGTAATGCTCTATTTTGATAATCAATTTGATATCAGCGATTTAGTTATTCGAAAATTAGAGGCTGATTCTAAGGTTCGAGTGATTGGTATGTCTGAAGAATCTGAAGTTCAAGAAATGGTTAGTGAGATCGAAGAAAAGCGTCAAACGGTTACCGAAGACCTGAATAAGGCACAACAAACTAAAGAAGAAGAGAAAAAAGCTGCACTATCCCGGTTAGAAAAACAACGTGAGGAGCGAAGAAAGGCCTATATTAGCAAACGCGAAGCGGTACTTAAAGCGCGTGCCGAGCGTCAAAAACAAATAGAAGAAAAACGTAAAGACACAATTAATTGAAAATCAACTATTCCATGAAACAATTTGTTCTTATTGTAATGGCATTCTTTGCTGTTACAACCTCTACTTTTGCTCAATCTAAGGTTGCTCATATCAATGTTCAGCAACTATTAAGTGATATGCCAGATATGAAGGCTGCTCAGGATGAGCTTAAAAAATTAGAAAATACTTATCGCGCTGATATCGAGTCTTCTGTAGCTGAACTTCAAAAGAAGCTAGTTGCTTATCAAAATGAGGCAGGGAGTAAGACTGCTGAAGAAAACAAGGCTAGAGCTGATGAATTGCAGAACGCTGAACGTAACATTGCAGCTGCAGAGCAAGCAGCAATGCAGGAGTTACAGCGTAAGCAACAAGAATTATTCGCTCCGATCTCAGAGAAAGCAAAGGAAGCTATCGAAAAAGTAGCTAAGGATCAAGGATTCGATTATGTAATCGATTCAAGCCCAGGACTTAGTCTTCTAGTTGCTAATGGTACAGACCTATTACCTTCGGTAAAGAAGGAGTTAGGATTCTAATTTGATTACCAATTAGAAGTAGTAACTTTTAACCGCCCAATCGGGCGGTTTTTTTATGGCAAAAACGATCGGCATATTTGACTCTGGTGTTGGCGGATTAACGATTCTCTCTTCAATAGTAACTGAGATGTCAGATTCTGCTGAATACCACTATGTAGCTGATAGCCTTTACGCTCCCTATGGTTCAAAACCAATCGAAGCGCTTTTAGAACGAAGTAGAAGAATTACTGAATTTTTGATTAGTAAGGGTTCAGAGCTTATAGTCGTTGCATGTAATACGGCCACTACTCAAGTTATTTCAGCGCTTAGAGCAGAGTTTAAAATTCCGTTTGTCGGTATCGAGCCCGCTGTTAAACCTGCAGCCCAGTTAAGTGTATCTAAACGAATCGGGGTAATTGCTACGGCTAACACCCTTAAAAGTAATCTCTTTAAGCAAACCTTAGAGACCTATGCATCGGAATGCAAAACGTTCACTCGAATGGGTGAAGGTCTTGTTGAGGCGATCGAAACGGGAGAATTGGCATCAATAGAATTAAACGACTTAGTTCGGGATCATGTCGCTTATTTTAATTCAAATGAAATCGATGTATTGGTATTAGGTTGTACCCACTATTCGTTTGTTTCTTCGCTGTTTGAGAAGTATCTAGATCGGGGTACTTCTTTGGTTACTCCAAATGAGGCGGTAGCTAGACGTGTTCAGTCAGTGATTGAGACTTTAGATAGTCAAGTAGGGTCTGTCAGTTCTATTTATGTTTATAGTACTTTTGAAAAGCTAGGGTCTTTAAAGAAGCTAATCGCTGCAGAAAACCTTCAAGTTGATCAGGTATTACATGCACAAATTTAAACCCTTACGAAGGTTTCTATAGTAAATGAGTAGGCGTGTCTATCGTCTGCCGGATGATGCTGTTCTTCAACTTTTTTCCATTCCTCTAAGTTGATTTCAGGAAAGTAAGTGTCGGCTTTAGGGGTGGCATGAACTCTAGTGATGATCATTTTTGTCGCTAGGGGAATAGCTTGTTTGTAAATTTCTCCTCCGCCAACGATGAATTGAGTGTTTGATGGATGCAGTTCTAAGGCAGACTCAATAGAATGAGTAATACCAAAGATTTCAAATGGAGGAACGTAGTCGGTGTTTCGGGTAACCACGATATGATCTCTATTCGGTAGTGCTTTTGGAAAGCTCTCTAATGTTTTTCTACCCATGATGATTGGGTAACCCGATGTGGTTTGTTTGAAATGCTTGAAATCATCAGGCAGATGCCATGGTAAATCTCCTGCCAAGCCCATTGCGCCATCTTCGGCGGCAGCAACAACAATGATTACTTCTTTCATTATACAGCAACTGGAGCTTTGATGGTTGGGTGTGGGTCGTATCCGATCAATTCGAAATCCTCAAAGGTGAAATCGTCTATGTTTTTGATCGCCGGATTTAATTTCATCGTCGGTAATGGGCGACAATCTCTCGAGAGTTGCAGGTCAACCTGCTCTCTATGGTTACTGTAGATGTGAACATCGCCAAAGGTGTGTACAAAATCTCCAGCCTCTAAACCGCAAACTTGAGCGACCATTAGCGTAAGAAGGGCGTAAGAAGCAATATTAAATGGCACCCCAAGAAAGACGTCTGCACTGCGTTGATAAAGTTGACAGGACAACTTATTGTCGGCCACATAAAATTGAAAGAAGGCATGGCAGGGAGGTAAAGCTGCCTTGCCGTTAGCTACATTTTCTGCAAAAGGCTTCGAGGTGTCTGGCATTACGCTAGGATTCCATGCGCTTACCAACATCCTTCTACTATCTGGATTGGTTTTCAGGGTGTGGATCACCTCCTTTATTTGATCGATACCTTCTGAATTCCAATTACGCCATTGATGACCATAAACAGGACCTAAATCTCCATTGTTATCGGCCCATTCATTCCAAATACGAACTCCATTTTCAGTGAGATAATTGATGTTTGTATCTCCCTTTAGAAACCAAAGTAGTTCATAGATGATCGATTTTAAATGTACCTTTTTGGTAGTTACCATCGGAAATCCTTCACTAAGATCGAATCGCATCTGATATCCGAAAACACTTTTTGTTCCAGTGCCTGTTCGGTCTGTTTTCTCCGTTCCGTTTTCTAAGATATGTTTGAGTAGATCATGATAAGCTTTCATACTTTGAATTTACCGATTTTTTGAATGTTAAACCTTTAACCTAGAATCATTCCTGCAATCGTTGCGGATAGCAGGGATGCGAGTGAGCCTGCGATGAGTGCTCTAAAACCGAGTTCTGATAAAGTTTTCTTTTGACTTGGAGCAATGGTTCCTATTCCGCCTATTTGAATACCGATAGAAGCAAAGTTGGCAAAGCCACAAAGCATGTAGGTTGCCATAAGTACTGATTTATCATAAGTTAGATGAACTGCAGCAGCCATATTCTTTAATTCGGCTAGTTGGGTATAGGCTACAAATTCTGAGGCTACCAGCTTGATTCCTAAAAGTTGCCCCATTAGGTTAAGATCTTCACTGGCTACACCAATGATATACATCAGGGGAGCGAAAATGGTTCCCAAGATAGATTCTAGGGATAACTCGGTATATGAGGAGTTGGCCGCGATCCAATCATTAATTCCAGTTAGGTCTCCAACTCCTGTTAAAATTCCATTGATCATGGCAATAAATGCGATGAATACCAGTAGCATCGCACCCACATTTAAAGCAAGCTTCAAACCTTCCGTGGTTCCGTTTGAAAGCGCATCAAGGGCGTTAGAACCTACTTCTGTATCACTTACTTCGATTTTTTCATCAATCGGTTCTGTTTGAGGAACCATCAATTTAGCGATGATGATTGCTCCTGGAGCTGCCATTACTGAAGCTGCTATAAGGTGGCGTGCAAATGACAGTCGAAGTTCGGGGTCGGTACCTCCTAAAAAACCTATATAAGAAGCTAAAACCCCTCCGGCTACTGTTGCCATCCCTCCAGTCATAACCAGCATTACTTCAGAGCGGTTCATTTTAGCGAGATAGGCTTTTATTAATAGTGGTGCCTCTGTTTGTCCTAAGAAGATGTTACCCGCTACAGAAAGACTTTCAGCCCCAGATATTTTGAGTGTTTTGGTTAGTAACCAAGCGAGGCCACTTACTATCTTCTGAATAATCCCTAAATAATATAGAATAGAGGTAAGGGCCGAAAAGAATACAATCGTGGGTAAGATTTGAAAGGCGAATACATAACCAATCGCCGGTTCGCTTACATTAATTAAGTTGCCAAAAAGAAAGGCGCTTCCGCTTTCTGTAAATTCTAGCACCGCGGTGAAAAAACCACCTAAAACATTGAAAAAAGATTTTACCCATTCTACACGTAAAACTCCAAAGGCTAGAATAAATTGAAGTGAAAGTCCGATGAATATGGTTTTCCATCGGATTGCCTTTTTATGAGTGCTTAGGAGATAAGCGATCCCTAAAAGGAATAGGATTCCGATAAACCCTTTTATAATAGCCATGATTTATTGGTTTCGTTGTTCAAGTTCGTCTCTAAGAGCTGCTGCCTTTTCGTAATCTTCATCTTCTACCGCTTTTTTAAGCGCCGCTTTAAGTTGTTTTTCACTGTAGCTTTTGAAGCGTGTTGAGCTAGGATTGGACTCTTGAGTTTTTTCTTCTTTTTCGCTCGTTGACTCTGTCTCTAGATGAGCAAGATCTCTGGTGTTAGATGTAAGGTCTTTTGACTCGGCATCGACGTTTAATTCAATGCCGGCCCTTTCTAGAATATCGGGATAGGTAAAAATCGGCGCGCCCGTTCGAACTGCAATTGCTACAGCGTCGCTAGTTCGGGCATCGATAAGTTCTTCTTGCTGGTCTTTTTTGCAAACAAGACTGGCATAAAATACGCCCTCTTCTAATTTATGTATGATGACTTCCTTGACCTTAACTTCAAATCGATCAAGACACGATTTGAGTAAATCATGGGTTAGGGGTCTCGGTGGTTTGAGATCCTCTTCTATCGCAATAGCAATGGATTGTGCCTCTGCCGCACCAATAACAATAGGGAGTTTTCGACTGCCGCTCTCTTCACTTAAAATAAGTGCATAGGCCCCTTGCTGGGTTTGACTATAAGAAATGCCCTTAACGGTTAGACTCACGAGGTTCATAAGAGGGCAAAATAAGGGATTTTTACGCGTTTTGTGCCTTAAAAACCTTCAATTTTTCAATAAGTTGAGGAACTACGGTAAATGCATCACCGACAATACCGTAATCGGCTGCCTTAAAGAAAGGAGCCTCAGGATCATTATTGATAACTACTTTAACTTTTGAAGCGTTGATTCCTGCCAAGTGCTGAATTGCTCCAGAGATTCCAATGGCAATATAGAGGTTAGTGGCCACGGGTTTTCCTGTTTGTCCGACGTGTTCACTGTGAGGTCTCCATCCTAAATCTGAAACGGGCTTGGAACATGCGGTAGCTGCCCCTAAAACTTCAGCGAGGTCTTCAACGAGATGCCAGTTTTCAGGCCCTTTTAATCCGCGCCCAGCAGAAACAACGATGTCAGCATCGGCGATGGTTGCTTTTCCGTCTGCTGTTGTTTGGTTGGTTACCGTTACCCGATCATCATTAAGTTCAAAAGTCATTGTTTCTACTTTAGACGTAACGTCGTTTTCATGAACCCCAAAGCTATTTTTACTCAGTCCGATAATGCATCGATCTGACTTAGAAGAGGTATAAGCAAAGCCTTTGTTAGTAAAGACGGTTCTCTTAAACGCAGTCTTACCTTCAATATTCTCTGGAAGGGCAATCACATTAGGTATAAAGCTAGATCCGCTTTGAGCAGCGATCATGCCTCCGATGTATTTTGAATCTGCACTTGAGCTAATAACTAAGTATTGGGCGCCACTTTTCTCAAATGCTGCGGATAGTAGTGAAGCGTATCTCTCGGCTGTAAACGTATGTAGTGATTCATTGGATATGCTAATGATTTGATCGAGTCCTCCAATGCTTTCTGGGGTATCATTATTAATGACTAATCCAATAGCCTCTGTACTGAGTTGACTAGCTAGAGCACTAGCATAAGATGCCAGTTCGTATGCTGATTTTTTGTAGGCTTTATTTTCTGATTCTAAATAAACAAGTACTGACATGGCTTATAAAACTTTTGCTTCTTTATGGAGTAATTCGATTAACTGGTCGATGTTACCTTCTTCTATTAAAGTGACTTCACCTTTTGAAGCGGGTTTTTCGAAAGACAAATCTTCGGTTAACGCTTCATGATTGGATGGTGTAACTACTTCAAGAGGTTTGGTTCTAGCAGACATAATCCCTCTCATATTAGGTATTTTCAGGTCACTTTCTTCTACCAGCCCTTTTTGAGCGCCGATAACCAGTGGCAGACTCGTTTCTAAGGTTTCAGATCCGCCATCGATTTCTCTGGTTGCAGCAGCTTTATCTCCGTCAATAGTTAGACCTGTACAAGTATTGATGAATGAATAACCACAATAGCTCGCAATTAGGCCTGGTACCATATTGCCGTTGTAGTCGATAGACTCTCTTCCGCAAATGACTAGATCGTAAGTTTCTTTTTTAATCTTTTCACTAAGAGCCTGAGCAACTAAAAAGCCATCAGTGGGATGGGTATCGATTCGAAATGCCTTATCTGCACCGATAGCTAAAGCTTTTCTCATGATCGGTTCGACACTGGCCTGGCCGACCGTGGCGATATGTACCTCTGCACCTTGCTGTTCTTTGAACCATACAGCACGAGTCAGTCCAAACTCGTCATTAGGGTTAATGACAAATTGAACCCCGCTAGTATCCAATGATTTCTGATCTGCGGTAAAGTTAATTTTCGAAGTAGTGTCAGGTACAGCACTAATGCAAACGAGAATTTTCATAAAATCGTAACTTTTTTCAAAGATACTTAAAACTTAAAAAATACTATGCATGCATAATAAATTTATTACGCATTTCTAAGCTTTTTTAAGCGTGAAAAGTTTTAAATTTGCGCCTCAAGAACAAACGTAGTCTATGAAAACGATTCAATTTAGAGAGGCGATTGCCGAAGCGATGTCAGAGGAGATGCGTCGTGATGAGAGTATCTATTTGATGGGTGAAGAGGTAGCCGAGTACAATGGTGCCTACAAAGCCTCTAAAGGAATGCTAGATGAGTTCGGGCCAAAGCGAGTGATTGATACGCCCATCTCTGAAATGGGATTTGCGGGTATCGGAGTAGGTTCTGCGATGAACGGTAACCGTCCGATCATTGAGTTTATGACTTTCAATTTCTCGCTTGTAGGTATTGATCAAATCATCAACAATGCCGCTAAGATGCGTCAGATGTCTGGTGGCCAGTTTAATATCCCTATCGTTTTTAGAGGGCCTACTGCCTCTGCAGGTCAGTTAGCTGCGACGCACTCTCAGGCTTTTGAGAGCTGGTATGCCAACTGTCCAGGTCTTAAGGTAGTGGTTCCTTCAAACCCTGCCGATGCAAAAGGACTGCTTAAGTCTGCTATTCGTGATGAAGATCCTGTGATTTTTATGGAGTCTGAGCAGATGTACGGTGACAAAGGTGAGGTGCCAGAAGGAGAGTATCTGATCCCTCTTGGTGTAGCTGATGTAAAGAGAGAAGGGACTGATGTGACTGTGGTTTCTTTTGGTAAAATCATTAAAGAGGCCTACAAAGCTGCAGACCGTCTTGCTGAAGAAGGGATTTCGGTTGAAATCATCGATCTTAGAACGATCCGCCCTATGGATCACGCTACGATTATCAATTCGGTTAAAAAGACGAATCGCCTAGTGATTTTAGAAGAGGCTTGGCCTTTCGGAAATATTGCTACTGAAATTATCTATCAGGTTCAAGATCAAGCTTTCGATTATCTCGATGCGCCTGTTGTAAAATTAAACACTGCTGATACGCCAGCGCCTTATTCTCCGGTTCTATTAAAAGAATGGTTGCCGAATGAAGACGACGTAGTTAAGGCTGTAAAAAAGGTTCTTTACCGAAAGTAATTTAGACCTTCAAATAATTTAACCCGCTTCTTGTCAGGAATGACTAGGAAGCGGGTTTTTTAATGCCTAGAATTGTCGATTCATTAACATTTCGTTCGAATCATATAGTGAGTTTTTACTACTTTTGCCCGCATTAACCAATACTACTTATTTAATCATAATTAATATGGAGGCATTAATACCTTATTTATGGGCTTTCGGAATCGTGGGCCTAATCTATGTGTTTGTTAAGAACGCCTGGGTTTCGAAACAAGAAGTAGGAGATGAGAAAATGGCACGAATTGCCAAAAATATTGCTGATGGAGCAATGTCATTCCTAAAAGCTGAGTACAAAATTTTATCTGTTTTTGTTGCTGCTGTCGCAGTTCTTCTCTTTTTTAAAGGACAAAATGAAGCAGGTTCAAACGGTCTAGTTGCAGTGTCATTCATCGTTGGTGCAATTTGTTCTGCACTAGCTGGTTTTATTGGTATGCGTGTTGCGACTAAAGCTAACGTTAGAACCACTAACGCTGCTCGTACATCGCTTCCAAAGGCACTTGAAGTTGCATTTGCTGGAGGTTCTGT
>DAIPYN010000001.1:28171-154902 GCA_036782715.1 Flavobacteriaceae bacterium
TAGGTGCTGCTTTTGCCACTTTACCTGAATTTGCTAGTTCTTTCAATGGACTTGGCGCTGTTTATCTTCCATTAGTTCTTGCTGCTGCAGGTATTATTATGTCGATCATCGGTACCTTCTTTGTAAGAGTAAAAGAAGGAGGGAATCCTCAAACTGCACTTAATCTTGGTGAATTTGGTTCGGCAGGTTTAATGCTAGTAGTTTCTTATTTCTTAATTAATGAAATGTTACCTGAGTCTTGGGTAGAAGGTTCTAAAGTGTATACTTCAATGGGAGTATTTTGGGCTACTATCGCAGGTCTTGTTGCCGGGCTTCTAGTGGGTAAGGTAACCGAGTATTATACAGGTACAGGGACAAAACCTGTAAACTCTATTGTTCGTCAATCTGAGACAGGTTCAGCTACAAACATTATTGCTGGTTTAGGGGTTGGTATGATGTCAACAGCTATTCCAATCATTTTAATTGCAGCTGCCATTCTAGTTTCACACCACTTTGCTGGTCTTTACGGGATCGCAATCGCTGCGGTAGGAATGCTTGCTAATACAGGTATACAGTTGGCGGTTGATGCTTATGGTCCGATTTCAGATAACGCAGGTGGTATCGCTGAGATGGCTGAGCTTCCTTCTGAAGTTCGTGAGCGTACAGATACCCTTGATGCAGTAGGTAACACTACTGCTGCGATCGGTAAAGGTTTCGCGATTGCTTCTGCTGCACTTACTGCGCTGGCATTATTTGCTGCCTTCATGAAGACAGCTCAAGTTAAATCTATTGATGTTTCTGAGCCTACTATTATGGCAGGTCTTTTAGTTGGAGCGATGCTTCCGTTTGTATTCTCTGCTCTTTCAATGAATGCAGTGGGTCGTGCGGCCATGGCGATGATCGAAGAAGTTCGTCGTCAGTTTAAAGATATTCCTGCCCTTAAGGCTGCGCTAGAGGTAATGCGTAAATATGATTCAGATCTTTCTAAAGCTTCTGCGGAAGATCGTGCGATTTTCGATGCTGCTGACGGTGTTGCTGAATACGATAAGTGTGTGGCGATTTCTACACAAGCTTCGATTAGAGAGATGGTAATGCCAGGTCTTTTAGCGATTATTGTTCCGGTACTTGTTGGGTTCTTAGGAGGGGCTGAAATGCTTGGAGGTCTCCTTGCAGGTGTTACCGCTTCTGGTGTTCTTATGGCAATCTTCCAGTCAAATGCTGGAGGTGCATGGGATAACGCTAAGAAAACGATTGAAAGTGAAGGTCGTAAAGGTAGCGATGCGCACAAAGCTGCGGTTGTTGGTGATACCGTAGGTGATCCTTTCAAGGATACTTCAGGACCATCCCTAAATATCCTTCTAAAACTTATGTCTGTTGTAGCGCTAGTTATTGCACCTAGTTTAGTTAGCCCATCAGAGGTTGCATACGCTGAAGCTGCAACTGCACAAGAAGTTAGAAAAGAGATTTCTGTAAATGTTCAGACTTCCTCTGAAGACGGAGGTGTTGAGGTTTCTGTGACTACTACAGAAACTGCCAATGGAGAAACTACAACTACTGAAGTAGCTTATGCAGGTGCAGACCTAGATGAGGTTATGGAAGAAGTAAGAGCGAATCATCCAGAGGTTACTATTAAAAAAGAGACCCAAGAATAAGGGTTTGAATATAGCTTACAAAAAAGCCTGCTAGAAATAGCAGGCTTTTTTATTTGTTGTTTCGTCGAACCCTGTCTTAAAACAGTCCGTTTAATTCAGCGTCGATTCTATTTACAATGCTTCCAAGATCTTCAGGATTGTCTACAAAATCTAGTTTATCTACATCGAAAATGAGTAGTTTACCTTTGTCGTATCCCTTGATCCAATCTTCGTATCTCTCGTTAAGACGGTTCAGATAATCGATTGAAATTCCGTTTTCGTAGGAACGGCCACGCTTGTGAATCTGCTTAACTAGATTTGGAATAGAACTTCTAAGATAAATCATTAAATCAGGAGGAGCGACTAGGGATTCCATAAGCTCAAAAAGACTCTTGTAATTTTCAAAGTCACGCCCAGTCATAAGCCCCATATCGTGTAAGTTCGGGGCAAATATGAATGCATCTTCATAAATGGTGCGATCCTGAATGACACTTTTTCCACTTTCTCGAATCGAGAGAATTTGTCTAAAACGAGTGTTTAAAAAGTAAATCTGTAGATTAAAACTCCAGCGCTCCATCTGGGTGTAAAAATCGTCTAAATAAGGGTTGGTGATTACCTCCTCAAACTGCGGCTCCCATTTAAAATGCTTAGCGAGTAGATTCGTAAGTGTGGTTTTTCCGGCTCCAATATTACCGGCGATAGCAATGTGCATCCTGTTTTCTTAGTTTTTGAAAATGAGCCTCAAGATAAGAATATCTTTCCTGTTTAGTGTTATAAAATAAGCGTACTTTTGTAGTCTATTTGAGGAAAGATTTGAACTGATTGCAACCTCGTAAAAAATGCTAAAGCAGTATTCGCGTTGGAATAGCCCGTAGTGCTTTAGTCTCTTTTACAATATTGTAATCTCCTGAATTAAAGAGACACGAATTATGTCATATTTATTTACATCAGAGTCAGTTAGTGAAGGGCATCCTGATAAGATTGCCGATCAAATTAGTGATGCGCTATTAGATCATTTTTTAGCATTTGATCCACAAAGTAAAGTAGCGTGTGAAACACTAGTAACTACAGGTCAGGTAGTCTTGGCAGGTGAAGTTAAAAGTACCACTTACCTAGACGTACAATCGATCGCTCGTGGAGTAGTCAATTCGATCGGATACACTAAAGGAGAATACATGTTCAGCGGTGATTCTTGTGGGGTAATCTCTTTGATTCACGAACAGAGTCAAGATATTAATCGAGGTGTTGATCGTAATGCCCCAGAATCTCAAGGTGCCGGTGATCAGGGAATGATGTTCGGGTATGCAACGTCAGAAACCGAAGAGTTCATGCCTCTTGCCTTGGTGATTTCTCATGAGATCTTAAAAGTATTGGCCGAGTTTCGCCGAGCTGCCAATGTTGACTCTTCAAAGCCAATGAGCTATTTACGTCCTGATGCAAAGGCTCAAGTTACCTTGCAGTACGATGACTATAATCAGCCGGAGCGAATAGATACGATTGTGGTGTCTACCCAGCACGATCCTTTTGGTAACGAACAAAATATGCTTGATCAGATACGTACCGATATTATCAAATACGTAATACCTGAGGTTAAAAAGCGAATGAGTGATTCGGTTCAATCCTTATTTACCGATGAAATCAATTATCACGTGAATCCAACCGGTAAATTTGTGATCGGAGGTCCTCACGGCGACACAGGGTTAACGGGTCGTAAGATTATTGTAGACACCTATGGTGGAAAAGGTGCACACGGAGGAGGAGCCTTCTCAGGAAAGGATCCGTCAAAAGTAGATCGATCTGCTGCCTATGCAGCACGCCACATTGCGAAGAATCTAGTAGCTGCAGGTATAGCTTCTGAAGTACTTGTTCAGCTTAGCTATGCAATTGGTGTAGCCGAGCCTACCTCTGTTTTCATTGATACTTATGAAACGAACGCTACTTCATTCACTGATGCAGAAATCGCTCAGAAAGTTGCCGAGCTCTTTGATCTTACGCCTTTTGGAATCGAAACACGATTGAAGCTTCGTAACCCAATTTATAGCGAAACAGCATCTTATGGGCACATGGGAAGAACACCGAGAAAGGTGGTTAAGATTTTTGAATCACCCTACAACGGTAAGGTTGCACGTGAGGTTGAGTTGTTTACTTGGGAGAAGCTCGATTATGTGGATTCTTTGAAAAAAGTATTTTTGGGTTAGTTAAATATTGAATCATTTAACCCTTCTTTTGAATTATTTTCAGACTAGGCTTGTTTTTTATGAAACCTTTTCTGTAATTAGCGCCAATATTATGAACAAGACACGCTTTTATAACGACTTTACTTACTCTAACTATTATCAGTTAGAGAGGTAGGGGCTTGTCGTTATTTAACGTTTCAGTATACTAAAGTCCCGTTTTTCGGGACTTTTTTTGTTTTATGAAAAAAGTAGCCATACAAGGGGTCGACGGGTCGAACCATTACATCGTAGCGCAAGCGTTATATCCAGAGGGAGTGAACTTAATACACTGCCACTCCTTTCCCATGTTAGCTGAACAATTGGCGAGTGGTTTGGTTGATCACGCGATCATGGCCATTGAGAATTCAATCGCTGGAGCCTTGTTGCCGAATTATGCGCTGATCTATCAAAATGACTTTCAGATTTCAGCCGAATTTTATTTGAGCATTTCTCATAATTTGATGACTTTACCAGGCAGCAGTTTAGGGGATATTGAAGAGGTACGGTCGCATCCGATGGCACTTCTTCAATGCGCAGAGTTTTTTCAAAATCATAAGTCGATTCGCCTTGTTGAAGACGATGATACGGCATCGGTTGCGGCGAGAATTCAATCTTCTCATCTGAGAGGTGTTGCTGCGATTGCGCCGAAGGTAGCGGCCGAACTCTATGGCCTTGAGGTTCTTAGTTCAGATATTCAGACCTTAACCAATAACGCCACGCGTTTTGTTGTGCTAAACAGAGCAACGAGTGTTACGAACTCAGAGAAGGCAAATAAAGCTTCAGTTCGATTTGTTACAGGTCATAAGAGAGGGAGCCTTGCAACCATTCTGAATGTACTGAGTGACTGTGAAATGAATTTGACCAAAATTCAATCGCTACCCATTGTAGAAACTCCGTGGAAGTACGCCTTTTTTGTCGACGTAACGTTCGAAAAAATTGCTGATTTCGAGAAAGCAGCAGCAGCATTGGCGATAATGGCAGAGGAATTCAAAGTATTAGGAACCTATGAAAATCAACTTTTAAAGAGTGTTCAGTAATGAGAGAAGCGAATCGATTAAATAGTGTTTCAGAGTATTATTTCTCTAAAAAACTCAAAGAGGTAAAAGGTCTGATTGCTGAAGGAAAGCCAATTATCAATATGGGTATTGGAAGTCCAGATCTGAATCCACCTACTGAGGTGACAGAAGCTTTAATTCATACTCTTTCTGAGCCAGGGGTTCATGGTTATCAGAGTTATGTGGGTAGGGAAGAACTCAGAACAGGTTTCGCAGATTTTTACCAAGCCCATTACGGAGTAAGTCTTAATGCCGGCACAGAAATTCTTCCGCTCATGGGTTCCAAGGAAGGGATAATGCATATTAGCATGGCCTTTGTGAATCCAGGTGATAAGGTACTAATACCTAACCCAGGGTATCCAACCTATTCTTCAGTTACAGAATTGGTTGGGGGTAAGGCTATATATTATCGGTTAACCTCAGAAGGACTACCTGACTTTGATCATATCGATGCAAGAGATCTTAATGAGGCGATGATGATGTGGGTGAATTATCCGCACATGCCAACGGGTAAATCAATCTCTGAGGATAAATGGGCGGTCTTGGCTCAAAAAGCTCAGGAGTTCGATTTGCTTTTAATCAACGACAATCCGTACAGCTTTATTGGTAATGATCATCCGAGTTCACTTTTGTCACAAAAAGGAAAATACGGCCCATTACTTGAACTGAATTCACTTTCGAAGGTGGTTAATATGGCGGGATGGAGAGTGGGTTCAATTCAAGGGGATGCAGATCTTATTCAGTCGGTATTGAAGGTCAAATCAAATATGGACTCTGGAATGTTTATGGGTATTCAACGTGCTGCAGTTGCTGCACTTGCTCAGCCTAAAGAGTGGTTTGATCAGTTGAATAAGGTATACGATCAGCGAAGAGCAAAGATGGAAGAGTTGTGCCAGTTGTTGGGATTGGTACCTGATCCGAATCAGGTGGGGATGTTTGTATGGTGTAGGATTCCAAACAACACGAAGGCCGAGGAGCTTGTAGAGAAATACCTTAGTGAATATCATTTTTTCATTGCTCCCGGAACCATTTTTGGCTCTGAAGGCAACGGGTATGTTCGGTTCTCTCTCTGTATTGAGATTGATCGAATTGAAGAAGTAATTAAGCGAATAAGTAAAGGGTCATGAAGTCAGTAGCGATTATAGGAGTTGGATTAATTGGAGGATCATGGGCACTAGCTCTAAAAAAGCACTTCTCCGACATCACTATTTTGGGTGTAGATAACAATCAATCTCATTTAGAGGAGGCGCTTCGTTTAGGGTTAATTGATAAAGCCGTTGATTTAGATACAGCTGCACAATCAGATTTAGTGTTTGTCAGTATTCCTGTAGGAGCAGCCTCAGAAGTTATATGTTCTTTACTCGATAAGGTTGGCGAACATACCTTGATCATGGACGCAGGTTCGACTAAGTCAGCACTTTGTCAATCAATTAGTGATCATCCGAATCGATCCCATTTTCTAGCCGCTCACCCTATTGCTGGTACTGAATTTTCAGGACCTGCCGCTGCAAAAGCTGATTTATTTGATGGTAAGTTGATGATTCTCTGCGAGATAGAAAAAACAGCGATCCGACTTCAAGAAAATATATTGTCTGCCTTTCAAAAGATAGGAATGCGTTTACGCTATATGGATCCAGAATCTCATGATAAACATGTGGCTTATGTGTCGCATTTATCTCATGTTAGTTCTTTCATGTTAGGAAAGACGGTGATGGATAAGGAAGCAGATGATCGAAATATTTTTGATTTGGCCGGAAGTGGATTTGCATCAACGGTTCGTTTGGCAAAAAGTTCGCCAGAAATGTGGGGTCCCATCTTCTTACAGAATAAGGAGCATCTTAGCCATACCCTAGAGGCTTACATATCGAATCTTCAAAAATTCAAAACACTCATTGATAATGAAGATCTAGAAGCCCTAACCTCTGAAATGAAACGAATAAATACTATAGAAAAAATATTAAACCCATTACCTTTAACCCCTTAAATCACAATCATGGAAAATTCGAAAGCCCTACGTACTTGGCTAGACGACATGCAGTTAGATCATCCGCTCGTAATCGCGGGTCCCTGCAGCGCGGAAACTGAAACACAAGTTCTTGACATTGCTCATCAACTTAAGAACACAGATGTAAATTATTATCGTGCGGGTATATGGAAACCTCGTACGCGTCCTGGAAGCTTCGAGGGTGTTGGTGCTATAGGTCTAAAATGGCTTCAACTTGTTAAAGAAGAAACCGGTCTTAAGACAGCGACTGAGGTAGCTAATCGAGCGCACGTAGAATTAGCACTAGAACATGACGTAGATCTTTTATGGATCGGAGCACGTTCTACGGTTAGTCCATTCATCGTTCAAGAAATTGCAGATGCACTTAAGGGAACGGATAAAATCGTTCTTGTTAAAAATCCTGTTAATCCTGATTTAGCCCTTTGGATTGGTGCGATGGAGCGTTTATATACTGCAGATATCAAAAATTTGGGAGTAATCCACCGCGGATTCTCAACCTACAAGAAGACCAAATATCGTAACCTTCCTGAATGGCAAATTGCTATTGATTTTCAGACTAAGTTCCCTGATGTTCCTATCATTAATGACCCTAGTCATATTGCGGGTCGTCGAGATTTAATTTTTGATGTTTCACAAAATGCACTTGACCTGAATTTTGATGGTTTGATGATTGAAACGCACTGTGATCCAGACAACGCATGGTCAGATGCAGCACAGCAGGTAACGCCTGAGCGTCTTTTAGAAATTTTTAAAGATTTAAAAGTTCGTAAAAAGGGTGATGACGAAGCAGCGTTTCACAATGCATTAGGACAATTAAGAGCGCAAATAGACGTTCTTGACGGGACCGTTCTTGATACCCTTGGTGAGCGTATGAAAGTTGCTGAGGCGATAGGTACCTTAAAGAAAGAGAAAAATGTTGCGGTGCTTCAATCGAATCGTTGGAATGAAATCTTAGGAAAAATGATCCTAGAAGGAGAACAACGTGGTCTTAGCGAAGAATTCGTATTGAAACTTTTCAAGAGTATTCACACAGAATCGATTCGTCACCAAGAACAGGTTATTAACTCCTAATCGATAAGTGAAAGGCTTAGTTTACAAATCTACAGGAAGCTGGTATCAGGTAAAATCTGATGAGGGTAATTTTTATCAGTGTAGAATTAAAGGTAAACTTCGTCTAAGTGGTATACGATCGACTAGCCCGGTTGCCGTTGGTGATCGGGTTGGCTTCAATCTAGATGATGAAGCTATAGGAGTCATTCATACGATCGATGAGCGTGAAAATTATCTCGTTCGAAAGTCGGTGAACCTATCAAAGCAGCTTCATATTATTGGAGCTAACATCGATCTTGTATTTTTAGTGATCACTTTAAAGAATCCTGAAACTTTCACCACTTTTATCGATCGTTTTTTAGTCAGTGCCGCTGCTTTTGGCATTGAAACGGTATTGCTTTTCAATAAAATGGATCAATACCTTGAAGAGGAGCTTGAGGTAGTTAATGAACTCAACGAATTGTACACATCTATAGGGTATCAAACCGTGTTGTGTAGTGCCAAATCTGGTCAGGGAATGAGTGAACTTCGAAATCTGATGAAGGATAATACGAGTATTTTTTCGGGTCACTCAGGAGTCGGTAAGTCAACACTAATCAATACGGTTGCACCTGAATTACAATTAAAAATTGGTAAGATTTCTGAACAACATGGCCAAGGACAGCATACCACTACTTTTGCTGAGATGTTTGATCTTTCATTTGGAGGAAGAATTATCGATAGCCCTGGGATCAGAGGCTTTGGGATTGCAGATATCGATAAAGAAGAAATTGCTCGATATTTCAAAGAGTTCTTTAAAGCGTCTGAGAACTGTAAGTTCAATAATTGTCAGCACCTTTCTGAACCCGGTTGTGCGGTGAAAAGTGAATTAGAAGAAGGAAGCATTGCAGAGAGTCGCTACCAAAGTTACCTCTCTATGGTTTTAGAAGAGGAGGGGCCTTATCGTCAAGATTTATTTGCAGAATGAGAGCAGTAATTCAACGCGTATTAAACGCTTCAGTGTCGGTTGATCAAAAAGAAGTTTCCCGAATTGAAAAGGGGTTATTGATCTTACTAGGGGTAGATATTACCGACACAGAAGATGATTTACTTTGGTTGGTTCAAAAGATTGCTGGACTGCGAATATTTAGTGATAACGAGGATAAAATGAATTTGAGTATTAGAGATATCGATGGAGAGGTTCTCGTGGTATCGCAGTTCACCCTATTTGGTGCTACAAAGAAAGGTAACCGACCTTCTTTCTTGCGTGCGGCAAAACCAGATAAAGGGGAGAAAGATTATTTGAAGTTTGTTGACGAGTTACAACGACTTATCGAAAAATCGATTCAGACGGGTGTTTTTGGCGCAGACATGAAAGTAGATCTTTGTAATGACGGCCCAGTTACCTTAATTATCGACACAAAAAATAAAGAATAATGGATTTAAAGTATTCTCAATTAGCGGTTGATCAGTGGATAAAAACCCACGGTGTTCGTTACTTCAATGAGCTTACAAATATGGCTCAGCTTACTGAAGAAGTAGGAGAAGTTGCACGCATTATTGCGCGCAGGTATGGAGAACAAAGTGAAAAAGAATCAGACAAGCAAAAAGATCTCGGTGAGGAATTAGCTGATGTTGTATTTGTGGTGCTCTGCCTAGCGAATCAGACAGGAATTGACTTGCAAGAAGCTTTTGATCGCAAGTTAGATGTAAAGACCAAGCGTGATGATCAGCGTCATAAGAATAATCCTAAATTAAAATAATGAGTACTATACAGATTAGTGGCTCATCACTGTGTGCTGACTTTTCAATTGAACTTACAGGTTCAAAAAGCGAGACGAATCGGTTGTTACTACTTGCCGCGCTCTATCCGAATCTTACGCTACTCAATGATTCGAATGCACACGATGTAAGTGTCATGAAAAAGGCACTGAAATTAAGTTCTGGTACGGTTGATATTCACCACGCAGGTACAGCGATGCGTTTCCTTACGGCTTACTTTTCGGTTTCAGAGAATGCAGAGGTTGTACTAACCGGTAGCGATCGAATGCAGCAAAGACCGATCGCGCTTTTAGTAGACGCCTTACGGGCCTTGGGTGCAACTATTGAATATCGAGGAGAAGAAGGTTTTCCTCCCTTATACATAAAAGGCGCTGTTTTACCGCGTTCTTCGGTCAGTATCGCTGCAAACGTGAGTAGTCAGTATCTATCTGCTCTATGCCTTGTGGGAGCTAAACTTCCCGAAGGACTCGAGATTGAACTTGTCGGTTCAATTACTTCGCTTCCCTATTTAAATATGACCTTGCAATTACTTGAACGAATTGGTGTTTCAGCACAGTTAGACGGTCAGCGAATTCGTATTGCCCCTAAATCAGAGATCGAACCTATTTCCTTGGCCGTTGAATCTGATTGGAGTGCAGCAAGCTATTATTATTCTATCGTAGCACTCTCTAAATTAGGCACAAAGGCTACATTATCTACATTGAGGGAAGATTCATTGCAGGGAGATCGAGTCTTGTCAACGGTTTATAAAGACTTTGGGGTGAGCACCCGATTTGACGACGGAAAGGTTATTCTAGAGAAAGTTTCAGAACCCCTGAGTCAAACACTTTCTTATGATCTCAAAGATGCTCCAGATATTGCACAAACGATTGCAGTAACTGCTGCAGGTCTTCAGGTCGATTGTTACTTGAAAGGTTTACATACATTACCGATTAAGGAAACAGATCGTCTCGCTGCTATGAAATGTGAATTAGAGAAAGTAGGTGCTGCTGTGGAGATTGATGCAGAATCACTTCGTGTTTTCGGTCAAAAGGCAAAAATTCAGTCCGCTTCAATCGCCACCTATAATGATCATAGAATGGCAATGGCGTTCGCTCCTCTAGCGATTTTAATTCCTTTGACCATCGAAGAGTCTTTTGTAGTCGAAAAGTCTTATCCCGATTTTTGGAAACACCTTTCATCGATCGGATACCAGATTTCATAAGTCCAGATAATTCGGCTTTTTCTTGACTTTGCCCTGCTCAGGATTGTATCTTAGCGGCCCTTAAGTTACAAGCAATGAAATTATCCAACTTCGATTTTGATCTTCCTAAAGACTTATTAGCCGAGTATCCGGCAGAACACCGCGATGAATCACGCCTTATGGTGGTGCATCGTGATTCAGGTAAGATTGAGCATAAAATGTTTAAAGACCTGATTGATTATTTCGATGAGGGTGATGTGATGGTACTCAATAATACCAAGGTTTTCCCAGCACGTCTATTCGGAAACAAGGAAAAAACAGGTGCAAGAATCGAAGTTTTTTTGTTGAGAGAATTGAATCAAGAACAGCGTCTTTGGGATGTTTTAGTTGATCCTGCGCGTAAGATTCGAATCGGAAATAAATTGTATTTCGGCGACGACGATTCATTAGTGGCTGAGGTCATTGATAATACCACTTCTAGAGGAAGAACACTTAGATTTTTATACGATGGTTCGTATACCGAGTTTAGAAAAAAACTTCGTGAGCTAGGAGAAACTCCGCTTCCGAAATACATTCGTCGTGCGGTAGAACCAGAAGACGAGGAACGTTACCAAACGATTTATGCAAAGCATGAGGGAGCAGTTGCAGCGCCAACCGCTGGTCTTCACTTTTCAAAGCACTTGTTGAAGCGATTAGAGATTAAGGGGATTGATTTTGCCGAGTTAACGTTGCACATTGGGCTAGGAACCTTCAATCCCGTAGAGGTAGAAGACCTTTCTAAGCACAAAATGGATAGTGAAGAAGTAGTAATCAGTGACGAGGCCGTTGATCTTGTAAATAATGCGAAGAAACAAAAGCGTAAAGTATGTTCTGTAGGGACTACTGTAATGCGTGCACTAGAGAGTTCAGTATCTTCTGAAGGTTTATTGAATCCTTATGAAGGTTGGACAAATAAATTTATTTTCCCTCCCTACGAATTTTCTATAGCGGATGCGATGGTGACGAACTTCCACTTACCAAAAAGTACGTTACTTATGATGATCTCTGCATTTGCAGATCACGATTTAATTACTGAAGCTTACGAACTAGCAGTTAAAGAAAAGTATCGTTTCTACTCTTATGGAGATGCGATGCTGATCTTATAATTATGGCATCCGAAGACTTAAGGGTAAAAAGAGATATACGTGCCTTGGGCAAGGAGGAGCTCCGCGAATTCTTTAAGTCAAATAATCAAGCAGCTTTTAGAGCTGATCAGGTTTATAGTTGGTTATGGGAAAAGGGAGTTCACGACTTCGAGTCGATGACTAATCTTTCTAAAGAAACTCGTCAACTCCTTTCAGAATACTTTGTCATCAATAATGTCAGTGTTGATCGATCGCAGAGAAGTGCTGATGGTACTATTAAAAACGCGATACGTCTATACGATGGTTTGGCTGTAGAATCGGTGCTAATTCCTACGGCAACCCGCAGCACGGCTTGCGTTTCAAGTCAAGTAGGTTGTAGTCTTGATTGCCAATTTTGCGCAACGGCTAAGCTCAAAAGAATGCGAAATTTGGAGCCTGATGAGATCTATGATCAAGTAGTAGCGCTCGATAGAGAAAGTAAAAAGTACTACAACAGAGGACTTTCGAATATTGTGTTTATGGGGATGGGTGAACCACTTATGAATTATAATAACGTGGTCAAAGCTGTAGATAAGATATGTAATGGGCTAGGTATGTCGCCCAAGAGAATCACGGTTTCAACCTCAGGTATTCCTAAAATGATTCGAAAATTAGCGGATGAAAATCCTAGATTTCAGCTAGCGCTTAGTCTTCACTCGGCTAGAGAAGAAGTGCGAAATCAAATCATGCCTTTTAGTAATCGATTTCCGCTTGATGACCTTATGGATAGCTTGCAGTACTGGTATTCAAAGACGAAGAGTAGAATTACCCTTGAATATCTTATTTGGAAAGAGGTTAATGACACTCCTGAGGATATTAAGGCACTAGTCAATTATGCTAAAAAGGTGCCATGTAAGGTTAATATCATAGAATACAATCCTATAGGAGACGATCAGTTTCAGGCTGCTCCTTCAGAAATGATTACTGCCTATGAAAAAGCCCTAACTGCTGCTCGAATTACAGTCACGGTTCGTCGATCTAGAGGAAAAGATATCGATGCAGCTTGCGGACAACTGGCTAATAAATTGGTACCTTTAACCAAAGAATAATTCATCACATTGCAAGAGGTCGTTAAAATCAGACAGCCCATTATCGAAGAGATGGATCGCTTTGAAGAAAAGTTCAAAGCAGCGATGGCCTCTAACGTTTCACTACTCAATAGAATCACCTATTATATTGCTTCACGTAAGGGTAAGCAAATGCGTCCAATGTTTATCTTTTTGGTAGCTAAATTATTGGGAGAAGGAAAAATTGAGGAACGTACTTACCGAGGGGCGTCGATTATAGAACTTATTCATACGGCTTCACTAGTGCACGATGATGTGGTCGATGGGAGTGAGCGTCGAAGAGGTTTTTTCTCAATAAATGCACTTTGGAAGAATAAAATCGCTGTTTTGGTCGGAGATTATTTTTTCTCCAAAGGTCTATTGCTCTCCTTAGATCATGATGATTTTGACCTTTTGAAGATTGTTTCTGAGGCCGTTCGCGAAATGAGTCAAGGTGAATTACTGCAGTTAGAGAAGGCGCGTCGTTTAGATATTGATGAGCCTGTATATTACGATATCATTCGTCAGAAAACAGCCACGCTTATTGCGGCTTGTTGTGCAATGGGGGCGGCTTCGGTGGGTAGTTCTAAAGAGGAGATTGAACGTTTTCATTCGTTTGGAGAATATGCAGGGATGGCCTTTCAAATTAAAGATGATCTCTTCGACTATGGAGACGATCGAATCGGTAAGCCAACGGGTATCGATATTAAAGAACAGAAAATGACCTTGCCACTAATTCATGTTTTGAATAAGGTGGATAAAAAGCAGCGAAACTGGCTCATCGATTCGGTTAAGCGTCACAACACCGATAAAAAGCGAGTCAAAGAAGTGATTCAATTCGTTAAAAATCAGGGTGGTTTAGAATATGCTGAACGTCAGATGATTCATTATAAAGACGCTGCATTAGAGCTGTTATCAAAATATCCTGACAACGAGTATAAGGAGGCACTTGCAAATTTGGTAACTTACGTAGTTGATCGTAAGAAATAAACTGTACCATTGATTGCACAATCTACCATAGATAAAGTCTACGAAATTGCCCGAGTAGAAGAGGTGATTGGAGACTATGTACAGTTAAAAAAATCGGGCGCCAACTATAAGGGCTTAAGTCCTTTTAATAGTGAGAAAACTCCCAGCTTTATGGTTTCTCCCGTTAAGCAAATCTGGAAGGATTTCAGTAGCGGTAAAGGGGGTAATGTTATTGCTTTTTTAATGGAGCTAGAACACTTTACCTATCCCGAGGCAATCAAGCACCTGGCGCGTAAATATGGGATTGAAATAGAAGAAACGATTCAGGATGAGGCGCAGAAAAAGTTACAAGATCACAAGGAAAGCCTTTATCTTATTAATCAATTTGCAGCACATCATTTTGAAGATTTGTTGAACCGTTCTGAAACGGGCAAGGCGATAGGTCTTAGCTATTTTCAAGAAAGGGGCTTTACCACGGCTACCATTAAGAAGTTTGGTTTAGGTTTTGGAGGAACTAGTTTTGACGGCCTAGTAAAGGCGGCAGAAGCCAAAGGTCATCAGATGAACTATCTCACCGAGTTAGGTCTTTGTATTGAAAAAGATGGGGCGTCAGGGAGCTTTTTTGATCGATTCAGAGATCGAGTCATTTTCCCTATCCATAGCAATAGTGGAAGAGTATTAGGTTTTGGTGGTCGTATTCTTGACAGTCAAAAGAAAGTAGCGAAGTACGTTAATTCACCGGAGAGCCCTATTTACCATAAGAGTAAAGTTTTATACGGTATCTACTATGCCAAGTCAGCGATGGCAAAGGCAAATAACTGTTATCTTGTAGAAGGGTATACGGATGTTATTCAGCTTCATCAAAGTGGTGTCGAAAACGTAGTTTCTTCTAGTGGTACCGCACTTAGCGAGTCTCAAATTAGAATGATACAGCGTCTTTGTCAGACCATAACGGTTCTTTTTGACGGTGATGACGCTGGAGTTAGAGCTTCGCTTCGTAACATTGATCTGATTCTTAAGGAGGGAATGAACGTTCGAGTTGTTCCGTTTGCAGAGGGTGAAGATCCAGATAGTTTTGCCCGAACTCATTCTCCTGCCGAAGTCAAGAATTACCTCGAAGAACAATCGGTAGATTTCATTTCATTTAAAACTCAAATACTGCTTAAAGAAGCAGGTAGTGATTCTAGCAAAGTAGCTGCAGCTATTCGTGATTTAGTTTCTAGTATTGCTTGTATTCCAGATCCGATTAGTCAAGAGCTATACGTCAGGCAGACGGCAAAAGACTTAAATGTTTCAGAGGGAGTGCTTTTTGCTAGTTTAGCAGATCTTACTGCCAAGCAAGTGAGGGATACCAAAAAGGCAGCGAAAAAACCGACTTCATTATCGGTAGTTTCTCGCCTATCGGAGCAAAAAAAACCGGAAGTTAATCGACTTGAAGTCTTAGAGTCATCGCTTATCAAAACCTTGCTATTGTACGGTAATCGGGTTGCTTTTTTTGAAGATGAGGTGCTTAAAGAAGGGGAAGAGGGTGAAATTGTAACCGAAAAAGTAATTCAGGAAATGAAGGTCTATGAAAAGATTTTTTTAGAATTACAGCAAGATGAATTAGCCTTCTCAAACCAATCCTTTCAAGAATTGTTCAAGCGAGTTACTGAATTCTACGTAACTGCAGGTGAAGAAGCTAATATGCAAAGCTTTGTACGATCGCTCACTGGAGAAAACGACCAGCCATTAGTTGATCTGGTCAGTACGATTTTGCTTGAAGATGAACAATACCTCTTACACGATTGGGAGCGTAAGAATATTTTTGCAAAGGCTAAAGAAGACTCTGTTGACCGATTGGTTACCGAAACTATTCTATCGCTTAGAGCATATCTTTTAGATCAACAAATAAAGAAATTACAAGAAGCCTCAAAAGAGGATACACATGCTATTGAAGAAGTAATTGATTACCTTCAGCTAGGCCAATTATTAAATAAGAAGTTAAATCGAGTGCTAAGCTTCTAACGAAGTTCGCTTGGTATTTCACAAACCGGTATAGGTAGCATTTTATGGTGGTTGGCATTGTGAAATTTAATATAGGTTTCGAACACCTCGCGTTCTCTGCCTTCAAAATCACTAGCTTGTTTACCTTCATCTTGTCTAGCCATCGCCCATTCAAGTTCGGGATACGAGGCTCCGATTTGATCTTCATCGGTTCGGTCATCTCCCCATAAGCCGTCTGTTGGGGGTGCTTGCACAATTGCTTCATTTACACCCAGATATTTTCCTAATGCGGTCACTTCGGTTTTGGTCAGATCGGCTATAGGGCTTAAATCAACCCCGCCATCTCCGTACTTTGTATAAAAGCCAACGCCAAAGTCTTCTACTTTATTGCCAGTCCCTGCGACTAAGGCGTGATTACAACTAGCTATGTAGTACAGTGTTGTCATTCGTAGCCGTGCACGAGAATTTGCCTCAGCAAGTAGGGTTTGTTCTTCTGTAGCTCCTTTGATGGTTTGCGAAGCAATAAAATGATCGAAAACCGATGTAAGGGATACTTCTGCTATTTTGACATTGTTAAATTTTGAAGCCAGCCAGTTCATGTGAGCCATGCCTCGGTCGACCTGATTTTCGGCCTGATGAATGGGCATGTTCACTACAGTAACCTCTAAGCCGGTTAATGCACATAGTGTTGAGGTGGTTGCTGAGTCAATACCTCCTGAAACTCCGATAACAAAGCCTTTAACCCCGGCGTTTTCGGCATAGGATTTTAACCAGTTAACGATATGATTTTGGATAGATGCTGCCTTCATAGCTTTATTTGCAAAGGTACGGATCAGAGTGGTATTTTTGCAACTCAAACTAAATCAACTAACAATGGCAATTGCGCACGAATCTACGATTGAATTAACGGTTGGCCTTGATGAAAACAGGGTGCCTGAGACTTTAAATTGGTCTGCTAAAGATGGGGGTGTTGATGGCGAAGAGGCAAAGGCAATGCTTTTGTCGGTATGGGACCCCAATCAGAAAGAAACCTTATCGATTGATTTGTGGACTAAAGATATGCCTGTTGATGAGATGAAGTTATTTTTTCATCAAACCTTGGTGAGTATGACGCAAACGTTTGTTCGTGCTACCCAGGATGAAAAGATGGGTGCTACAATGAAGGATTTTACTGATTACTTCGCTGAAAAACTAGAATTGAAGGCCTGATTTAATTCGTCGATTACTTCGAGTAATTCTTCTCTTCCGGTTCCGTTCGAGGAAGAAGTGACCAGATGAGGGGGAGCAAATTCCCAAAGTGTATCGGTCATCTCTTTTAAGTAGGCGTTTACTTGTCTTTCGATTGCCCCAGGTTTTAATTTGTCCGCTTTGGTGAAGACGATATAAAAAGGTCTTTCGTTTTCAGTTAGCCACACCATGAACTCTAGATCGATGGGTTGTGGATGATGTCTAATGTCTACTAGGACAAAGGTACATACTAGCTGTTCCCGCTTTTTAAAGTATTCTTGTATGTAGGATTGAAACTGTTTTTTGTCTTTCTTAGAAACTCTTGCGTATCCATATCCGGGGAGATCAACCAAAAACCACTGCCCATTGATGATAAAGTGATTAATGAGTTGAGTTTTACCTGGTCTTCCAGATGTTTTTGCAAGTGACTTACGAAGTGTTAATCGGTTGATCAGTGATGATTTACCGACATTCGAACGCCCGATAAAGGCGTATTCAGGGATGACTGCCTTTGGACACTGCTCCACCTTTGAGTTGCTCATCACAAATTCTGCAGAGCGTACTTGCATAAACTACTTTTTAGATTCCTGATTCTTTAAACCAGTTCATAAGAATCTCGTTGAAGCGATCAGGATGTTCCATCATCGCTGCATGTCCACATTTATCGACCCAGTACAAAGAAGAGTTAGGTAATAATTTGTGGAATTCTTCTGCTACTTCGGGAGGAGTAACCTTGTCGTTTTTCCCCCAAATGATACAAGTAGGCACTTTGAATTTTGGAAGGTCTTTCGCCATGTTGTGTCGAATCGCACTTTTCGCAATCGCTAAGGTTTTGACCAGTTTACTGCGGTCATTAACCAAATCAAAAACCTCGTCTACGATTTCCTTGGTAGCCACCTTTGGATCGTAGAATACTTCTTCTGCTTTGTTTTTGATGTATTGGTAGTCTCCTCGTTTTGGATAAGAATCACCCATTGAGTTCTCGTATAGACCTGAACTTCCTGTGATTACTAATGCTTCAACATTTTGAGGATAAAGCTTGGTATGAAGTAAACCGATATGACCTCCTAATGAATTACCGAGTAGAATTGCTTTTTCTAATCCGAGCTTTTTCATAAAGCGATCGATATAGTTAGCGAACTCTTTTACAGTAGTTTTTAGAAGGGGTAGGTCGTATAGAGGTAGTACTGGAATAATTACTCGATACTCATTGTTAGAAAAGTAATCAAGTACTCCTGAAAAGTTGCTAAGACCACCCATTAGTCCATGAAGGACGATGATAGCCTTTCCTTTTCCCTGTTCGATAAACTCGAATTCTCCTATAGTCTGTGTGGCGTAGCCTTGTTGCATAATTGGTTGTTGCGAGCGTCAAATATAGAAAATTAGCAGAACTACACACCTTTTGATAACTTCTTTAAAATTGTGGATAAATGTGTGATAATGTGTAAAAAAGTGGTAATTTCATGGCTATATTTGAAGAGAAATCGAAAGTATGACTCATTTAATCGGTCAATTTGAATGCAAGGCAGATGCTAAGGGGCGTGTAAATCTCCCTGTAGCGCTGAAGCAGCAGCTTGTTCCGATTTTAGAAAAAGGGTTTGTTTTAAAGAGGTCAGTGTTTCAAACCTGTCTCGAACTTTATCCCAAGGAGGCATACGATGAGTTGATGATGAAAATCGTTGCTAAGAATCAGTTTAGTAGAAACTATGATACGTTTCTAAGAAACTTTTTAGCCGGTTCTCAGGAAGTGAGTATTGAGGAGCATGGAAGAGTTCAGATCCCGAAACCGCTCATTTCGTTCGCTCAAATCAAAAAGGAGGTTGTGTTGGCTTCGGCTATTAACCGAATTGAGATTTGGGACAAAGCTCGTTACGAAGCTGTATTGCAAGAAGGTCAGGATGTGTATGCTGATCTCGCCGAAGCTATTTTCTCTGACAATGACCAACTATCATAACCCTGTATTACTAGAGGCTTGCATCGCAGGTCTTAATATTGAGCCGAATGGCGTCTATGTGGATGTCACCTTTGGTGGCGGGGGTCATTCTAGGGCTATTTTAGAAAGATTAGGTGAATCAGGAAGGTTGATTGCCTTCGATCAAGATGAAGACGCCTTGTCTAACAGGATCGATGATTCGCGATTCACTTTGGTTCCTGCGAATTTCAAGAATCTTGGCGCTCATTTACGTTTTTTAAACATCCGTAAGATTGACGGGTTGCTGGCCGATTTTGGTGTTTCATCGCATCAGTTCGACCAGGCTGAGAGGGGTTTTTCTACTCGGTTTGATGCACCGCTTGATATGCGGATGAATCAATCAATGGAGCGCAACGCACGAGATATTATTGCTGAATTTTCGGCCGAGGAGTTGGCTTCGTTGTTTCGCAAATATGCTGATTTACCGAATGCTTATACCCTTGCCAAGGCTATTGAATCTGCGAGAACTACTGGTTTGATTGAAACTACCTTTGATCTGATTCAAAGTTTAGAGTCTGCTATCTATGCACCTAAGCGCAATCAGCAATTGGCTCAGGTATTCCAAGCAATTCGAATCGAGGTGAATAAGGAGTTAGAGGTCATCGAATCGCTTCTAATGCAATTAGGTAAGGTAATGGATCCTGGTGCTCGCGCCGTTTTCATTAGTTATCACTCCTTAGAAGATCGATTGGTTAAGAATTTTATTCGAAGCTCTCGATTTGAGGGTGAGGCTGAAAAGGATCATTTTGGTAACCCTAACGTTGATTTTAAAAAGGTGGGAGGAGTTCAAACGCCTTCAGAGAGAGAATTATTAGAAAATACCCGATCGCGAAGTGCTAAACTGCGTGTTGCTCAGCGTATCGAAAATAAATACAGGTCGATATGAAACGATTTCTAATTGACTTGTTAAAGGGACATCCTCTGGTTAATGAAGAGGCTTATAAAAACTGGAGGTTCATCTTCTTCGTGCTCTTCCTTTTTATACTGATGATTTATGCTGCTCATCGTATCGATCAAAAGGTGATTAAGATTGATGGTCTTAATCGACAATTAAGTGCTCTTAGAAACGAGCATGTTGATAATCGACAACGCATTCAAAAGGCGCGTCTAGAATCAACCCTGAGAAATCAATTGGCTCCTGTCGGATTGCAGCCTACCGATCAGCCTCCACTAATACTCATCGTCGAATGAAACAGAATGAAACGCAACAAATGATGATTCGAATCTATGCCGTTGCTGGCATATTGTTTCTATTCGCTTTAGGAGTTTTTTATCGTTTGGCGACGGTTCAGTTTGTAGAGCGAGAAGAATTAGAGCAATCTACTTTGAACCAAAATCGAAAGATGGAAACTCTTGAGGCGAAGCGAGGTAATGTTTATTCGGTAGATGGTGCGCTTTTGGCGACTTCAGTGCCGTCTTATCATATTTACTTTGACCCTACGGTGGTTAAAGAGGAATCGTTTAATGCTGAACTGCGCGGATTATCTGATTCATTAGCATTATTAACGACTAAGCCTTCATCGTATTGGGTGAATTATCTAAAGAAGGCAAGATCTTCTGGTGACCGCTATGTTAGAATTGCAAGAGATTTAGATTATCGTCAATATGTCCGGTTAAATGAATTCCCAATTTTTGAGAAGGGTAGAGGTAGAGGTGGTTTGATTGTTGATATGAATATCGCTCGTAAAAAACCTTTGTCTCCACTTGCCGACCGATTGATCGGATACTACAAGGAAACCGGAGCTGATGAATTTAGAGTAGGGATTGAAGGAGCGTTTAATGACGAGATTTTAGAGGGTAAGCCGGGAATGCAAGAAGTTCAGCGAATTCAAAAAGGACTTTGGAAGCCTGTAAGTCTGGATAACCGAATCGAGCCTGAGGATGGTAAAGACGTGGTGACTACCCTAAATAGTAATATTCAAGATATCGCGCATCAGGCTTTAAATAGTGTGCTTACTCGATATAAGGCTGAAAAAGGAACGGTGATTGTGATGGACGTTAAATCGGGGGCCATTCGTGCGATGTCTAATCTCACTAAGGCTTCAGAAGGAGTTTACACCGAACAGCTAAATAATGCGGTTGGGTCGCTATACGAGCCAGGATCAACATTTAAATTAATGAGTTTGGTGGCAGCTCTTGAAGATCGTAAAGTAGATACGAGTACGGTTTTCCATGCGCCCTACGGTCACTATAAGGTCTACGACCGAATCATTCGCGACTCGCGTCATGGCGGCTATGGGGCAATTTCATTAGCTACTGCATTTACGGTTTCTTCAAATACAGCGTTTGCAGAAATGATTCACGAAGGATACAAAGAGAATCCAGAAGCTTATGTGAATCGACTTTACAGCATGAAGTTACATCAACCACTAGACATTCCGATTGCGGGTGAAGCGTCTCCTAAAATTAGATACCCTGGTGAAAAAGGTTGGTCTGGGGTTTCCTTGGCTTTCATGTCTCATGGCTATGAAGTTTCTATGACTCCTTTACAGGTTTTATCGTACTACAATGCGATAGCTAATGATGGAGTCTATCTGAGGCCTCAATTTATTGAGCAGATTCGAAGAGGTAATCATATTGAGAAGCAATTTAAACCTGAAGTTGTACATCCATCGATAGCAAGTAAAGCGACCTTGAGAAAAGTTCAACGTTTACTTCGGGATGTTGTTGAAAAGCCTTTTGGTACGGCTCATAAGCTTTATGATCCTTATTTCTCTATGGCGGGTAAGACCGGGACTTCTCAAGTGGGTTATCAAAAAGGAAAAGATGAAGTTGATTATGTTTCTTCCTTTGCGGGTTATTTCCCGGCAGATGATCCTCAGTACTCATGTATTGTAGTGGTGCATCGTCCTGACAAGAACGATAAGATTTATGGTGCTGATGTTGCAGGACCGGTATTTAAATCTATTGCTCAAAAGATTTATACAACCTCTCCTCATAAAGAGGTGATTCAATTAGACAAACAATTCGCACTACTTAACGTGTTATCGCCTTCAGTTACTTCGGCGGAATCAAAAAGGATTAGAAATCGCAGGTGATGAAGACAATCAAAGATTTACTTTATGGGATATCTCTAGAGCGAGTTGAGGGAAGTACCTCTACTACGGTTACCTCTATTGCATTCGATTCCCGTAAGGTGTCTGAAGGGGCCATGTTTATTGCTATTCGTGGGGTACAAGTGGATGGTCACGATTTCATTGATAGAGCCATCGAAGATGGAGCTTCAGTAATTGTGGTTGAAGAAATACCTGCCATTCTAAAGACTGGAACTGTCTATGTTCAGACCCGTTGCACTAGAGAGGCACTTTCGATAATTGCTGCTAATTACTTCGATAATCCAAGTAAGGATATGCGTGTTGTTGGAGTAACTGGAACCAATGGTAAGACTACAGTAGCTACCTTACTTTATCAACTTTTTACCGAGTTAGGTTATAGCTGCGGTTTACTTTCTACGGTAGAAGTTAGAGTAGCGAATAAAACATTTACTGCCACCCATACAACTCCAGATCCATTGCAAATCCAGTCTTATATCGCTCAAATGAGAGATGCGGGTGTCACTTATTGCTTTATGGAGATTAGCTCGCACGGGATCGATCAAAAAAGAGCTAAGGGTATCCAATTTGATGGAGCATTATTTACCAACTTATCTCATGATCATCTCGACTATCACAAAGATTTCGCTAGTTATCGAGACGTGAAAAAAAGTTGGTTTGATCACTTGTCAAAATCGGCATTTGCAATCAGTAATAATGACGATAAAAATGGGGCTATTATGCTTCAAAACACGGTGGCTAAGAAACGATTCTACGGTCTTCATTCGCTATGTGATTACAAGGCTTCGGTGGTTGAAATGCGTTTTGATGGAATGTTGCTTCGCATTGAAGGAAAAGAATTTTGGACGCGTTTAACGGGCCGATTCAATGCATACAACTTATTACTGGTGTATGGTGCTTCAATAGAATTGGGTGTGGGTGAAGAAGAGCTCCTGACCGCTATGACTAACTTAAAGCCAGCTCCTGGTCGCTTAAATTGGGTGAGTGGTGCTAATGGCGTCTACGGTGTTGTTGACTTTGCGCATACCCCAGATGCGCTCGAAAATGTTCTAGATTCGATCAATGCCATTCGAACGCACAACGAATCGTTAATCACGGTTGTGGGTTGTGGAGGAGATAAAGATCGTGCCAAGCGTCCTAAAATGGGTGCGATTGCTGCCCGATTAAGTTCTCGGGTGATTCTTACTTCAGATAATCCGAGAAGTGAAGATCCTAAACTGATTGCCGATGCCATGTTTGAAGGAGTTTCTGTGGAGCATCGTTCTAAAGTATTTATTCAACTTGATCGAGCCGAGGCGATTCGTATGGCCGTTGCTTTAGCGAGTCCTGGTGATGTTGTTGTTGTGGCTGGTAAAGGTCATGAAACTGAACAAATCATAGGGGATAAGAGAATTCCTTTCAGTGATTATGAACAATTGTCTAATTCCTTAAACCCTCGTTAGTGCTTTATACTTTATTTGACTTTTTAGATCGTATGTATGATTTGCCCGGAGCAAGTCTATTTCGATTCTTATCGTTTAGAGCGGCTTTGGCTACTGTTATCAGCTTACTTATCGGGATTGTTTTTGGTAGAAGCGTCATTGATTTTCTGAAAAGAAAACAAATTGGAGAAACTATCCGAGATCTTGGACTTGAGGGACAAACCCAAAAAGCTGGAACTCCTACCATGGGTGGGTTGATCATTATTGGATCAACGCTGATTCCTGTACTACTATTTGCAGATCTTACTAATATCTACATTCAGCTACTAATTCTATCGACATTGTGGATGGGAGTAATCGGTTTTATTGATGATTATATTAAGAAATTTAAGAATGACAAGGACGGGTTAAAAGGCAAGTTCAAGGTTCTAGGCCAGGTCATCTTAGGAGGGGTTGTTGGTGCGGTGCTGTATTTTCATCCGCATGTAACCTTAAAGAAAGAGGTAGAAGGTGTTCTTTTAAAGGATGCTCCTGAGATTAAGGCGGTGATGACCAATATCCCGTTTTTCAAGAACAATGAACTTGATTACACTGATTTACTTACCAGTATTGATCCTTCTCTGGCTCATTTAGGCTGGCTCATATTTATTCCTATTGTCATTTTTATCGTTACGGCTGTTTCAAATGGAGCCAATCTTACCGATGGAATTGATGGTCTTGCTGCAGGGAGTTCTGCCATTATTATGCTTGCTCTATTGGTGATGGCTTGGGTTTCTGGAAACTTTTTGTTTGCTGACTATCTGAATATCTTCTATCTCCCCAGAGTAGGTGAGGTAGTTGTTTTTTCTGGAGCTTTTATTGGAGCTTTAATTGGTTTTATGTGGTACAATACATATCCGGCTCAAGTTTTTATGGGTGATACGGGAAGTTTAACCATAGGGGGTGTTATTGCCGTAATCGCAATTATTGTTCGCAAAGAATTGCTCGTTCCTGTATTGTGTGGAATTTTCTTTGCAGAATCTCTCTCTGTGATGCTCCAGGTCGGATACTTTAAGTACTCGCGTAAAAAATATGGCACTGGACGTCGCATTTTTCTTATGGCCCCTTTACATCATCACTATCAAAAGAAGGGATATCATGAAAGTAAAATTGTGATGCGATTTCTAATCGTTGGAATTCTTTTAGCAGTTCTCAGCATCGTAACACTTAAAATTCGATAATGCTCAGTCCTGGAAGTTACATAGTAGTCTTAGGAGCCGGCGAAAGCGGGGTAGGTGCTGCTTTGCTTGCCAAGAAAAAAGGCTTCAAGGTATTTGTTTCTGATCGTTCGAATATCGCATCTAAGTATAAGCAGCAATTAGAGGAATGTTCCATCGTTTTCGAGGATGGAACCCATACCCCTGAGAAGATTCTTTGTGCTGATTTGGTGATCAAAAGCCCAGGGATACCCGATAAAGCTCCTTTAGTACAAGAGCTATTGAATAATGGCGTAACGGTTATTTCTGAAATTGAATGGGGATACTATTTTCTAGAAGGAGGTGAGGTCATTGCAATTACCGGTACCAATGGGAAAACTACCACGGCAACCCTAACGCATCACATTCTTAAAAGTGATGATTCAAACACCCTTTTAGCGGGAAATATTGGGGACAGTTTTGCCGCCGCAGTTGCCGAACAGCCTGAGGCTAGCTACGTGCTAGAGGTAAGTAGTTTTCAATTAGACGGAATCGATCAGTTCAGACCGCATATTTCTGTGCTTACCAATATTACGCCAGATCATCTCGACCGCTATGATTATTCTTTTGATAAGTACATCGGTTCAAAAATGCGAATCGTTAAGAATCAGACGGCTGAGGACTTTTTTATTTACGATGCCGATGATACGGTTATCGCTAAAGAAGTGGAGGGCAGATTGGGTGAAATAGCTGCGCGACTTATTCCGTTCAGTTGTGAAAAGAAATTAAACGAAGGGGCCTTTTTAGAGGGTGACCATTTGAAAATAATTATTGACAATCAAACATTTACTATGGAAACGTCAAAGATTCCGATTCAAGGAAAACACAATCTTAAAAACACCATGGCAGCCTCAACAGTGGCTATGATTAAAAATATTCGACGCGAGGCGATTAAGCAAAGTATTGAAGGGTTTACGGGTGTTACTCATCGAATGGAAGTTTTTGAAGAGTTTTCTGGAGTTCGATTCATCAACGACTCGAAGGCGACCAATGTGAACGCCACATATTTCGCATTAGAATCGGTAAAAAGACCGGTTATTTGGATTGCTGGAGGTGTAGATAAGGGTAATGATTATTCAGCACTCATGCCGCTCGTTCGTGAGAAAGTAAAGGCTATTCTTTGCATTGGTGTTGATAATCAAAAGATTATAGACACCTTCGGAAAGGTAGTTTCTGAGATTCATGAACTATCCACTTTTGAAGATACAGTTGCCTTAGCTATGCGCTTTGCGGAGCGAGGGGATACCGTGATGTTATCACCGGCTTGTGCAAGCTTTGATCGATTTAAGAACTATGAGGAAAGAGGAAAGCAGTTTAAGAAAGTAGTTAGATCCCTAGATTAATGAAAAACGCACTGAGCTTACTTCGAGGAGATCGCGCCATTTGGGCACTTACCGTGCTGTTGGCGATTCTTTCTTTTTTGCCGGTGTACAGTGCTGGAACACAAATTCATTTCAGTGAGTCTAGCTCGGTGATTAGTACGCTTCTGTTTAAACATATGTTTTTATTGATAGCAGGGTTTGGGCTTATTGGTCTAACACACTATTTACCCATCGAGCGTATTGCGATGATCGCTTGGCTGTTATTGATTCCTTCCTTATTGTTATTAGCCTACACGTTAACTCTAGACACCTCTTTTGGTGGAGTGAGTGCTAAACGATGGATTAAGGTGCCTATACTGAATATGAATTTTCAGCCATCTACCTTGTCTAGTGTGTTGCTAATGGTTTGCGTTGCAAGTTATCTAGCAAAAGTAAAAGGAACTGCTGTTCGTTTTCGAGATAGTATTTTACCTCTTTGGATCCCAATTTTTGCAACAGTTATTCTTGTAGTTGGGCAAAACTTCTCGACGGCTGCACTGATTGGTTTTAATGCTTTTATGCTCTGCTTTATGGGAGGCTATCCGTTAAAGTATCTTGTGGCTATTGGTATTTCAATAACTGCCGGGGCAGCGCTTTTTTTTACTCTTTTATTGACCTCTCCTGAGGTAATTCCCTCAGATCGGGCAATTACATGGAAGAATAGAGTTGAGTCGTTCATACATCCTGAATTAGCCACAGACGATAGTCGTCATCAAATAACTCTTGCTAAAATCGCGGTAGCTGAAGGGGGTGTTTTTGGTAAGGGAGCAGGAAAAAGCGTCATTAAAAATAGAATTTCCCAGAGTACTTCTGATTTTATCTATGCAATCATTGTTGAGGAATATGGATTAGTTGGAGGCTTATTTATTCTTTTAATTTACATTCTATTTCTCTTTCGTATCACGGTCTTAGCGTATGCAGCTACTTCGGTATTTGCCAAGCTGTTAATTGTGGGGCTTGGGCTTCCGATCGTATTTCAAGCGTTTTTGAACATGGCAGTAGTTGTTGAGCTCGTACCGGTTACTGGTCAACCCTTGCCACTGATTAGTATGGGGGGAACCTCTATCTGGATGACTTGTATTGCAATTGGTATTGTGCTCAGTGCAACAAGCCACACGAAGAAAAAGGAGAAACTCGCAGATTCCGAATTCTCTATCAAAAATCTAAGTCGTAAATGAATTATCGATTTCTGATATCGGGCGGAGGTACTGGTGGACACATCTACCCAGCTATTGCTATTGCTGATGCGCTTAAAGCTACCTATCCCGATGCAGAATTTCTGTTTGTGGGAGCCCAAGGTAGAATGGAGATGGAGCTTGTGCCCAAGGCAGGATACCCGATTAAAGGACTTTGGATTACAGGTATTCAAAGAAAATTTAGTTTAAGAAATATGCTATTGCCATTGATGCTGCTTTCGAGTTTGCTTCAATCTTTTTTTCTATTACTGAAATTCAAACCCAATTATGTCGTGGGTACAGGAGGTTTTGCGAGTGGACCGCTTCTTTTCGTAGCTTCTATTTTAAAGATTCCTTATTTGATTCAAGAACAGAATGCCTTTGCAGGTCTTACTAATAAATGGGTCTCACCTAAAGCAGATGTTATTTGTGTTGCCTATCCCAATATGGATCGATTCTTTCCAAAATCTAAGGTGGTTATAACGGGTAATCCCATTAGATCATCTTTGGTTGCTAACCAGATAGATCGGGCCACTGCTGCAAGTATTTATGATTTTAATGCTTTGGACAAAGTGGTTTTAATGTTGGGAGGTAGTTTGGGTTCTGCCGCAATGAATAAGTGGTTAAGTGAACAATTAGATTTAATTACTAGCCGTGGTTTTAAAGTGCTGTGGCAGTGCGGGAAAATTTATTACAACACCTATAAAAACTACGAGAGTAAATCGGTGAAAGTCGTCCCTTTTATCGAAAATATGGGAGCTGTTTACGAACTGGCTTCAGGTATTATTTCTAGGGCAGGAGCGGGAGCCATTTCTGAACTTGCTGGAGTGGGTAAACCTACCCTTTTTATTCCCTCACCTTTAGTTGCCGAAGATCACCAAACCAGGAATGCCGAGAGTATGGTGGCTTTAGATGCCGCCATGATTCTTAGAGAAAGCGAACTATCTGATTCAAGTATTCTGGAGCGTTTTCTTGAATACGTTCAGTCAGAAAATCCAGTAATGGGTAATCGATTTAAAGCTGAAGCTAGACCTCGAGCTGCTGAGACCATTGTGGAATTAATAGTAGAGCGATTAAAATGAAACAGTCCTACTATTTCATAGGAATTGGAGGTATTGGAATGTCGGCCTTGGCTCGCTATCTACTTAATCGTGGTTATGAGGTTGGAGGCTATGATCGCGATCAAACCGATTTATGTCAAGCATTAACGAGTGAGGGTGCGCAGATTAGTTATGATCTTACCGATTTTACATTCATTGATACCTTTTCGAATAACCTCCTAGTTATTTATACGGCTGCAGTTACGAGCGAACATCCGCAATTGAAGTACGCCTTATCGAAAGGAGTTCGAACTTTAAAGAGAGCTCAGTTTTTAGGTGAAATCGTTCAATCAGGAAAGGTGCTTGCAGTGGCAGGTACCCACGGAAAGACTACAACGGCCACGTTTCTCACTCATTTTTTGAAACAGTCTAACGTTTCGTTTACCGCTTTTCTTGGTGGAATTTCAAACGATTTGAATTCAAATTATTATTCATCAGGTTCAGAATACTTTGTGGTTGAGGCAGATGAGTTTGATCGTTCTTTTTTAGCCTTGCATCCGCATGCTTCAATCATCACATCGATAGAGCCTGATCATTTAGATATCTATAAGGATTACCAAGCGATCGTCGATTCTTTTACTCAATTCGTAAATCAAACTTCAGGAGCTTTAATGGTTCATGAGTCTGTGAAACTTAAAGGATCAATTTCTTATGGATTTTCTCCTGAGAATGATGGGTATATTACAGATATTGAATTCACCAAAAGCGGAACGAATTTTAAAATCCACACTAAGGAACACCCTGCTGTCTCAGTAACTGTTCCTTTTTATGGAAATCACAATCTTCTTAATACGTTAGCTGCCTACATGATCGCAAAGGAAATAGTCTCCGTTGAGAAGCTTGTTCCTATTTTCAACACTCTTCCTTTAGCAAAACGTAGAGCCTCGAAATTAGTTGAAAACGATCAGGTCGTTTTTTACGATGACTATGCGCATCATCCTAGTGAAATTCAGGCAATGCATCAGTTGCTTCGTTCTCGATATCCCAATCGTTCGATTACCGCAGTTTTTCAGCCTCATTTATATTCTCGAACTAGAGATTTTGCAAAGGAGTTTATTGAGGTTTTAGGTTTGTTTGATAACGTATGGATATTGCCTATCTATCCAGCCCGTGAAGCTCCAATTCAAGGAGTGAGTTCTAAACTATTGTTAAATGGAGATTCTCGTTTAGAATCTATTTCAAAAGAGGAGGTTCTGTCGCGTATATCTATGAAAGCCCCCGAGGTATTAGTTACCCTTGGTGCCGGTGATATTGCCAATTTATCTCGGTCGATTCAAAAACTTCTCGAACAGTGAAACGGTTTAAATCGCTCATACAATTCATAAGTGTTACCGTTTTAATGGGGGTAATAATTGTGGTTTCTCAGTTTCAACAGAAAGTAAGGCCAGCGAGTCACATAAATATTCGGTTCGATCAAAAGAAGGAAACGCTGGTTGATACCGACTCGGTTAATAAATTGTTAATACAAATTGTTCAACAATACAGCGCGAGCCTAAAAGATGGGATAGTTTTGAGTAAGGCAGAAAAAGGCATCGAATCGATGTCTGGTGTTCGAAATGCTGAGGTTTTCAGCACAGTTTCGGGAGTCTTAGTGGCTGAAATTCAGCAAAAAAAGGTTCGAGCTAAGGTGATTGGTTCAAAACCTTATTATATCGATGAATTAGGGGACGAACTTCCCTTGACGAGCCGATATGAACCTGAAGTCGTTTTGATTCGTTCGAATGAAGCTTTTGAAATTGACGGATCTGACGTGATTGAGCTGCTTTCGGGCATTGAAAGTAGCGAACTTTTGAACAAGGATTTAAAAGAAATCAAGCAAATTAGTTCGCGTCGTTTTTCGCTCCTTTTTAACTCGTTGCCCTTCGAGGTAATCGTGGGAGAAGCAGTGAACATCGAGCAGAAGATGACTAAATTGATTGCTTTTTTGATAAAAGCGGAGCAAGAGAAATCACTAAGACAATATCGAACAGTGAATTTGTCTTTTAATAATCAGGTAGTGGCTACCAAAAAGTAACCAAATGGAACAAGAAACATATTCAGTAGGCTTAGATATTGGGACGACCAAGATCGTTGCTATTATCGGTAAAGAGAATGAATTTGGGAAAGTTGAGGTTGTAGGTGTTGGTAAAGCCAAAAGTTTGGGTGTACATCGAGGAGTAGTGAATAATATTACTCAAACGGTTCAATCTATCCAAGCTGCCGTTGAAGAGGCAGAAAGTGTCTCAGGAGTTGCTATTTCTGAAGTAGTCGCCGGTATTGCAGGCCAACACATACGAAGTTTACAGACCTCAGATTATATTACTAGGGAAGCGCCAGAAGAGGTGATTAGTGAAGATGATTTGAAGCGACTTGAGCAGCAGGTAAAAAAGTTGCAAATGCTGCCTGGAGAGGAGATTATTCATGTTCTTCCACAAGAGTACAAAGTAGATACCCAGTCTGAGATTAAAGAGCCCATCGGTATGTATGGAAACCGATTAGAGGCTAGGTTTCATGTGGTGGTAGGTCAAGTGGCTTCAATCAAAAATATTCACCGTTGTATCGTTAGCGCCAATATTAAAGTGCAAGACGTATGTTTGGAGCCTATCGCTTCTGCTAAGGCCGTTTTGAGTCAAGAAGAAATGGAAGCTGGTGTAGCACTGGTTGATATAGGAGGAGGTACTACAGACCTAGCGGTATTTAAGGATGGAATTATTAGACACACCTCAGTGATTCCCTTCGGTGGTAATATTATCACGGAGGATATCAAAGAAGGTTGTGCAATCATAGAAAAGCAAGCAGAACTGTTAAAAGTGAAGTTTGGTTCTGCATGGCCTGGAGAAAATAAAGAAAATGAAGTGGTATCGATCCCTGGTTTAAGAGGTAGAGAGCCCAAAGAGATCACCTTAAAGACCCTTTCGAAGATTATACACGCTCGAGTCGTTGAGATTATTGAAGCAGTCAATGCCGAAATTAAGAACTACGCACAGGGTGATCAGAAGAAGAAACTGATCGCAGGTATTGTTATTACAGGTGGTGGAAGCCAACTTAAACATTTGAAACAGGTAGTTGAATACATCACCGGCATGGACACCCGAATCGGATACCCGAATGAACACCTTGCAGGCAACTCTAGCCCTGAAATTGCTAGCCCTATGTATGCCACCGCAGTTGGTCTACTAATGGGGGCATTAGAAATACAAGAAATACAGGCGAACACGAAGTCTGTAATCAAACAACAAGATACTGATGATACCCCATCACAAGAAAGTGAGGACTCAATCGAGCCAAAGAAAGGTGGATTGTTAGGTGTCTTTTTGAATAAAGCAAAGAATATTTTCGACGAATTAGCCGACTAAAAAAAACAACCGACCTATGAGTTTTGAATTAGAAAACATCAATTTTGACTTACCAAAGCATAAAAGCAATGTAATTAAGGTCATTGGTATTGGTGGTGGAGGAAGTAACGCTGTCAACTACATGTACCGGGAAGGGATCAAAGGAGTTGACTTTGTGATCTGTAATACCGACCGTCAAGCACTTGAAAATAGCCCGGTGCCAAATAAAATTCAGTTAGGCCTGAATCTTACCGAAGGTCTTGGTGCTGGTGCAAATCCAGAGATTGGTGAACAGGCTGCTTTGGAGTCATTAGAGGAGTTAAAAGGCCTTTTGCAGCAGCAAACTAAAATGGTTTTCATTACTGCAGGTATGGGTGGTGGAACCGGAACGGGTGCGGCGCCAATTATTGC
The DNA here is from genome assembly GCA_036782715.1 of Flavobacteriaceae bacterium. Lineage (GTDB taxonomy): Bacteria > Bacteroidota > Bacteroidia > Flavobacteriales > Flavobacteriaceae > UBA3478. The sequence continues at coordinate 60,485 of DAIPYN010000001.1, forward strand.
TGGTTTAGCTAAGGAGATGGGTATTCTTACCGTGGGTATCGTAACTATTCCTTTCAAATTCGAAGGAAACACTCGTTATACTCAAGCTCAAAAGGGATTAGATAAATTACGTGAGAGTGTAGATTCACTAATCGTCATTAATAACAATAAGCTCCGTGAAATTTACGGTAATCTTGGGTTCAAATCAGGTTTTAGTAAAGCCGATGAAGTACTCGCCACTGCAGCGAAAGGAATTGCAGAGGTAATTACTCATCATTACTTGCAGAACATTGACCTTAGAGACGCAAAGACCGTATTGTCAAATAGCGGAACCGCAATCATGGGAGCTGCGGTTACCTCTGGTGCAGATCGTGCACGCATCGCTATCGAATCGGCACTTGACAGCCCATTACTCAATGATAATAAAATCAAAGGTGCGAAGAATGTGTTACTACTCATCGTCTCAGGTACCGATGAAATTACCCTTGACGAGATTGGAGAGATTAACGATCATATTCAATCTGAAGCTGGTTATAATGCCGATATCATTATGGGGGTAGGTGAAGATGAGTCTTTAGGTGATGCCATTTCTGTGACTGTTATAGCAACAGGTTTTGATACCGATCAGCAAGATTATATTGTTACCCACCAAACGCAACGAATCATTCACTCTTTAGATGGGGAATCAAAAGCAGTAAATGATCAAACGTTAGGTTTTGACACTTCTGAAAACATTCGTTCGATTGAGGTAAATAACCCTGAATTGGTAATTCCTAAGACTGAGGTAAACGAAGAGCCTTCGAAAACGGTGTTTCAATTAGAAGAGGAGTCAGAAATTGAAGAGGAAATGAGCTTTTCATTGGAGGTATCAGAGGATCGTTTTGAAGAAAATATTCCAGAGGCTGTAGAGGAGAATCCTTTAATCAGTACTTCTGATCTAATTCGTGATATACCTGTCACTGCTGAGGTGATTGAATTTAACGTAGAGGATGATCTTGATGATGATTTTGTGATTGTTGATACTTCTGAATTGATTAAGGAGATTGAAGTTATCGATGCTGAAGTTGTAAGCCCTGCACGCCCTTCATTAGATCAGGATGACTTTTCATTTGAATTACCCTTAGTGACTGATGAGACAGATAGCGAAGAGACCGCTCCAACTGTCGTATTTGATTTGTTCTCTGATACTGATGAAATTACATCGGTAGATACACCACAATCAGGTAATTCGACTCCAAAAGAATCGGAGGAAGAAATGGATTTTGTTCTTTCTACCAAAAAAGAGGTTAAGGTTCCTTCTAACTCTGTTCCTTCAGCTCAAACTGAGAATAATCCTTACGAGATGAGTTTGAGTGAAACTGAAGAAATTCTTGCTGCTCGCAAGGAACAACGTATTCAGGCTTTCAAAAACTTTAATCATCAATTCAATAAGGGTTCTGTCAAATTGGATGAGATTGAACGTGTGCCAGCGTATAAACGTGCAGGCGTTGAATTTGACGAGGTGCCTGAAGGGTCTAAAGTTTCAAGAACTACTTTGAGTGAGGATCAAAACGGTGATACACAACTAAGAACGAATAATTCTTTTCTGCACGATAATGTAGACTAGAAATCGAAGACGAGCCCTATACTCGGTATAAACTGCCCTTCACTTCTTGGTAATTCCTTGAGTTGTGAAGGGTTTTTTATTGAACCATCACTGTTTCGTGCTAATCCGTATTCGGGAGGTGTTGGATTGTCAGCCGATAATAAATTCTGAACTTCGATGAAAAGGTTGAAACTGCTTGATGTGAAATTCCATTTTTTATCAATTCGAAGATCGAGTTGAGAGAAGGGATCTAAAAGATAGTTCTCATTACCGAGTAAGTCATAGTCTAGTCGAAGGTCTGGGTAATTGGCTAGACTCAAGGTTTCGTCTATAGGAGCGTAAGGAGTTTTCCCATTATACCTGAACCTCGAACTGATTTCCCAATTTTTATTGAGTTTGTATCCGCCAGTAAAAGAGGCGAGATGACGGCTATCCCAAGTACTTCTTCTATAAATATTCGGGTCTAATCCACTGAATTCACTGAAGAAATAAGTATAAGAAAATAAGCCGTAGAAATTATTACTCAACTTTTGCTGATACAATAATTCTAGGCCATAGCTTCGCCCTTTACCACTACTTTCTACTTCTTCATTTCCCAATACCTCGAAACCGGCTCCTTTGTTGGCTAATGAAATCTCATCAAGAATCGAGACTGGATAGTTACTGTAGGATTTTAGGAACCCTTCAATAGATAGTAAAGTAGTATTCCCAAAGTACTTCTTGATCCCTGCAGTTAAGTGATCAGATTGTACATAATTCAGGTTTTCGTTTACAAAGATTCCGACGCTTTGATAACCCAATTGGGTGTAGGTAGGTATTTTGAAATAACGCCCTACTCCTAAAGTTGCACTCAGATCTTCATTGAAATTATAGGTCAAAGCGGCTCTTGGGGAGATGTGGTCCAATAAATTATTTTTGGTAAAACTATCATCATCGAGGCGAAGCCCAAGTGTAAACTCCGTTTTCTCACCTAGGTTCCCACTAAGCTGAGTAAATAGACCATATTTAGAAAATTCAATAGCAGAAAAGAACGAATTATTGATTCGCTCAATAGTTGTATTATTCTCATAATTCGATCGCTGCAGATTCATCCCATAGGCCCACTTTAGCTTTCCAAGATATCTTACTAGATCAAATCTCAATTTGGTTTCAGCCTCTAGTGACTCATTGATAAAATAGGCGCCACTCTCGTTTTCTGGATCGGTATACTGGGTAAATGTATTTTGTAACCGGTTGTGAGAAAGGCTAAGTGTGAATTTTCCTGGTTGAGATTTTAATTTATGTTGCCAACTTATTCCGGCAACATGAGTCCTTTGATCTATAAATGGAGCCTGTTCCAGTTGGGCGGTAGCTTCCTCGTCAAAGACCTCAGGTGCTTCTACACTGAAATCATCGATTGCCCCGATGCCGATGAGACTAATTGAATTATACTCATCGATGGTGTGATCTATCTTGTATTGATAATCCCAGTAGTCTGGACGGATAGGTAAACCAATAAGTTCAAACAAGAACTGTAGATAGCTTCTTCTTACCGACCCTATAAACGTGGTTTTCTCAGAAATTGGCCCGTCAAAGGTTAATGCCGTTTCACTAGCGCTCACCCGAATATTTCTATTCCATCCTTCGCTTGAACCCTTTCGCTGCTCAAATTGTAGTACACCTGAAAGTGCATTATCGTAGCGCGCATCAAAGGAAGAAGCGGATAAAGTGACGTTTTCTATGAAGGAAACATTAATCATTCCAACCGGTCCTCCAGCACTTCCTTGTGTACTGAAGTGATTGATATTAGGAATTTCAATGCCATCTAAATAATAAACACTCTCATTGGGTGCTCCACCTCTAATGATCAAATCGTTACGAAATCCACCCACCGAAGGTGATACTCCAGGTAGTGTCTGGGCTACTTGCACCACATCGTTGTTTCCGCCCGGATAGGTAGCGAGCTCCACTGCCGATAGAGTTCTCGTGGAAAGCGGAGATTCTTTAGGTCGAGCTATAAAATTATCTGCCTGTAAGACTACTCCCTCTAGTGTTTCTGCTTTTGGCGAAAGACTAAAATTGTATTCGGGATTACCCTTTGACTTTACGATGATATTGAAAAGGGTTTGTGGCTCATATCCCAAAAACCGAACACTTAGATTGTAAGATCCAGGAGCAACACCACTTATTATATAAATACCATCGATATCGGTTTGTGCACCTAGTGGGGTGTCCACTAAAATGACTTCTGCACCAGCTAGTGGGTAGCCGAATTCATCGACCACGGTTCCTCTAATGCTGACTTCTTGTGCGTAAAGCAGGTTAACACCCAAAAAGAGTGCCAATAGGCTGAGTAGGTTTTTCAAAGCAATTTTTTACAAAGATACGATTCAGGTGATTTCGCTAATGCGCATAAAAAAAGGGCTCTAGTGAACCCCTCTTTTTTATCCTTAAGTGACCGCGGGAGGATTCGAACCCCCAACCCTCAGAGCCGAAATCTGATATTCTATCCAGTTGAACTACGCGGCCAATAATTTAGTTGCTTAGATGATCTTTAACCTTTTGGGCGATAACTTTTCCTTCAGTTCTACCTGCTGCTCTCGAATTAACTTCTCCAACAACTCGTCCCATATCTTTCATTCCTTCAGCAGAAAGCTCGGTTATGACCGCTTTAACCAGTTCGTCAAGTTCTGCCTCTGATAAAGGTTCTGGTAAGAATTGCTCGATAACTTTAGCTTGTGCTCGCTCTGGATCAGCAAGGTCTGGTCTACCTTGTTCGTTATAGAGAGCCGCGCTATCTTTTCTTTGTTTTACCAGTTTTTGTAGTAGCTTAATTTCATCAGTAGAACTCAATTCTTTTGAACCTGCTTCGCTTTGTTGAAGGAGTATTGCTGACTTTATTGCTCTTAGTGATTCTAAAGCCACAGTGTCTTTTGCTTTCATTGCTGCCTTGAGGGCATCCATTACCTGATTTTGTAAAGCCATATTGGTATCTAAATTGGAAGACAAAAATAATTAAAATTCGCTAAGCCCTTTTCTGGATAGCATCACAAATCTTTAGTCCGTGATCTCTTGAATTATCGATGAACCAAGCGTTTGTTTTTAATCCCCCGAGCACTACCCCAGCGAGAAATAGGCCTTCAACCTCGGTCTCTAAAGTTTCAGGGTTGTATTTCGGAGTTTGCATTGGGTCGCTTTCAAAGGTTACCCCAGCCTGCTTGAGAAAATCGTAGTCAGGTCGATATCCAATCATTAACAGGACGTAATCAACAGCTAATGTTTTAGTTTCATTCTCCTTAGAAATAAGGAGGTGATTTTCGTGTATTTCTTTGAGATTACTTTGGTAGTGTGCGGTTATAGAACCGTCAGCAATTCGATTAATAATTTCTGGCCGTACCCAATATTTCACTCGTTCTCCGATAGCATCTCCTCTGATAATCATCTCAACCTTTGCTCCAGCTCTGTAGCATTGTAAAGCGGCATCCACTGCTGAGTTGTTGGCACCTACGATAGCAACTCTTTGATTAGCGTAAAAATGAGCGTCATCAAAATAATGACTTGCATGAGCAAGCTCTTCTCCTGGGATATTTAGTTTATTGCTGTAGTCGAAAAAACCTGTAGCAATCACCAGATTTGAACAGTAGTATGAGCCCTTTGAAGTGGTGATAGAAAAGTTGCCGTCAGGGGTTTTATGTGTCCTATGAACGCGCTCGAACAATTTAATGTTTAGATTCCTCGACTGTGCAACTGCGCGATAGTATTGAAGTGCTTCAGATCGAAAGGGTTTTGGTTCTTTACAGATAAAAGGGATGTTGTTGAGTTCTAAATTGTCTGAAGACGAAAAAAACTGCATTCCTTTCGGATAATGATAAAGTGAATTTACTAGTGTCCCTTTTTCGATAATAGTGTAGGACCACCCTCGACTTTGTGCCTCTAGCGCACAGGCAATCCCTATCGGACCTGCCCCCACGATGATTAAATCGTACCTTTTATCCATGAAGTGCGGTTATTGCCTCAATAATTGATGGAGTTCGAAAAACTGAACTTCCGGCAACTAAAATATCAGCGCCACAGCGGCTTAATTTATCAGCATTATCCTTAGTAACTCCGCCGTCAATTTCAATTAGAGTATTTGAGTTGGTCTCATCGATTAACTCTTTGAGAGCGATCACTTTATCGTAGGTGTTTTCGATAAATGACTGTCCTCCAAAACCTGGATTAACACTCATTACGCAAACAAGATCAATCTCTTTAATAGTATCCCTAAGTAATTCGATATTGGTATGAGGATTAATAGCGACGCCTGCCTTACAACCCAGTTCCTTGATTCGATGAATGCTCCTATGTAAATGGGTGGATGCTTCTAGATGAATAGTAAGGTATTCAGGCCTAAATGCTGCATAGGTACTTAAATATCTGTCTGGATCAACAATCATTAAATGAATGTCAAGTGGCTTGGTTGAAACCTTAGCAACTGCTTCAATCACAGGTATGCCAAAGGAGATGTTTGGAACGAATTGACCGTCCATTACATCTAGATGTAATAAGGAAGCTGAACTCTTATTTACCTCTGAAATCGCCTCGTTGAGTTTTCCAAAATCAGCAGCTAGGAGTGAAGGTGCTATCGAATGTGCCATAGGGTAAAATTAGCGAAACGATTAGAATTAAAATAGAAACGCCGGCAAAGCCGGCGTTTCCATAATCATCAATCAAAAAACGAACAGCCACGAAAACTGTAAGTTTGAGCAAGATAGTAATTTATCCTAAATAAGTTTTAAGAATTTTACTTCTTGAGGTATGCTTTAATCTTCTGATCGCTTTCTCTTTAATTTGACGAACTCTTTCACGAGTTAGATCAAAGGTCTCACCAATTTCTTCTAGAGTCATAGAATGCGCACCAGCTAAACCGAAGTATAGTCTAACTACGTCAGCTTCTCTAGGTGTAAGCGTTTCAAGAGCACGCTCAATTTCAGTTCTCAGTGACTCGTGAAGTAATTCTTTATCAGGGTTCGGTGATTCTCCTGAGCGAAGAACGTCGTATAAGTTAGAATCCTCACCGTCGATGAGAGGAGCATCCATCGAAACGTGTCTTCCTGAGTTTTTAAGAGACTGCTTTACATCCTCTACGGTCATATCTAGTTCAGCAGCGATCTCCTCAGCAGATGGCATACGTTCATGCGCTTGTTCTAGGTGAGCGAATGTTTTATTGATCTTATTAATCGATCCAATTTTATTAAGTGGTAGACGTACGATACGAGATTGCTCTGCTAGGGCTTGTAAAATAGATTGTCTAATCCACCAAACTGCATAGGAGATAAACTTAAATCCTCTAGTCTCATCAAATCGTTGAGCTGCTTTGATTAATCCTAGGTTACCTTCATTAATAAGATCGGGTAGTGTTAATCCTTGGTTTTGGTACTGCTTGGCTACCGATACCACGAATCTTAGGTTAGCCTTGGTTAGTTTTTCTAAAGCACGTTGATCACCTGCTTTAATTTTCTGAGCTAATTCTACCTCTTCTTCAGCGGTGATCAGATCTACTTTACCAATCTCTTGTAAGTACTTGTCTAAGGATGCGGTTTCTCTATTAGTAACCTGCTTTGTAATTTTTAACTGTCTCATGTGCGTATTGAAATGATGTCGCCTAGTTATACGCAGGAAGTTTCAAAAGGTTACAATTATTTATAAAAAAAGGGGAGTTAAAAACTCCCCTTTAAGAATAGCTGGTTTGAATTAGTCTTCAGAGCTTTCTTTTTGATCTCGGTCTGATCGGTGATTGCGATCTTTAGATCGATTGTCACGGCCATGACGTGAATCTCTAGAACCTCTGTTATCTCTGCGATCGTTTCTTGGAGCTCTTTCTACATAACCTTCAGGCTTTTCTAAAAGGGCTTTACGTGAAACTTTCTCTTTCTTGGTTCTTGGGTCAAATCCAAAGTATTTTACTTCAAATTCATCACCCATGTTGATAACGTCGCTGACATTTTCAGTACGTTCCCAAGCAAGTTCTGATACGTGAAGTAAGACTTCGTTTCCAGGAGCGTCTACATATTCGACTACTGCACCAAATTCGAGCATCTTGATGACTTTAACCTTATAGGTAGATCCAACCTCAGGCTTGAACATTAATGATTCAATTGAAGCGATTACACTATCAATACCTTCTTGGCTAGTACCTAGAATTTCAACGACACCTTCTCCGGTTTCATTCTCGTTGATAACGATGGTACAACCGGTACTTTTTTGAAGTTCTTGGATGTTTTTACCACCGCTTCCGATAAACGCTCCGATAAGATCGCCAGGGATATTAGTAGTAACAATTTTAGGAGCATGCGCCTTAACTTCTGTTTTCGGAGTGTCGATGGTTTCGATGAGCTTACCAAGAATATGTAGTCTTCCGTCTTTAGCTTGCATTAAAGCTTTGGTAAGAATTTCGTAAGAAAGACCTTTCACCTTAATATCCATTTGACATGCGGTGATACCATCTGCTGTACCCGTTACTTTGAAGTCCATATCACCAAGGTGGTCTTCGTCACCTAGGATATCTGAAAGTACTGCATACTTGCCACTCTCGCTATCAGTAATAAGTCCCATTGCGATACCTGAAACTGGCTTTTTGATTTGAACACCAGCATCCATAAGAGCGATTGTTCCCGAACATACCGTAGCCATTGAAGAAGAACCATTCGATTCTAATACTTCAGATACTACACGAACTGTATAAGGACAGTCTTCAGGGATCATATTCTTTAGTGCTCTTTGAGCGAGGTTCCCGTGACCGACTTCTCGACGTGAGGTACCTCTAATCGGTCTAGCTTCTCCTGTAGAGAAAGGAGGGAAGTTGTAGTGTAGGTAGAATGTCTCTTCTCCTTCTAATGAAGGCATATCGATGATATTCGCCTCGCGAGAAGTACCTAGTGTTACGGTAGATAAAACCTGAGTCTCACCACGGGTAAAAATACCTGAACCGTGAGTCGATGGTAAATAATCAATTTCACACCAGATAGGACGAATTTCGTCAGTCTTTCTACCGTCTAAACGAAGGCCTTCGTCTAAGGTTAGATTACGTACGGCCTCTTTTTCAACCTTGCTGTAATAGCTGCCGATTAGCTTACCTTTTTCTTCTAATTCTTCTTCAGAAAAACTCGCTTTTACTGCTTCTTTGATTTCAGCGAATGCGGCACTACGCTCCTTTTTAGAAGATCCAGCTTTCGCAACAGTATAAACTTTGTTGTAAGCTAGTTCATGAATGCTTTGGTAAAGCGCTTCATCTTTAACAGCTTCTTCAAATTCACGAGTTTCTTTCTTACCTACTTGTTCTACTAAACGATGTTGAGCATCACATTGTACGCGAATAGCTTCGTGAGCGAATTTAATGGCTTCAACCATTTCTTCTTCGCTGATCTCTTTCATCTCACCCTCAACCATCATTACTGAATCGTAAGAGGCCCCGATGATCATATCGATATCAGATTCTTTTAATTGTGCAAGGGAAGGGTTAAGAACAAATTCTCCGTTTACACGTCCGATACGAACCTCTGAAATAGCGGTTTCGAATGGGATATCTGATAATTGTAGTGCGGTTGAAGCCGCAAGACCTACCAGTGCATCAGGGGTAATCGATTCGTCGTAGGACATCATCTGAATCATTACCTGAGTCTCTGAGTGGTAGTCTTTTGGAAATAATGGGCGGAGTACACGGTCAACAATACGCATCGTTAATACTTCACCATCGCTTGGTCTGGCTTCTCTTTTGAAGAAACCACCAGGGTATCTACCTGCTGCTGCAAATTTCTCTCTGTAATCCACTGTAAGCGGTAGAAAGTCAACGTCAGCTGCTTGATAATTTGAAACTACTGTACATAGTAACATACAGTTTCCTGAGCGTACGACTACTGAGCCATGCGCTTGTTTGGCAAGTTTACCAGTTTCAATACTGATTGTTCTGCCATCACCGAGATCAATGATCTCTTGAAATGTTTTTGGAATCATAAAATTGTTAGGATAAATCCTAGTGTTTTGTACCTGCGGCACGAGTTAAACAATTGGTCAATGGTTGTGTTGTTGTGAAGTGTGGTAGACCAATGAAAAACTGAGAAACGACGAGCGTTTCAAAAAAAAAGGGCATTCGTTGAAATGCCCTTAAAAGATTATTTACGGATCCCTAGATCTTTAATAAGCGAACGATACTTCTCGATATCATTAGCTTTTAAATAGTCTAGAAGACTACGACGCTTACCTACTAAGCGAATTAATGAACGCTCGGTATTAAAATCTTTGTGATTTTTCTTTAAGTGTTCAGTTAAGTGATTGATTCGGTAAGTGAAAAGAGCAATTTGCCCTTCTGTCGAACCCGTGTTAGTTTCAGAACCTCCGTATTGATTGAAGATTTCTGCTTTTTTTTCTTGTGATAAATACATGCCAATATTCGTTAATGATTATTATGTACCTGATTGACGCTCAATCAGGCGGCAAATATAGGTTATTTTTAAGATAGCTCCTCTGCTTTTTCAGAAACTTTTCTCAGTGGAAGGTTGAGAATCAGGTCAATATATAAATTGATCTTTTTCTTCAATTCTTTTCTGTGAGTGATGAAATCTAAAAAACCATGCTCCTTTACAAATTCTGCGGTCTGAAAACCTTCTGGCAAATCTTGCCCCGTGGTATCCTTAACGACTCGGGGGCCTGCAAAACCGATTAGAGCTCCAGGCTCAGCAATATTGATATCTCCTAACATCGCATAAGATGCTGTTGTACCTCCAGTAGTAGGATCAGTGCATAGTGAGATGTAAGGTAGTTTGGCTGCATCAAGTTGAGCTAGCTTTACAGAGGTTTTAGCCATCTGCATTAATGATAAAGCGGCCTCCATCATTCTTGCCCCTCCTGACTTTGATATGATCACAAATGGCGCTTTTCTCTTAATAGCAACGTCCACCGCACGCGCAATTTTTTCTCCAACTACACTACCCATTGAGCCTCCGATGAAACTAAAATCCATAGAAGCGATAACAATCTCGCGTCCTGCAGATAATCCGTAGGCTGTTCTGATCGCATCGTTTAATTTGGTCTTTTTCTTAGCGTCAACCAGGCGATTCTTGTATTTCTTGGTGTCCTCAAAATTTAAAGGGTCCTTTGAAGAAAGTTCTTGGTTGAACTCGGTAAATGTGTTGTCATCAAAAAGTAATTCGAAATACTCCTTACTTCCAATGCGTACGTGATAATCATCTTCAGGACTTACGAACGCATTTTTAGCTAACTCGTCAGACTCAACTATTTTTCCGGTAGGAGACTTGTACCAAAGCCCTTTGGGGGTATCTTTTTTCTCCTCCGTAGCGGTTTGTATTCCCTTTTCTGTCCTTTTAAACCAAGCAGATGCCATCGTTTGTTGTTTTTATTATAGAGTGTTCACGTTGTTCAGATCCTCGAATGCTTTTTTCAGACGAGAAGAGAAAGTATCTTCTCCTTTTCGTAACCAAACCCTTGGGTCGTAATGCTTTTTGTTTGGAGATTCTTCTCCTTCTGGATTACCGATTTGCGTTCTTAAGTAATCGATTTTTTCAGTCATATAATCACGAATACCCTCTGTGAAAGCGAATTGAAGGTCGGTGTCAATATTCATTTTAATCACACCGTATCCGATCGATTCTTTGATTTCTTCAACAGAAGAACCAGAACCACCATGGAAAACAAAATCAATTGGGTTGTGCTCACTGATATTATATTTCTCTTGAATGTATGCCTGAGAATCTTTAAGAATGGTTGGAGTTAATTTTACGTTTCCTGGCTTGTAAACCCCATGCACGTTTCCGAATGCAGCAGCGATGGTAAAACGAGGTGAAATTTTTGAAAGTTCCTCGTAAGCGAAAGCAACCTCTTCGGGCTGAGTGTATAGTTTAGAAACATCTACATCACTGTTATCCACACCATCTTCTTCACCACCGGTTACTCCTAGCTCGATCTCTAAAGTCATGTCCATTGCAGACATTCTTTTTAGATATTCTTTACAAATTTCAATGTTCTCTTCGATCGGCTCTTCAGATAAATCGATCATATGTGAGCTAAAAAGCGATTTACCCGTCTCTTTGTAAAATGTTTCACTGGCATCTAAAAGACCATCAATCCAAGGAAGTAGCTTTTTTGCACAGTGGTCGGTGTGTAAGATTACTCGAGCACCATATGCTTCTGCTAGTTGATGAACGTGTTTTGCTCCAGCTACGGCTCCTGCAATTGCAGCCTTTTGGTTTTCGTTAGATAATCCCTTACCGGCATTAAATTGTGCTCCACCGTTCGAGAATTGAATAATTACTGGAGCGTTTAACGCTACAGCAGTTTCCATTACGGCGTTGATTGTATTCGAGCCAACTACGTTAACCGCAGGTAGGGCGAAAGACTTTTCTTTGGCTAGTTTGAAAATAGCTTGAACTTGGTCTCCAGTGGCTACCCCTGCAGGGATTGATGATAAACTCATTCGTTTGGTTTTTTGATTATGTTAGTCGACAAATGTAAGAAATGCTTTTAAAAAGGATGATTGATTCCGATATTGAAAATGGGGCGATTGTTTGTTTGGTTATAAAACCAACGATTATCTCCTGAAAATGCAGGATTATAAATTTTCCATCCTAGGTCTACCCGAAATAAAAAATAGTCGAAATCATAGCGCAGCCCGACCCCAGCACCTACGGCTACATCTTTAAAAGAAGACCATCCTTTAAAAATGGCTTCTTCTAACTCGGTATCGTCAAGAACGTTCCAAATGTTTCCAATATCTGTGAATAGTGCTCCTTTAATACTTTGACTCAGGTCAAAACGCAATTCGTTACTCCAGGTGATTTTGAAATTGGCATCGTTAAATTCATTGATTAGATTGGTTGTTCCTGGTCCTAAGGTATAAGCGTTCCAAGATCGGATGTCGTTTGAGCCTCCTGCAAAATAACTTCTTACAAACGGAACGTTGTTTCCAGACCCAAAGGGTATTGCTACACCTGCAAAGAACCGGGTCGCAAATCGGGTATCGTCACTTAATTCAAAATGTTTAATCGTGTTGATTTCAGTTTTAATGTATTGAGCAAAGGGAACTTTAAATATCGATTCATTAGGAGATGAATCAATAAAATCAAGAAGCGCTCCTGCGAGTTCAAATTTCAAACCAAACTGTGAGTAATTGGGAGTGTTTCTGTTTTCTGAGTTTTGAAACGAATAATTGAAACTTGAGGATACGATGAAGTTGTTCTCTGTGAGGCGATTTCTGCGCTCCTCAATTCTTCTTACTTCTAAGGATTCCTCCTGAGAGAGCGGTAGTGAGCCTTTTAAGGCCGCCGCAATAAATGCATTTGCACCCTCAGGAACATCGAGTTCAGCTTCTTCTATTACTTGATCTGTATTGAAGAAAGAGGTGTATGCACTATCCCCTTTGAGGGGATCTGCTAGTATATTAAGCTGATCAAAGGTATTTCGATAGATGGAGAAAAAATTGTCTGGATTCAAATGGTTCACATAGGTGACACTAGGAAACTCGAAAGAATACCTTCTTCTATCGGTACGATAATTAAATCTGTAAATCGCATTAAATGTTTGCCGATCAAGTCCTAGGTTTTTTTGAAAATTTGTTCCGATTTGTAGTGTAGTTTGGGGGTGTTTTTGTTCAGAAACAAGATTCGCAGCAGGTAAAATCATCCATAATCGAGGAACGCTAAGATTAATGTCTACCCCTAATTCAGTGGTTAGATTATCGCTAGGAAGTAAGGAGTTTCCAATGCTACCACTAAGTGCAAGACTCAGGTTTTCATGGGAGCCAAAAACATTACGTGCGAGGATAGATGATCGGAGCGTAGTACCTAGTTGTTGAATGTTAGAGTGCGTTAAATCTAAATCTGCATTGAGCGCATAGCGCTTTCGATCTCTCAAATAGATAGAAGCGGTAAGTGTTTGATTCTCTTCTGCTACTAATTCGATATTGGGATAAAGAAAGTGATTGAGATCACCGATAAGGTCTACGGTGTTTGCTAAAAGCTTTTCATTATAAATTACTCCAGGTTTATAGCTGATTCTTCTAGCTACCACCTTAGGGTCAAAGGAAAGTTCATCAAAACCAAAGAATTCAATTCCGCCTATAATGGCTAGCGTAAAGTCATCTTCAGTGGCACCTTGACTAAATACCTTTGTTCTACCAATTTGAAAAGGTCTGTAAACTGCACTGCTATCAATGATTCTTCTAACCCTTAATTTTTTTGACTCTGATTGGGCGGTGGTGTCTCCTCTGATCTCATAGGAAATGAAACTTTTTTGAAAATCGTAGATACCTTGATTTTGTAAAAGAGAGGTGAGCTCTTGGCGATCTTCGTCGATATTGGTAAGGTTGAGTGTCATTCCCTCTTTTAAGGGTAAAACACTCTCGCTCTTGTTAATTATGGAATCAAATCTTGAGTCAGGACTCTGAATGTCAATTTCGTCAATTTCGAAAGGCTTATTAGTCTCGATAGTAATCGATTGTTTTGCTTTTGTGGCTTTATTATTTATATCGATTTCGCTGTTGACATTCACATTTAAATATCCTTTTCTCTTGTAAAAGTTTTTTAATCGATTGATACTGGCTTTTGCAATTTCATCGGTATAGATAACCGGTGGTTCTCCGATGCGCCTTAACCAGTTATTGAAAAAATTCGAACTACGCCCTGAGGAATTATAGAGCATCAGTTTTACAGGTAATCCCAATATTCTTTGATTGGGTTTCTGTACGAGCTGGTTGATTACTAATGGGTCCTTCGATTGAACACCGTTGATATAAACGCGCTGCTTTTTTAACCAGAGGGTTTCTGGTTCTAGTTTTTTAGTACTGCTACAGGCAGATAAAAGAAAGACTAAGAGAATAACAATTACCTTTGTGGCTTGCGAATTTATTCTCGATAGGTTCGATATCATTGTGTAAAAATAGTCGAAATAAACGATGCTGTCTCAGGCCAAAATACGTTTCATCAATCAACTTAGTCGTAAGAAAATACGACATGATCAGGGGTGTTTTATTGTTGAGGGAAACAAAGGAGTAAGAGAAGGGTTAGAGGAAGGTCTAACAGCGAAAGAATTGTATGTAACCGATCAATCTTCTCTTACATTTTCAGATGCTCAAGTAATCACCGAAAAGGAGATGAGGATGATCTCTCAACTTACGACTCCTTCAGACACTTTAGCGGTCTTTCATTTTCCTGAAATCAAAGATTGGAAAACCTCTGATTGGGTATTGGCTCTTGATGAGATTCAAGACCCGGGAAATCTAGGAACGATTATTCGAACGGCCGATTGGTTTGGCTTCAAGCATATACTCTGTGGTCAGGGGACGGTTGATCCCTTTCATCCTAAGGTGGTTCAGGCTACAATGGGTTCTTATGCTCGGATACAATGTCATTTGATCGATCTTGAAGTCTGTTTACAACAGCAAGAGCGTACCGTTGTTGGAGCAGATCTCGAGGGCGTTCCTTTAGAAAATTACGAGGTGCCTACTAAGGGGGTATTAGTAATTGGCAACGAAGGTAGGGGGCTGTCGAGCAGCGTAGAGAAACTCCTAAATGCGAAAGTCACTATTGAAAAAGGAGAAGGGTCGAAAGCTGAAAGTTTGAATGCCGCGATCTCAACGGCGATTATCTTGCATACAATTTCCAACCGTCTTTCGTCTCAAAACTGATGGTGAAAAGTACCGCTTTTGATCGTAAATCTTTCAGTGCACTTATACCTGATTCTTTTTGATCAGATACGATCGGAGTAAGCATCCGAACTCCTAAAGCTAGTTTGCTTTTCTTTAAATAAAAATCAACACCCGCACCGAGTTCGATAGAGTGCATCAGTCTATTATAAGGAATCGTCCAAGATTCAAGTTCTTGAGATGTTTTGTAGCTAGCTAGATACCCTCCAAGAATAAAGGGATTGTAATTCGCATGTCGCTCTCCTTGAAATTTGATTAGCAGTGGTAGCTGTACTTCGGTGATTCCTCCTTCTGGATTTCCAATCGCTGCTCTATTCAAAAGAATTCCAGGTTCAATTCTAAGGTCGGTTCTTTCTAAAATCCGATGTTCTGCAACTAATCGAAATCCTCCAGCAATCCCATCAAAGATGTTTAATGCTGTCTCGTCAATCGGAGGATTTTCTATAGTATAACTGGTACCGTAATTGGTAAAATTGAAAAGAATTCCAAAGTTCCATGGCTCCTGGTCTGCACCCCGTAGATTTAGACCCGAGGGATGTCTCTTTTGCGCTTGACCAAAGAGGCTAAAGAGAATTGCGAAAATAGTAATGATATGCTTATTTCTCAGCATAATAGATACAGGCCGCGCCAAAGGTTTGGGGATGAAAGCTTGCTTTTGAAAAACCTACACGGATAAGTACCTCGGTTAGTTTTTCGTTGTATGGGAATTTCTCTGCAGAATCAGAAAGGTATTTATACGCTCTCGGATCTCTTGAAAAAAGTTTTCCGAAAAGGGGTAGTATGATTCTGCCGTGAATCTTGTACACCAATTTAAGAATCGGGTTAGTAGGCATCGAGGTCTCTAGTATGGCTAAGGTGCCTTCTGGTTTTAGAACTCGAAAAATTTCAGCCAAGCCGACCTCGAGATTCTCAAAATTCCTCACTCCAAAAGCAACGGTAGCTGCATCGAAACTTTGATCGGTATAGCTTAGGTTTTCGCTATCTCCGATAACCATATCTATTTGATGTTTCAGCTGCTGAGAAAGAACCTTTTGTTTGCCTACTTCTAACATCCCTGGAGAGATGTCTAGGCCGGTTACCTTGGCCTTACTTGATGCTGCTATCGCGATGGCTAAGTCTCCGGTCCCTGTTGCGACATCAAGTACCGTTTCGGGATTTAGGGACACGATATGATGAACCAGTTTTTTACGCCATGACAAGTCAACACCAAAAGTAATCATTCGGTTCAGTTTGTCATATTCGCTAGAGATGGTATCAAACATGGTTGATACCTGTATCTTTTTCGAATCCTTACGCTCTTTGTAGGGAACGATTTTCTGGTGTTTCTCTGAGCTCATAGGCTACAAAGATACGATTACCCTTTTTAAGACAGTGCTTCAGAAATGCGACGAATCGCTTCTTTTAGCGAATCTTCAGAAGCCGCATAAGAAATTCGAATACAGTTTGAATCACCGAAAGCTTCACCAGTAACGGTAGCAACACTAGCCTCTTCTAAAAGGTAGAGCGAGAAGTCTGAAGCATTATTAATGGTTTTGCCTCGAAGCGTTTTGCCAAAGTATTCAGAAATATCAGGAAAAACGTAAAACGCTCCCTCGGGTACGTTCAATTTAAACCCTGGAATAGCGCCTAGAAGTTTTAAGACTAAATCTCTTCTTTGGTGAAACGCCTCGATCATGTAATCAATTTTTGATACAGGTGCTTCTAAGGCGGTGATAACTGCTCTTTGGGCAATAGCATTTGCACCACTAGTTACTTGACCTTGTAGTTTATTACAAGCCTTTGCAATCCAAGTTGGGGCACCGATATAACCGATACGCCAACCGGTCATCGCAAATGCCTTTGAAACACCATTTACGGTAACTACTCGATCGTAAAGCGATGGAATCGATGCAATTGATGCATGGGATTCGTTACTGAAATTGATATGTTCGTAGATTTCGTCAGAAACGACGATGATATTTGGGTGATCATTTAGTACTTCTGCAAGTGCCTCTAGCTCTGATTGATGATAGAAAGATCCACTAGGATTACATGGAGAGCTGAACCAAAGCATGCGTGTTTTATCTGTAATTGCTGCACGCAATTGCTCAGGTGTCATTTTAAAGTCAGCATCGATCGTAGTTTTAACTTCAACAGGTACTCCTTCAGCTAGCTTTACAATGTCTCGATACGACACCCAGTAAGGAGCGGGTAAAATAACTTCATCACCAGGGTTGATAATTGCCATTGCCACGTTGTAAAGCGATTGTTTAGCCCCTGTAGAAACTACAATTTGATCTAGACCATAAGTCAGACCGTTATCTCTTTTAAATTTTAAAGCGATTGCTTGTTTTAGATCTGCATAACCGTCAACTGGAGAATAGCTGTTATAGTTTTCGTCAATAGCTTGTTTTGCTGAATCTTTAATGAATTCAGGAATGGTGAAGTCTGGTTCACCAAGGCTCAAGCCGATGATATCTTTGCCTTCGTTTTTTAATTCTCTTGCTTTTGCAGCCATTGCTAGAGTGGCTGAAATTTCCATTTTTTGGACGCGTTCTGACGGATGTGAATTCATAATTTCTTTACTATGCAGTTTTAAGACTGCAATGTTAGTGATAATTTTGTTTTCTCAACGTCTACTATGAAAGCGCAAGATCTACTTCAATACTTCCCTCAACTAACTGATATTCAAAAAGAAAGATTTGAATTACTAGGTGAATTATATCAGGATTGGAATCAAAAAATCAATGTGGTATCACGAAAAGATATTGAAGAGTTATATCTGCGTCATGTGTTGCATTCTTTGGCTATTGGTTTGTTTCAAGAATTTAAGCCTAAATCAAAAATTATTGATGTGGGAACGGGTGGTGGATTTCCAGGTATTCCCTTAGCAATACTTTTCCCAGAGGTTTCCTTCACTTTAGTTGATTCAATCGGTAAAAAAATTAAAGTGGTTGATGAGGTCGTTTCAGGTCTTGGGTTAACCAATGTGATATCAATTAACGATCGAGTAGAAAATGTGGCGGGAACTTTTGATTTTATTGTAAGTCGTGCGGTAGCTGCAATGCCAACTTTTGTTCACTGGGTTGAAGGAAAAATTGATTTAGAAAACAAGCATGAGCGGGCTAACGGTATTCTGTATCTCAAAGGAGGAGATTTAACCGAAGAATTGGCTCCCTTTAAAAACAAAATAACGGTATACGATTTATACGATCGCATACCGTTAGATTTCTTTGAAACGAAACGTCTCGTTTATTTGCCCCTATCCTAAAAACGGATATTTATAATCAGTAGGGGTTAGGAAGGTCTCCTTAATTAATCTTGGCGATACCCAACGTGTAAGGTTCAGCACTGATCCCGCTTTATCATTGGTGCCAGACGCTCTTGCTCCTCCAAAGGGCTGTTGACCTACAACGGCTCCAGTTGGCTTGTCGTTTAGATAGAAATTACCTGCGGCGTTTTGAAGCGCTGTAATTGCCTCATTCATCGCATAACGATCTTCTGAGAATACGGCTCCCGTTAAAGCATATTCTGAGGTTTCGTCAACTAGTTTTAAGGTGTTTGACCAATCCTTATCTTGATACACATAAACGGTAACTATGGGTCCGAATAGTTCGGTCTCCATAGTGGTGTATTTTGGGTCTGTGGTGACGATAACGGTTGGTTCAATGAAGTATCCTTTCGATTTGTCATATCCTCCACCGGCGAAAACTTCAGCATTCGAATCGCTCTTAGCTCGATCGATAACAGAAGCAAGTTTATCGAAGGATCCTTCGTGAATGACGGCAGTTACGAATCGACTCATATCTTCAGGACTTCCTGGCTCGCCAATCGTTTCAATATCTGCTTTAACCTGCCCTAAAATTTCTTCCGCTTTTGACTGTGGTAAATATACTCTCGAAGCAGCACTACATTTTTGACCTTGAAATTCAAAAGCTCCTCGAATAATTGCTGTAGCGACTTGCTTTGCCTGGGCCGAAGGATGGGCAATAATAAAATCCTTTCCTCCAGTCTCTCCGACGATTCTTGGGTAAGTTTTGTAAGTTTCTATGTTTGATCCAATCTGTTTCCAAAGTGATTTAAAAACAAACGTTGAGCCTGTAAAGTGAAGCCCCGCAAAATCAGGAGACGATAAAACTTTGTCAGTTACCATTACAGGGTCTCCAGTGATCATATTAATTACACCGCTTGGCAGTCCAGCTTCTTTGAAAATTTCAACGATAACTCTTGCTGAAAATACTTGCGCATCACTGGGTTTCCAAACAACAGTATTACCCATCATGGCTGGAGCAGCTGGTAAATTTCCGGCGATTGCTGTAAAGTTAAAAGGGCTAATCGCGTACACGAAGCCTTCTAATGGTCTAAATTCAAGGCGATTCCAAATACCATCACCTGATTCAGGTTGTTCATTGTATATCTCTGTCATGAAGTATACGTTGAAGCGTAGGAAATCAGCAAACTCACAAGCAGCATCAATTTCAGCTTGGTGTACTGTTTTTGACTGAGCTAACATGGTAGCTGCATTGATTCTCGCTCTGTAGGGACCCGCGATAAGATCGGCAGCCTTCAAGAAAATAGATGCGCGTTGCTCCCAAGGTAGCGCTGACCATTTAGCCTTTGCAGATAATGCTTCATTGATTGCCAATTCTACATGCTGAGGTTCAGCGTAATAATAAGAACCGATTTGGTGCTGGTGATCATGTGGCGGATACAATCCTCTCTGATCACTGGTGCGAATTTCTTCCTTACCGATGTACATTGGAATATCGGCATGGCCATTATATTGTTCTTGGTAAGAAGCCAAAACTTCTTCTCTTTCTTTTGTTCCTTTTGCGTAGCTAAGCACTGGCTCATTAACGGGTAGTGGAACTTGGAAAATAGCATTACTCATAAGGGCAATTTTTAAGTTAATGATCTGCGTTGTTAACAAAGGTACTTTAATTATAAGTTTTTCTTCTTTGAGGTTTGCCTTAAGTATGCTTTTAGCTGTATTTTTGCAACCAAATATTAACGGCCTTAAAGACATGTCTCAAGACATCAAAATCAAGAAAGGACTCTCAATCAATCTCTTAGGAGATGCTGAGCATACCTTTCACAAGGAAGTAGCTTCGCCTACTTATGTTATTTATCCGACAGATTTTCATGGTTTAACCCCTAAGTTGGTGATCAAAGAAGGTGCTCATGTGAAAGCAGGAGAAACCCTATTTTTTGACAAAAACAGACCAGAGATTACTGTAGCTTCTCCCGTAAGTGGTGAGGTTACAGAAATCGCTAGAGGAGAACGAAGAAGAGTGTTGAGTATTAAAATTGCTGCCGACAAGGATCAGAAAGCAGTTGAGAACAAAACTATTTCTTTTTCAGAAGCTTCTGCCGCTGAATTGAAGGCGTATTTGTTAGCTTCTGGTGTATGGCCTTTCGTGAAACAACGTCCTTATGATGTGATCGCAAATCCAGCGGGAATACCCAAAGCGATTTTTATCTCAGGATTAAACACAGGGCCCCTAAATCCTGATCTCGATTTTGTTCTAAGAGGAAAAGAGGAAAAACTTCAGGCTGCACTTACGGCGCTTAAAAAATTAACTCCTGGGTCTATTCATGTAGGGGTGGAGTCTAAAGAAAACTCTGTTTTTGGAACCTTAGACCATATCAATCTGCATACCGTTAGTGGGCCTCACCCGGCGGGATTGGTAGGAACTCAAATTGCTGCCATTAATCCTATCAGTAAAGGTGAATTGGTTTGGACCATTGCCGCTCAAGATCTAGTGGTTATTGGTGAGCTTCTTTTAACGGGTAAATACAATGCCTCAAGAACGCTTGCGGTAACGGGTTCTTCAGTAGTAGCACCTCAATATATAAAAACAAAAATCGGAGCCGGGCTCACAGGTATCTTTGAGGCCTTAGGAGTTAAAGAGGGTGATCAGCGATTTATCAATGGAGATGTGCTTACCGGTAAGAAAACTTCTAAACAAGGCTCTTTAGGTTTCTACAATACGCAATTGACGGTGATCCCTGAAGGGAATGACTACGAATTTTTCGGATGGAACAAACCTGTCTTTAATAAGATTTCTCCGACTAGAGCACTTACGTTCTCATGGTTAAATAAAAAGAAGAAATACGATTTAGATACCAACACCAATGGAGAGCATCGTGCCTTTGTAATCACAGGTAGTTATGAAGAGGTTTTTCCTTTGGATATATTTCCTATGCAATTGCTAAAAGCTTGTATGGTAAAGGATCTAGATGATATGGAGAACTTAGGTCTTTACGAGGTAGCTCCTGAAGATTTTTCTCTTACTGAATTTATATGTATCTCAAAACAGCCCCATCAGGATATCATCCGAAAAGGGCTTGATTTAATGCAACAAGAACTCGGTTAACTTTTGTTATGAAACAGAAACTTCACGAAATCAAAGAAAGTTTTAAGGGCAATAAGTGGGCTCCTGCATTCAATGCGATCCACACGTTCTTATACACCCCTAATGAGGTAACTCATTCAGGAACTCACGTTAAGGCAGTTGACGATCTTAAACGTACCATGAATACTGTAATCCAGGCACTTATCCCTGTATTGCTTTTTGGAATATTTAACGCGGGCTACCAGCACTATAGTGCTATCGAAGGTTTTCCAGAAAATTTCTCAGTACTTGAACACTTTATTACTTGGAGAAACTTTGTAGTAGGGCTTACAACTGTACTGCCATTACTTATTGTTTCTTACGGGGTCGGTCTTGCCATCGAATTCGTTTTCGCTGTTATTAAAGGGCACGAAGTTGAGGAGGGGTATCTGGTAACAGGTATTCTTGTACCACTTATTGTACCGGTAGATACTCCACTTTGGATGCTTGCCATTGCGGTAGCTTTCGGTGTAGTAATCGGTAAAGAAGTTTTCGGAGGAACGGGTATGAATATTTTAAATCCGGCATTGACGATTCGTGCATTCTTATTCTTCGCATACCCAACCTGGATGAGTGGGGATAAAGTTTGGGTACACGGTGCCGTTGATGGCTTAACTAAAGCCAACTCTACAGATGCAATCTCCGGTGAGACCATTTTAGGTTTTCTAGCACAGAATAGAGCTGAAGATTACGCTTATTCCATTTCAGATATGTTCTTCGGATTCATTCCTGGTTCGGTGGGTGAAACTTCAGCACTTCTTATACTATTAGGAGGTCTTTATCTCATCTTTACTAAGATTGCAAGTTGGAGAATTATGTTAAGCGCAGTATTAGGAGCACTTACCATGGGGCTTATTTTCAATGCTGTAGTGGATTTCGGGTGGATTGGTACCTATAGCAAATTCTATAGCTTGATGGCTTTTGATTTTTGGAAACACCTGATTGTCGGTGGTCTAGCTTTTGGTATAGTTTATATGGCAACAGACCCTGTAACTGGCTCTCAAACGAATAAAGGAAAGTGGTTTTACGGGTTCTTTATCGGATTCATCTCTGTGATGATTCGCGTATTCAACCCAGGTTATCCAGAAGGAGTTTTCTTAGCGATTCTGCTGATGAATGTATTCGCTCCAACGATCGACCACTATGTAGTTCAAGCAAATGTTAAACGTCGTAAAAAGCGTGCGGAGAAAGCGGTTATCTATACCGAAGAGTCGGCATCTTTAGAGACTCAATCTGCATAATTCAAATTAGCTATGGCAATTAATACAGATAAGAATTCATATACCATCGTTTTCTCAGTGGTGATGGTCGGTATTGTAGGTTCGATCCTAGCTCTTGCTGCGACTGGACTTAAAGATAAGATTGGAGAGAATCAACGCTTTGAAAAACAGCAAAATATTCTCTACGCAATGGGTGTCAATGCAAATGCGGATGCTGGTAGCGTAACTTTTGTTCCAACGACAGAGGTAGCTGAGAAGTTTCAGGAGATTATCAAAGAACAATATGTTATTGTTGATGGTAAGGCAGAACTGTTTGAGGATGCATACGCCAAGATTGATCTCAAGAAAGAGCTTGACCTCATCAAATCAGGAAAAGAAGGTAAACTTCCTTTCTTCATTGGAGAAAATGACGGTAAGCGATACTACATCATTCCTATGTATGGTAAAGGATTATGGGACGCTATTTGGGGGTATTTGGCACTTGATGAAGACTTCGTGGTATCGGGTGTTTACTTCGACCACAAAGGAGAGACTCCCGGTCTTGGAGCCAACATCAAAATGCGTTTTTTCATGGATGACTTTGCCGGCGAATCGATTTACCGAGATGGTGGATACAAAGGGGTAGCTGTAGTTAAAGGAAATAACGATCCCCTAAACCAAGACAAAACCGACGGTCAAGTGGACGCATTAGCCGGTGCTACGATTACAGGTAATGGAGTTACCGCTATGATCAACGAAAGCGTTAAGCTTTATCAACCTTATTTAGAAACTTTACGAATCCAATAGATATGGGACTACTTTCAAAAAAGGATGCTCAACTCATTTTAGATCCGCTTGCTGATAACAATCCAATTACTATTCAGGTACTTGGTATTTGTTCGGCACTTGCGATTACTGCAGAGTTAAAGGCCTCATTGGTTATGGCCTTTTCGGTACTTTTCGTACTCGGAGTTGGTAACGTGGTGATTTCTTTATTAAGAAATGTGATTCCATCTAAGATTCGAATTATCGTACAATTAGTGGTCGTTGCAACCCTTGTAATTATCGTTGATCAGGTATTAAAGGCGTTTGCTTACGAGTTAAGTAAGACCCTATCGGTATTCGTAGGTTTAATTATTACCAACTGTATTATTATGGGACGTTTTGAAGCCTTTGCGCTTGGTAATGGTCCTTGGAAATCTTTCTTAGACGGTATAGGTAATTCACTTGGATATGGTGTGATCCTAATCATTATCGGATTCTTTCGTGAATTATTAGGTTCAGGAACTCTTTTAGGCTATGCTGTGTTAGGCGATCCTATTGCCAAGACAGGACTTTATGCCTATGGATATGAAAATAACGGATTTATGATTATTCCACCTGCTGCACTTATTGTGGTAGGGATTATCATTTGGGTTCAGCGCTCGCGCAACTCACAATTAATTGAAGAAGCTTAACAACTACGGTCATGTTAGAACACTTAGAATTATTTTTCAAGTCAATATTTATTGACAACATGGTATTTGCCGTTTTCTTAGGGATGTGTTCCTATTTAGCGGTTTCTAAAAAAGTATCTACAGCAGTAGGTTTGGGTGCGGCAGTAATCTTTGTACTTGCAGTTACCGTTCCTATGAACTGGCTTCTTGATCAGTACGTTCTTCAACCAGGTGCGTTAGCATGGTTGGGTGAAGAATTTGTGGATTACGATCTCAGCTTCCTTTCTTTTATTCTTTTTATTGCAACCATTGCAACCATGGTTCAATTGGTAGAGATTGTCGTTGAGAAGTTTGCACCTGCACTATACAATTCATTAGGTATTTTCTTACCTCTTATCGCTGTAAACTGTGCGATTTTAGGGGGTTCTCTATTTATGCAGGCGAGAGAAATACCTAGCCTAGCACTTGCTTTTAACTACGGTGTTAGCTCAGGTATCGGATGGTTCTTAGCAATCCTTGCTATTGCTGCGATTAGAGAGAAAATTAGATATTCTGCCGTACCTGCGCCATTAAGAGGTTTAGGGATCACTTTCATTATTACCGGACTTATGGGTATTGGATTCCAAAGTTTTGGTGGAATGCTAACGGGTGATAATGAACCACCAGGAGTTGAAGAAACAGTAGTTGAAGCTACTGAGGTTGAGGTGCCAACTACCTCTGATGAATTAAATGAAACAACAGGTTTAGAAGCTGAAGAAACTCCGGATGCTGAAGAAACCATCGCGTCGATTAACTAAACGAAATAAAGGAAGAAACTATGTTTTTAGCAGCTATAGGAGGAACCGTTATCGTAACCGTAATTGCGTTTCTAGTTTTAACGCTATTATTGGTTGGTTTATTGCTTTTTACTAAACAAAAGCTTTCACCATCGGGTCCTGTTACCATTACGATTAACGGAGAGCGTAAAGTCGAAGTACCTTCAGGTTCTTCATTGCTTTCAACTTTAGGAAATCAAAAGGTTTTCTTGCCATCGGCTTGTGGAGGTGGTGGAACTTGTATCCAGTGTGAGTGCCACGTACTATCGGGTGGTGGAGAGGCACTACCTACTGAGACTCCGCACTTCTCTAAAAAGGAATTGCAGCATGGAGCTCGTCTAGCTTGCCAGGTTAAGGTGAAGCAGGATATGGAAATTGAAATTCCTGAAGAGGTATTTGGAATTAAGAAGTGGGAAGGAAAAGTAGTTCGTAATTACAACGTTGCTTCTTTCATCAAAGAATTTGTAGTTGAAATTCCAGAAGATATGAACTACAAGGCAGGTGGATATATTCAAATTGAAATTCCTGCTTGTGAAGTGAAGTATAGCGATATCGACATCACTGCTCACCCTGAAGAGCATGATGATCCTGAAAAGTTTAGAGCTGAGTGGGATAAGTTTAATCTTTGGCCACTGGTAATGAAGAACCCTGAGAATGTGGAGCGCGCTTATTCGATGGCTTCTTTCCCTGCGGAAGGAAGGGAGATTATGCTTAACGTTCGTATTGCTACTCCACCATGGGATCGCAATAAAAATGGATGGGCTGATGTTAATCCTGGTGTGGCTTCATCGTATATTTTTGGATTAAAAGCGGGCGACCCTGTAACCATCTCAGGACCTTTCGGTGAATTCTTTATCAACGAGTCTGAAGCCGAGATGTTATACGTTGGTGGTGGAGCTGGTATGGCACCGATGCGTTCGCACCTTTATCACTTATTTAAAACACTTCGTACGAATCGTAAAGTTACTTATTGGTACGGAGGTCGCTCGAAGCGCGAGCTTTTCTACATCGACCATTTTAAACAGTTAGAAAAAGAGTTCCCTAACTTCAAATTTTACATGGCGCTTTCTGAGCCACTAGAAGAAGATAACTGGAAGGTTAAAAAGGATATTAATGATGAGTCTGGTGACGGTTTTGTTGGTTTCATTCACAATTGTGTAATCGACCAATATTTGAGTCAGCATGAAACTCCTGAAGATATTGAACTTTATTTCTGTGGACCACCACTTATGAATAAGGCAGTAACGAAGATGGGACAAGATTTTGGTATTCCTGATGAGAATATTCGCTTCGACGACTTCGGAGGATAATATTAGCAAACCGACACCGAAACGTGTCGGTTTTTTTACCGGTAAAATGAGCACACTAAGTACCAACGAAATACATCAGATTGCCATGAACTTGGTTGGGTCCCAGTTAGAGGCGGCAGGCTATGAATTCTTAGGAGTTAATTCTAAGCCGGGTGTAGATCCTCAGTTTGTTTGTACTTTTAATAAGCAACTTCATTTTATTGTCGTACGAGGATGTCTTTACCCTGCTGATCCTCTTTCTCCTGATCGAGCATTATTGAAGAAAGTTGCAGATCATGCAGAAAAATTTGAGGCCAAAGCTTATTGGGCCGGTGTTGGTGTATACCATCCTGAGGATCGAAAATTACCCGTTTCAAAATCAACAGGCTACGAGCTTGATTTTAAAGGATTATATCTAGCCGAAGAAGTCTCATGAATCGTCTATTTTTTCTCTTCATCCTTATTATCGCATCTTGTACCAATGCCCCTAGGCGCCAGCAGTACACTGGAGAGGCATTAGGTACCACTTACTCTATCATTGCCTATGGGAATAAAGATTTAGAGTTAGAGCAGTCGCTTTCTGAACTATTTGATCGACTGAATCAATCCATGTCTACGTATCACCCACAGTCAGATATAAGTAGAATTAACCGAGGAGAGCGGGTTCAAGTAGATTCCTTATTTCGCTTTATGTTTGAGAAGTCTGCTCAAATTAACCGCTTGACTTCAGGTTATTTTGATCCTACCGTTGGTATACTGGTAGATGCCTGGGGATTTGGAGCCGAATCTTTGAACGCTTTCAACGCAGTACAAGTAGATAGTTTGCTTGAGTTTGTTGGCTTTTCTAAACTTAGCCTAACGGATACAAATGAATTAGTTAAGGCTTACCCAGGTATTCGGATCGATTTCAACGCCATAGCTAAAGGGTACGCCTTAGACTTGATTGCTGATTTACTTATTGCCAAGAATAGTTCAAACTTTCTCATTGAGTTAGGTGGAGAGATTGTTACCCGTGGAATTAATTTGGATCGTGTTAAACCTTGGCGTGTAGGTATTGATGATCCCAAAGCTACCGCTGGAGAACGCTCGATTACAAGAACGATTACACTCACCGATGAAGCTATGGCTACTTCAGGGAATTATCGCAAATTTCGAATGGATTCGTTAACTGGAGAGCGTTACGTTCATACTATTAATCCTTTAACCGGCCTTGCGGTTCCTTCTTCAGTCTTATCATCTAGTGTAATTGCTTCAGATTGTGCTACTGCCGATGCCTTTGCTACTGCATTTATGACCATGTCGTTAGAAGATTCGAAACGATTGATCGCGCAAGAAGGTTTGTCTGTTTTCTTAATTTACGCGGTTGAGGACCGTTTAGAGACTTATCAAACCGGCAAGTTTATTGAGGCTTCTGAATAACCGGGATGATTTCATTGACATCTAAGCCGTAACGATTGATTTCTTCTTTAGAGAAGTATTCATTTACGTTTACTTTTTGAGTGGTAAAGCCTACACTTTCTAATCGTGTAAAGTAGTCCTCTCTACCATACCACCTCACGTGATCGTACTGTCCGAAGTGTTTTACCCGTTCCTCGGCGGTTTTAATATTGAAATCTTCGTAGGTTTTAAGCCGATTTGGCTGCATGGGTACTTGAACGATTCCGTATCCGCCAGGTTTTATTACGCGAAATAGTTCTTTCATGGCTAGGTGGTCATTTTCAATATGTTCAAGCACATGATTACAAAGGATACAATCAAAAATGTTTTCTTTGAACGGGAGCTTTGTGATATCACCATGAACCTCGGCAAGCGGAGAATTTAAGTCGAAGGTGGTGTAATTAAGATTCTCTTTCTTTTTGAAAATAGGATAAAAGCACTGTTCGGGGGCAATATGCAGTAATTCAATTTTAGCGGAGTTCTGCAGTAATTCAGTCTCTTTTTTAAGATATAACCAAAGTGATCGATGTCTTTCGAGGGACAGGGTAGAAGGGGAGAGCACTCCTTTTCTAAGTTGTTTGTATCCATAAGGGAGAAAGCTTCTAAAGCTTCTCTGATCGATGGGATCGGTTACTTGATCACCTTTGTAAAACCAAATAAGTAGTGGTCTTATGAAATAGCTTAAGCGTATGAGCCATGGACGCGGTACACTATTTAAGATAAGTTTGGTGACACTCATTTAAAGGGAACTTCCTCTTCGGTTTCAATGCCTAGGGCATCGTAGATGTATTGAAAGGTTGAAAGTAACTTTGGTTTGCCGGCTACAATTGCAATATTGTGTTCAAAATGAGCGCTTGGTTTGCCATCGGCTGTCTTGATCGTCCAACCGTCTCTTCCTTGTATGACGCGATGCGTGCCCATGTTTATCATGGGTTCGATCGCAACCACAAGGCCTTCTTTGAATACCTTTCCTCTACCGCGTTTACCATAGTTTGGCATTTCAGGGCCTTCATGTAAACTGTTTCCTAAACCATGTCCTACAAGCTCGCGAACGATTCCATAGCCCTGGGTTTCATTATACTTTTGAATTGCAAAACCAACATCTCCAACGCGATTGCCCGCTTTGAATTCTTCAATTCCAATGTACAGTGATTCTTTTGCTGTTTTTAATAGCGCTTTCGTCTCTTCTGCCACTTCACCTACTTCGAAAGTATAAGCGTGATCACCGTAAAAGCCATTCATAAATACGCCGCAGTCAATAGAGATAATATCTCCATCTTTGAGCGGGGTTTGGTCTGGTATACCGTGTACCACTTGCTCATTTGGGCTCCAGTTTAAGGTATTTGGAAAGTCGTACATCCCTAAGAATCCAGGGGCACCACCATGATCTCGAATGAACTCCTCTGCTAACTTATCTAATTCGAGGGGCTTTGCTCCTGGCTTCACCTCCTTAGCGAGCATTCCCAATGTTTTAGAAACAAGTTGGGCACTCTCGCGCATTAATTCGATTTCTTCTGGTGTCTTAAGTATAATTGCACCCATTTAAACTAGCGGTTTTTGGGTCATTGATGCAGGTTGATTAATTCCCATTAATTTAAGGATAGTCGGTGCGATATCTCCAAGCACTCCGTCTTTTACTTCTTTTAGCTCCTTATCAACTAAAATAAGTGGAACAGGATTAGTCGTATGCGCAGTATTTGGTGAACCATCTTCATTAATCATGGTATCACAATTACCGTGATCCGCAATAACTAGTATAGTATAATCTTGATTCAGTGCTTCAGTAATTAAGGTTTCAACACAACTATCGACGGTTTCACAGGCTTTAATCGCCGCATTCATATCACCGGTATGTCCTACCATATCTGGATTGGCAAAGTTGAGACAGATAAAATCAAATGTACCCTTTGCTAAATGGGGCTTCAATGCATCTCTAATCTCAAAGGCGCTCATTTCGGGTTGAAGATCGTAGGTGGCTACCTTGGGTGATGGACAAAGAATACGTTCTTCTCCTTCGAATGGGGCTTCTTTACCACCGTTAAAGAAGAAGGTAACGTGCGGATATTTTTCTGTCTCTGCAATTCGTAGTTGGGTCTTTTGAGCTTTTGAAACTACTTCGCCTAACGTCTCATTTAAATTGTCTTTGTCAAATACGATACTGACATTTTTAAAGTTGTCGTCATATCGGGTCATGGTTACAAAATGCAACTTAAGGGGTTGCATTTCTTGCTCAGGAAATGCAGTTTGTGATAAGGCTTGTGAGAGTTCCCTACCACGATCTGTTCTGAAATTAAAGAATAGGACA
The DNA here is from genome assembly GCA_036782715.1 of Flavobacteriaceae bacterium. Lineage (GTDB taxonomy): Bacteria > Bacteroidota > Bacteroidia > Flavobacteriales > Flavobacteriaceae > UBA3478. The sequence continues at coordinate 90,576 of DAIPYN010000001.1, forward strand.
ACGTCTTTTTCTTGAATGCTTCCGATAGCAGATCCCTGTTGATCTACCTTGATTATTGGCATGATAAACTCGTCTGTAACGCCATTTTCGTAAGAAGCTTCCATTTCGCTAACGATATCCTTGGTTTGGTTTCCTTGTGCTTTGACGATAGCGTCGTAGGCAATTTTCACACGCTCCCAACGTTGGTCGCGATCCATGGCGTAATAGCGTCCTGTAACTGAGGCTAAAACGGCCTTTTTATTTGCGATATAATCTTCTAAGTTTTTAATATAACCCGCACCACTTTTTGGATCCACATCTCTTCCGTCTGAAAAGGCGTGAATAAAGGTGTTCGAATGCTCGTTGCTCGCCTCAAAGAAGTCGATGAGTGCTCTCAAATGACTCGTGTGCGCATGAACGCCACCATCGCTACATAGACCTAAAAGGTGGACATTTACACCTTCTTTGTTTGCGTAGTCTAGTGCACTTTGAAGTACTTCGTTCTGGGCAAAGCTTCCTTCATCAACCGCCTTGTTAATCTTCGCAAAATCTTGATAAACAATTCTTCCTGCACCGAGGTTCATGTGTCCCACTTCGCTATTACCCATTTGCCCGTCAGGTAGACCAACATGCATACCATAGGTTTTCAGAGTGGCATGAGGATAATTTTGATATAGGCTATCTATAAACGGAGTATTGGCTTGTTCAATGGCAGAGATCTTTGGATCAGGAGACATCCCCCATCCATCTAAGATCATTAGAAGCGCCTTTTTGTTCATGGTATTCGTTTTTGGTTGAGGTTACAAAGTTACGATTTCTAAGGTAGAAGAAGCGGATTGATATCTAGAAGCTGCTCCCTCAGATAGGAAGTTTTCAGACTTGAGTTTATTACTTCGATACCTTTTACTTGTTGTTTCAAAGCGATTTCGTATACCTCTTTCTTGATATAACGTTTTAGAATAGAAATAGATTCGGGTGCATAAGATAAATGCCAAGGTTCGTACTTAAATCCTTTACGCTCTGGGTGATTGGTATAGACCAAATAGAATCCGTAGTTAGCTGCGTTATCAGTCAACCAGTGATGTAGGTTTTCGAAGGCTCCTCCACTGTTAAAATGCTCTTCAAGCAAAACATCGCCTTCCATTTTTATTTTGCCCTGTATAACGTCAATATCGGTTCCCCAATGATGTCTTGAGGTTCCTGGAATGGTTGAATATTCAATAATTTTATTAACCGATTCTATCGGCGACAGACCTTCAGTTTGAAATCTATTGAATTTACTCTCGAAGATGGCCTTTTGTCTTGAATAAGATCTAAAACTGGAGACAGGGCTGATCACAATTCCATCCTCCCATGCGGCCACTCGCATTTTATTAAAAGCTTTGAATGTTTTTCTAGTTAAGACAAGTGGGTCTTCCCCTTTCAAAGAAGCCCGATTCATTCCCATCAATCGGTTAACGCTCCAGAAAAAAGGATTTTCTGAGTCGATTAATGAGTCTTTTGCCCAGCTAGGTAAGCATCCGGCCGCTAGGGCAGTAGTAGCGCTTTGTTTTAAAAATACTCTTCGATTAATCATAAGATCTCTTTCAACATTTTATAGTGCGGACCAACACCTTCAATTTCGAATTCATTTCCTAGTGCCTGGTATCCGTATTTATGATAAAAACCAACCGCAGAGGTTCGTGCATTAAACCACAAAACTTTTTGGCCTAGTTCGATTAGTTTAGATTCGGCTGCGAGAAGTAATTTTTGTCCGATTCCACTTCCCTGGTAATCTTCTAAAACTGCCATTCCTCTGAGTTGATAATAGCTGTCTTTAATCATAGATTGCGGGTTAACCGTTAGGGTACAACATCCAATAATGTGATCACTATCTAAAGCAGCAAAATGAATGCTTTCAGCATCATTGTCTCCGCTAAAGTGACAGTCTTCTAGGGTCATCCCTTTGCGTAAGATGTCTAAACGAACCTTTAAAATTTCCGAGGCTTCGGTGGTTTTTATGGATAGCATTTCGACTGATTTTATAGTAAATTTAAACTTTAGAATAGTTAGCATGCGGATAAAACTCTTTTTTGGCCTCTTTTTTACTTTCGGGTTACTTTTTGCTCAGCGATCGAAATCCCCCGAATTACATCTATTACGTGGCCAGGTTCTTTATAGAAATAGCTTCGTGCAAGATGAAGCTGTAGTGAATTCTACCCGTGACTTCAGCACGATAACCGATCAAAACGGTGCCTTTGAGATTTATGTAGCCGTAGGAGATGAATTGGTCTTTAAGGCCGTTAACTATCAATTAGAAGTCGTTAAAATCACGACAGATATCATTCAGAATAATCGCTTAGTAGTTGAAGTTACTGAGCGAGTCAATGAGCTTGATGAGGTGGTTGTAGGTCCAGAAAATCAGCAGAAGTTTATTGAGCTGAAAAATGAAGAGTTTAAAGGGTACGATTATGGGATTGATCGATCTACCCCGGTTCAAAACACGGTATTGTCACCATCGGCTACGGGGATGCGAGACGGACTCAACTTTGTAGCCATGTATAAATTACTTAAAAGCTTGCTTTTTAGCACAGATCCTGAAAAGCCTTCAGTTCCCTTATCAAAGGCGCTTCGAACAGTCTATGAAGATGACTTCTTTCTCAATGACCTAGGGCTTGAACGATCTGAGATTGAACTTTTTCTTCAGTTTTGCGATGAAACCATCCCAGCTCGCGATCTACTTCGTAAAGAAAACGAATTCGAACTTATTGAATTTTTAGTGAATAGCTCTGCTGTCTTTAAAGAACAAAATCGTTGAGAGCACTCCTTTTACTGTTCTGTTTTCTGAGCACTGCTCTATTTGCTCAAGCCCAAAATCGGCTTGTACAGATTAATGGAAAGATCAAAGCAGATTCAGATGATATAGAATCGGTTACCGTGCAAAATCTTCGTTCGGGAGCAGCTACCATAACCGATTCAAATGGGCGCTTTCAAATACAGGTGCAATTGGGAGATACCTTGGTTCTGTCAGCGGTTCAGTTTAAAACAAAACAGTTCGTTTACGATCAATCTTTTCGTGGAGTAACTTCTATTGAAATTCCTATGGACTCCTTTGTTAATAAATTGAAAGGGGTAACTCTACAGCCTTTTGGTTTAAGCGGGAGAATTAGTACGGATTTAGACTCACTTGCCATTGAAGGTCCGCCAACAGCAACTTCTTTGGGATTGCCTAATGCTAATGTCTACATTCCTACGAAAAATGAACGAATGCTCTACGAGGCTACCTCGGGAGGCGGATTGATTCCCCTTAATCCCTTGCTCAATGCACTAACAGGAAGAACCAAAGAGCTCAAAAATCAAGTTCGATTGGAGCGAAAGAACCAAACGTTGGAGCTCGTTATCAAACGCTATGAACAATTGCTATTTGAAGATCAGTTGGGAATCAAAAAAGACGACGTTCGTCGATTCTTATACTTTTGTGAGGCAGATTCTCTTTTTGTTTCAACACTCGAAAAGGAAGATGAGATTTTATTTTATGAATTTTTAAAGTCCAAAGCACTGCAGTTCAAATTATTATGATGAAAACCTGGCTACTTTTTTTTCTCACGCTTTTTCCTATAACGAGTCTGCAACCGCTCGATCATAAATTCTATTTAAGTGTAACTCAAATGGAGTTCGATGCCGATAAGAATCGTATTACCGCAATAAGTAGGGTATTTGTTGACGATCTAGAAGAGACCTTGCGACAACGTTACGATGTTCAATTAGCGTTAGGTACCGATCGAGAAGATGAAAAGGCGTCTTTTTACATTCGTCGTTATGTGGAGCAAAAGCTTACTGTTGAAATAAACAACGTGCCGCTCGAATTTAGTTTTGCGGGTTTTACCTATCAAAACGATCAAATTGTTTTACTTTCAGAATTTAGCATTATTGATAGCGATGATTACGAAATCAAGGTGACTAACACGATTATAACCGATGCTTATTCAGACCAACAGAATCTAGTTCATTTTCGGATGAATCAAAAAAAGCAAAGCGAAGTGTTGACCAAGGAACGGCCTTTCTTTGTTGTAGCACTCTAGAATTCTTTGTTTAAACTCAAGAAAAGGGCTAAATTAACCCTCTAAAAATTAACTCATTTTAATGAAAAAACTAATTCACTTGTTTGCTGCGCTTGCCATGGTGTTTTCAATCCCCCTGGCAGCCCAAGAAGAGGCTCCACAGCGTGAGCCTGGTCACTACAATAATAATCGATTTAAGCAGTTGTATGAAGAGTTTTCAACTCCAAATACCTATCGTTCGGCGAGCGGAGCTCCCGGTCCAGATTACTATCAGCAACGAGCTGATTACAAAATGGATATTACGTTAGATGATAAGAATGCCAGAATCTATGGTGAAGAAACCATCACCTATACGAATAATTCGCCAGACAATTTAGAGTTCCTGTGGGTGCAATTAGACCAAAACGTAAGAGCGAAGGATTCAAAGTCTCCACTTAGAAATGGGAGCGGAGTAAATCTTGCTTATACGGCTGGTAATTTTGCCCAATCATTTATGGGTGAACCCTTTGATGGCGGATTTAACATTGAATGGGTAAAAGATAGTAGAGGTAACTTACCGTACACCATCAACCAAACGATGATGCGTATTGACTTAGCGACTCCACTTCTAAGTGGTCAGAGCTATAGTTTTAGTATCAAATGGTGGTACAATATTCCTGATCATACGGTGAATAGAGCAAGATCGGGTTACGAGTATTTTGCTGAAGATGGCAACCGCGCCTACGTAATCGCTCAATTCTTCCCAAGAATGGCTGTCTACAGCGACGTTGAAGGTTGGCAAAACCATCAATTTTGGGGTAGTGGTGAATTCGCACTTCCTTTCGGAGATTACGAGGTAAATATTACTGTGCCTAAAGACCATGTGTTAGACGCTACCGGTGAATTACAAAATAGAAAACAGGTATTCTCTAAAGAGATGATGAAACGATACGAGCAGGCTAAAAAGTCATACGATGAGCCTGTAATGATTGTTACTCAAGAAGAAGCAGAGGCAGCTGAAAAAGGGTTTGCTGAGAAAACGAAGACTTGGAAATTTATCGCTAGAAATGTACGAGACTATGGATTTGCCACTTCTCGCAAGTTCATTTGGGATATGATGGCGGTGAAAATTGGTAACAAAGACGTTATGGCGGTTTCTCTTTATCCAAAAGAAGGAAATCCACTTTGGGAGGAATGGTCAACTCGTGCTGTTGCTTCTACATTGAAATCCTATTCGAAATTCACTTTTGATTATCCCTATCACAAGGCAATCTCTGTTCATGCAAAGAATCAAGGAATGGAGTACCCGATGATTTGTTGGAACTACGGACGTCCGAATAAAGACGGAACGTACTCAGATCGAACCAAATTCGGAATGATGAGTGTAATTATTCACGAGGTTGGTCACAATTTTTTCCCGATGATTGTAAACTCTGATGAGCGTCAGTGGGGATGGATGGACGAAGGTCTAGATACTTTTATGCAATACCTTGCCGAACAGGAGTTTGGAGAGGCTTACCCTGCTGCTATTGAAGGGTTAGATAAGTATCCTTCACGCAGAGGTGCGCCTTCAGCAATTGTTCCTTATATGTCTGGTGATCAAAGTTATATCGCACCTATCATGTCAAATCCTGAAAATGTTTATCAGTTAGGGCCTAATGCCTACGCTAAGCCGGCAACTGCACTAAATATTTTACGCGAAACAGTAATGGGAAGAGAATTATTCGATCACGCATTTAAAACGTATTCGCAGCGATGGATGTTTAAGCACCCAACACCAGAAGATTTCTTCAGAACGATGGAGGATGCTTCTGCAGTGGATCTAGACTGGTTCTGGAGATCTTGGTTCTACACAACAGATTATGTAGACATCGGAGTGGGAGAAGTGAAGAGCTACTATGTATCAAATGAGCCAACCCCAGAGATGAAAGAGTACATGGCTGCAAATGGTTTAACTGAGGCAGATCTTCCTCCGCTAGTGTATCTAGCTGATTTAAATGCTGAAGATGTTGATCCGAACTTAGCAGCAGCTGTACCGTCTGAAACCTCTACAACTCTTAAGGAGTTTATGATGGATAACATGACTGAGTCAGAGCGTGCTGAGGTAAAAGAGCCCAAGTACTTTTATGAGATTTCTTTTGAGAAACCGGGAGGTATCCCAATGCCACTGATCGTTGAGTACACCTACGAAGATGGAAGCTCTGAGACGGTGACCTATCCGCCTGAAATTTGGAGAAAGAACGATGCTAAGGTAAAGCGTGTGATCTCATCAGACAAAAAGCTTACAGGGATTGTCATTGATCCTAAAGCAGAAACGGCTGATATTGATACCGCAAACAATTCCTGGCCTAAAAAAGAGGAAGGATCTGAATTTGATGCTTTAAAAGCGCAAATCAAAGGATAATTTCTTTTACTCAAAATTCTAAACCCGCAGTGAAACCGCTGCGGGTTTTTTTATATTTGTATTCATGCATTCTCTCTTTATTAGCGGCGCAGAAATATTCTTCATACTCTTTATGGTGGTGATCATTTTTGGTACAGATCGCTTGCCAGAAATTGTACGGGGCCTAGCTAAAGGAATGCGCCAACTAAAAGATGCAGCTGACGATGTTAAGCGTGAAATTCAGAAGTCTGCAGATAAAAGTGGTATAGACACTTCCATAGCCGATGATCTTAAAAAGAGTGCAGATCAAGTAAAAAAGTCGGTAGAAGAAGTGACGGGTACTATTAAACGTCAGTAAGTTATAGGTATCGGGCTACACTTAATCCGTCTCTTATAGGTAAAATGAGGTGCTCGAAACGGTCGTCTTCAGTTAATCTTTGATTATAGGTCAACAATGCTTTGGTAGCTTTATCGCCTTTTTGAAGCGGTTCTACTACTTTACCACTCCACAAAATGTTATCAGATACTACAAGACACCCTTTGCTTAGCTTAGGAATTACTGCATCTAGGTATTCGTTGTAATCGGCTTTTTTAGCGTCAATAAAGACTAAATCAAACTGATCTTTCAGAGTAGGTATGATTTCTAAGGCATCACCGACGATAGGTTGGATACTTTTATAATAAGGGCTTAATTTCCAATACTTCTGTTGTAGCCAAGCCAATTCCTCATTCACTTCAATAGTAGTGATGGTTCCTTGATCGCTTAACCCCTCTGCAAGACATAGTGCTGAATATCCTGTGTAAGTACCCAGTTCAAGAATACGATTGGGTCGAACTAATTTGCTTAAAAAAGAAAGTAGCCTACCTTGGTAATGACCCGAAATCATTCTTGGTTGAATTACTTTCTGATGCGTTTCATGGCTTAGGTTTTTGAGATAGGTTGGTTCGACCTCTATATGCTGGTCTAAATAAGATTCTAAAGCCTCTGAAAAGAAGTGCATCGCTCTATTTTTAAGTAAATTTAGGGCAAAAATAAGGCTATGTTTCAAAGTTCTCTTCAATTCGCTAAAGACCTTGACGCTAATGATTCGCTCGCGAGCTATCGCGATCAATTTCATTTTCCGAAAACAGCTAAAGGAGAGAAGAAATTATACTTTACCGGGAACTCCTTAGGGTTGCAGCCCTTGAATGCTAAAAACCGTATTGGTCGAATACTAGACGAGTGGGCAGAATATGCGGTAGATGGTCACTTTTATTCTGAACATCCTTGGTGGGACTATCACGAAAGAATGGTACCTAAATTGGCCAAGGTCGTTGGTGCAAAGCCTAGTGAAGTTACAATCATGAATACCTTGACGGCCAATCTTCATTTACTCATGGTTTCTTTTTACCGCCCGACTTCTTCGCGTTACGCCATCTTGTGTGAAGAAAAAGCATTCCCTTCTGATCAATATTTGATGAAATCTCAATTGAAGTTTCACGGATTTGATTTTGAAAGTGCACTCATTGAAGTTTCGGGTAACGGATCGGCTCCAACCACCGAGGATTTCGTAAAGGCTATTGAAGAAAATAAAGATAGAGTTGCGCTTATACTTTTGGGTGGAGTAAATTATTACACAGCTGGAGTTCTTGATATTGAGACGATCACTAGAGTTGCTCGGTCATATGGTATTACGATCGGATGGGATCTAGCCCACGCAGCAGGTAACATTTCATTAAAATTACATGATTGGGGAGTAGATTTTGCGGCGTGGTGTAGTTATAAGTACATGAATGCTGGGCCTGGTAGCTTATCGGGTGTATTTATTCATAAACGCCATCATAACCAGTCTTCAATTCCTCGATTCGAAGGTTGGTGGGGTGTAGATAAATCAGAGCGTTTTCAAATGAATGACTCCTTTAAGCCAGCGGTTGGAGCAGAGGCTTGGCAGTTGTCTAACCTGCCCATTTTAGCTTTAGCACCCTACGATGCTTCTTTAGAGTTATTTGAAGAAGTAGGAATGGAGCGACTAACAGCAAAAAGCAAACAGCTTACAGACTATTTAGAATTTAAGATTAGAGAGATTGCTGAGCAGACGGGATATCCTCTCGAGATCATTACCCCTCAAAATAGAGGTGCCCAACTTTCTATCTTTATGCCTAATAATGGACGAGCCATTTTCGATCATCTCTGTGAAAATGGAGTGGCACCCGATTGGAGAAATCCGAATGTGATTCGCGTTGCTCCGGTACCCTTATATAATTCTTTTGAAGATGTATATTTGTTTGCTGAGCGTTTCAAGGATGCAATCTACTCTACCGATAGTTCGGTAAAATAAAGAGCTCTGCTTGAATTCGGTCGTTCATGTCTTTGGGCAATCAGTAAACCACCGAGGTTGAGATAATTCTTGCAAATCGATATAATGTTTGGATCTTCTCCATTGGCGCGTCTGAACACCCACTCTTTTACCTTATAATCTTTGTCTACGTAAAAATCATAGGCATCGCCTGGGGTGTATCCGCCCTCGTTCCCATAGACAATAGTTAATTTATTTAAGGTTTTTCTTTCACCCGGAGATTCGATATTTTCTGTGTAAGTGGCTGTAAAGTTATCTTGATCCCATACCAGTTGAAATGGTGCTAGGAGCCAATATTTATCATTGATAAAACCTTTGTTAACCTCATTGGAAAGAGAATCCAGCTTTTTCCAATGGTACCTATAATCCCCCTCAGTACGCACAGCAGTTACTGAATCAACTTTAGGTTTCCAGATCCATTTGCGAGAAAAAGGTTCTCCGTTGGCTCGAGCCACATTCCAATTAAATACGATCTTTTCGATTTTTTCGAACTCAGAGAGCCCATGTGCTTCTGCAATACGGTCTGCTACCTTGTAAGCTTCTGACTTCTCGGTGGTTGAAGGGGTTTCTGAACAGCTATTCAGTAAACCTATAGCTGCTAAAGAAAGGAGTAACTTTTTCATATTTCTTTTAGGCTAAAGGTAGGAAATGCTAGGCTAAAATTGCATTAGATGCTACCTTTGTAAGTATCTAAAATTTATGGCTATGGCTGCAACATCTAAGGTTCGTGACTTAATAGAACATTCGCTTTTAACCGATCGCAAGGTCTTTTTATGGGGAATGGTAGACGATCACAGTGCAAAACACGTGATTGATCGTTTGCTTTATCTGGATAGTCAGAGTCATGATGAAATTCAGTTGATCATCAATAGCCCTGGGGGTTATGTCACCTCTGGCTTTGCTATTTATGATACCTTAAAAGCAATAAAAAGTCCTGTTTCGACCATTTGTTCGGGTCTAGCAGCTTCAATGGGTTCGATTCTATTGTCTGCTGGTGATAAGGGCCGTCGTTTTATACAGCCTCATGCAAGAGTTATGATTCATCAACCTAGTGGAGGCGCTCAGGGTCAAGCCTCTTCTATTGAGATACAAGCTCGAGAGATTATAAAAACCAAAGAGATTGGTGCTAGAATTCTTGCAGAGAATTGTGATCAGCCGATCGAAAAGGTGATGAAAGATTTTGACCGTGATTATTGGATGGATGCTGAAGAATCTACCCAGTACGGTATCGTTGATGGTGTGATTGATGCGATCTAATAGGCATCTGGATTTCGAATTATCGCTTCTGCTCTTTTAATCTGCGCTTCTAATTCGTCTGGGTTCTTCTTTTCAAGTAGGCGATACATCATACCCATTCTAGGATTGTCCTTCAAAATATCTCGTTTCTTACTTAGGAAGTTCCAGTACAAGGAATTAAACGGACAAGATTGTTCGCCAGTCTTATCTTTGACCCGATAAGTACAGTTCTTACAGTAATTACTCATCTTGTTGATGTAGGCTCCACTGCTGATATAAGGTTTGGTCGCGATGATTCCTCCGTCAGCGAATTGCGACATTCCACGAGTATTCGTGATCTCCACCCAGTGTATCGCATCGATATAAACCCCCAAATACCAATCATCTAGTTGATCAGGATCTATTTCAGTGAGCAGCGCGTAGTTGCCTGTAACCATTAGGCGCTGTATGTGATGGGCATAGCTATGTTCTAGCGTTTGTTTGATAGACTCAGAAAGACACTTCATCTTGGTTTTTGAGGTCCAATAAAAGTCTGGGAGGTCTTGCTTGTGATTGAAGTAATTGAGCGTTTGATAATTGGGCATCTCTTTCCAGTAAATACCTCGCATATATTCTCGCCACCCTAAAATTTGACGAACGAATCCCTCAATTTGTGAAAGCGAAATAGTATCGTCTTTATAATAAGTAGTGATAGCAGTATCAATAACTTCTCTCGGATGTATCAGCTTGGAGTTCAGTGCAAAGGATAGCCTTGAGTGAAAGAGATACGGTTTTCCAACGGCCATGGCATCTTGATAGGTGCCGAACCTTGATAATAAATGATCGCAGAAGTATTGTAGTATTTGTAATCCCTCTTTTCGGCTGGTTGGCCAAGGGAACTCCTCAGCATTAATGACCCCCAGTGTTTCAATCTTACTATCAAGAATATCTTGGTAAACCTCGGTGACGTCAGTTTTAAAATCTAACTCTTTTGGAATTTGGAGATTCGTATCAATACCTTTTCGATTTTCACTGTCGTAGTTCCATTTACCTCCTTCAGGCTTACCGTTAGGAAGCATTAAAATATGATGCTTTTTACGCATCATTCGATAAAACGACTCCATCAGGAGCTGTTTCTTGCCTTCGAAGTGTTTCGATAATTCTTCTCGAGAAGTTAGAAAGTGTTCGGTGTCAAAGGCTTCGATTTGAATTCCTTGCGATTCAAGCAGGCTGCAAATTTCTTTGAGCTCTTTATCTAAACGGTAGTTGTCGGGTAATTGGTATTCAAACTTTTCGATGGGGTGGGTTTGGCAGTATTCTAATATTCGAGTCTTAAGACTACGATCTCCAGATTGATTGATCTTTTGATAGTCTACCTGCGCACCAACCGTTTTTAGTGCACCTGCGAAATTTCGCATGCTCTGAAAGAAAGCTGTCACCTTCTGTATATGGTGGGTGATATTATTGCTTTCTTGATACATCTCGGCCATACAATAGAGCGTATGAGTATCGACCTCTTTATACCAGCTGTGTCGGGCGTTTAATTGGTCGCCTAAGATCAATCGGAGTCTTTTTATTGCAGCCATAATCGTCTATAGTCGTTATTAGGATCGTACATCTCTGCTTGTCTTTGGGTATTAAATTTGCGATCTCTAGGGTCATTACCCACTCCGCTTACATAACACCAATTACCCCAATTGGCCGAGGCATCGTAATCGATAAGTTGAGCTTCGAAGTATTTAGCTCCCCAAATCCAGTTTTGCTTCAAGTTCTTTGCCCAATAACTAGCTACATTTTGTCTCGCTCGGTTACTGATCCATCCCGTAGATTTTAATTCGATCATGGCCGCATTGACGAAATCATCTTTAGTTTTCCCATCGATCCACTTTTCAAAAAGGGTATTGTTTTCCCCCCACTCATAGGTGCGATTAAGAATTCCTTCAATTTTAAAGATGCGATCCTTGTGTTTGAAACTAATTAGCTTAAAATATTCTCTCCATAGCAGTTCGAAGAAGAGCCAATAGGTATCCTGATTGGCAACTACCGACGATTCAAATTCTTTTATCTCTGTATAAATAGATCGGGGAGAAAGACATCCGAAAGCTAAATATGCTGAAAGCTTTGAGCTAAAGTCTAAGCCAATCAATCCGTTTCTTGTCTGTTTGTATTTAGCGAGGGCCTCAGTTTGCCAGAAATAATGATCTAACCGCTCCCAAGCGACGTCTTCTCCACCTTTAAAGGGATGTGCAGATCGATTATCAATGGTGTTATTTGAATAACCTAGTTCAGTTAAGGAAGGAATTTTGCTTGATTCCATCGATAAGCGATTGAATAAAGGATTTTCTGGCGCATCAAATGAGGTCTCAGGGGTATGGTATCGTTCTACCTTTTTTCTAAACACCGTAAAGACCTCTGGTAACTCCATTACATCGAACGGTAATTTCTGTAAAGGGTATAGTAGGTCTGAGTGGTCTTTGATCCATGTTACCTCGTTCTTTGCCTTTTTGATGGCCTTATCGATGAATCGCCGCTCGTTAGAGGTAGCAAAATCAATACTGTATAAGGATTCGATCGAATAGCGATCTATAAGGGTTGCAAGATGATCAGACCCTACCTGATCGATAATTAAAGGAATATTTAAGCGTTCTAGGTCAGCCTTGAGATTATGGAGTGATTCAAGTTCAAATTTTCTTGCAAAGTAGGATTTGTTAGGAAACGTCTTTGAGCCTATTTCAATCGATTGACGATCTAAAAAATAGTAAGCAAATAGACCTTTGTTTTTCATTGCTTTGATGAGCAATGGATTATCCTTAATCCTTAATAATTGATTGACGATCAGTATACCATTCATAGAACTATTTCTTTTGTGATGCACATTTTTTACTACAGTATTTTACTTGTTCCCAATTCTTCTCCCATTTTTTACGCCAGGTAAAGGGGCGGCTACAGACCACGCAAATTTTTTGAGGAAGGTTTACTTTCTTGTGTGCCAATTATTCAAGAATAGATTTGGGTACTCTATCGGGTTGGGCGTAACTGTATCGATCGATAAGTGATACTTTATAATAGGCATCTAGCCCACCAATCGCAGCAGACATTGCTTTCTCGTGATTTAACCAATGCGCCCCGTCAATACTATCAGAATTTACCCAGAAACGTTCAATGGTTGCTGTGAGTAGTATGCAATCATTTTCAAGTAGATGCTCTCTGCTATAAGCACAGAGAAGCTGAATATTACTTTCCTTTACAAAAGGCACAATGCATCCTTCTCGATGAAGGGATTCAATATTGCAATATTCAAACTCAGATTGCTGGTCCTCAAATTTTGCTGAGGTATGATGCGCATTAGCAGACATCGTTTCAGTAATCTGATTGATGCTGAAATACTTAATCTCTTTGATGTTATTGTAGGTATGACGCTCCACGGTTAGTGGACGAAATATCATACCTAAAAGAGGAGGGTTGCTTCCTAAATGGATTACCGAATTAAAAACGGCGAGATTGTCTGTAGAACCGTCTGAGGTGCCAATAAGATTGGCAGATCGCAATCCGCAAAGATTATTAATTAGATGGGCCCGTTCTCGTTTAGGAATCGATTCTATTTGCGTCGAATCAAACTCAATCATTTTGTTTAACATTACTACTGTTGATGTTAAACAAAAATAACTAAAAAAGGCGGTCATTAGACCGCCTTAGTTATATTCTAATCTGCTTCGAGCAGAAGTACGTTTTGTTAGCTTAATTTATCGAAAAGAGATTGCATTTTCTCAGTCTCTTCTTCAGCTAAAACAGGATCTACTAGAATTCTTCCACTGTGTTCGTCAGTGGTGATACGCTTACGTGAAGCGATTTCTACTTGAACCTGAGGAGGAAGCGTAAAGAAAGAACCTCCAGAAGCGCCTCTGTGAATAGGAACTACTGCCAGACCATTTTTCACTGAACTTCTGATACGCTTGTACGCAGTAAATAGTCGCTCTTCGATGTCTGTTCCGTATTTTTCTGAAAGTTTGATTAGCTCTTTTTCTTCTTTCTCAGTCTCAGCAAGGATGTTTTGAAGTTCACCTTTCTTGTGCTCTAGGTGCTCTTTTCTTCCGTTCAGCTTTTCGGTAGTTTGCTCGATACTCTCATTCTTATGCTCAATTTTTACTTTGAATTCACGAATGTGTTTTTCAGCAAGTTGAATTTCTAATTCTTGAAATTCAATTTCTTTCGTTAATGAATTGAACTCTCTGCTGTTTCGAACGTTTTTCTGTTGTTCGGCGTATTTCTTCATAAGAGCCTTAGCTTCTTCAATCGAATTTTTCTTCGTTGCGATTTCAGAATTTAAGGTGCTAATGTCTTCTTGAAGTTTTGCAAGTCGAGTGCTTAAACCAGCAACTTCATCTTCAAGGTCTTCAACTTCCATCGGAAGTTCTCCTCTTAGATTTTTAATTTCATCAATTCTTGAGTCGATAAGTTGCAAATCGTAAAGAGCTCTTAGCTTGTCTTCTACGCTCATTTCTTTATTCTTCGCCATACGGATAGTACCCTACAGGGTTAGTATTTATTTCAGATAAATTGACGGCAAAATTACTAAATTTTTCTTGAAGGTATTTAGCAATTGCGTTTTTTGTAAATCGCTCAGATTCAAAGTGTCCGACATCGGCGAGCAGGAGCTCTCCCTGGGGTTTGAAAAAATCGTGATATTTCAAATCTCCTGTAACGTATGCATCTGCCTTTTGTCGAAGTGCTTCTTCGATGGCAAATGCGCCACTTCCCCCTAAAACAGCCACCTTGCGAATCATGTTGTTCTTGAATTTACTATGTCTAATCACCGGTGTTTTAAAGGTTTCTCTGACTTTTTTCAAAAATGATTCAGAGTCTATGGCTTCTCTTAAAATTCCGATCCGTCCCATTCCGCTTTTATCGCCATCAGGCAAGAGAAAGGAAACTTCGCTCAGTTTCAACTGAGTTGCCATTAAATCGCTAACGCCTCCGATTACTTTATCTAATGCTGTGTGCATCGCATAGATACTAATATTATAGGTGATTGCTTTTTGAATGGCCCGTGATACATAGTCGGTTTGATCGATACGTTTTAACCCATTAAATAGTATTGGGTGGTAACAAACTACCATTTCACATTTCTTTTGATGAGCTTCTTCGATGACTTCTTCGAGTGCATCATGACAGATAAGGACTCCACTGATGTCTAAGGTTGTGGATTGATATAGCCAACCAACGTTATCGAAATCTTCGGCGCCTGCTAAAGGAGCCCACATTTCGAGTGCATTTGAAATATCGGTGCGTAGCATAGAAAAGAAATGAGCCACTAATTTATTATAAATTCGCATATGCATATGTTGAAACTCGCTCTATCCCCATTTTCATGGCTCTATTCGATAGTGGTCTATTTACGGAATAAGGCTTTTGATTTAGGGTGGTTCAGTTCTAAGAGGTTTTCGGTTTCAACCGTGGTTGTTGGTAATTTGAGTTTTGGAGGAACCGGTAAAACACCAATGATCCTTTGGTTGATAAAGGAGGTTTTCACCTCTAAAAATGCAGTAGTTCTAAGTCGAGGCTATGGCAGAAAATCAGTGGGTTTTAAGTGGGTGAAAAGTGAATCTATCCCCGAAGAGGTAGGCGACGAGCCCTTGCAAATTTTCAATGCTTTTGACCAGCTCCCTGTTGCCGTTTGCGAGGATAGAAAGCTCGGAATTGAGCGAATTGTAAGTGACATCTCTCCTGAAATAATTTTGCTCGATGATGCCTTTCAACACCGCAAAGTCAGTGCAAAGGTGAACATCTTACTTACTACTTATTTGAATCCGTTTTATAATGATTGTTACTTTCCCAAGGGGAAGTTAAGAGACCATAAGACTCAGGCAAACCGAGCAGATATCATCGTGGTTACCAAATGTCCGGAGAACCTTACCAAAAAGGAAGCCGAAAGGATTGAAAATCGTATGAATAAGTGGTCTTCAGCCTCAGTCTTTTTTGCCACTTTAAAGTATCCGGCATTAAATAATGAAACCTTCAATTCACTTAGATCCGCAAAGAATCTATTGATAACCGGAATAGCAGACGCAAGTCCTCTGGAGTCTTATTTGTTAGATCTCGGTATCTCTTTTGATCATTTGCGATTTAAGGATCATCATGCCTACCAAGCATCTGATTTTTCAAACCTGAATAGTTATGATCAAATACTTACGACTGCTAAGGATAAAGTGAAACTAGAGGCTGTAATTCCCAATCAATTCATTCAAGTAATCGAGGTGGAACATTCGATTTGCTTTGATCAAAAGGATGAGCTTATCCATTTAGTTCTACGAAAGACGTTTGATGAGATCAATTAGTCGGCTACTGTATCCCGATTCATTATCGTACCAGCCGATGACTTTTACCATTTTTCCGATTACAGAGGTCATTTCTGAGTCGAATACACAGGAGTGTGTATTTCGAAGAATATCAACAGAAACGATGGGGTCGGTAGTATAGGATAAAATGCCTTTCCATCTAGATTCTTTACTTGCGTTTAAAAAGTGCTGATTAATTCTTTCTACACTCACCGATTCCTTCACATTAAAGGTGATATCGGTTAAAGAGCCATTTGATACAGGTACGCGTATACCGCAACCTCCCATGGCGTCAGATAGATTAGGAAATATTCTAGTTAGTGCCTTTGCTGCACCAGTAGTCGTTGGAATAATCGAAGCAGGAGCAGAACGCGCTCTTCTTAAATCTTTGTGATACTTATCGTGTAACGACTGATCTGAGGTAAAGGAGTGAACAGTGGTTACATATGCCTGATCAATGCCACATAAATCTTCAATGAGTTGAATCATTGGTGCTGCATTATTCGTGGTACAGGAAGCCCCTGAAAGTATTTTATTAGATAAGTTTACGGTTTGATCATTGACTCCTAATACCACCATTGGTATGGTATTCTCTTCAGGAACAGCCGCGAGGATTACCCTTTTTGCCCCTGCGTTTAGATGTTTTTCGAGGTGGCTACGATCCTTAAACTGCCCGGTAGA
Source organism: Flavobacteriaceae bacterium (assembly GCA_036782715.1). Lineage (GTDB taxonomy): Bacteria > Bacteroidota > Bacteroidia > Flavobacteriales > Flavobacteriaceae > UBA3478. Next base: position 107,524 of record DAIPYN010000001.1, read on the forward strand.
TTCTATGACTACATCAATGTTGTGAGCACCCCAATCGATGTCTTCGATATTTCTCTCATTGAAGAAAGCAATAGGTCTATTATTTACTACTAGCTTTTGATTTTCAACCTGAATGTTCTTTTCAAGAATCCCGAAAATACTGTCGTATTTTAATAAATGGGCTGCTGAATCTACACCGCCTAGCTCGTTAATAGCGACTACTTCTAGGTCTTCACAATCTAAGGAAAGTCTTAGGAATCGTCGACCAATTCGGCCTAAGCCATTAATGGCTACTCTGGTCATTAGTTAACGTGCTTATGCGCTTTGTACGAAGAACGAACTAGTGGTCCACTCTCTACATGTCTAAATCCTAATTCAAGACCGTACTCTTCGTATTTCTTAAATTGTTCTGGGCTAATGAAGTCTTTGACAGGTAAGTGTTTTTTAGAAGGTTGTAAATATTGACCAATGGTTACTACATCCACTTGATTAGCTCTCAGATCACGAAGAGTTTCGTAAACTTCTTCTTCGGTTTCACCTAGGCCTAGCATGATTCCCGATTTAGTTCTTCTTGCTCCTGCGTTTTTGAGGTAATTCAATACCTCCATACTTTTTTCGTATTTCGCTTGAATTCGTACCTCACGGGTTAGACGCTTCACGGTTTCAATATTGTGTGAAATCACCTCTGGGCCTGCCGCGATAATTCGATCGAGATGTTCGGTGATTCCTTGAAAATCAGGAATAAGGGTCTCTAAGGTGGTAGATGGACTCATTCTTCTTACTGCCCCGATAGTCTCGGCCCATAGAATAGATCCCATGTCTTTTAAATCATCTCGATCAACTGAGGTGAGCACCGCATGTTTAATTTTCATGATTTTAATAGAACGCGCAACCTTTTCAGGTTCAGCCCAATCTACTGATTCTGGACGCCCAGTTTTTACCCCACAAAATCCACAGCTTCTTGTACAGATATTACCTAATATCATAAAGGTGGCAGTACCTTCACCCCAACATTCACCCATATTTGGGCAACTTCCTGAGGTGCAAATGGTATGCAGGTTGTATGTGTCTACTAAGCCTCTAAGTTGCTTGTATTTCTCTCCAGTAGGAAGAGTTACTCGCAACCATTTCGGTTTTCCTTTCTTAGTAATTTTTTCAGGGGTAACTTCCATTATTTTCTTTTTGACAAAATTAGGAGTTATTCTTCAAATTATCTGCAAGAGACCTCCTTGCTCTTAGTAATAAAACCTTAATGTTTCCTTCAGATTGATCGAGTCGATTAGCAATTTCAGCAATAGGCAGTTCATCGAAATATCGCAGCTGAAGAACGGTCTGGTGCTTAGGTGTTAGTTTCTCAATTCCAGCTTTGAGCTGACGATCCTGAATTTCATCTGCTTCTCTTTCTTCAAGGGTAGTTGAGTCATCAATAACTTCAGAATTCTCTTCTATAAACGCATCGAAAATTTCACCCTTCTTTCTAGATCTGAGAAGGTCAATGTGTAAGTTTTTTGAGATGGTGATGAGCCAAGTATTGAATTGAAAATTGGAGTCGTAACGATCTAATTTGTCAAAAGCCTTTGCAAAGGTTTGAATACATAAATCTTCGGCATCAAAGGGATCTACGTTTCGGCTAAGATGAAAACGATAAACCTGATCCCAATACTCATTAAGGAGTTGATTGAAAGCAAGTTGATTCCCTTGTTTAGCTTCTAGAATCAGTTGTTGTATTTGATCCTTACCCAAATTAGATTAATTAAGGGCTTCTTTTTTACATTGCTCCGAAGGAGCTTTTCCGCAATAACTGCAGTTTTCACCCTCTTTATTAAGGAATGGGCTCTGACTCGCACAAGTTCCCGCGAACTCACCATCTTTTTTAGCCCATAGTTTAATCGCGATACCAGCAACTGCTAGGAGTAAAATGCCGGCGGTTAATAGAACTAATTTCATAGCGCAAATTTACGAACAAACTAGAGAATAGTTACTTCGGGTTCTAGTCTAATTCTAAATTGATCAAATACTTTTTTTTGAATCTGAATAGAGAGATTGGCGATCTCTGTACCAGAGGCATTTCCTTTGTTGACTAGAACCAATGCTTGTTGGTCGTGAACTCCTGCATCTCCTTTGAAATAGCCTTTGAATCCGGCTTTTTCGATTAGCCATCCGGCTGCCACCTTGACACCATCAGATGCAGGGTAAAGCGGTAAATCGCTGAATTCCCCCTTGAGTTGAAGGGCAAGGTCTTCTTTGATCACCGGATTTTTGAAAAAACTACCAGCGTTTCCTAATTTATTGGGGTCGGGTAGTTTCGATTTTCTGATTTCAATGACTAATTCTGCAATCTTTTTGGGGGTGGGTTTAATTTCTGGATGGTCCTCAAAATAGTTTTTAAGTGGAGCGTAGGTGATGTTTAATTCTGCAGCTTTAGATGGGAGTACATAGGATACCGCCCAGATAATAAAACGACTTTTACCTTCGTTCTTGAAAAAGCTATTTCTGTAACCAAACTGACATTGCTCCTTAGAAAATTGAACCCAAGTTAGATTTGAACAGTCTAATGCAAGGCAGGATTCAAAAAATTGATTTTGTTCTACCCCATATGCACCTATATTTTGAATAGGTGCGGCTCCTACACTACTCGGTATCAATGAAAGATTTTCTAAACCACACAGATCTAGTGAAAGTGTATACTGAACAAGATCATCCCAAGACTCACCAGCTGCCGCCGTTACTTTTACTAGGTCATTCTCCCAATTTTCGGTAGTAATTCCTTTGTTTGCAATCACGATGACGGGTTGTTCGAGATCCTTAGTAAATAGGATGTTACTACCCTTTCCTAGAATCAACGCGTTGGGGTACAGCTGTAGAGCTTCTACCAAAGCTTGTTTACTTTCAACAGTGATTAGGAGAGGAGTTTTTACAGATACTCCAAAAGTGTTGTACGGTTTTAGGTCGATCACTTTATATTTAAACGTTGGTTTTTTTATAGGAGTTTAAGGCAATTTCTAATAATCGAATAGCTCTTTTGAGTGATTCTATCTCTAATACATAGGCGATGCGCACTTGATTAATTCCTTGTCCTTTTGTGGCATAAAAACCGGCTGCAGGGGCGAGCATGACCGTTTCACCTTCAAATTCAAAATGTTCTAAAAGCCATTGTGAAAAATGTTCTGCATCTGACACCGGTAGCTCTGCAATTAAATAGAATGCCCCTTGAGGATCAGACACTCGAATCCCATCGATTGCTGATAATCCTTCTTTCAGTACAAGCCTTCTATTGTTGTATTCCGTATTGACCTCTTTTAAATAGGATGGAGGAGTTTCTAAAGCCGCTTCACTTGCAATTTGGGCTAATGTCGGAGGAGAAAGTCGAGCTTGCGCAAATTTCATAATGCAAGACCGAACTTCTTTGTTTTTTGTCACCACGTAGCCAATTCGTGCTCCGCACATACTGTAACGTTTAGAAACAGAATCTACTACAACAACGTGCTCTTGCATGCCTTCGAGAAGAAGCGCCGAATGAAATTGATTTTCACCGTAGACAAATTCTCTATAAACTTCGTCAACAATCAAAAATAAGTCGTGTTTTTTGCACAGGTCAGCTAGAAATTCAAGCTCTTCTAGCGTATATACATAGCCCGTTGGATTTGACGGGTTACATATTAGAATCGCCTTGGTACGCTTATTGATTTTGGATTCAAATGCCTCACGATTGGGTAGGGCAAAGTTATTGTCGATGGATGCAGTGACTGACTTTACAACTAAATTATTTGCAGCTGCAAATCCGTTATAATTCGCATAAAAGGGTTCTGGGATAATAATTTCATCTTCGGCGTCTAATAGACTTGCCATAACAAAAGACAGTGCCTCAGAACCCCCGGTAGTAATAATTAAATCGTCTGCTGTAACATTTGCACCAAAACTGTTATAGTAGGTTGCAACTTTAGATCTGTGCTCATCACTCCCTTCAGTTCGACTGTATGCAAGGGTGTCTAAACTTAAATTCTTTATCGCATGAATAGCACTATCTGGTGTCTTTATATCGGGTTGTCCGATATTTAGATGAAGTACATGAATACCTCTATTCTTAGCTGATTGAGCGAAAGGAACGAGTTTGCGAATAGGGGATTGCGGCATCGCACTTCCCTTAGCAGATATCTTAGGCATACGGTTTTGGTAGTAAAGGTACCAAATTAGTCGATGATATTCCCGCTGATTTTAATGCTGTAAACACCAGAACTCTCACTTGTTATCAAGGTAAGTACCTTTCTGAACGGGCCTTTCAAAAGATCATTAGAAATACGAATTCCTATACTATCTCTTCGGTTAGGCTGAATGAGGTCAGGTTTATAAACTACGTCGTATCCGTAAGATACGTGGGTCTCTAGAAGCTTAACCGTATCCTTAGAGCGGTTATTGAAATGAAGGTAATGCACCCTAGGATTACTCTTTGAAACAGATCCGATGGTAATTAAGTCTGATTCAAAAGCTAGCCTAGCCTCTTGTGCGTGCATCTTTGTTGTAAAAATGAACGAAGCTAAAAAGAGTACAAATATAACTTCTTGCCGTCGCATGATACAATTTTAAAGTAATGTGTCTTAGAGGCAAATAACTTTTATAAATGATATGATCTTTCCTATTTTTGTCGGTATTTGACGAATCACCTTATCCTTATCTTTTCCCTATGGAAATAGCTGCCCAATATAGCCCTGAGAACATCGAGCAAAAATGGTACGAACATTGGATCGCTAATCAGCTTTTTGAATCGAAAGTTGATGAGCGCGAGCCTTATACCATCGTTATACCTCCACCGAATGTCACAGGGGTACTCCATATGGGGCATATGCTGAATAACACTATTCAGGATGTTTTGATTCGTCGCGCTCGACTGCAAGGAAAAAATGCCTGTTGGGTGCCTGGTACAGATCACGCCTCTATTGCAACAGAAGCAAAAGTGGTTGCCCGACTAAAGGAGCAGGGTATTGAGAAATCTTCACTTTCTAGAGAGGAGTTTTTGAAGCACGCTTGGGATTGGACCGATGAGTATGGAGGGGTTATTCTTAAGCAGTTACGACGATTAGGTGCTTCATGTGACTGGTCTAGAACCAAATTCACCATGGACCCAGATCTTTATGATTCTGTGATTAAGGTGTTTGTAGATCTATATGATAAAGGGTTGATTTATAGAGGGTACCGAATGGTTAATTGGGACCCAAAAGCCCAAACTACCCTTTCTGATGAAGAAGTGATCTACAAAGAAATGCAGGGCTCACTGTACTACTTAAGTTATCGTTTTGTAGAGGGAGAAGGCGAAATAACCGTTGCTACTACTAGACCTGAAACGATATTTGGCGACGTTGCTATCTGTGTCAACTCTGAAGATGAACGATATCAATCGTTAATTGGTAAAAAGGTTCGAGTACCGATTTGTAATCGTGAAATTCCTATTATCGCAGATTCCTACGTTGATCCCGAGTTTGGGACAGGTTGCCTTAAAATTACTCCCGCGCACGATATCAATGATAAAACTATCGGAGATAAGTTCGACCTAGCCATCTATGACGTATTTAATGCAGACGGAACGCTCAATGCTCATGCCATGCATTATGAGGGTAGAGATCGTTTTGAAGTTCGTGATTCAATAGCTGAAGAGTTAAATGAACTCGGATTGTTAATTAAGAAAGAGTCACATCTGAATAACGTTGGTACTTCTGAGCGCACAGGGGCTGTTATTGAACCAAGGTTATCAGATCAATGGTTCTTAAAGATGGAAGAGTTGGTCAAGCCTGCTATAACTTCTGTACTTGAAGATCATTCGATTCAACTTTATCCGAAAAAATTCGAAAACACCTATCGCCACTGGCTAGAGAATATCAGAGATTGGAATATTTCTCGACAGCTTTGGTGGGGTCAACAAATCCCTGCCTATTACTACGGTGATGGCCAAATGGTCGTTGCGACCTCTATAGAAGAAGCCGTTGAAAAAGCGAATCAGCTAGCAAAACAGAAAGGAGAGGCAAAGACTTATACTGCTGAAGATTTGACTCAAGATGAAGATGTTTTAGACACTTGGTTCTCTTCTTGGCTTTGGCCGATTAGTGTGTTTAACGGTATCCTTGATCCTGAAAATGAAGAGATCAACTATTATTATCCTACCCAAGATTTAGTCACCGGTCCAGATATCCTCTTTTTCTGGGTAGCTCGTATGATTATTGCGGGTTATGAGTACCGAGATGCGCCACCATTTACTAGCGTGTATTTAACAGGATTGGTTAGAGATAAACAAGGCCGAAAGATGAGTAAGTCTCTAGGTAATTCTCCAGACGCTCTAGGTCTGATTGATACCTATGGTGCAGATGCAGTTCGTGTCGGATTATTACTCAGCTCCGCTGCCGGTAACGACTTACTTTTCGACGAATCGCTATGCGATCAAGGTCGTAGTTTCGCTAATAAAATCTGGAATGCATTTAGATTAATTAAGAGCTTTGAGGTAGCTGATATTGAACAACCTTTATATGCCAAACAGGGGATTGAATGGTTTGAAGCCTCCTTTGCCGCAGCATTAGAGCAGATTGAGGATCACTATCAGAAGTACCGTATTTCAGATGTTCTGATGAGCATTTATCGTTTGATATGGGATGACTTCTGTTCTTGGTTGTTAGAAATTATCAAACCAGCATATGGTAGCCCCATTGATCAAACCACCCTAGACCAGGTAATTGATATTTTAGACAGGCTGCTAGTTACTTTGCATCCATTTATGCCTTTCCTAACCGAGGAACTGTGGCAATCTTTAACATTAAGAGACTCAAAGGACTCGATTTGTGTCGCAAGTATGCCTAAGGCAAAAGTGTATAAACAAGATACTTTAAGGGCCTTTGAAACGTCAAAGGAGGTGGTTAGTGCGATTCGATCCATAAGAAAAGAGAAGAGTATTGCCTTTAAAGAGTCGTTAGAGCTCCTAGTGACCGATGTTATTGATTTTGAATTATATGCTGAGGTAGCTGCTAAGTTGGCCAATACGAGTTTACCTCAAAGGGTTGAAGCGGCTCCAGGGGCTTGTTCTAGTTTTAGAGTGAGTAAAACAGAGTTTTTTATTCCACTGAGCGAAGGGGTAGATCTTGAGGCAGAACGGGAAAAGATTCAAAAAGAAATTGATTACCTTAAAGGATTCTTGGCTTCAGTAGACAAGAAATTAAGCAATGAGCGATTTGTATCAAACGCCCCTGAAAAGGTTATTGAATTAGAGCGTAAAAAGGCCGCTGATGCTCAAGAAAAGATTGAAGGATTAGAGAAGAGCCTTGGATTACTTCAATAATTCAGCGATAATCGTTTCACCTCCCTTGACTTTTTGGTCGAGAGATACATTCATTTTGGCGTCATTGGGTACGATCACGTCTATTCGTGAACCGAACTTGATAAAGCCTGCGTCTTCACCGGCTTTAACGGAATCTCCGACCTTAGCGTAATTAACAATTCTTCGTGCAAGCGCTCCTGCAATTTGTCGATAAAGTATGGGCTCACCACTCGGATGCTCAATTACCACTGTGGTTCTTTCATTGTGCGTGCTTGATTTTGGGTGCCAAGCTACTAGGTATTTTCCATGATGGTATTGACTGTAGAGTACCTTTCCATCAAATGGATATCTCGTCACGTGAACATTTAGTGGCGACATGAAAATTGAAATCAGTGTTCTTGGTTCTCCAAAATATTCATGATCGGTAAAAGGTTCAATTTTGACTACCGTACCATCAGAAGGTGCGAGAATACCCTTTTCAGATTTTGGTGAGTTTCGCTTAGGGTTGCGAAAAAACTGTAAAATGATGATCCATAGAAATACACCAGCTATTATTGGTAAACTACCCAGAATTGTAGACTCGATACTCATACCTAGCCAAATACATAAAACCAAAACTAGCGTAGCTAGTGCAATAGTAGGGTAACCTTCTTTGTGAAACATAGATGTTTAATTAAAGGATTAAAAGTAGATAAATGACTGGAGATAGATAAATCAAACTATCGATACGGTCTAAAATCCCTCCATGTCCGGGAATGACTCTTCCACTGTCTTTGACATGAGTTAGTCGTTTCATTTTAGAAGCTACTAAGTCTCCAACGTTTGCTAGAAGACTTGTAGTGAGGCTCAGAATAAACCAGTGAGGAAGTGGAAGGTATTGATTCAAAAAATATCCGATAAGAATGGTTGCTATTGTGCCTCCTATATAACCCTCTAAGCTTTTGTTCGGTGAAATAGAACTGACCTTTGTTTTTCCAATTTTTGATCCGACCAAATAGGCCATAGAATCGTTCGTCCATACTAGCAAAAGGATGCCCAAACACCACATGGCGTCGAGTTGGTAGATTAAGAAAAGGTTGAATATCCCTAAAACAGCATAGAGTGGAGAGAAGTATCGGTGAAAGTAATTGTTCTTGCACTTTTTAAGAAGCATGATGCTCATAAGAAGCGTAGCCATCACCCCGGCATAAACAAAAATGGTTTTAGACTCACTGGTATAGGCAAGTAAAAGAATCACCGAGGACCCGACAAAAACTAATTGCCTCGGAAGCCGAAACATTCCCCTTATTTCTAGGGCCGCACCGATACCTAGTAATGCACACCACATAAAAAACACCTCTTCTCTAGGAACATATATAGCGCCTAAGAACAACAAGATATACACTAATCCGCTAATAGATCGAAGTACGAGGGTGTTCATTTAGAAGTCTTCTAAAAGCAGAAGATATAGGTTTTTGGTTTTGGTTCCGTAATGCATGAAGTCATCTTTATTCTCTTGATTAACTTCATTATTTTTGAATGAGGTGATCTTAGTGGGTAAAGGACCTCCTAAATGACGTTGTTTGATGGATCGAAGCGCTTCTGAAATGGACGCTACCATTTGAGAAGTACGAGCAAAAACAATGAGATTTTCGGGCAGTTCCTCGCTTTTTATCCCTTTTAATTGCTTTGAGCAAACGAGTACAGATCCTTGGTTTGCGATAAGGTGTTCACATTTTGTGGTGAAAATCGTTGGTTTACTGTACCTGTCAGTGAAATGAGCAATCGAAGCGTAACGATCGATAAGTTCTGTATCAAGACATAGAATGTCGTTCTCTTGCCAACTATTTTCTTTGATGATATCGTCGAAAAAGCGATCTACTTCTTCTTGCTTTTCACAGTATAAAAACTTTCCACCGCTGGCAGTAAACTCTCTAAGAAACAGCTCATCGACTGGTAATGATTCTGATTTACTCTCTTTGGGAGCCGACGTATTCTCGTCAGATTCGATTTTCTTTCCAAAGATGCGATCAAAAAATCCCATTATGCGTCTAGGCCTTCTTCTTTATTTTCAGGTGTTACTTCTGTCTCTTCCTGAGATTCTTCGGATTGTGTTTCTTTCTCGAACGGACGTTTCCCGAAAATCTCCTCCAAGTCGTCCTTAAAAATAACTTCTTTTTCTAACAATCGCTCGGCAAGCTTGGTGAGTTTATCCTTATTCTCTTTGAGAATAGTAATTGCTCGTTGATATTGACCTTCTATTAGATCAGAAATTTCTTTATCAATAGTTTGCGCAGTTACTTCACTGTAAGGTTTTGTAAATCCATATTCGCTTTGACCGCTTGAATCGTAATAAGTTACGTTGCCAATCTTATCGTTTAATCCATAAACCGTAACCATCGCACGTGCCTGTTTGGTCACTTTTTCTAAATCACTGAGTGCTCCTGTAGAAATAGTGTCGAAGATAATTTTCTCCGCAGCACGACCTCCCATAGTTGCACACATTTCGTCTAGCAATTGTTCAGGTCGAACAATCTGACGTTCTTCAGGTAAATACCAAGCTGCTCCTAATGATTGACCTCTAGGTACAATGGTAACTTTAACAAGGGGAGCGGCATACTGTAGCATCCAACTAACCGTTGCATGGCCTGCCTCATGAAATGCAATGGCTCGTTTTTCATCTGGAGTGATGATTTTACTTCGTTTCTCTAATCCTCCTACAATTCGATCGACAGCATCTAAAAAGTCTTGTTTAATAACTGATTTCTGCTCTTTACGTGCTGCAATTAAAGCCGCCTCATTACATACATTTGCGATATCAGCTCCTGAGAAACCTGGAGTTTGACGGGCTAAAAATTCTAGGTCAAGTGTTTCTGAAGTTTTAATCGGTTTTAGATGTACTTCGAAAATTTCCTTTCTTTCATTTAGATCGGGTAGATCTACATAAATCTGTCGATCAAAGCGTCCCGCTCTCATTAGTGCCTTGTCTAAAACATCTGCACGGTTTGTCGCTGCAAGTACAATAACGTTGGTGTTCGTACCAAAACCATCCATTTCTGTTAATAGTTGGTTAAGGGTATTCTCACGCTCGTCATTCGAACCTGTCATATTGTTTTTTCCTCTTGCTCGACCAATAGCATCAATCTCATCGATAAAAATGATCGCGGGGGATTTATCCTTAGCTTGTTTGAATAAGTCACGAACTCGAGAGGCTCCAACTCCTACAAACATCTCTACAAAGTCAGATCCTGAAAGGGAAAAGAAGGGCACTTTTGCTTCACCAGCAACGGCCTTAGCGAGTAGCGTTTTACCTGTACCTGGAGGGCCTACTAGCAGCGCTCCTTTTGGTATTTTACCTCCTAATGAGGTATATTTTTCAGGGTTTTTTAAGAACTCGACAATTTCTTGAACTTCTTCTTTCGCACCCTCTAAACCAGCAACATCCTTGAATGAAGTTCTAGTATCTGTTTTTTCATCAAAAAGCTTCGCTTTTGATTTTCCAATACTGAAAATTTGACCACCACCAGCTGCTCCTGATCCACCTGACATTCGTCGCATAAGGAATATCCAAACCCCGATAATAAGTACAAAAGGTAGAATTGAAATAAGGAGTTCTAATAGATAATTATTCTCTTTATCGTAGTCGATAACCGTTGCAAGATCGTACTCTGACTTAATCGTCTTGATGGTATTTTCGAAATTTTGCAAATCACCAAAGTCTAAAACATACTGGGCAGTTGGAGCAGTAGAAGGTATTAGGCTGGGCTCAGCAACTTTTTTGTGTATCTCTTTTTGGAGGGCGATATCGTTTAGATAAACCTTTGCTTGACGGGTGTTAGTGATGATTACGATCTTATCTACATCCCCTTCTCTAAGGTATTCTTCTAACTGAGAAGTGGTTGTTTTTTCTTGGTTGTCTAAGGCTAAACCACCAAATAAATTAAATGCCACGAATACTAGAATTGCGGCATAAAATATCCAGCCGTATTTAGAAGGCTTTTTTTTGGTATTGTTATTCATAGGATTATTACTCATAGCAAAAGGAAAAAATTAAGAAAAAGAACGTTCGATGGCGGTTAGTTTAGCATCTCCCCAAAGTCCTTCGATATCATATCGCTCTCTAATGGGTCTTTGAAAAACATGAACGACCACATCGACATAATCGAGAAGCACCCATTCGCTGTTTTCGGTACCTTCCACTTTCCATGGTTTCGATTTAATCGATTTACTAACCTTCTTCTGAATAGAAGAAACGATTGCATTTACGTGCGTATTCGAAGTTCCGTTGCAAATCACAAAATAGTCACAAACTGTATTTTCGATTTCTCTTAAATCTAACAGGTTTATTTCAACGCCTTTCACATCTTCAATTCCGTCGATGATTAGGGCTATAAGTTCGTCAGTACTCGCTTGTGTTTTTTGCATTCAATCGGTTTAATTTTCGTGCACAAAGTTAATTTATTTTAACTTGTCATGCCTTAGTTTTTCAGCTCTCCTCAGAATATTAAAGATAACTTTAAATGAATATTATCAAAGTCGATGCCACGAATTCTACCAGCACTTTGATTGCATCGCTTTTTCGATCGAGGGCTATCGAAATTCCTTCGGCATTGTATACCATCGATCAAACAGGTGGGCGTGGTAGACTCGAGCGACCCTGGAGCTCCGAGCCCGGTAAAAACCTGACTATAAGCTATGTTTTACCTGATTTTGGTTCGTCTCTCAAAGCAGTATTTCGTGCAATGAGGCAGATTACCTGGTCTGTAATTGAAATCTTAGAAGCCGCAGGAATTCCTGATTTATCGGTTAAGTGGCCAAACGACATTATGGCAGGTGACGGTAAAATTGCGGGTATTTTAATCGAAAGAAGTTTACGGCAAGGAAAATCTTCTTTTGTTGTTGTTGGAATTGGGTTAAACGTGAATCAAGTCAGTTTTAAAGATGAATTTAAAGCTACTTCGATGTGTGAATTAACCCAAAAGATTTTTGAGATCGATCTATTAGCTTACCAGCTCTCTGATTCGATCACCAATGTTTTACTTCAAGATCAAGAAATTACTATAGATCAGTTTCAGAGCAAACTGTATGGAAAGAACCAGACGCTTCGATGGCAATTAGGAGACGAGGTTATTGAAGCTACCTTGCTAGGGGTAACAGAAGATGGATCGGCCCTTTTGTACTCGAGTGAAGGTAAACCTTTAAAATTTACCTCTGAAGAGATTCGGATGTTACGCGTTTAAGCATTGAAGTGTTGAGAAGCTTTCTCAGCTAGAGATACTATAAAGTTCGTAAGAGGCGCCTTAATCATCATAGAGATCATCGCGTTAAATTCTCCCTGGAAATTTAATTGTAATGTACATCCTGTCTCGATGGCCTTTAAATTCGCATGTAATGAAAATGGAAACTGAGGATTTGTTGAACCAAGTGTGACTCGTTCTGATTCAATACGTTCAGTGATTTCTAAGACAATTTCAGGCATTCCTTTAAGAGCGAATGCGAAACGGTTTTCATCGATTACCTTGAATACTTTATTGTTTTCTGGCATAATCGATTCGAAGTTCGAAACGTTCGACAGAAATCTAAATACCTCCTGAGCTGATTTGTTGATGGTGTGAACCGGTGAATTTAATTCCATAATACGTTTAATTAGTTCCCCAGGCTTGTGGGTTTTCACTCCACTGGTCTAGAAGGTCTAGTTGTTCAGTAGAAAATTTATCTGTGGTTTTTGCGTAAGCAACCAAATGCTTGTAGTCGCTCAAGGTAAACACATCTAAATCACGCTCTTTAAATTGAGAAGTGGCTGATTCAAAATTATAGGTAAAGATCGCTGCCATCCCTTTGATGTTAACCTCTGCGTCTTCTAAGGCATCTATAGCTTTAAGACTACTCTTTCCTGTTGAGATCAGATCTTCGATAACCACCACATTTTGTCCTTTATCAATCTTACCTTCAATTTGATTTTTTCTTCCATGACCTTTGGCTTCAGGTCGAATATAAATGAAAGGAAGCCCCATCTCTTCAGCAACTAGGATACCTATACCTATGGCTCCAGTAGCAACTCCGGCGATTACTTCAGGTTTGCCGTAACGCTCTTCGATTTTTCGAACAAATTCTTGTCGAAGATAGTTTCGGACGGCTGGATAAGACAGTGCGAGTCGATTGTCACAATAAATCGGAGATTGTATTCCCGAAGCCCATGTAAAAGGAGTTTCGGGATTCAATTGAATTGCCTTTATTTGTAGCAACAATTCAGCTGTTTTATAAGCAGTTTCTTTGTCCAAAATCATAGTGCGAATGTACGAAGTTTTCGTCAATAATGGCCTTTTAATTCTTGAGTCTGACCGCTCTTTACCTCGTAAAAATCGACTGCCGATCAGCACCAAGAAGGAGCTTAATAAACTGCTTGAAGAGTTAGGATCGAAGAAAAAATCAGTGACCTATTTCGTAGAAGTAGCTGACACTAATCCCCTTAAGTTTTTGACTGGTGCAATTAAGGAAGTCGTTGCGGCAGGCGGACTTGTTAGAAATAGCAAAGGTCAAGTACTCTTTATTTATCGAAACGATAAATGGGATTTACCGAAAGGCAAGCGAGAATCTTCTGAGAGTCTAGAAGAGGCTGCCATACGCGAAGTCATGGAAGAAACGGGGATAGGTACTCTAGATATTCAGTATAAACTCGGTAAGACGTATCATATTTTCAAAAGAAAGGGTGAGATGAGATTAAAAACGACCCATTGGTACGAAATGACTTCTGATGATTTAGGACCGTTCACACCTCAATTAGAAGAGGGGATCACCGACGTGGTGTGGCTTAATCAAGAACAACAGGAAGTTGCACTTCGAAATTCATACCGAAACATTAGACAGTTATTCGTTACAGATTAGGTCGTATGCTCCTTCTGGGACAAAGGCTTTAATATCTCCTTGATTTCGAAGTACATCACGCACTATAGAAGAACTGATAAAATCCTTATTTAAGGCTGTTAATAGAAATACTGTTTCAATTTCAGTCAGGGTTCTATTGGTATGAGCAATCGCTTTTTCAAACTCGAAGTCGGCAGGGTTTCGAAGGCCTCTTAAGATAAAATCCGCATTAATTTGTTTGCAGTAATCTACGGTTAAACCTTGATAGGTAGTTACCGTGATTTTTGGTTCATCTTTAAAGGTAGCTCGAATAAAGGCAAGTCGCTCTTCTAGACTAAATTGATAGCGCTTATCGGCATTGACTCCAACGGCTACGACGATTTCATCAAATAGGTCTAGGCCTCGTCGAATGATATCCTCGTGACCGATTGTGATCGGGTCAAAAGAGCCTGGAAATACCGCTTTTTTCATAGGGTCAAAGATACAACTTTACAATGCGTCGTTAATCAAACGATCAAAAAGGCGAGCTTCTGAGATATCGGCACACCTTGCCTGTTGAGGTAGGATACTTTGCTCGGTAAGGCCCGGAGTAGTATTAACCTCAAGAAGGTAGGGGATACCCTCCCTGATAATAAACTCGCTTCTCGTCGCACCCTTGAAACCGAGGTCTTCGTAAATTTTTAAGGCATACTGAGTAAGTCGTTTCTCGAGAGATGGGTCAATTGGAGCAGGAGTAATTTCTTCACTCTCTCCCAGATATTTTGCCTGGTAATCAAAGAATTCATGTTCCGTTTTGATAAGAGTCATTGGTAAGACTTGAGGACCATTTTCTCCCGGTATTACACCTATGGTAATCTCGATACCTTCGAGGTGTTCTTCGATAATTAGCTCATCGTTCATCTCGAAAACATCTAAAGTTGCCTGCTTTAGTTCTTCTTCTGTCTGGACCCTATATACTCCAAAGCTACTTCCTGAGCGATTCGCCTTAACAAAACATGGAAACCCCACCTGTTCTATTTCTTCTGAAGATAAGGTTTGACCTTTGTTCAGCGAGAGGTGTTTGGCTCTAGGAATACCTAAATCGCTAGTCACACTCAGCAGATCTCTTTTGTTAAAACTAAGGGCAGAAATATAGCTGTTAGACCCCGTGTATTTAATCCCTAAAAGATCAAAATAGGCCTGTAAAATTCCATCTTCACCTGGAGTTCCATGAATGGCATTAAAAATGAGATCAAATGAAATCCTTTCTCCATGAAGGGTAACACTGAAATCAGCTCGATCTATGGCGACTCTATTTGAGTCAACTACGCAAAACCAACCTTCTTTACTAATGTCGATGGCATACACCTTGAAACGGGTAGCGTCTACATGGCGCATGACTTGTGCGCCACTCTTTAAGGAGATTTCTCTCTCCTGGCTATATCCGCCCATGATAACTCCTAGATTAATTCGCTTTTCCATCGATTATTACTTACAGGTTTCAAAGTAACGAAAATCAGCCCTTTTTCTATCTTTGCATTCGATTCTTCTTTATGAAAAAGTTTTTATCCTTTTGGGTTTCCATTTCCTTTTTAAAGCAACTGATTATTCTCGGGCTGGTTCTTGTAATCTTAATTCAAGGAGTAAGCTGGGGGCTAAAATCATACACTCAGTACGGCGATACTTATGTGGTTCCTGATTTGAGCGGTCTTACCTTTGAGGAGGCCTCAGAGGCGTTAACCAATATTCAGCTCATTGGGGTAGCGAACGACACCCTTTCTTACAATCCTGAAATCATTCCTTATGGTGTGATCAAACAGTTGCCTATTGCAGGTAAAAATGTAAAGTCTGGAAGAAAAGTTTACCTCAGTCTTAACGATTCTGAATTTGCGAGAAGAGCACTTCCTGATGCGATTCAAATGACTAGACGTAATGCGCTTGGTCAATTGAGGTCGTTAGGTTTTACGGTTAGTGATTCGGTGGAATACGTTGATGCTATTGGATTAAATATGGTTTATGGTATCAAAGTCGGCGACTTGTCGGTTGATGTAGGTAGTCAAATTTCTATTAAAGATACCCTGCTGTTAGTCTTGGGTAACGGAAAGGACAGTATACAATGAGCCTAGATTCCCTTGACACTGACTCGCTCCACGAGCATTATAGCTTTGAAGCCTCTAAAGGACAGGAGCCTTTACGCGTCGATAAGTTCCTCATGAACTTCATTGAAAACGCTACTAGGAATAAGATTCAAGCCGCGGCCAAAGAAGGAAATATCTGGGTAAATAAAAACCCTGTAAAGTCTAATTACAAGGTCAAAGCGGGGGATAAGGTTCAGGTGATGTTTGAACATCCGCCTTATGAGAATCTGTTAGTGCCTGAAGATATTCCATTGGATATTGTTTATGAAGATGAGGTGTTACTTGTTGTGAATAAACCAGCTGGAATGGTGGTGCACCCCGGTCACGGGAATTATTCAGGGACCCTGGTTAACGCCCTTCTTTATCATTTCAAAGATTTACCGTTGAATAGCGACTCGAGGCCGGGGCTCGTTCATCGCATTGATAAAGATACCTCTGGATTATTGGTTGTAGCTAAAACCCCAGAGTCGATGACCCATTTGAGCAAACAGTTTTTTAATAAAACCTCCACTAGAGAATATATCGCCCTTGCTTGGGGGGTGTTTTCGGAAGCTTCAGGTACTATTGAAGGTCATATCGGACGAAGCTTGAAGAATCGTCTTCAAATGGATGTTTTTGAGGATGAAAGTTTCGGGAAACCTGCGATTACGCATTACCAAGTTTTAGAAGATCTGCGCTACATTAGTCTCATACAGTGTCAATTAGAAACGGGTCGAACACACCAAATTCGTGCCCATATGAAGCATATTGGACATCCACTTTTTAATGATGAACGGTATGGAGGAGATAAAATTTTAAAAGGGACCACTTTTACGAAATACAAACAGTTTGTCGACAATTGTTTTAAGTTACTTCCTCGTCAGGCGCTTCATGCTAAGACCTTGGGATTTGAACATCCGATCACTAAAAAAGTTTTAACTTTTAACTCTGATTTGCCTGAAGATTTTACGGCTTGTTTGGAAAAATGGCGAGCCTATGTCGGTGCAATAGAATAAAATAATTAGCTATGAAAATTTTACTCTCACCAGCGAAATCTCTTGATTTTGAAACTCCGCTGGCAACCAACTACAGAACTGAACCTCTTTTTTCTAAAGAAACTGAGAAGATTCAGATTGCCCTTAAGAAGAAAAGTGTGAGCGATTTAGAACAATTAATGAGTTTATCAAACGCACTTGCAACTTTGAATTTCGAACGTAATCAACACTTCAAGATTAACCCTACTGAAGAAGAGACCAGACCTGCTCTTTTTGCCTTCGATGGCGATGTTTATAAAGGTTTAGAAGCGCTAACTTTAAATGAGAATCAACTCGAATCTGCAAAAGATCGTATTCGAATTTTATCTGGGCTGTATGGTATGCTCAGACCCTTTGATTCGATTCAACCTTACCGTTTAGAGATGGGTACCAAAATGGAGGTAGCAGGTGTAAAGTCGCTTTATGAACACTGGCGCAAGAATCTAACCTCCTATCTTGAAAATGAACTCTCAGAGAATGAAATAATTGTCAATCTGGCAAGTAAAGAATACAGCAAAGCTATCGATTTAAAAGCCTTTTCGGGTCGAGTGATTAGCCCTGAATTTAAAGATTACAAGGACGGAAAGTTGAAGATTATTTCCTTTTACGCAAAGCGTATGAGAGGGGTGATGGCTCGTTTTCTTCTAGAGACCCCAGATAACGAGCTTTCGGTGTTTGAGCAGTTTGAAAGTGATGGATATCGCTTCGATGCATCACAAACGACTGACCCTTTACAGCCTGTTTATACCCGCTGATTTAATCGTTTAATTGAAATCCTGCTTTACCCCATTTTATAAGTACAATGATGAGGTAGATAAAAGGTGAGCCATGAAGTAAGGTGTCGAAATAGTCCATGGGCTGCATTCCCACGGCTCCGCCCAAGATCCATTTTACTTTACCAACAATATGCGGCTCACTACTGAATGGTAAAAGGCCAGGTATAATAGAGAACAATAAGGCGTTTAAAAGTTGCTTTTTCATGATTTTGAACGAATACTTTGAATAAATGGGGGTATACCTTCAATACCTTCCTTTGAAAGAGCCTTGATGAATGCAGAACCAATAATGGCACCTTTAGAGTGTGAAGTGGCTTGGTGGTAACTCGAGGCGTTCGAAATACCAAAACCAACTACGGTTGGTACTTGAAGGTTCATCGCTTCAATTCTCTTAAAGTATTCCATGCTTTCTTCGGTAAAACCTTCTTGGGCACCTGTTGTACTAGAGGTACTCACCATATAGATAAAGCTAGTGCTCGCTTGTTCAATTTGACGAATGCGCTTCTCAGAAGTCTGTGGTGTAATCAGAAAGATCATTGATAAGCCATAAGATTCGAACAAAGCTTGATACTCTCTTTCATACACCTCAAGAGGTAGATCGGGTAAAATCACTCCATCAATTCCTATCTCAGCGGCCTTCTGTAAAAATCTTTCAACTCCGAATTGTAAAACTGGATTGAAATATCCCATCAGAATGAGCGGAATCGATAGGTGGTTTCGCACCTCTTTTAATTGTTCAAAAAGTAGCTCTGTGGTCATTCCATTCATGAGAGCCTTTGTTGAACTTTCTTGTATGGTTGGCCCATCAGCTAATGGATCGCTGAATGGCATCCCAATTTCAATGAGATCTACCCCGGCGTTTTCAAGTTCTTTCAAAACTGGCATTGTGTCCTTGAACTGTGGAAACCCGGCCGTTGCATAAATAGATAGAATCTTTCCTTCTACGGATAGTCTTTCGGTCAATCGATTCATAGGTTGAAATAGTCAATATAGGTTTGTAGATCTTTATCGCCTCGCCCCGATAGATTAACAACGACGATTTCATCCTTTTTGAAATTGAGTTCATCAAAAATGGCAAAAGCGTGTGCTGTTTCTATCGCAGGAATAATGCCTTCTAATTCTGAAAGCTTACGTCCTGCACTCATGGCATGTTCATCGGTAATTGAAATAAACTGTCCTCTTCCCGATTTGAAAAGGTGTGCATGCATTGGTCCAACCCCTGGATAGTCAAGGCCAGCAGAAATTGAATATGGTTCGGTGATTTGGCCATCATCTGTTTGCATCAGTAAGGTTTTACTGCCGTGAATGACTCCTATTTTCCCTAGTGCTGAGGTTGCTGCGCTATGTCCTGAAGAAACCCCTTTTCCTGCTGCCTCGACCGCGATGATATTGACTCTTGGATCGTCTAAATAGTGATAATAAATACCGGCAGCGTTGCTTCCGCCCCCTACACAGGCAACTACATGATCGGGATAGTCTCTCCCGTGAAGCTCGTTTAGTTGCCATTTCACCTCCTCTGAAATTACCGATTGAAAACGAGCTACCATATCAGGATAGGGGTGAGGGCCCACTACTGAACCAATGATGTAATGGGTGTCAACGGGGTTGTTGATCCAATCGCGTATAGCTTCGTTGGTGGCATCTTTTAGCGTTTTACTCCCTGATGTTGCGGCTCTAACTGTTGCACCTAACATTTTCATTCGTGCTACATTGGGTGCTTGGCGTGCAATGTCAATTTCTCCCATATACACCACACATTCAATACCCATTAGTGCACAAACAGTAGCCGTTGCTACACCGTGCTGTCCCGCTCCAGTCTCTGCGATAATTCGATTTTTACCTAAAGCTTTTGCAAGTAAGATTTGGCCGATGGTGTTATTAACTTTATGGGCGCCCGTATGGCAAAGATCTTCTCTTTTCAAGTAGATTTGAGTGTTGTACCGATCACTTAATCGCTCTGCCTTGTAGAGCGGTGTAGGTCGTCCCACGTAGTCTCTTAAGAGCTGGTCAAACTCTTTTTTAAAGGACTCCCTTGAGGTAATTTCTAGATACGAATTACGTAGTTCTTCGGTATTGGGATAGAGCATTTCTGGAATGTATGCTCCTCCAAATTCCCCGTAATAACCTTCCTTGTCTACATGATAACTTTTCATAGCCATGTTTCATTTTTTAGAGAAGAGACGAAGTTAGTTAGTTTTTCAACGTTCTTAACTCCAGGTGAATCTTCGAATTTACTATTAAGGTCAACCCCAACAAATTGCGGGTGATTGAGTTGTTTTTTAAAGTTTCTTATCGCGTCTATATCACTAGGTCCAATACCTCCACTGAGAAGGAATGGGATAGTACCCTTATACTCGGATAAAATATTCCAGTCAAACTGGGTTCCGTTACCGCCAGGCAGTCTTCCTTTGGTGTCGAAAATGAATAGATCAACCATCTTTTCAAATCGATTTAAATGGACTAGATCTTCTATGGAAGCAATAGCTACTGCTTTGATAATCAACGTGTCTGGAAGTTTGGCTTTTAACTGTTCAATGTATTTTTCATCTTCATTCGCATGTAATTGAACCCCTTTAAGATTAAGTTTTTTAGCGATCTTACTAACGGTCTCAATAGACTCATCAACGAAAACTCCAACCCTTTTGTTATGGGTAGGTTGCAATGCAATTTGTTCAGGGTTAACATATCGTTTCGAGGGTTCCCAAAAGATATGTCCGATATAATCAATACCTAAACTATCGATGATTACGGTTTGATTCGTTATACCACAGACCTTGATTTTCATGAGCTTATTTCAAACAATTATTCCACTTGGCTAATAATTCTTCAGGAGCCTTGTGTTTCATGATCGATTCTCCGATCAAGAAGCCTTTGAAGCCGGCTTTCCACAATTTTTTCAAGCTCTTTTTGGTATGAATACCGCTCTCAGCCACAGCAATTTGATTCTTGTCAATTTCAGGCAGTAATTCTAATCCTAAATCCAGATTCGTTTCAAAGGTTTTTAAGTTACGATGATTGACACCAACCAAATCGACTGGGCAATTTTTGTTGATTAAAAGCTCTTCTTTGTCATGTACTTCGAGCAGCACTTCTAATCCTATAGCGTGGGCATATGCTGTAAATTCTTGAATTTGGTTGGGTGATAAAATCGCAGCAATTAGCAAAATAAAGTCTGCGCCATACGCTTTTGCTTCATCGATTTGATACGTGGAGATGATAAAATCTTTTCGAATGATAGGCAGACTACAGCTTGCTCGTGCAAGTGTAAGATCTGTGAGGCTTCCTCCAAAAAACTGCGTATCAGTTAGTACCGAAATGGCAGTAGCTCCTCCGCGCACATAACGATCGATGGTATCAACTAAAGGTCGGCTAAGGTTAATACTTTTCTTTGAGGGTGATTTACGTTTGTGTTCTGCAATGATTCCACCTAACCGCAAAGCATTCTTTGCTGAGTACGTTTCTCGATGATAATACATAGAGTCTTTCAGCTGCTTACTACTTATGGCTTGTTCGCTTGAAATAACTTCGAGACGCTTGTGCGCTACTATTTTTTCTAGAATTGGGGTCATGCCTCTGCTAATGTTTTTTTCAGCCTCTCAAAACAACCAAGGGCCTTTCGATTATGTAATGAATCCTCAGACTTTTCAATAGCTCGTTCGATACTGATGTCTTCTGCAGTTGATATGGCGAGTGCGGCATTGGCTATAACCACCTTGTTTTGTGGTTCTGTCCCTTCACCATTCAACACCTTCATGAAGAGCTCTGCCGAAGAAGCTACATCTTTACCACCTTCAATTAATTTTGGGTCTATAGCTCTCGTTCCAAAATGTGCAGGAGTTAAAAGGTGCTCTCCAGTTTTGTTGATCTGTTTTAAGTTACCAGTTAGCGATGCTTCATCGTAGCCATCTAAGGCATAGATTACGCTATAGTTTTTGTCTGTTTTTTGGTAGAGATAGCCATAGATTCGAGCCAATTCAAGGCTAAAGACTCCTACTAATTGTTTTTTTGGAAATGCAGGGTTGACCAGTGGTCCTAGCATGTTAAAAAAGGTTTTTACTCCTAATGCTCTACGAATGGGAGCCACTGCTTTCATAGCCGGATGAAAAAGCGGAGCATGAAGAACCGTGATATTGGCATGGTCTAGACACTTTTTAAGGATATCTTCCTCTTTGCTGAATACAATGCCTAAATGTTCCATTACGTTACTACTTCCGCAAACTGAACTAACACCATAATTACCGTGTTTGCTAACAGCTACGCCTGCACCTGCAGTCACAAAGGAGGCAAGTGTTGAAACGTTGAAGGTGTCTTTGCCATCACCGCCAGTACCGCATAGGTCAATCGGATCGTAATTATTGAGATTGATCGGAAGACAAAGATCAAGCAGGGCTTCTTGAAACCCGCTTAGTTCCTCTATAGTAATGGGTCTCATCATATAGATTGTAAGGAAAGAAGCGACTTGATGAGGATCAAATTTTCCTTCAGCCATTTCAACAAGTACGTTTCTTGCCTCGTCTTTGGTCAAATGCTGGTGCTGAATGAGTCTATTTAAATACTGTTTCATGCTTTTAGCCAATTTTGTAAAAGTTCGATTCCGTGATTGGTTAATATTGATTCAGGATGGTATTGAATACCCCAAATCGGTTTTTCGATGTGCTCAAGACTCATCACATTCGATGCTTCATCCCAAGCATTTGCTTTAAGTAATGGAGCTGATTCGATATCTGCAACCCATGAATGATAGCGACCTACAGTAAGTTTAGGTTGGAAATTCTGGTATAATCTTGTGTTCGTATCAATATTGATTTTACTTGCGATCCCGTGATATACTTGAGATAAATTTCTGAGTGTACCACCAAAAACTTCTGCAATAGCTTGATGGCCCAAACAGATCCCAAGCATTGGAATGCAATGCTCTAATTGATTATTGAATTGAATAACTTCTAATAATTTACCGGCTTCACTAGGAATTCCTGGCCCTGGTGATAGTACAACTTTATCGTATTCGAGAATCTCATTTACTTCGAATTGATCGTTTCTTTTAACCGTAACTTCTTCTCCTAGTTCTCTTAGATAGTGAACGATGTTATATACGAAGCTATCGTAATTGTCTATGACAAGTATTTTGCTCATTATCTCAGGTTTTCGGCAAGTTCAAGCGCCTTTTGAAGGGCTCCCAATTTATTATAGGTTTCTTGTAATTCACTTTCTTCGTCTGAACTTGCTACTATACCGGCGCCGGCCTGATAGTACAATTTGTTATTCTTACTTAGAAAGCTTCGAATTAAAATGGCATGATTGTAATTACCGTCAAAATCGAAGAACCCAATAGCACCTCCATAAAAGCCTCTTCGAGTTGATTCGTACTTGTCGATTAGTTTTAGTGCCATCGGCTTTGGAGCTCCGCTCAATGTACCTGCAGGGAAGGTGTCAGCCATTAATTGTAGAGTCGAAGTACCTTCTGTTTTCTTTGCAGTAACCTTTGAGACGAGGTGAATGACATGAGAGAAAAATTGAACTTCGCGATAGGTTTTAACTTCAACGGCATGACCATTTCGGCTTAAATCATTTCGCGCTAGATCAACAAGCATGACGTGCTCTGCATTCTCTTTTGGGTCTGCAGCCAGTTTCTTGGCAAGTTCTGCATCCTTCTCATCATCTCCGGTACGTTTGTAGGTTCCTGCAATGGGATGAATTTCAGCTTGACCCTCTTGCACAATAAGTTGGGCTTCGGGTGAAGAACCAAAAAGTTTGAAGTTGATGTAGTCGAAATAAAACAAATAGGGACTAGGGTTAACTGATCGAAGAGCGCGATAGACATTAAATTCATCTCCTTGAAAAGCTTGGGAAGTTTGTCTTGATAGTACGAGTTGGAATACGTCGCCACGCTTACAGTGTTCTTTAGCTTTAACTACTAAATCCTTAAATGATTCATCACTAATATTGGCCTCTTTTACTCCTAAATTCTTGTACGGATAGGTGCTCAATGACTCAACGGCTAGTAGTGCCTTAATTTCTTCGATATTAGGAGCGCTATCGTTATAAGAATGACAGATGAGATAGGCCTCATTTTTGAAATGATCGATCGCTATGATGTTTTGATAAAGCGCGTAGTAGATTTCAGGAATGTCTTGCCCTGGTTTGTCAGTTTGATAATTGGGTAGGTTTTCAAAGTAGCGAACACTGTCATAGCTGGTGTATCCGAACCATCCATTGGTGATAAACTTAAAAGGAAGACGCTCACCTTTAAATTGTTTACTAAACCCATCGATTTCTTCAAGTAAGGTGTTTGATTTACTCAGTGTAATCACTTCCTCAGATTGATCGGGTAAGATTTTAGTTAATTTTTCGTTGTGCAATGATATCGATGCAATCGGCTTGCAGCAGATGTACGAAAAACTGTTGTCATTAGTGTGATAATCGCTACTCTCGAGAAGGATACTTCCCGGAAAATGATCTCGAAGCTTTAAATAAACACTTACCGGTGTAAGCGTATCTGCCATGATCTTTTCGAAGGTGCTCGTAAATTCGATTTTTTTCAACTTCATAATTATTTAAAAATAATAAAGGCCTGTCACGATGACAGGCCTTTGCATATATCTATAGCCGATAATCATCGCATTACTACGACGATCTCCACCAGTTTTTATTTGATTTTGTTTGAACCATTGCTTCAAATATACAATGCTTGACAATCAATTAAAAGTACATTTAGAATTTATATCGTTTCAAATAAAACGGAAGGGTCTAAACGCACCTTTTTAGCGTGTTGATTTTGATCTTCTTCAGCTCTTTTGCCTAGAGCCAATAATACCGATACATGATAGTCTGTGGCTTCTAATTGAAGAATTTTATTTACCTCTTGTATATCAATCCCTTCAAGGGCACAGGTATCAATTTTCAATTCAGCTGCGGCTAACATTCCAAAGCCTAACGCCAGATAGGCTTGTTTTTCAGACCAAGATTTTTTGGCTTCCTCAGACCATTGGCTGAAAACTCCTTTCATGAAGTTGCTGTATCCAGAAACCTCCTCTTCTGTAAGCCCCCTGGTTTCCATACTGAGATTAATGTATCGATCAATAAGATCATTGTCAAAACGTTTTAGACTTGCAATAGCCAACAGTTTAGAGGCATCTACAATTTGTTTTTGTCCGTATCCGGCCCCTTGCAGTTGAGTACGAGTTTCGGGGTCTTCAATCTCTATAATTTTAAAGGGCTGTAAGCCGTAGGAAGTGGGTGCCAGTCGAATGGCCTCTTTAACTGCTTGGTAATCTCTTTCGTCAATCGACGCCTTCTGATTAAATCTTTTGGTGGCATATCGCCAATCCAGGTCATTCAGTAGTTCTTCTCTTTTCATTTGCATATTTTTGACAAAGTTATTGAAATGCATTCTGTTCTAAATATGCGCCTATTTTTATTTGTCTTTCTAGTTCTTTCTTTAGGTTCTTGCTCTCCCAAAGAAACCGCTACCTCGCCAGTTTCATTATCCGTAGATGAATTGATTTCTTTACTGTCAGAGGAAACAGAGCAATTGACGATTTATAATTTTTGGGCGACTTGGTGTACCCCTTGCCTAAAAGAAATGCCAGATTTTGAAAGATTTGCCAAGGATCACCCTGAGGTGAAATTGGTTTTTGTAAGTCTCGACAGAAAGTCAGTCTGGGACAGCAAAGTTCCTCAAGTTATTGATGAGTTGGGTATTAAAAGTCAAGTATTTTTAATCGAACCTCAATCAGATTTAAACTGGCGATATAGGGTGAGTGAAAAATGGAAATTGATGTCGATTCCCGTCACCTTGATGATTGAGAAAAATAAGCGTTTATTTTTTGACGCACCTTTGAATTATCGCGATTTAGGAATTGCGCAACTTGAGTTACAAAAGACCTTAGCGAATACTTCTATCTTTGAAAAAAATTAAAATCACGCAGCATGAATTTATCACAACAAGAGTGGATCGAAAAGCTTGAATCAACGGATAATGCAGTTATTCTAGATGTTAGAACCGCTGATGAAGTAGCTTCAGGTAAGGTTAAGGGAGCTATCAATCACGATATTTTCAATCCGCAAGGATTCATGGATGCAGTAGCTAGTTTTGATAAAAACGCATCTTATTTTGTTTACTGTCGCTCTGGAAATCGCTCAGGTCAGGCATGTGCTATTCTGAAATCTCAAGGAATCGAAAACGCTTATAACTTAGTAGGCGGAATGATGGAATGGGGGGGTGAACTTGAATGATTAAACCTTTGACACAGTTCATCTATACCTTACAGTTGTGGGGATTTAAAGTTTGTCAACGGATCGGAGATTCTTGGGGGATTCGACCGAGAGTGATTCGATTAACTTTCATATATCTCACTTTTGTTACCCTAGGATTTGGCTTTGCCTTATATCTTTTTCTAGCCTTTTGGCTGAGAATAAAGGACCTTGTTTATACCAAGCGCAGTTCAGTTTTCGATCTCTAAAGGAGGAACTGAATACAAATTGCAGTGCTATTTTCTTTCTTTGTTTTTTAAAGCTTTCGTTGCTTAATCGTAAATTTTTTAGCAACTTGAGCGCTTTGTGTATTAAAAAATCCAAAGAAATTTTATGGTTCGTTCTCTTCGACTGCTAGCTTTTATGTTTTTTGTGTTGAGTAGTAGTGCTTTAAGCGCTCAGGAAAAAGGTTTAGATCGTCGTATTGACGAAGCCTTTAAGCCTTTTTCTGACTTCGTTACCAACGTGGTCTTTTTTGAAGTATTAGGTACTCCTTTCGTACTCATTCTGCTCGTAGGAAGCGCGCTATTTTTCACCCTTTATTTCGGTTTCCCCAATATTCGATACTTCGGTACTGCCATTAACGTAGTTCGTGGAAAATACGATGAATTAGAGGCTAACGGTCACGGAGCCGAAAAGTCTGAAGTAAATATTGTCGATGGTGATGTTACAGGTACGATTAGAGATGAGAGTCAAGAAGGCGAGGTTAGTCACTTTCAAGCATTAGCCACTGCAGTTTCAGGAACGGTAGGTAATGGTAATATTGCTGGGGTAGCTTTAGCTATTGCTCTTGGAGGTCCTGGTGCTACCTTTTGGATGATCATTTGTGGCCTTTTAGGGATGTCTACCAAGTTTGTGGAATGTACTCTAGGTGTTCAATATCGTGATGTTGATGAAAACGGAACGGTTTACGGTGGGCCTATGTATTTTTTAAAGAAAGGTTTGTCGAATAAAGGTTTCGCAAAACTTGGTAAAGTGGTTGCAGCCTTATTTGCTGTATTCTGTATTGGTGGATCTTTTGGAGGAGGTAATGCTGCTCAGTCCAATCAAGCTACCATCGTCATCAAAGAATTATTTGGACTAGACAGTGCGATGGCAGGTACTATAATTGGTCTTGTAATCGCTGCCGTGGTTGGTGTAATCATTATTGGTGGTATCAAACGAATCGCTTCGGTTACTGAAAAGGTAGTACCCTTAATGGCTGTAATGTATATTCTAGCTTGCTTTTATATCATAGGAACGAACTTTGCACTTGTAGATGATGCGATTTCTCAAATTATCACTGAGGCTTTTCAACCAAAGGCGATTGGTGTTGGTGGAGTTATTGGTGTTCTTTTAATTGGATTTAGACGTGCGGCCTTCTCTAATGAAGCAGGTGCGGGTTCAGCTTCAATTGCTCACTCTGCAGTGAAGACCAACTATTCGGCGTCTGAAGGTTTGGTAGCCTTATTAGAGCCATTTATTGATACGGTTCTAATCTGTACGATGACAGCATTAGTTATCGTTATTTACAACATGGGTGGTGTTTTTGATTACGGAGGAGATGGTACGGGTGTTGTTTTAATCGACGGTATGCCTTACGAAGGTGCAGGAATTACCTCTAAAGCATTCGCTAATTATATCCCTTACTCTAATGTTTTTCTTACCATCGCAGTGGTTTTATTTGCGGTTTCCACGATGATTTCGTGGTCTTACTACGGTCTCCAATCTTGGAAATTCCTATTCGGAAGAGGCCTGGTAATGGATTTAACTTACAAATTTTTATTCCTCGTATTTATCATTATTGGGGCTGCTGCAAGTATGGATTCGATTTGGGCCTTCTCAGATGCGATGATCTTTGCAATGGTGTTCCCTAATATGGTAGGGTTATACTTCTTGTTCCCTGAGGTAAAACAACAATTGAAACGCTATCTAAAGGCGATTAAGAGTTAAATTCATTGAACTCGAAACGAACCCCTTTTCGTATCTCTAATGAAGAACGAAAAGGGGTTCTTTTTTTGCTGCTTGTTTTATGCGTAATAAAGTCTCTTCACTCATTACTTACAGAAGGGTATCAACGCGTTGTTTTCAATCCAGATCGATTTGAAATCAGTTCTGAGGAGAAAAAGGTGATAGATACTACTCGAATAGAGGACATTCAAATCGGTTCGAGTACTAATAAAATAATCACCCCGAACGAACCAATCTACAAGCGAGACCTTAATAGGGCCTTAGCAACAGATCTAAAAAAGATTCGAGGTATTGGCCCGGTTTTATCTGAGCGGATTATAAAATACGGTCATTCCTTAAATGGGTATTCCGATATCAATCAACTGTATCGAGTGTATGGCTTAGATTCTATCGTTGTAGATCGAATTAAAGAAGCTTTTGAAATAAGGTCAGATACTATAATTCCTATGAATATCAGATTAGCCTCTCGGGAAGAACTCAGTACATTACCCTATCTTAGCCAATCAGAGATCGATTGGTTAATTAGTTTGAGAAATCGACCACAAGGTTTAGGGAGTAAAGAATTTGTGACTAACCTTTTATTAAAAACGTTAAACAAAAATGAAAAGCTTCTCGTATATTTGAATTATTAATACAACGTCCATTATTATAGGTATTCGCTCATGATGAATTTTGATCGTACAGAAGAACAACAAATGGTTGCAGATGCTGCTCGTAATTTTGCAGAACAGTTCTTAACCGATAAAGTAAGAGAGTGGGATGAAACTCAGTACTTTCCGGTTGAAGTACTACGTGAGGCAGGAAATATGGGGTTTATGGGTATTTTGGTACCTGAAGCCTACGGTGGATCAGAGTTAGGATACCACGAGTATATCGCAATTATAGAAGAAATTTCTAAAGTTGACCCTTCTATTGGCTTATCCATTGCAGCGCATAATTCGCTATGTTCTAATCACATTCTTTCTTTCGGAAGCGAGGATCAGAAAAAGCGTTATTTACCCAAGTTAGCCTCAGGTGAGCATATTGGAGCTTGGGGATTGACCGAACATAATACTGGATCTGACGCAGGAGGTATGAACACAACCGCTGTCAAAGATGGCGATCATTGGGTACTCAACGGGTCAAAGAATTTTATAACTCACGGTAAAAGTGGTGATATAGCTGTGGTTATTGCTCGTACTGGTGAAAAAGGAGATTATCACGGCATGACTGCTTTCATTTTAGAAAAAGGAATGCCAGGATTTACTAGTGGTAAGAAAGAAGATAAGCTAGGAATGCGAGCTAGTGAAACGGCAGAAATCATATTCGATAATTGTAGAATTAGTGATGATCAGCGCCTTGGTGAACTAGGAGAGGGTTTTATTCAATCGATGAAGATCCTTGATGGGGGTCGAATCTCAATTGGAGCTTTGTCTTTGGGGATTGCTAAAGGAGCCTACGAAGCCGCTTTGAAGTATTCTAAAGAACGCGAACAATTCGGTAAACCAATATCGAGCTTTCAAGGAATTTCATTTAAGTTGGCCGATATGGCTACTGAAATTGAAGCGGCTGAATTGCTTTTACACAAAGCAGCCTATCTAAAGAATGAAGATCGAAAAATGACCTTGCATTCAGCCATGAGCAAGATGTATGCTTCAGAACTTTGTGTTCGTGTTGCCAATGAGGCGATACAAATTCACGGTGGGTACGGATACACGAAAGATTATCCTGTAGAAAAATTCTATCGAGACGCAAAGCTTTGTACGATCGGAGAGGGAACGACTGAAATACAGAAAGTTGTAATTGCAAAAAATATACTTAAAGATTAGTGGCATTCGACTTTAATCGTATATTTGCAGCCGTAATTGAAAGGAGGTGCAAGTAGTATGCTAATTATTCCAGTAAAAGAAGGTGAAAATATCGATAGAGCGCTAAAGCGTTTTAAGCGTAAATTCGACAAAACAGGTACCATGCGTCAGCTCAGAAGCCGTCAGCAGTTCGTCAAGAAATCGGTACGTAAGCGCGAGCAGTTACAAAAAGCTCAATACATTCAAGGATTACGCGATCAAGAAGCGCTATAGTCCAAAGAATTTTTATAATTGTAAAGCCTGCATTAGCAGGCTTTTTTTATTTTCAAGGTTATGTACGAAATCGAAGACTTTGTGAATTTTCTAAAGCTCGAGAAGAAATATTCTCAGCATACGTGTTCTTCTTATTATTCTGATCTTTCTCAAGCCTTCGAGTATTTTGAGTTGACGGTAGATCAGTTTTCAAGACTCACCGAGCTCGACTATTCTTTGCTGCGAAATTTTATCGTCTATCTGAGTAGTCAAGATCTCAATCCTCGAACCATCAATAGAAAGGTAAGTGCGCTTCGTCGATTTTATTCTTATTTCTTAAGCAAATCTGTGATTAGTATTCATCCGCTAGGTAATCATAAAGCTCTAAAGCAACCCAAAAAGGTTTCTGTTCCCTTTTCTGAGGATGAGATTCAAGAGTTATTCGATCATTTTAACCGTTCTAGTGCCTCAGATACTTTCGAAAAGTTAAGAGATCGATTAATTGTGGAATTACTTTACACGCTTGGTGTTCGTCGAAGTGAGCTTATTGGCATTAAAGATCGAGATTTGGACACTAATTCACGTACTGTTAAGATCTATGGTAAGGGGGGAAAAGAGCGATTGCTTCCACTTCTGCCTTCCACGATGGATTTAGTAAAAGAGTATGTTAAGAAGAGAGGAATAAAGTTTCAGACCTCATCTTTTTCTTCATTTTTGGTTACGGATAAAGGACAAGAACTGTATCCGAAACTTGTATACCGTAAGATAAATGACTACCTTAAAGGTGTGTCGGTTAAGCAGAAGAAGAGTCCGCATATGATTCGACACACGTTTGCGACGCATTTGTTAAATCGCGGAGCTGACCTGAATACCGTTAAGGAGTTGTTAGGGCATAGTAGTTTAGCTGCTACCCAGGTTTATACCCATAGCAGTATTGAGGAGCTAAAAATGGTTTATCAGTCTTCGCATCCGCGCGGTAATCAATCTTCTTCTTAAGTAGAACGGGTTTACCCACAAAATTCAAAGTTATGGTTGTACAATTTCATGCAGTCAACTTTAAAGCTGATGCAAAGCTCAAAACCTTTATTGACAAAAGACTTGAGAAACTCGAACGATTCTATGGTCGTATTCTTGAAGCTGAGGTTTTTCTAAAGGTTGAAAACACGAAACAGAAGTCTAATAAGCTAACAGAGATTAAGTTAGTTGTTCCTAAAGGTAAGTTGCTGGTAAGGAAGTTTGCAAAGACCTTTGAGCAGTCTGCAGACCAAGGAGTTCATGCCCTTGAACGTATGGTCAAAAAGAAAAAGCAAATCAGAGGTTTTTGATGATAGAAATTTGTTAGAATTTGTTTTGATAAAAAAAAATATTCTCTACATTTGCAGTCCGTTAGAAATAGCGGACTTTTTTTTGTTGGAAAAAGGCGTTTGACGCCGGTGTAGCTCAGCTGGCTAGAGCAGCTGATTTGTAATCAGCAGGTCGTGGGTTCGAGTCCCTCCACCGGCTCCAATATCAAAAAGGGGGAGTGATCCCAACAGTGCCGGGGAGATACTCAAGCGGCCAACGAGGACAGACTGTAAATCTGTTGGTTTTTACCTTCGCAGGTTCGAATCCTGCTCTCCCCACCAATTGAAATAATGAAACATACGTCTAATGTAGACGAAATGCGGGAGTAGCTCAGTTGGTAGAGCGTCAGCCTTCCAAGCTGAATGTCGCCGGTTCGAACCCGGTCTCCCGCTCAAAATATTACAAAGAGTTACAATGCTCTTGCTTTTAAGGAAACATTAGGCCGGTGTAGCTCAGGGGTAGAGCGTTTCCTTGGTAAGGAAGAGGTCACGGGTTCAAATCCCGTCATTGGCTCAAATAAAAGAATTAATATGGCACTGCGCTCCCCAAAGGAGTGTAAGTGTTTTTTTAAGATTATACACTAATATAAACTAAGATTAAATTCATTAACAATGGCAAAGGAAACATTTGACCGGTCGAAACCCCACCTTAACATTGGTACTATTGGGCACGTAGACCACGGTAAGACTACTCTTACTGCAGCGATCACCACTGTACTTGCAAATGCAGGTTTATCAGAATTGCGTAGCTTCGACTCGATCGACAACGCTCCTGAGGAAAAAGAACGTGGTATTACAATTAACACTTCACACGTAGAGTACGCTACTGCGAACCGTCACTACGCTCACGTTGACTGTCCAGGTCACGCGGATTACGTAAAAAACATGGTAACTGGTGCTGCTCAGATGGACGGTGCGATCTTAGTAGTAGCTGCTACTGATGGTCCTATGCCACAAACTCGTGAGCACATCCTTCTTGGTCGTCAGGTAGGTATTCCTCGTATCGTTGTTTTCATGAACAAAGTGGATATGGTTGATGACGAAGAGCTACTTGAGCTAGTTGAGATGGAAGTTCGTGAGCTTTTATCATTCTATGAGTATGACGGTGACAATGGGCCTGTAATTATGGGTTCTGCACTAGGTGCTCTTAATGGCGAGCAAAAATGGGTAGATACAGTTATGGAGCTTATGGAAGCTGTAGATAACTGGATTGAGCTACCTGCTCGTGATGTAGATAAGCCATTCCTAATGCCTATCGAAGACGTATTTACAATTACTGGTCGTGGTACTGTAGCTACAGGACGTATCGAAACTGGTGTTGCTAACACTGGTGATGCAGTTGATATTATCGGTATGGGAGCTGAGAAACTATCATCTACCATTACTGGGGTTGAGATGTTCCGTAAGATTCTTGACCGTGGTGAAGCTGGTGATAACGTAGGTCTACTTCTTCGTGGTATTGAGAAATCTGATATCAAGCGTGGTATGGTAATCTGTAAGCCAGGTTCAGTTCAACCACACGCTAAATTCAAAGCTGAGGTTTATATCCTTAAAAAAGAAGAAGGTGGACGTCACACTCCATTCCACAATAACTACCGTCCTCAGTTCTACGTTCGTACAACTGACGTAACAGGTAACATCAACCTTCCTGATGGTGTTGAGATGGTAATGCCAGGTGATAACCTTACTATTACTGTTGACCTTATTCAGCCAATCGCATTAAGCGTTGGTCTACGTTTCGCTATCCGTGAAGGTGGTAGAACTGTAGGTGCAGGACAGGTAACTGAAATTCTAGACTAAGTTCTAGTTTACAATAGTGTATGCGCTAAAGGGTGTCCTGATTAAGGATACCTTTTAGTGTACATACAAACGGGTGTAGCTCAGTTGGTAGAGCACTGGTCTCCAAAACCAGGTGTCGGGAGTTCGAGTCTCTCCTCCCGTGCAAGTATTACGGGGCTTAGCCTCAATTATAGACGAAGAAAAGATGATTAATTATATCAAAGAATCAGTAGAGGAATTAAAGAACCAGGTTTCTTGGCCTTCACGTCAAGAATCATCTAGCCTTATGGTTACTGTTGCAGTGTTCTCAATCCTTTTTGCCCTATTGACTTGGGGAGTAGACTCTGTATTTAGCCGCTTGATTCAGGTATACTTTAGTTTGATCAAATAATAACGAAGCACAACAATGTCAGAGGTACTCGAAAAGAAATGGTATGTGGTTCGTGCGGTAAGCGGACAAGAGAATAAAATCAGTGGTTATATTCAATCCGAGGTTGAGCGCCAAGGTTTGGGTGATTATCTTGAAGATGTTCTTGTTCCGACAGAGAAGGTTGTTCAGATTCGTAACGGTAAAAAAATTCAAAAAGAACGCACTTATTTTCCTGGATATATTATGATCAAGGCGAATTTAGGTGGTGAGATGGTTCACGTTATTCGTTCGATTACGAATGTCATTGGATTTTTAGGTGAAACCAAAGGTGGAGATCCTGTACCATTGCGCAAGTCTGAGGTGAACCGAATGCTAGGTAAAGTGGATGAGTTATCACTAAATGCTGATGATGTTGCCATCCCATTTGTGCTTGGTGAAACAGTCAAGGTAGTTGATGGTCCTTTCAATGGTTTCAATGGAACTATTGAGAAAATCAACGAAGAAAAGCGCAAACTTGAGGTTATGGTTAAGATTTTTGGACGAAGAACACCTCTTGAATTGAGTTATTTACAAGTAGAGAAAATATAAATGTTACATAATCGCTCAGTTGTATCGCTTCCAACAATGCAACGGCAAACGATTAATTATTAATTATGGCAAAAGAAATAGGTAAAGTAGTTAAGCTACAAGTTAGGGGAGGTGCTGCGAACCCATCGCCACCGGTTGGACCCGCCTTAGGTGCCGCAGGTGTAAACATCATGGAGTTCTGTAAGCAGTTTAATGCTAGAACTCAGGATAAAGCTGGTAAAGTTTTACCGGTTGTTATCAATGTTTATACTGATAAGTCTTTCGACTTTGTGGTAAAAACACCTCCGGCGGCCGTTCAGCTATTGGAAGCAGCAAAAGTTAAAAAAGGTTCAGGTGAGCCTAATCGTTCAAAAGTTGCTTCGGTTACTTGGGATCAAATCAAAGGAATTGCAGAAGACAAGATGGTAGATTTAAATGCCTTCACTGTTGAGTCTGCAATGATGATGATTGCTGGTACAGCAAGATCTATGGGTATCAAAGTTTCTGGAACTAAACCTTTTTAATAAACGACTGACGTAATGGGAAAATTGACAAAAAAACAAAAAGAAGCTAGAGCGCTTATCGATAGTTCTAAGCTTTACTCACTTACCGAAGCCGCAGCTTTAGTTAAAGAGATTACCAAATCAAATTTTGATGCATCTGTTGATTTAGCAGTACGACTTGGAGTAGATCCGCGTAAAGCTAATCAAATGGTTCGCGGTGTTGTTAGCCTACCTCACGGCACAGGGAAAGACGTTCGCGTATTAGCATTAGTAACACCGGATAAAGAAGCAGAGGCTAAAGAAGCTGGAGCTGATTATGTTGGTTTAGATGAGTATCTAGACAAAATTAAATCAGGCTGGACAGACGTTGATGTTATTATCACTATGCCTGCTGTTATGGGTAAATTAGGACCTTTAGGTCGTGTTTTAGGACCTCGTGGTCTTATGCCAAACCCTAAAACAGGTACGGTTACTATGGATGTCGCTAAAGCGGTAACTGAAGTTAAATCAGGTAAAATCGATTTTAAAGTAGATAAAGCAGGTAACGTTCATGCTGCTATTGCAAAGGTTTCATTCGAGGCTGATAAGATTGCAGATAACGCTAAAGAGCTTTTAGATACATTAAACCGAATGAAGCCTGCTGCTTCTAAAGGGGTCTACATGAAGAGTGTCCATATTTCTTCAACCATGAGTCCAAGTATTCCACTTGACCCAAAAGCCATTTAAGAACTTACGACATGACTAGAGAAGAAAAAGCACTAGCTATAGAACAACTTAAAGAGAAGTTAGCATCAAGCACTACGATCTATCTTACTGATATTTCAGGTTTAGATGCAGCCACTACTGCTGATTTAAGAAGATCTTGCTTTAAGGCAAACATTTCACTTACAGTAGTTAAGAACACATTGCTTGCAAAGGCAATGGAGGCTTCAGATAAGGATTTCGGTGATTTAACTACGATTCTTAAAGGTGAAACCTCAATGATGATTGCTGAGGCTGGTAACGGTCCGGCTAAATTGATCAAGAATTTCAGAAAGAAATCAAAGAAGCCCGTTTTAAAAGGAGCTTACATTGAAGAATCGGTTTATATCGGTGACAACCTACTTGATACGCTTGTAAGCATCAAGTCTAAGGAGGAACTTATCGGTGATATCATCACGCTTCTTCAGAGCCCAGCGAAAAACGTTGTATCTGGTCTTAAATCAGGTGGCGGTAAGCTTGCGGGCATTATTCAAACCCTTTCTGAACGATAATTTGTACGCACTCAATACACAATATTTTAAACTTTATTAAACGATAGAAAAATGGCAGATTTAAAAGATTTCGCAGAACAACTGGTTAACCTAACTGTAAAAGAGGTTAACGAATTAGCTAACATCCTTAAGGAGGAGTACGGTATCGAGCCTGCAGCTGCAGCTGTAGCTGTTGCTGGTCCTGCTGCTGGTGGTGGAGATGCTGCTGGTGGAGAAGAAAAGTCAGAGTTTGACGTAATTCTTAAGGCAGCAGGTGCTTCTAAACTTGCGGTTGTTAAGCTTGTAAAAGAATTAACAGGTCTTGGACTGAAAGAAGCTAAAGAAGTAGTTGATGGAGCTCCAAAACCAGTTAAAGAAGGTGTTTCTAAAGATGAAGCTGAAGGTATCAAAAAATCTCTTGAGGAGGCTGGTGCTGAGGTTGAACTTAAGTAATACTTCCATAGCTTATTAGGCAAAGGTCTATCCAACGAAAGTTGGTTAGACCTTCGCCTGTTTTAAACAACCTAGGTTGTTAGGGCCTTTGAAATAAGGCCGAC
The DNA here is from genome assembly GCA_036782715.1 of Flavobacteriaceae bacterium. Classification (GTDB taxonomy): domain Bacteria; phylum Bacteroidota; class Bacteroidia; order Flavobacteriales; family Flavobacteriaceae; genus UBA3478. Next base: position 144,139 of record DAIPYN010000001.1, read on the forward strand.
TTATAATACTTTTTTTGACTATAAATTGTCCGTTAGATGGTTACAAAACAAACCGAAAGAGTACATTTTGCATCTGCAAAGAGCATTCCTGAATATCCAGACTTTTTAGATATTCAAATCAAATCCTTTCAAGATTTCTTTCAATTAGAAACTAAGTCGGACGCTAGAGGTAACGAAGGTCTTTTTAACACCTTCATGGAGAATTTTCCAATTACAGATACAAGAAACCAGTTTGTTCTTGAGTTCTTGGATTATTTCGTTGATCCACCCCGTTACAACATTCAAGAGTGTATCGAGAGAGGCCTTACCTACAGTGTGCCGCTAAAAGCACGTTTAAAACTTTATTGTACTGACCCAGAGCACGAAGACTTCGAGACGATTGTACAGGATGTTTACTTAGGAACTATCCCTTACATGACCCCTTCTGGAACCTTTGTGATTAACGGTGCAGAACGTGTGATTGTTTCTCAACTTCACCGTTCTCCTGGTGTATTCTTTGGTCAATCGGTTCACGCTAACGGAACCAAACTATATTCAGCCCGTGTTATTCCATTTAAAGGTTCATGGATTGAATTTGCTACGGATATCAATGGCGTTATGTACGCTTACATTGATCGTAAAAAGAAATTACCGGTTACTACACTCTTTAGAGCTATCGGTTACGAACGCGACAAGGACATTCTTGAAATTTTTGATCTCTCTGAAGAGGTTAAGGTATCGAAGACTGGCCTTAAGAAAGTTCTAGGACGTAAACTTGCTGCTCGTGTATTAAATACTTGGCACGAAGACTTCGTGGATGAGGATACAGGAGAGGTAGTATCGATTGAGCGTAACGAGATCGTTTTAGATCGTGATACGATTTTGGAGAAGGAGCACCTTGATATGATTATTGAGGCTGACGTGAAAACAATCCTTCTTCACAAGGAAAACAACGCTCAAGCTGAATATGCAATTATTCACAATACCCTACAAAAAGACCCAACAAACTCTGAAAAAGAAGCTGTTGAGCATGTTTATCGTCAATTGAGAAATGCCGAGCCGCCAGATGAGGAAACCGCTCGTGGTATTATCGATAAACTATTCTTCTCAGATCAACGTTATAATCTTGGAGAAGTAGGTCGTTATAGAATGAACAAGAAGTTAGGTCTTGATATCGAAATGGATAAGCAGGTCTTAACGAAAGAAGATATTATTACTATCATCAAGTATCTGATAGAGCTAATTAATTCTAAGGCAGAGATTGATGATATCGATCACCTTTCAAACCGTCGTGTTAGAACCGTTGGAGAACAACTTTCACAACAGTTCGGCGTTGGTTTAGCTCGTATGGCTAGAACCATTAGAGAACGAATGAATGTTCGCGACAACGAAGTGTTTACCCCAATTGATTTGATCAATGCGAAGACGCTTTCATCAGTGATCAATTCGTTCTTTGGAACGAATCAGCTTTCTCAGTTCATGGATCAAACCAATCCACTTGCTGAGATTACGCACAAGCGTAGATTATCTGCTCTAGGGCCTGGTGGTCTATCACGTGAGCGTGCTGGTTTCGAGGTTCGTGATGTCCACTATACGCATTACGGTAGATTATGCCCGATTGAGACTCCTGAAGGTCCAAACATTGGTCTTATTTCATCGATGTCTGTATTCTCTAAAGTGAATACTATGGGATTCCTTGAGACTCCTTACCGCAAAGTTGAAAACGGAAAAGTAGACTTATCAGGCTTCACTTATTTAAGTGCAGAGGAAGAAGAGGAGCGTTTAATCGCGCAGGCTAACATCCCGATGAAGGCTGACGGAACGATTGAAGATGATAAAGTAATCGCACGTATGGAGGGTGATTTCCCTGTAGTTTCTCCAGAAGAAATTCACTATACGGATGTGGCACCCAACCAGATTGCTTCTATCTCAGCATCACTAATTCCTTTCCTTGAGCACGATGATGCAAACCGTGCACTGATGGGATCAAACATGATGCGTCAGGCGGTTCCGTTATTACGTCCTGAATCTCCAATTGTAGGTACTGGTTTAGAGCGTCAAGTTGCTAAAGATTCAAGAGTACTTATCAATGCAGAGGGTGATGGTGTCGTTGAATACGTAGACGCAGAACGTATCGTTATTAAATACACTAAGACGGATGATGAGCGTTTAGTTTCTTTTGATGAAGATGAGAAAGAGTACAACCTGATTAAGTTCAGAAAGACGAACCAAGGATCAAGTATCAACCTTAAACCCATCGTATCTCGCGGAGATCGTGTAGAGAAAGGTCAAGTACTTTGTGAAGGTTACGCAACTGAAAAAGGTGAACTCGCTCTAGGTAGAAACATGAAAGTTGCCTTCATGCCTTGGAAGGGTTATAACTTCGAGGATGCGATTGTAATCTCTGAGCGCGTAGTTCGTGAAGACATCTTTACTTCGATTCACGTAGATGAGTATGCCCTTGAAGTTAGAGATACTAAACTAGGAGCTGAAGAACTTACCAATGATATTCCTAACGTTTCTGAAGAGGCTACTAAAGACCTTGATGAAAACGGAATGATTCGTATTGGAGCAGAGGTTAAGCCTGGTGATATCCTAATTGGTAAGATAACTCCTAAAGGAGAATCTGATCCGACTCCAGAAGAAAAACTACTTCGCGCCATCTTTGGTGATAAGGCTGGAGATGTAAAAGATGCTTCATTAAAAGCTTCACCATCGCTTAGAGGTGTGGTAATTGATAAGAAGTTATTTGCGAGAAGCGTTAAGGATAAGCGTAAGCGTTCAGAAGAGAAGGACGCTATCCAAGCTTTAGAATTGGAATACGAAGTTAAATTCCAAGAGTTGAAAGACCGTTTGGTAGAGAAACTTTTCACTATCGTAAATGGTAAGACTTCTCAGGGGGTTCTTAATGATTTAGGTGAAGAGGTTTTACCAAAAGGTAAGAAGTACACGCTTAAAATGCTTCACGCCGTTGAAGATTTTGCTCACCTTGTAGGTGGAAGCTGGACGGTTGATGAGCCTGTAAACGCGCTTGTTGCAGACCTACTTCACAACTACAAGATCAAGCTTAACGATCTTCAAGGTAACCTTAGAAGAGATAAGTTTACCATCTCTATCGGAGATGAGTTACCTGCAGGTATTATGAAACTTGCTAAAGTTTACATCGCAAAGAAACGTAAGCTGAAGGTAGGTGATAAGATGGCAGGACGTCACGGAAACAAGGGTATCGTTGCACGTATTGTTCGCGACGAGGATATGCCATTCTTAGAAGATGGTACCCCTGTAGATATCGTACTTAACCCACTTGGAGTACCTTCTCGTATGAACATTGGTCAGATCTATGAGACCGTTCTTGGTTGGGCAGGTCAAAAATTAGGTCAGAAATATGCCACTCCAATCTTTGACGGTGCGAATATTGACCAGATCAATGTTTTAACCGATGAAGCTGGTATTCCTAGATACGGACATACTTATCTATTCGACGGTGGAACAGGAGAGCGTTTCGATCAACCAGCAACAGTTGGTGTGATCTACATGCTTAAACTAGGCCACATGGTTGATGATAAGATGCACGCACGTTCTATCGGACCATACTCTCTGATTACTCAGCAACCACTTGGTGGTAAAGCACAGTTCGGAGGTCAGCGTTTCGGTGAGATGGAGGTGTGGGCACTTGAAGCTTATGGAGCTTCTTCTACGCTAAGAGAAATCTTAACCGTTAAATCGGATGACGTAGTAGGTCGTGCGAAGACCTATGAAGCGATTGTGAAAGGGGAGACTATGCCAGAGCCTGGTCTACCTGAATCATTCAACGTTCTTATGCACGAATTAAAAGGATTAGGACTCGATATTCGTCTTGAAGAATAATTCTAAACATTAATTAAACAAAGCTTTACGTTATTATGGCTAGAGTTAACGATACAACTGAGCAAAGATTTAATAAGATTTCGATTGGTCTTGCTTCTCCAGAATCTATCCTTGGGGCATCTCGAGGAGAGGTGTTGAAGCCCGAAACTATCAACTACCGTACACACAAGCCTGAAAGAGATGGTCTTTTTTGTGAGCGTATCTTCGGTCCTGTAAAGGATTACGAGTGTGCTTGTGGTAAATATAAGCGTATCCGTTACCGCGGTATCGTTTGTGATCGATGTGGTGTTGAGGTTACGGAGAAGAAAGTTCGTCGCGACCGCGTTGGACACATTTCATTAGTAGTCCCTGTTGCTCATATTTGGTATTTCCGTTCGTTACCAAACAAGTTAGGTTACCTTCTTGGACTTCCGTCGAAGAAACTTGACATGATCATTTACTACGAACGTTATGTAGTTATTCAACCAGGTATTGCAAAAGGCGCTGAAGGAGAAGAACTTCAGATGCTAGACTTCTTAACTGAAGAAGAATACCTAAATATTATTGATGAACTTCCACAAGAGAACCAATATCTAGAAGATTCAGATCCAAACAAATTCATCGCTAAGATGGGTGCCGAATGTTTGATCGAATTACTTCAACGTATTGATTTAGAGACGCTGTCTTATGAATTACGTCACAAGGCAAACACTGAGACCTCTAAACAACGTAAAACGGAGGCGTTAAAGCGTCTACAAGTTGTTGAGTCTTTCCGTGAGTCGCAGGCTAATCGCGAGAATAAGCCGGAGTGGATGATCATGAAAGTAGTTCCTGTAATTCCACCAGAATTACGTCCGCTTGTACCATTAGATGGAGGTCGTTTTGCTACCTCAGATTTAAATGATTTATACAGACGAGTAATTATTCGTAACAACCGTCTTAAGAGACTTATCGAGATTAAAGCTCCTGAAGTAATCTTAAGAAACGAGAAGCGTATGCTTCAAGAGGCTGTTGATTCATTATTCGATAACACACGTAAAGCTTCTGCTGTAAAGACAGAATCGAATCGTCCGCTGAAATCACTATCTGATTCATTAAAAGGTAAGCAAGGCCGTTTTCGTCAAAACTTATTAGGTAAGCGTGTAGATTATTCAGCTCGTTCGGTAATTGTTGTTGGCCCAGACTTAAAATTATTTGAGTGTGGTTTACCAAAAGATATGGCTGCCGAGCTATACAAGCCTTTTATTATTCGTAAACTGATTGAGCGTGGTATTGTAAAAACCGTTAAATCAGCGAAGAAGATTATTGATAAGAAAGAACCTGTAGTTTGGGACATCTTAGAGAACGTGATTAAAGGTCACCCAGTTCTTCTCAATCGTGCCCCCACACTTCACCGTTTAGGTATTCAGGCTTTCCAACCTAAATTAATTGAAGGTAAAGCAATTCGTCTTCACCCTCTCGCTTGTACAGCATTCAACGCTGACTTTGATGGGGATCAGATGGCGGTTCACTTACCACTAGGACCAGAAGCGATTCTAGAAGCTCAATTATTAATGTTGGCTTCTCAGAATATCTTGAACCCTGCAAATGGTTCACCAATTACCGTACCTTCTCAGGATATGGTACTTGGTCTATACTATATGACTAAAGAAAGACGTTCTACCCCAGAAGTTCCTGTTCAAGGGGAAGGGTTAACCTTCTATTCTCCTGAAGAGGTAGTGATCGCCTTCAATGAGAAGAGAGTAAATCTTAATGCTGCAATTAAAATCCGCGTTAAGGATTTCAATGAGGCAGGTGAGTTAGTACCTCAGATCATTGAAACTACGGTAGGACGTGTACTATTTAACAACGTAGTTCCTGAAGAAGCTGGTTTCATCAATCAAGTATTGAATAAGAAAGCGCTTCGTGATATTATCGGACGTATCCTTGAAGTAACTGATGTTCCTAAAACTGCTGAGTTCTTAGATCGTATCAAGCAGATGGGTTATGAGTTCGCCTTCAAAGGAGGTCTTTCTTTCAGCTTAGGTGATATTATTATCCCTGCTGAAAAAATCAAGATGATCGAAGAGGCAAATGCTCAAGTGGATGGTATCATAGGTAACTATAACATGGGACTGATCACTAATAATGAGCGTTATAACCAGGTGATTGACGTTTGGACATCTACCAACGCAATGCTTACTGAACTTGCTATGAAGCGTATCCGAGAAGATCAGCAAGGATTTAACTCGGTATATATGATGCTTGATTCTGGTGCTCGTGGATCTAAAGAACAGATTCGTCAGCTAACCGGTATGCGTGGTCTTATGGCTAAGCCTAAGAAATCTACTGCTGGTGGGGGTGAGATCATTGAAAACCCGATTCTTTCAAACTTTAAAGAAGGTCTTTCAATTCTTGAGTACTTTATTTCAACGCACGGTGCTCGTAAAGGACTTGCGGATACTGCACTTAAAACTGCGGATGCTGGATACCTTACTCGTCGACTCGTTGACGTTGCTCAGGATGTAATCATTACTACCGAGGATTGTGGTACCCTTAGAGGTGTTGAGGTTGAGGCCTTAAAGAAAAACGAAGAAATCGTTGAAACTCTTGGAGAACGTGTTCTTGGACGTATTGCTCTTAACGATATCGTTGATCCATTAACAGGAGATGTGATCGTTGAAGCAGGCGGATATATCGAGGCTGCAGAAGTACAGAAAATTAACGCTACTGCTATCGACCGCGTAGAGGTTAGATCTGCACTGACTTGTGAGGCTGAGAAAGGTATTTGTGAGAAATGTTACGGTAGAAACCTAGCAACCAACAAACCGGTTCAAAAAGGTGAATCAGTGGGAGTTGTTGCTGCTCAATCGATTGGAGAGCCTGGTACACAGCTTACCCTTCGTACCTTCCACGTAGGGGGTATCGCGGGTAACGTCTCTGAAGAAAACCAGTTAATCGCTAAGTTCGACGGGGTTGCAGAGATTGAAGACTTACGTACTGTTCAGGGTGAAAACGCTGAAGGAGAAAAAGCTAACATCATTATTTCTAGAACCGCTGAATTCAAACTGGTTGAACCTAAAACAGGTGCTGTACTAAGCACACATAACCTTCCTTACGGTTCTCAAGTATTCGTAGAAAACGGGACTAAGATCAAGAAGGGTGATGTTCTTTGCCGATGGGATCCTTACAACGGTGTTATTATTTCTGAATTTACAGGTACCGTTGCCTTCGAAAATATTGAGCAAGGAGTAACTTATCAAGTGGAAATCGATGAACAAACTGGTTTCCAAGAGAAAGTTATTTCTGAATCAAGAAATAAGAAATTAATCCCTACACTTCTTATCAATGATAAGAAAGGAAACGTACTGAGATCATATAACCTACCTGTTGGTTCTCACCTAATTGTAAATGAAGGTGATTCAATTAAGGAAGGTAAGATCCTAGTTAAGATTCCACGTAAATCGGCGAAGGCTGGAGATATTACGGGAGGTCTACCAAGAGTAACCGAGTTATTTGAGGCAAGAAATCCTTCTAATCCTGCCGTGGTTTCTGAGATCGATGGTGTAGTTTCATTTGGTAAAATCAAGCGTGGTAACCGCGAGATTATCGTAGAGTCTAAGCTTGGTGATGTTCGTAAATACTTAATTAAGTTATCGAATCAAATTCTTGTTCAAGAGAATGACTTCGTGAAAGCGGGTATGCCATTATCTGATGGTTCAATTACTCCGAATGATATTCTTTCGATCAAAGGGCCATCAGCAGTTCAGCAGTACTTAGTTAATGAAATCCAGGAGGTTTACCGACTTCAAGGGGTTAAGATTAACGATAAGCACTTTGAGGTAGTTGTTCGTCAGATGATGCGTAAAGTAGAAATCGTTGATGCTGGAGATACGCTATTCCTTGAAGGGCAATTAGTACACAAGGATGAATTCATCAAAGAAAACGATGCTATCTTCGGTATGAAGGTAGTTGAAGATGCTGGTGAATCTGAAAATCTAAAAGCAGGTCAACTTGTTACTGTACGTCAACTCAGAGATGAAAACTCACTACTTAAGCGTCAAGATAAGACATTAGTAAGTGCTCGTGAAGCGATTGCAGCTACGGCTACTCCAATTCTTCAGGGTATTACTAGAGCTTCACTACAGACCAAGTCATTTATCTCAGCAGCATCGTTCCAAGAAACGACAAAGGTTCTTAACGAAGCGGCGGTTAATGGTAAAGTAGACGGTCTAGAAGGTCTGAAGGAAAATGTGATCGTTGGTCATAAGATTCCTGCAGGTACTGGTCTTAGAGACTACGATCAGATTATCGTAGGTTCAAAAGACGAGTATGAGGCTAGCCAAGCTGCTCCGACTTTAGTAGACGAAGACGCGATTAATATCTAAGTTTATGTCAGAGAAGGATCAGAGCATAAATGTAGAAATCGATGAAAAAACCGCTGAGGGAATTTATTCCAACTTGGCGGTTATCAACCACTCTGCATCAGAGTTTGTTGTAGATTTTGTAAGTATTATGCCTGCTACTCCGAAAGCAAAAGTTAAGAGTCGTGTAATCCTTACTCCTGAACATGCTAAGAAGTTGGTGAAGGCGTTGCAAAACAACATTTCCAACTTTGAGGCTGCACACGGCGAGATCAAGGAATACCAACAACCCACGATACCGATCAATTTCGGTAAGATGGGGGAAGCATAAAAAAAGGCGCCGTTTACGGCGCCTTTTTTTATTTAAACTCTGAAGTGAGATGGAATCGAATACTTGGGTATTTCTGTTCGGCCATTTGCAGAGAGAAGGCTGAATCTGCTAGAAATACGAGTTGATCAGACTTATCTCTTGCAAGAAATTTCTGTTTGATTCGTTTGAATTCTTTAAACTCCTCACTGTTTGGATTGTCTGTATCTATCCAACAAGCTTTATAAATAGGGAAGTTCTCATAGGTACACTTTGCGCCATATTCGTGCTCTAAACGATATTGAATGACCTCGTACTGAAGCGCTCCTACGGTACCGATGATCTTTCTTCCGTTAATATCCAGCGTAAATAACTGCGCTACCCCTTCATCCATTAATTGATCAATCCCTTTGAATAACTGTTTTGCCTTCATTGGATCTGCGTTATTAATGTATCTGAAGTGTTCTGGTGAGAAGCTCGGGATACCGCGATAATTCAAATTTTCTCCAGAAGTAAGGGTGTCACCAATTTTAAAATTCCCGGTATCATGTAGACCTACAATATCTCCAGGATAAGATATATCAACGATCTCTTTGCGCTCAGCAAAGAAGGTGTTTGGACTTGAGAATTTCAGTTTTTTCTGGTGTCTAACGTGCAGATAAGGCTTATTACGCTCAAAGGTTCCTGAAACGATTTTAATAAATGCTAAACGGTCTCTGTGTTTAGGATCCATATTGGCATGAATCTTAAAAACAAATCCACTAAACTCTTCTTCTTCGGGATTTACGACTCTTTCCTCGGCCGCTTTCGGCCGTGGGGTTGGAGCGATATCTATAAAACAGTCAAGGAGTTCTCTAACTCCGAAATTATTTAATGCCGAACCGAAAAAAACGGGTTGTTGGGTTCCGGCTAAATATTCATCACGATTAAAACTGGGATACACACCCTCAACGAGTTCTAAATTTTCTCTTAGAGTATCTGCGGCATTAGAACCTACCAATTGATCGAGTTGCTCATTTTGAATATCGTCTATTGCAGTCGTTTTAGATACGTGTGTTTTATTGCTTCCATCAAATAGATTGACGTTTTTCTCATAGAGATTGTAGATTCCTTTGAAATCGTATCCCATACCGATTGGGAAACTTAGGGGAGTAACTACTAGTCCTAATTTTTGTTCAACCTCGTCTAAAAGATCAAATGCATCTTTACCCTCGCGATCGAGTTTGTTAATAAACACAATCATAGGGATATTTCTCATTCTACAAACCGAAACCAGTTTTTCAGTTTGTTCCTCGACTCCTTTTGCCACATCGATTACTACAATCACGCTATCTACTGCAGTCAGGGTTCGATAGGTGTCTTCCGCGAAGTCCTTGTGACCCGGTGTATCGAGAATATTGATCTTTTTATTGCGGTATTCAAAAGCAAGAACTGAAGTGGCTACGGAGATCCCTCTTTGGCGCTCAATTTCCATAAAGTCACTGGTCGCGGTTTTCTTGATTTTATTATTCTTTACCGCTCCTGCCTCTTGAATCGCTCCTCCGAATAAAAGAAGCTTTTCAGTAAGTGTGGTTTTACCGGCATCTGGATGGGAGATGATTCCGAACGTTCTACGTTTATTAATTTCTTTCGCGATAGACATAATAAGCAATAAGACCGCAAAAATAGCCATATTTTCAGTTGGGTCATTTCGTGGCTACCGAATAAGAATTGAGTAATTTTATAAAATGAAAAAGGAATATGTAATATTGGTGGATACTGCCGATCGTGAATTAGGCACCATGGAAAAAATGGAGGCTCACGAGAAGGCGGCTCTTCATCGTGCGTTCTCGGTTTTTATCTTTAATGATCGTGGAGAACTTATGCTTCAGCAACGTGCTGCACATAAATATCACTCACCGCTTCTTTGGACCAATACTTGTTGCAGTCATCAGCGACAGGGGGAGTCTAATATCGACGCAGGAAAGCGCAGGCTCAAAGAGGAAATGGGCTTTGAGGTCGATCTAGACGAGAAGTTTCATTTTGTGTACAAAGCTGAATTTGATAATGGCCTTACTGAACATGAGCTTGACCATGTGATGGTGGGCTATTATAACGGTGAGCCTACCATTAACCCTGAAGAGGTAGCTTCGTGGAAATGGATTGATATGGAGGTGCTTCAACAAGATATGAAGGATCATCCTCAAGATTATACCGCCTGGTTCAAGATTATTTTTGAGCGTTTCGTAGAATTTTTAAAAAAGCAATCATGAGAGTTAAGGTAAGTAGACAGGCCCATTTTAATGCAGC
>DAIPYN010000002.1:0-47422 GCA_036782715.1 Flavobacteriaceae bacterium
TTACGAACGGCTACACTTCGGTTGATTGTGTTTTCGTAATAATCAGAATCATACTTGTAGTTCACCGAAGCGATATAACCAAGCGCGATCTTATCATTGATATTATATTGATTTGAAGCCGTTCCTCCAACGCTGAAATCTAGCATATTATTTTCTCTACTAACTCCCATTTGACGGGTGAAGGCCTTAGTACTTGAAACCAATACAGCCTCTTGTTGAGGATTAGTAATATTTACTGGTCTTGGAAAATTAGTTATAGAAGAAAATGGGAGATTATTGGCTCCAGAATCGAAGGCAAGGCCATTTAGCGAATAATCAGGAAGGCCAGGAGCATCTTGAAAATTGGTAGCTGAGTTATACCCAGTAGAAATGGAGAAGGTATATTCGGGTAGCGTAGAGAAGTCTTTCAGAATTACATCTACTAAACCACCTGTAAAATCTGCTGGCAAGTCTGCACTAACCGACTTACTTACTAATAGGTTGTCAAGCAGATTGGTAGGAAAAACATCTAATTGTAAAGTGTTTCGGTCAGGGTCTAATCCAGGAACCTCAAGACCACCTAACAGTGTCTTTGAGTAACGATCTCCCAACCCACGAACATAAACGAATTTTCCTCCTTGAACCGAAACACCAGGTATACGCTTGATAGCTGTCGCCACATTTCCGTCACCCGATTTCTTGATCGTTTGTGCAGAAAGACCATCAAGCATGGTGACCGCTCCCTTTTGAATCGCAAGTACTGAGGCTTCACTATTCTTGCGAACAGTCGTAGTTACGACCACTTCCTCAAGTGCGTTGGCCAAAGGGTTAAGAACAATACTAACCTCAACCTCATCTCCCTCTTTAGTTTTAATCTCACTTACCACCTTGGTCTCATAACCTAGGTACGAAAATTCTATTTCATAAGGACCCGGACCATTCACTTCGAAAACGTATTTTCCCTCAAAATCGGTGATGGCTCCTGAAACAGTTTCAGTAGAGCCTTGTTCACGTAATACAACATTCGCGAAAGCTAGTGGTTCATTAAAATCCCCATCGATAACCGTACCAGTGATCACGGACTGTCCGAAACTTAACGAGGTGATGAAGACTAAGACAAAAAGAAAGAAGTTTTTCATAAGGGTATAAATTGAAAAAATAGCCCCGGCAAAGCAGGGCTATTCATTATAATAGATTTATGTCTATTGAGATTAGTTGAAGAATTGTGTCCAAGCAAATACAGATTCGTCAGCACCCTTTCCTGATGGGCGTGAAGTGCTTACAGAAATCCAAGTTGCAGATGCCTCTTCAACTTGTCCAGCTACAACGTTAGTCTTAGAGTCAGCAGTTACAGCAACGAAGTCTCTAAAGAATAATTTACCCTCTTCGGTCGCTGTACCAGCACCAGCGTAAGTATCAGCATCAATTCCTCCTAAAGTAGATCCTGTTGGGAAGTCTACAAAAAGAACGTTATCGTTAAATCCTGTAGCATCCGATTTCCAGTTTCCGAATGTATCAAATTTAGCAGCATCAGCACGACCATACACAGTTACATTCTCAACAGTATATTCGCCAAGGATTGCGTCGTTTGGCTCTTCAGTTCCATCGATTTCGAAAGCTGTATCTGAACCTGAAGCTAAAATTACCACAGCATTAGAAATAGTTCCCGCGTAAGCCTGGTCAAGATCGATACCATCATCATCAAAGTTAGCGATAACTAGGTTGGTAACGTTAACAGCACCACCGAAGATTTCGATACCGTCATCCTCAGAACCTACTAGCTCGATGTTTTCGATAACCGTTCCTGAACCAACACCTCCCATAGTAAGACCCTGAAGCTCGTTACCTGGAGAAACTGCAGTTCCTGTGTGACGAATAGAAACATATTTCATCATTCCTGAATCTTCAGTATTATCAGAACCACCGTACTTAGTGAATTCATATCCAGAAACAACACCTTCAATGTTTGCCTCACCATTCGCAGCACCGACTATACCATTACCTAAGATAATTACAGATCCCCATAGACCTTTATCAGTAGCTGAACGATTTGGTGAAGTTGTACCGTTAGCATAAACAATTTGATCGTTTGCATCGGTGAAAATGATTGGCTTTTCTGGAGTACCAACTGCATTGATTTTACCACCTTTAGCGATGATTAAAACGGTAGCATTGGCACCTGTACCAGCCGAACCTTTAACAATAGTACCTTCTTCGATAGTTAATGTAGCACCGTCTTCAACAACAATTTTACCATCCATTAACCAAATTTTATCGTTCGTCCATGTAGTATCAGATGTAATTTCAGTTACACCTCCGGTACCGACACGAACAATTGGAGGATTTGTAAGGGCTTCAGCAGCATCAAGAGCATCTTGAATAGCTGAATCGATATCACCAAGGCCATTGGCAACAGCAGCAGTAGCAGCAGCAGCAGCGGCGTCAGCGATTTCTTGAGTGTTAGGATAATTAGCTAATGCAGCAGCTACGGCAGCATCAACAATTGATTGAAGCTGAGCATCGTCAATAACGACCTCTTGCTCACAAGAAGTAAAAAGCATCGCACCTGATAGGGCTAGAGCTAAAAATGATTTTTTCATTTCGAGGGTTTTTTAAATTTTATTCAAAACTACGGGGGCATTTTCGTGTTTATTTTAGAAGAAGGTTAACTTTCGATATATAAATCCTTAAAAAGGTTAAGTCTTTCGTTCTTAAATGTTAATTAATCTTTAAGGTGTGTTTCCTAGTCTCCTGAAAGCCCTTAATTCATTAGTCTTAAACGAAAAACAAACCATTCTAGTTAACTTTGTTTCACATTTAAAACACAATGGCAGAAGCAGAATTCATATCTACAACCGAAGTTGATTTTGAAGAAAACGCCCTGGCTCTTTTCAGAGATCAGTTTCAGAACATTGAGGTATATCACACTTACTGCCGACTCCTAGGGAAAGGGCCAAGCAATGTCTCCTCACTAGCTGAGATCCCTTTTCTACCCATTTCATTTTTTAAGTCTCATAAAGTCTTTCATAAAAACCGAAAAGAAGAGGGTTTCTTTATGAGTTCGGGAACTACGGCTCAGCCCAATCGAAGCAAACACTTCTATCATTCATTAGAGGGGTACGAAAAAAGCTTTCTAACTTTTTTCGAAGCGACCTACGGGCCTATTTCAGATTTAGTGTTATTAGCACTTCTACCTTCTTATAAGGAGCAAACCCATTCATCACTTATTTACATGGTCGACTATCTAATAAAGAAAGCAAAGTCAGGATCAGGTTATTATAAGTTAGGAGATCAAGAGCTAATTAAACTATTAGCGAATGATGAAAAAAAGCTGCTAATCGGAGTCACCTATGCACTTCTCGATTGGGCAGAAAGCAATCCTATGGCTTTACAGAATACTATTGTTATGGAGACGGGCGGAATGAAAGGAAGGAGAAAAGAAATTGTCAGAGAGGAAGTACATCTCCAATTGAAAACGGCTTTCGAGCTAGACACGATTCATTCTGAGTATGGAATGACCGAGTTGTTTTCGCAAGCCTACTCAAAAGGAGAGGGTATTTTTTATTCTGCACCCTGGATGAAGATAATGATTCGAGAGGCAGAGGATCCTTTTACCATTAGCTCACACGAAAAAACGGGCGGAATCAACATCATTGATTTAGCCAATATCTATTCCTGTGCATTTATAGCAACAGAAGACTTAGGCAAGACTTATTCTGACGGGAGTTTCGAAGTGCTTGGTAGATTCGATACAGCAGAAATTAGAGGATGTAATTTGATGATGGTCTAAACAACCTTCAATAGGTAATAATTCTTTTTACCTTTTTGAAGAAGCACATATTTAGAGGCTATTAAATCTTCTGATGAAAGTCTATAATCTTCACCAACTTTCGATTTGTTTACCGAAACAGATTGTTGTTTTAATTCACGACGTGCTTCACCATTAGAGGCGAAAAATCCAGTTTCAGCAGCCAAGGCAGCGATCATATCGAGACCTTCGTCAAATCTAGCTCTAGACACCTCAGCACTCGGCACCCCATCAAATACCTCTAGGAAAACCTTTTCAGGAAGCTGTTTTAAGTCATCAGCGGTGGATTTACCAAATAAAATGGCACTGGCAGCCACTGCATTCTCATAGTCAGCCTCAGAATGAACTAGTATAGTTACCTCTTTAGCAAGACGCTGCTGTAGTACCCTTAAATGTGGTGCCTCCAAATGTTCACTGATCAAGGAATCAATTTCTTCTTTTTCTAAGAAGGTGAAAATCTTAATAAAATGAGCAGCATCCTCATCAGAAGTATTCAACCAATATTGATAGAACTTATAAGGGGAAGTTCTATTAGGATCTAACCAAATATTTCCTCCTTCAGACTTTCCGAATTTTGTTCCATCAGCCTTCGTAACTAATGGGCAGGTAAGTGCAAAACCTTTACCACTAACCACACGTCGAATGAGCTCCGTACCCGTGGTAATATTTCCCCACTGGTCGCTTCCGCCCATTTGAAGACTAACCTCTTTGTCGCGATATAAGTGCAAGAAGTCATAACCCTGAACGAGCTGATAGGTAAACTCAGTGAAAGACATCCCATCGCTTTCTTCGGCAGAAACTCTTTTTTTCACCGACTCTTTAGCCATCATATAATTGACGGTAATATGTTTACCTACATCTCGAATGAAAGCTAGAAAACTAAAATCTTTCATCCAATCGTAATTATTAACAAGCTCAGCACTATTGTCAAGAGAAGGGTCAAAATCTAAAAACTTCGCTAGCTGATTCTTGATGGCTTCCTGGTTATGTCGAAGAGTAGCTTCATCGAGCAGGTTACGCTCTTTCGATTTTCCAGAAGGATCACCAATCATTCCGGTAGCTCCTCCAACCAAGGCTATAGGGCGATGCCCTGCGATCTGAAAATGACGCAGCATCATGATGCTTACCAAATTTCCGATATGTAGCGAATCAGCTGTTGGGTCAAAGCCCACATAAGCCGAACGCATCGATTCTTTCAAATGATCTTCGAGGCCTGGCATAAAATCATGCACCATTCCTCTCCACTGTAACTCTTCTATAAATGTCTTGCTCATCATAACTTTAGGCCTACAAATATAGCTTCTTTGCCTACATTTACATTATGATTTTAGTCACAGGAGCCACAGGTATGCTAGGGGCTCATTTTCTTCTTAGTCTTAGTTCTCAAAAAAAGAAGATTCGTGCGTTCTACAGAACCGAAGAGAAGCGAATAGAAGTCATTGCTTTTTTCAAGTATCATCAAAAAGAAAAAGACCTCAACTATATCGAATGGTTGAAAGGTTCGTATGATCAAATCGATTTACTTGATCAGGCCCTAGAAGCAGTCGATACGGTCATTCATTGCGCTGCACTTATCTCATTCGATCCTAAATTCAAAAGCCAGCTATACAAGACCAATGTTGAGGGAACGAGAAATCTGGTTAATGCACTGATAGCTAAAAAAATCAACCTAATCTTCATTAGTTCAATTGCAGCGGCCAACGAAGGTGCGTCGAGTTATTACGGGTATACCAAATATTTATCTGAATTAGAGGTATATCGAGGAATACAAGAAGGTATTAAGGCGACTATTGTTCGGCCTGGAGTAATCTTAGGTGATTTCTTCTGGGATAGACCGAGCGGGAGCATCTTCAAGCAACTCGCTCAATCAAAAACAAGGGTTACAAAAGGTTCTGTTGGCTTAACCTCAGCAAATACGGTGGTGAAATGCACCCTTTATCTTTCAAAAGATGAACAGAAAACTCCTACTATTCTCGTCTCTAGAATCATGCGATACGATGAGCTTGCCCAGGCGATGGGTGCAGAAAGAATAGTAATGATCGGCAAATCGATATTACGAGTCTTAAGCGTCATCGAAGGTGTTTTTGCTTTTATTTTCAGAAAGCCACGCACGCTATCCCCTGAGATTGTTGACTCGCTAACCTCAGAATCGATCTATCCGACCCTATCTGATTATCCTGAACTGGGTGAAGTGGAGCTAGAAGATTTCGAAACTGAATTAAAGCAACTATCTAAATCTTATCGCGCTACATGCGCTGGGGCTTAGATGCGGCTTCAGCTCGAAGACTATCGATCACCTCGCTTTTTTCTGCTAATCGAGTTTCAATAGATTCAAATAACTTAAAATAGCGATCGCCTAGTGTCGAGTAATACTTATTTGAATTAATCAATTGAAGACTATCCACGTCATACTTCTCATAGATATAAGGCATGATAAGTATCCCCTGACTTTCTAAAGTCGCAGGGGAAGTACTATGAACCGCTTTTAATACCGCTATATCATAAAGAATGTCTGAAAAAACGCCCTCTTCGATAAGGTCTTCTGGCGGCTCCATCATTCTTGTAGAGCAAGAAATCAGCAAAACCAATAGTACAACAGTATAGACGATTCTCATTTTCTAGTAAATGCTAGTTTTTGGGCATGACGATCTTCACTCACTATTCTATTCGAATAGCCTAAATGACCATTTACCCAAACTTTATCAACGGTATAGGCGAAAGTGTGTCCTTCAAATGGGCTCCACTTACAATCATACAATAGACTTTCCTTAGTTACCTGATGTGGGTTTTTCTTAACGGTTACCAAATCGGCATAATAACCTTCTCTAATGTACCCGCGACGATCGATATGATATCGATCAGCAACATTATGTGCAAATTTTTGAACGAGTGTTTCAAGATCAAAGGCGCCTTCTTCAACTTTATCTAAATAACCCAGTAGTGCATGCTGAACTAGTGGTCCTCCAGATGGAGCTTTGAGGTACGCATTTGATTTCTCATCGATCGTATGAGGTGCGTGGTCTGTGGCTAAGATGTCTAGAGCATTTCCTCGAACACCTTCCCAAAGAGCATCTCGATCAGAAGCACTTTTTACAGCCGGATTCCACTTAATCAAGGTACCCTTATCTGCATAATCCTTATCACTAAACCAAAGGTGGTGTAAACATACCTCTGCAGTAATTTGCTTCTTTTCAAAAGGTAAATGCGCATCAAAAAGTTCAAGTTCCTCAGCGGTAGATACGTGAAACACATGAAGTTTTGCTCCAGTCTCTCTCGCCAGTTCGATGGCTCTTGAAGATGATTGATAACAAGCCTCTCTAGATCTAATGATCGGATGCATTTCAATCGGAATATCCTCTCCATATTTCTTTATGGCCGCCTCAGTATTCGCCCTAATAGTGGGTTCGTCTTCACAATGTGCGGCGATAACCATTTCGGTGTTTGAAAAGATCCCACGAATAGTTTCTTCTCGATCAACCAGCATATTACCTGTCGAAGAACCAAGGAAAAGCTTGATACCTGCGCAAGCATTAATGTCTAATCTTTTAATAAGTTCTAGGTTGTCATTCGTACCCCCAAAGAAAAAAGAGTAATTCACATAAGAACCCTTTGCTGCTCGATCAAATTTATCTTCTAAAGCTTCGAAGGTAACCGTTTGAGGGTTGGTATTTGGCTGCTCCATGAAAGTTGTAATTCCGCCTGCTAGCGCTGCTCGACTCTCTGTTGCAATTGTTCCTTTATGGGTTAATCCTGGTTCGCGAAAATGGACCTGATTGTCAATACATCCGGGTAAAAGTAGCTGTCCCTGTAAATCAATAACCTCAGCGGTATCATCTGAGATGGAGGAAGCTATTTTTTTTATGAACTGATCTTCAACGAGAATGTCAGATTCAAAAATGGATGATTCATTTACAATTCTCGCATTTTTAATCAGAGTTTTCGGCATAGTAGAATCTCTTTTTAGCAAAGATACTATCCAAACGCATTTTAAGCACCCCGAGAATGGCTTCTTTGACAATTGCGCCACTCATCTTCGACACCCCTCTGATACGATCGGTGAAAACAATACTCACCTCTTTGATCTTTGCACCCTTCTTGTAAGCTCTGAATTTCATTTCAATTTGAAAGGCATATCCGACAAAACGTACGGCATCTAAATTCAATTGCTTTAAAAGCGAAGCCCGATAACACATAAAACCGGCTGTAGGGTCATATACAGGCATTCCGGTGATTAAACGAACATAAAAGGAAGCCCCATAGGAAAGTAGTATTCGATGTAGTGGCCAATTCACCACATTCACTCCCTTGCAATATCTACTGCCAATGGCGACATCAGCACCGTTCTGACAGGCAGCGTGTAGCCGAATTAAATCACTTGGAGTATGAGAAAAGTCAGCATCCATTTCAAAAATAAAGGAGTAGCCCCTTGCTAAGGCCCATTTAAATCCATGAATATAAGCGGTGCCAAGCCCGGATTTTTCAGTTCTTATCTCGAGGTGAAGTGAGTCGGGATAACGTTGCTGTAATTCACGAACCTTATCTGCCGTTCCATCGGGAGAATTATCATCAACGATGAGTACATGATACCCTTTGTTTAAATCTTGAACCGCAGCAATGATCAGTGCAACGTTTTCGATTTCGTTATAGGTTGGGATAATGACTAGGCATTCACTCATAGGCGACTAAAATAGGACATTTGTGTCGATCCAAAAGACAACTTCAAAAACGTACCTTTGATTTCTGTGATGAGGCTCAAGTTTTCCTTTCAAATTCAACTCGTTGTAATTACCCTGATCAATCTGCTTCAGGCAAGTTTCACTGGCCTATTAAAAGACGAGGCTTATTATGCCTATTTCGCAAAGAATATGCACTGGGGGTATTTCGATCACCCACCTTTTGTTGCCTTACTAGCACTTCCCTCATCGATTGAAGGCTTGGGACTTTTTGGCGTTCGAATTTTAAGTGTGCTTAGTGTATCACTGAGTTATTGGCTACTGTACCAAACATTAAGTAGGGAGACCAAGGATAGAATGTCTAAAGGACTGTTTTCTCTGTTGCTACTAGGCTTACCCTTAGTCAATCTCTACGGATTTCTCACCTTACCCGACACAGGAACACTCCTGTTTACAGCGCTGTTCTTTTACGCCTACAAGCAATTTCTCTTAAAGACAAAATACGCTGTCTTTACCCTAAGTATAGCTATGGCGGGTCTCATGTATAGCAAGTATACAGGCATATTAATCATATTTGGCGTGATCGCTTCTAACCCTGCCTTAATCAAAGATCGTAGGGCCTGGAAGTCGGTCGCGCTGAGCTTACTTTTATTCGGCCCACACTTATTGTGGCTATCACAAAACGAATGGGTGACCTTGAGATTTCATTTTTCGGAACGTCCGAATCATGCCTATGAATTTTTCCCATTCACTGGAGGATTCTTCCTAAACGCCATCGCCATTATCGGATTATTCTTTTTCGACTTTTATCGAGCCTTAACTTCGACCAATACGAGAAACCTCTTCGAAAAAGGGCTAAGATTTTCGGTCTGGTTAGTTCTTGCGTTTTTCTTCTTTTCGTCTTTCAGTAAAAAATCTCAACTTCAATGGCTACTCCCCATAGTCTATCCTTTACTTCTGATCTTCGTCGAAAGACCACTTTCCCTAGTTGAGACAAAACGAATTAAGAGGTTAGGGCTCGTAAGTATCCTTCTGATTTTTAGTCTCAGATTTTTGATGGCCTTTGAACAACTATCTCCAATACATCTCGAACCTCATGGTATCAAGGAATGGTCACAGAAAATCTCAGCTAAAGCGAATGGTAAACCCGTACTATTTATAGATTCTTATCAACGTGCTGCCCTCTATGAATTTTACAGTAGACAAGTAGGATTATCCTATAACACCCTCACTTACCGACCAAATCAGTATGATTTTGATACACGCTGGTCACGTATTAATCAAGATTCTGTTTTTGTAGTCAGTTCTAAGCGCTACGATTTCGAACAACGCGTTCATAGTCCTAAAAAAGGAGATCTATTCTGGAGTACAACCACCTACCTCAATCTGATTTTACCTGAAGAAGTTACTATCGATTCAACGTCTATTCACTTTAAGCGCACATTACCGGGAAAACTTTATTTAGCAGAGTTAGATGAGTTTAGACGCGTTCAAACGATGGATGTACTAACGATTGAAGAGGATCATACGACCTCTTTTCCTGTGCTCAACCCATCCCATCCTTTTTATCGAATAGGTATTTCATCACCAGGCCTGCCTCCGCGAATTATTCATAAGTTTGCCCAACCTTCAAGACCATGAATGCGGATACTATTTTTATCTTTTGCTTTATCCTTTTAGGTCTGTTAGTACTTATCAAAAGGAACTACCCCGAACCTTTTAGACTCTTTCTTCAACTTCCCATCAACGATACTTTTATTAGGCTCTATGACTCAAAATTGCGATCATGGCGCTTCACCCTTTGGGGATTTTTGGCAACAGGGGTTTTTAGCCTTTCTTATTTAATGGAAAAACTAAGTTTTAAAGCTACCCTCGATGACAAACTGGAGTATAATGGCTATTTTTTTATCCTAGGTGTTTTGTTGTTCAAACAGATTCTTCGATCAAACGCTGGAGCTCTTCTCTTTAAGAGAAAAAAGGCTACTAAACTTATTAGTAGTGTCGTCATCAGTTTTTTAGCCTATCAAGGACTCCTCTCTTTTTTATTTACATGGCTTTATTTCGCAGAGATCGTACCCTACTCGATTCTTGAACCGCTTTATTTTACAGCACTTATTGCTTTACAAATTTTAAGTTATGTCAGCGTTATTAAAAAGACACAACGCAGTAACATCCGATTTGGTATAGGGTTTATTTTGTATATTTGCACTCTTGAAATGGCGCCCTTGATAGCATTGCTGTTAAAGGTCATTAAATGAATATGAGTATGAAAGTGAAAACCATATTGGTTTCTCAGCCTGAGCCGAAATTAGAGAACTCACCCTATGCAAAGCTCATAGAGAAAGAAAAACTCACTGTCGATTTCAGACCATTCATTCATGTTGAAGGGGTAGATTCTAAAGAGGTACGAGCGCAAAAAATCGACCTCAGTAATTTCACTGCCATTATTCTAACCAGTCGTAATGCCGTAGACCATTATTTTCGACTAGCCGAAGAAATGCGCTTCAAGGTTCCAGATACCATGAAATACTTCTGTCAGTCTGAAGCGGTTGCTTTTTATCTTCAAAAATATGTGGTTTATCGCAAGCGTAAAATTTATGTAGGGCAGCGTCTACTATCTGACCTTGCTCCTAACTTCAAGAAATACAAAAACGAGACCTACTTATTACCGTCATCTGACTCACTAAAGCCAGTTATACCAGATACCTTAAATGAATTTGGAATTAATTGGACTCGAGGAATCTTCTATAAGACGGTTATGAGTGACCTGTCAGATTTAGCAGACGTTTATTACGATATTCTCGTTTTCTTTAGCCCAACAGGAATTGAGAGCTTGTTTCACAATTTTCCTGATTTCGCTCAAAACAACACGAGAATCGCTGCTTTTGGTAGCAGTACAATTAAAGCTGCAGAGGCCAAAGGATTGGTGGTGAATATCAAAGCACCTACTCCTGAAACTCCGTCCATGACCATGGCGCTTCAGAAGTACATCGGTGAAGTTAATTCTTAAGAGCCTTAATCGCTAAAAATCCCCAGTTTGTTATTAAAAATAGCCCGCCTATCGGGGTCACAGGACCCAGAAACGAAAGTTTCATACCTAGTAATTGCTGTAGATTGAGGAGGTAAATACTTCCTGAGAATAATAGTATTCCTACAATAGTCAACCAGAAAGAAGTTTGCTTAATCCCTTCTTCAAAATAAGAGGTTAATAAAACGACCATTAAGAGTAAAACGTGGGTCATCTGATACCGAACCCCTATCGTAAAGCTTTCTAATTGCTCAGGAGTCAGCACTTCCTTTAAGGCATGAGATCCTAAGGCTCCAAGAACGACAGCGATCATTCCTAAAAACAACGTTATTGAAACTTTTATTCTCATTTCGCTTCTATTTTATAAGTATATGTATCTTAAACGCTTAAAATTCATCACATGAAGAACTCAGATTTAACCTATACACTAGACGGAATAGATAAAACCATACTATCTTATCTAATGAAGGATGCGAGAACCCCGATTCTTGAAATTTCAAGAAAGGTAGGAATTTCGGGAGCAGCTATTCATCAACGGTTAAGAAAACTAGAGCAAGCGGGTGTGTTAGAAGGTTCAAAAATGATGATAAACACCAAGAAACTGGGCTATAGTACGATGGCATATATTGGTGTATACTTAGACAAAGCCATGAATAATCCGTCTGCAGTTCGAGCGTTGCAAGAGATCCCTGAAGTTTTAGAATGCCATTATACCACGGGGAACTGGTCCATTCTCATCAAGGTACTTTGTAAGAACAATGAACACCTAATGCAGATTCTGAACAATCACATTCAACGAATCGAAGGAA
Organism: Flavobacteriaceae bacterium; assembly: GCA_036782715.1. Taxonomy (GTDB): domain Bacteria; phylum Bacteroidota; class Bacteroidia; order Flavobacteriales; family Flavobacteriaceae; genus UBA3478. Next base: position 12,298 of record DAIPYN010000002.1, read on the forward strand.
TCTCAAGAACAGAAACCTTCATCTCTCTGAATCAACAAATCGATCGTCAAATTAGTCTCTAGAGCGCATGACCTGCATCGCCCAGTAAAGTAGTGAAGCTAAAGCACCTAACGCCGCGACTAGATAAGTCCTTGCGGCCCATTTCAATGCATCCTGAGCCCCATCATACTCCTGATCGGTAAGCATCTTCTCTCTTGTTAACCAGGCTAAAGCTCTTCGGCTGGCATCGTATTCAACAGGAAGGGTAATAAAGCTAAAAACAGTTGCAATTGCCATAAGCCCAAGGCCTAGAAGAGCGATAAGAAAACCAAAGGAGCTTCCTGCGCCAAAAGAAAGGGCAATCCCTATAATTACAATCCAAGTTGAAAGTCCCGAAGAAACTTGAACAATCGGAACGAGCTGTGATCGCATGGTCAACCATCGGTATGCCTCTGCATGTTGTACTGCATGTCCTACTTCATGTGCAGCTACCGCAGCCGCAGATGCATTTCTTCCTGAGTAAACCGCCTCGCTAAGATTTACGGTTTTGTCTAGAGGGTTGTAATGGTCTGTTAACTTACCGGGAGTAGAAATAACGCGAACATCGCTAATGCCGTGATCATCTAGCATTTTTTGAGCAATTTCAAGACCTGACCATCCGCCCGAAAGTTTCGTTTTCTCGTACTTTCTAAACTTAGATTTTAATCGCTGAGAAACACCGGCACTTACCAGGGTTATTGCAATGAGTAATAGATAATATCCGCCCATAATTATAGAATGAACTTATTAAACAACGATATTGACAATTTTTCCAGGGACCACAATGACCTTTTTCGGGGCTGCGCCCTTTAGTTGCTCCGCAGTCTTTTCATGAGCCATGACCGCTTTTTCGATCTCATCTTTGGATGCATCAGCGCTCAAAGTAATCTTAAAGCGCATCTTTCCATTGAAAGAAACCGGATATTCCTTTTCAGATTCGACTAAATAACCCGCGTCAAAGACTGGGAAGGGCTGATGTGCTATCGAAGGTGAATTACCCAACTTCACCCATAACTCTTCAGCAATATGAGGTGCGTAGGGTGAAACAAGAATGGCTAAAGGCTCAAGGATTTGTCTAGAAAAACACTTTTCAGAAGTCAGCGTATTTACACAGATCATAAATGACGAAACAGAAGTGTTGAACGAGAACGACTCTAGATCATCTTGCACCTTTTTGATCGTCTTATGTAGAATCTTAAACGATTCTGCACTTGGATTTTCATCATTTACTGACTCATATAATTTCCATAGTTTCTTAAGAAATCCTGACACCCCTGTAATACCTGCGGTGTTCCATGGTTTAGACTGCTCTAATGGGCCTAAGAACATTTCGTAAAGGCGTAATGCATCGGCTCCGTATTCTTCACAAATCTGATCCGGATTCACCACGTTATACCATCGCTTAGACATCTTCTCCACCTCACGACCAACAACATATCTGTCTTTCTCAAGAACAAAACTGGCATCGGCGTATTGAGGCTGCCATTTTTTCAAACCTTCGATATCTAATTCATCACTTGAATTAATAAGGCCTACATCCACTCTCAATTTTTCAAAGTGGTCAACATAATTCTCAGCAGACGAATCTTTAAAATCAATTAAGCCATGAGAATAGTAGGTATTAGTTTTCGACTTTCTATATACAATTGCCGAAAGACCCGTAATCATTCCCTGATTAATCAATTTCTGAGCAAATTCAGGCTGAGAAACAAGGCCTAGGTCGTACATAAAATGCTGCCAAAAGCGAGCATATAAAAGGTGAGTTACGGCGTGTTCACTACCTCCGATATAGAGATCTACTCCTTTCCAATAAGCTACTTTCTCTTTGTCGACAAGCTCGGTCTCGTTGTGAGGGTCCATAAATCGATTGAAGTATTGAGAAGAACCCGCCCAACCCGGCATGGTATTCAACTCTAGTGGAAAGATCGTTTGGTGATCAATAAGATCTACGTCTACTATCTTCTGGTTGACAGCATCCCAAGCCCAAACTTTAGCGTTACCTAGGGGCGGATCACCCTTTTCGGTAGGTAAATATTGTGTAACCTCTGGTAATTCGAGAGGAAGGGCTGATTCAGGTAACATTTGAGGTCTACCGTTCACATAATAAACTGGGAAAGGTTCTCCCCAATAACGTTGACGACTGAATACTGCATCTCTTAGACGATAATTAACCTTGCCTGTTCCTTTACCTTCTGCCTCCAGACGATCAATCATGGTACGCTTCGCAGTGGCGTAATCTAATCCATCCAAGAAATCCGAGTTTGCGATGATCGTCGTTCCTTTGTCTGTAAACGCCTCATCTTCTATAGAAATTCCTTCAAAAACATTAGGAATCGAAAGGTTGAAGTGCTTTGCAAAATCATAATCGCGTTGGTCTCCACAGGGAACCGCCATTACAGCTCCCGTTCCATAGCTCGCGAGTACGTAATCACCAATCCAAACCGGGATTCGCTCCCCTGAAAATGGATGAAGTACATATGCGCCGGTAAAAGCACCTGTAATTCGTTTCACGTCAGACATCCGATCAAGTTCTGAACGCTTTGCAGTTTCTTCAATATAGGCCTCCACCTCAGCGCGCTGGGCATCTGTGGTAATCTTGGTTACTAGATCATGCTCGGGAGCAAGCGTCATAAAGCTCACCCCAAACAGGGTATCAGGTCGAGTGGTAAATACTTTGATAAGTTCTTGGTGACCCTCAACTTGAAAGCTAACTTCGGCACCTTCAGATCGTCCGATCCAATTGGTTTGAGAATCCTTAAGAGGCTGGGGCCAATCAATGGTTGATAGCCCTTGAAGCAAACGGTCGGCATAAGCGGTAATTCGCATGCTCCATTGCTTCATTTTTTTGCGAACCACTGGGTGTCCGCCACGCTCAGAGACTCCATTGACGATTTCATCATTGGCTAGAACCGTGCCTAATTCAGGACACCAGTTCACTTCAATATCTGCGAGATAAGTCAGGCGATACTTTTGAAGAAGATCTTCTTGGGCTTCAGTGCTCATTCTGTTCCACTCTTCAGAGGTAAAAATCGGAGTATCTTCATCAGAGTGCGCATTCACACTACTATTTCCCTCTTTCTCAAAACAAGCGACTAAATCGGTGATCGATCTTGCCTTATCCGTATCCTTATCGTACCAGGAATTAAACAAATGAATAAAAATCATCTGGGTATGCTTGTAATAACTAGGTTCAGAAGTCTTGAATTGACGAGACCAATCAAATGAAAAACCTATTCGATCTAATTGTTCGCAATAACGAGCCGTATTAACCTCGGTTGTTTTCGCCGGATGCTGCCCTGTTTGAATCGCATATTGCTCGGCGGGTAACCCAAACGAATCATATCCCATCGGATGAAGTACATTATAACCCTGATGGCGCATAAAGCGGGCGTAGATATCGCTAGCGATGTATCCGAGCGGATGGCCTACGTGTAACCCAGCCCCCGAAGGATAAGGAAACATGTCTAGCACATAATACTTCGGCTTGGCCGAATGATCCTCTGCTTTAAAGGTTTCATTTTCTGCCCAATAACGCTGCCATTTGGCCTCAATCTCGTTAAAATTATAATTCATTTTTGACCGATATTTTGGGCCTTAAAAGTACTGCGAATAAACCGAGGCTGAAAATCTAGATTTACTTTGCTAATTTTAGTGCTCCAAAGCAATTCATGAGCTCTTACATCGCACGTTATGAAAAAAGAAGATTGAGATCTTCTTATATCTCTGTAGCCTTGAGTATAACTGTGGTTCTTATTCTCGTAGGGCTCCTATGCACACTTGTTTTTAACGCCAGCCGGTTAGGTGATTATTTTAAGGAACAACTCATCGTTACCGCCTATTTAAGTCCCAACGCCAAAGAGGTAGAGAAAGCTCAATTACTCAAAGGTTTTGAGTTAGACGAAAATACCTTAGCGGTCACCTTCATTTCTAAAGAAGAGGCTGCTAAAAATTACAGCGAAGAAATCGGACAAGACTTTGTAGAGTTCCTAGGGTTTAATCCTCTTAGGGATGGTATTGAAATAGCGTTAAAAGCTCCATTTGTATCAGTGAGTTCAATCGACCAACTCGCGACCGATCTGGAGCAACGGCCATTTGTTGAGGAAGTGATTTATGACACTGAATTGTTGGGATTACTAGAAAGCAACTTTTCTTCGATCCAAAAAGCGCTTGCCGTCGGAGCAGTTATCTTACTGCTTTTCTCCATTCTACTCATTAATAGTTCGATCAAACTATCTATTTATTCTAAACGTTTGGTGATCAAGACACTTCGACTCGTTGGGGCAAAAAAGGCCTTTATTCGCTGGCCGTTTATCTGGATTAATTTACGACTCGGGCTTCTTGGCGCAACCCTATCATCGATACTACTAATCACTCTGTATTTTGAATTAGACAAGTGGTATCCCAACCTTAAACTCACGGCAGACTATTATGCCCTTGGAGCTATTATCTCACTACTATATCTATTAGGAACGACCATCACGGTCTTCAGTACCTACTTAGCCACTTCAAGATTCTTGTCGCTCAAGGCAACTAACGATTTTGCATAACCTATGAAACGACCGCTACTAGAAAAAAGAAATTATCAAATCATCATTGCCGGAATTATTTTAATCGCCGTTGGATTCATACTTATGAGTGGCGGAAGAAGTGATGATCCCCAAGTATTCAATCCAGAGATTTATAATTTTAGAAGAATCAGACTCGCACCAACATTAATCATTATAGGCCTAGCTCTACAAGCCTATGCTATACTCTACAGGCCGAAGAAATGAGTGTCATTGAATCTTTAATACTTGGTCTAATCCAAGGTCTAACCGAATTTTTACCCGTCTCTTCAAGTGGTCATTTAGAGTTAGCCAAAGCTTTATTGGGGAGCGAAGCATTGCCAAAAGAAAGCCTACTTGTTACGGTAATCCTTCATTTCGCTACCGCTCTAAGCACCCTTTTCTTATTTCGAAAAGATGTATGGGAGATCATTAAAAAAACACTTTCCAAAGACCCTTCTTCAACAACATTCACCTTTTCTATCATCTTATCGATGCTCCCTGCAGCAGCAGTAGGGTTTTTCTTTGAAGACCTCATCGATTCATTTTTCTCGGGCAACCTCACCCTAGTGGGGATGATGCTCATTTTAACCGCCCTTTTACTAGTCATCGCAGATCGCAGTAAGGCAAGTCAAAAATCGCTTAATTATAGAGATGCCTTTCTAATCGGTATCGCTCAAGCAATTGCGATTTTGCCAGGTATATCAAGAAGCGGGGCAACCATTTCAACTTCAGTTATTTTAGGGCTCGACAAGTCTGAGGCGGCGCGCTTTTCTTTTCTAATGGTGGTTCCGCTTATCTTCGGTAAGATTGCTAAAGATTTATTAAGTGGATCTATTTTCAGTACTGAAATCGAAACAGTGCCGCTAATCATCGGTTTTCTGAGTGCCTTCTTTTCAGGAATTCTCGCTTGTAAATGGATGATTGCACTGGTGAAGAAAAGTAAGCTTACCTATTTCGCAGTCTACTGCGTGTTAGCGGGTGTATCGGCATTAATATTTTTATAATTCATGGAGAACATAGGCGAATTAACTACCGAACAATGGCTCGAAGGTCAGCTGCTTCTCGTTGATAAACCTCTCGGATGGAGTTCTTTTCAAGCTGTAAACGCCATCAAATGGGCCCTCTTAAAAAAACTGAAATTAAAGAAGATCAAAATTGGACATGCAGGTACACTAGATCCTTTAGCTAGCGGGCTCTTAATTATCTGTGTGGGAAAGTTTACCAAGCGAATACCTATTTTTCAAGGTCAAATAAAAACCTACACGGGAACGATTTCAATTGGGAACACCACCCCTTCTTACGATCTAGAAACCGAATTTGACAAAACCTTCGAAACCGCACATATCAGCATCGAAGATCTTCAAGAAAAAACCAGCCAATTCAAGGGGGAAATAGAGCAGATTCCACCTCTATTTTCTGCGCTTAAAAAAGACGGGAAACGCCTATACGAATACGCTCGACAAGGTCAAGAAACTGAGATTCAACCTAGAAAAATTGAAATTCACTCTTTCGAAATTAACCCTTCAAAATTCGATTCAAAAAAGGAAGTCGACTTTGAGGTCGTCTGCTCAAAAGGAACCTACATCAGATCGCTCGCTCATGACTACGGTAAAGCGCTCAAATCTGGCGCTCATCTTAGTGCCCTCCGCCGAACCAAAATCGGAGAATACGAGGTAGCTTCTGCTTTAACCCCTGAAGAGATTAAAGAAAGCTTATGCGTGAATTAGTCAGAAGGGCACAGCGAATCGCTCGAGTAATTACTGGGGTTTTGATGATTCTTATAAGTATGCTTCTATTCGGATATAGTATCGAATTAAATCTCAATCGCAATGAGATAATCGAAGTCATCAAAGATCCCGAACCTGACTTTTTTAAAAAATTGGAGGAAACACGTTTCGAGGCTTTCAAAGTAGAAACGAATAAAGCCTCTAACGAAGCAGGAAAGGAATCTGAATATGAAGACCCAGAACCTTTGGCTTCTTTGGAAAGTCTCGAAGCTGGAAAAGACTATTCAAAAATGGCCGCCGAAATGGCCGCCGGTTCTGGGATTGGAGCCTTAAGTCAGGAAATCGAGGATCGTATTAATCGAATGAAGGAGAATGCCCCACCAAAAGGACAACCCATCAAATTAGCCAAACGAACGACCATCAGTTACAATTTAAAAGGACGCGTACACCGCGAACTTCCGGTACCTGTATATAAATGCTTAGAAGGAGGTGAAATCGTCATCAATGTTGCAGTAGATAATCGAGGTAGAGTAATCGATACCTGGTTTAGTCCTGAATTCTCATCAACGAGCAACGGATGTCTAGTAGACAACGCCATTGAATATGCTAAACTTTCCCGTTTTCAAGAGTCTGGCAAGCCTTATCAAGAAGGAACAATCACCTATTTATTTCCGGCCAAGGAGGACTAACAATTCTGAAACAATCTCTCGTCCCTTATTCTCATTATACCACTGCTGTAACTGCTCCCTCGCAGTCGCATCTAGCTTTCCGTGCTGAATTTTATAATCATCGATCATTCTCGCAGCACCTTCAGGTCGTGGGCCCCAACTGCTAATAGTGCCTCCCGAATATTGAATAAGTTTAGGAATCGATTGAGCACCTCCCGTCAAAAATTGATTCATCAATTCAATGTTATCGTCTCTAAGTAGAATTTCTAACTCAAGACTAGGGTGGATTTCGGCAATTTTGGCCATTAAAGGCAATGAAGGCGCCGCATCACCGCACCAAGGTTCAGTAAGCACAACCCATCTTACAGATGCCTTTTGCTCTTTGAGCCAGTTTATTTCCTGATCAGTGAGCTTTGCTTGCTTTTCCCAGCGTTTTATCCGCTGCCAATTCAGCTGCGTATATTCTAGGTAAGCCGGTTCTGTGTGGCCTCCAGTGGTTCTATTCTCGTCTACTAAACGCTTGTGTAATTCTTTGTAATCGCTATAATTCATTCTGAATTTTCGTTGACTGTAAAGATAATGCAGTTCGGTGGCTTAGTTTTACGCTTATCAAATAACCACTTATGCAAAGTAGATGCCACTGGTGCGGTGAAGACCCTCTTTATATTGCCTACCACGACAACGAATGGGGTAGACCGAATAGAGACGACCAAAAGCTTTTTGAAAGTTTAGTTTTAGAAAGCTTTCAGTCAGGATTAAGTTGGATCACCATCTTACGTAAAAGAGAGCATTTTCGAAAAGCCTTCGACAACTTCGATGCAGAGAAAATTGCGAACTACAACGAAAAAGATGTAGAGCGATTAATGTCTGATGAAAACATCATTAGGAATCGATTGAAGATCGAAGCCACCATTCAAAATGCTCAGAGCGTACTTTCTTTAAATAAAGAAGGCATTTCCTTAAGTCAATTTGTTTGGGAGGTCACCAATGAAAAGGTACTTCAACCGAAGTTTGCCAATTCAAGAGCCCTTCCTTCTACAACTGAAGAAGCAAAGGCACTTTCAAAGAAATTTAAAAAAGCAAACTTCAAGTTTATGGGCCCCGTGGTGTGCTATGCCTTTATGCAGGCCAACGGTTTAACCAACGACCATAGTATAGAATGCTTTTTACATCAATCTGTTTAGAAAGGGAGATCGTCAAAGTCTTCCTCACTAGTCTGGTCAGCTGCTGGGAAGCTATCTAAAGGGGGGAGTGGCGGCATTCCGCTCTCTGATGTTGCAGCAGGAGCAGATTGTTGAGCTTCAATTCTCCAACCTTGAATCGAATTGAAATACTTTACCTCTCCTTGAGGAGAAGTCCACTCACGACCTTTAAGGTTAATACCTATGGTTACCTTTTGACCTGGAGAAAATTGAGATAATAAATCACATTTATCCTGAATAAACTCTACCAATAAGTCTTGGGGATATTGCTCTTCGGTGGTAACCACTATTTCACGCTTTCTGAAGCCATTTGCACCGTAAGTTTTCGTTTCACCTATTAATTTGATACTTCCTTGTAATTCCATGATCTAGTTTTGAGATTTATAGGCCTCTGCAATATCAGCCGCTAAGCTCTGAAAGGCTTCTGGGGTTAGATTTTCTTTATGTGTGAATTGTGCGTTCTTCATCTCATTAAGCGGTATAAGATGAACATGGACATGGGGCACTTCTAGTCCAATAACTGAAAGACCAACACGTTTGCAATCGACGACCTTTTCAATAGCCTTAGCAACTGAATAAGAAAACTGCATGAGGGCGGTATAGTCTTCTATTGATAGATCAAAAAGTCGATTCGTCTCTTTTTTAGGAATACAAAGGGTATGTCCTTTAGCGTTAGGATTGATATCTAAAAACGCCAAAAAGTCTTGATTTTCAGCAACTTTATACGAGGGTATTTCTCCAGAAATAATCTTTGAAAAAATAGTAGCCATTAAGATCTTGTAATTTTTACTACTTCAAATTCGATTTTACCACTAGGTACTTGGATCTCTGCCGTATCACCAACAGCCTTACCTAGAAGTCCTTTACCAATGGGAGAATTCACTGAAATCTTTCCTGTCTTGAGGTCTGCCTCACTTTCAGCTACTAACGTATAGGTCATTTCTTGACCATTAACTTTATTTTTAATCGTAACCGTTGACAGTACCAATACTTTGGAATTGTCTAATTGCGATTCATCGATGATACGGGCATTCGATAAAGTTTCTTCAAGCTTAGAAATTCTCATTTCTAAAAGTCCTTGAGCTTCTTTAGCCGCATCATACTCGGCATTTTCTGACAAATCTCCTTTATCTCTTGCATCTGCGATAGCCTGCGAAGCTTTTGGACGCTCGACATCTTTCAATTGATTTAACTCGTCTTTCAGTTTTTGTAAACCTTCTTTCGTGTAATAAGCTACTTTTGCCATGGTCATAACAATTAAAAAATCCTCAAGACGATGTATCAGTCGAGAGGATTAAATCAAAGATACAAAATTCTAAAGAGTCTCGAAAGTTGCGATTACCTACTAAATTCATTGCTATTTTTCTTTTTCTCATTGTATATAGCTGTGAATCAATAACTCCTATTCAAAATCCATTTTTACCAGAGGCCTCTTTTGATGTTCAAATTGATCTAAATCTTCCACTCTATAGTCCTCTTCAAAATACAGGGAATTCGGTCACGCTCCCAAATAATCTTGGTGGAGTAAAGGGAATTCACATTACCAACGTAGGATTCTCGACCTTTAGGGCCTTCGAAGTATCGTGTCCGAATCACATCCCAAGTTCGTGTTCATCCACTGAATTACAAGGTAGTCAAGTCAACTGCCAATGTGAAGATCAACTGAGTTACAGCGTATTTACCGGTCAACTACTTAACCGTCAAGGTTCAGAGACCCTATTCGACCTTACTGAATATCAGGTAAGAACCGAGGGCAATACGCTCTACATTTTTAACTAATCGTTCTCGTTTTGATGAGACTCGCGAAGTAAGTCGTTTACCGTCTTCACCGGGTTAAAGGTCGTTGATGGCACCTCAACGAATAGTGTGTTCCAAAAAGCCATAGCTCCATTCCATAAGCCAGGCAACTCAAGGGCAAAAATCTCGTTTCCTTCATAAGTTTTATGGGCAATAAATCCTTGTTTATAATCCACGAAATCTTCAAGCTGATAACGCTCTCCTCCATAATCCGTAAGGCCACAAACAATATCTACCGGATTAAAATGAGTAGCCTCTTGAAGAATAGCGTTTTGCTCAGGGTTTTCCTTGTCAATCTGCGCTGACTCAACAATCTGAAGTCGCTCACCATCGATAGTATTCACCCAAAAAGGACCTCCTCCAGGTTCACCTTCATTTCGTACCATGGCACAAATGCGCAAGGGTCTGAAAAGTGCATTTTTTAAGTCAAACAAAGGATCCCCAGAAGTAGAGCTAGGTTCGTATCCAAAAGTCGCACTTAAAAATGATTCTATTATCGCAAGATCTGTAGTCTCTGGGGATTCACAAACCTCTTTTTGAAAGCGGTGAATTTGTTCTTGAACCTCAAAAGCAAGACCTGCTAAGATGCGCTTGAACTTGTGATGTTCAGCCCAGTCTCTTCGTACAGAGATATTATCGATATTCTTAATAAAGACAAAGTCTGCCGAAAGTTTAGAGAGATTCTCAATAAGTGCGCCGTGACCTCCTGGTCTAAAAAGTAAATCACCATCTACCATTCTTGCCGGTGTAAAATCAGAATTCAGAGCGGGGGTGTCAGTGTGTTTTTTCTGAAAGGAATAGGTAACCTCCACTTTAAAATCAAACGATTTTTTTAAACGCTCAACTTCTTCAGAAATAGCATCCAAATGATTCTCAGAAACTGTAAAATGAACACTCCCCTTCGCATAATCTAAAGCCTCTATGAGATGAATAAACATCGGAGTATAAGTCTCTTCTTCTTTGTGAAAGGGTAAGATGGCCTTTGGCTTGTTACCAAATTCAAATGGTGGCTCATTAAGCATTGTGCCCACTAGTGCAATACGGTCTTGGTTACTTATTGGTCCGTTTAGTCCAAGGGTGTTTTTTAGAGCTTCAGCAAATGGAAATTGATCAAAATACTCAAAGAATTGCTTTACAGACGGATGCTTTTCAGCATACTCTTCGAAGGAATCAGTCAGTCTAAAGTCATCTAAGAAGCTGTACAAACTTTTAAACATCCGCGTAGCAGCACCAGAGGCCGGAACGAATTTCTGAAGTTTATACCGAGATGCTTTTTGAGTAAATATTTCAAGGTATTTATCTGAATCCTCAATAGAGATAATACCATCGTTCAACGTGGCAGGACGGGCTAAATTCATGAAGGGTATACCTTCTTTGATTTGTTTTAACTGTCTCTCGTATTGAGATAGAGAAATACCTAGATTCTCGAGTTGGGCTTGATCTCTACGGGCTAAATTCATAGAGTTTAAAAGAGCGTCTCAATGGCAGTTGAAGCAGACTCTAGTCGGGTTGTTTGGTTTCCTTGTAAAGATATGTAATTACAATCATTAGCGTCCAAAGCAGCACGAAATGCCTCGTACATTTTCTCCCTTTCATGCGGTTTATCTCTAAGATCGTCAGCTACCCACGGCACATCAATACCCGTAAGTAAATACAAGTCATAGTTTTGACTAGACACCGCATCAAGAAGCCTTTGATCAGCCCATCCGTTATAATAGACCTCAGAGTACACTAAAGTCTCGAGTAAATCTGTATCGCAGACAATGAATTGTTTCTGCTCGTTTTCGGCCTGAATAATTGCTTCGTTTTCAAGTTTCATCTGTCCGACAGCTATCGGTACTAGATCTTCAGGCTGACAAATAGTACGTGAACGATCCCATTTCTCTTGAAGGTACTCCCTGGCGTATTCAGCTACCCAAGGCACCTCATACTTTTCAGAAAGTTGTTTGGCAAGCGTCGTTTTACCCGTTGACTCAGGGCCAAAAAGAACAATACGCTTTACTGTAGTTCGTTTTTGTGAAGGGATTTTCTCCATGCGTAATATCCTTGAAAGGCAAGTATCGTAAAAATTAAATACTGTAGCGAGAGCATCCCCCAACCTCGGTAGGCATAAAGCGGAATGGTGATTAAATCGGCCGAAATCCAAAGAATCCAACTCTCTAGTTTCTTTCGTGCCATCAACCACATCGCCGTGAAGAATACTCCACTGGTAAAAATATCAATGACATTCGAAAGATCCATTACTGTGCTGGTCAGACGATAAACCATATAAGTCACCAGCATCGTAATAAGGACTAGGGTAAGGCCAATCCCTTTTTCTTTACTCGTCATGGTAGTGATTTGACGAACTTTTTTTCCGTCTTTTTGTCTCGACCACTCCCACCAACCATAAATACTCATCAATGAGTAGTAGGCGTTCATCAGCATGTCTCCGAGCAGCCGGTCAGTAAAGAAAAGGTACATAGTTATTGTTGTTCCTATGATCCCTGTCGGGTAAACCCCAATGTGCGCCCGCTTCGCTAACCAAACACTCCACACACCGAATATAAAGGCCAAGAGCTCAAGAACAATAAGCTCCGTACTGCGTTCTAAATAAGGTCCTAAGAAAAATTCGACAATATTCATGATAATGTTTTAGTCTGATACGTATAGACTAAGGTGTGGTTGTCGAAAGTTTCAAAAGTAAAGTGAAATCGATTTTCGTCAACCCACGCACTACTGTGGTGAGACTCTAGGGTAAAATCATCAATATTTATAGCCTCTCTAAAGGATAAACCTTCCCGATCTAAGATTTTATAAATCGATTCTTTAGCTCCCCAAATAGCGGTTAGTTTTTCAATACGGTCTGAGATATTTTCAAGACTAGCTACGGCACCTTCCCCTGTAAATCGTGGTGCAATTTTCAAAATTTTATCGCGGTGTTGTTCAACATCTACACCAACCTCAAGATTAAATCCTAATGCGATCGCAACATAGCCCATAGTGTGCGAAATAGATATCGAAATACCACTTTCAAGGAAAGGCTTTCCTGACGGCTTGTACTTCAGTGCTGCATCCTCAATCTGATAAGACTTTAGTAATTGCCTTACCGCAAGAAAACATTTGCGATGCGCTTCTGACTTCATCTTAGACAGGCGCTCTTTAGAAGCCTCTGAAAGATTGAGGTTTTGGCGTAGTTCCTCTTCAGACTCTGAAACCCGCCAAACGGCGACCTTATAATCTTGAATACTCTTACTACTCAGGCTTTTAAATAAAGGCACTTTCTGAAAATTGATGGTATCTTTGTGGCCGTAAAAATACGGTTTTAATCATGGCAACACCCACTTACACCCCTTACAAAGTAAAAGACCTCAGTTTAGCAGATTGGGGACGCAAAGAAATTGAGCTTGCTGAAGCAGAGATGCCGGGTCTTATGGCCCTTCGAGAAGAGTATGGCCAGGCGCAGCCTTTGAAAGGTGCTCGTATTGCAGGTTGTCTGCACATGACCATTCAAACGGCAGTACTTATTGAGACTCTTGTGGCTCTAGGTGCTGAAGTTACTTGGAGTTCTTGTAACATCTTCTCTACTCAGGATCACGCAGCAGCAGCTATTGCAGCAGCGGGGATTCCGGTTTATGCCTGGAAAGGAATGAACGAAGAGGAATTCAACTGGTGTATTGAGCAGACCCTTTTCTTCGGAGAAGATCGTCAGCCGCTCAACATGATTCTTGACGATGGTGGAGATCTTACGAATATGGTACTTGATGAGTATCCAGAACTGGTAGCAGAAATCAGAGGTCTCTCTGAAGAAACTACTACCGGGGTTCACCGACTCTATGAGCGTATGGCCAAAGGAACACTTCCGATGCCAGCGATTAATGTCAATGACTCAGTAACCAAGTCGAAGTTTGATAACAAGTACGGATGTAAAGAAAGTGCCGTTGATGCGGTTCGCCGAGCTACCGATGTAATGCTTGCCGGTAAGCGTGTTACTGTTTGCGGATACGGAGACGTAGGAAAAGGAACCGCCGCTTCATTTAGAGGTGCGGGTGCGATTGTAACAGTCACTGAGATTGACCCGATCTGTGCGCTTCAAGCCTGTATGGACGGATACGAAGTAAAACGTCTAGAGACCGCAGTAGGTAATGCGGATATTGTAATCACCACTACGGGTAACAAAGACATTGTACGCGGAGAGCACTTCGAGGCGATGAAAGACAAGACCATCGTATGTAATATCGGACACTTCGATAACGAAATCGACATGGCCTGGTTAAATGGTAACCACGGAAACACCAAAGTTGAGATCAAGCCGCAAGTAGATAAATACACCGTTAATGGTAATGACATTATCATCTTAGCCGAAGGTCGTCTAGTGAACCTAGGATGCGCTACCGGACACCCAAGCTTTGTAATGAGTAATTCATTCACCAACCAGACCCTCGCACAGTTAGAGTTATGGAACAACGCTGAGAATTACGAGAACAAGGTATACATGCTTCCCAAGCACTTAGATGAGAAAGTAGCTGCCCTTCACCTTGCAAAACTAGGTGCAGAGCTTACCGAATTAAAGCAAGATCAAGCAGAGTATATTGGAGTAACCGTCAAAGGACCCTTCAAGCCTGAGTATTACAGATACTAGTGTCCTCTTTTCAGAAACTCACAACACTAGTAGACGAGCTTTATCAGGAGTCTAATCAGGCTCTAAAAAGTTCTATGGAAGTTTCCAAAGCGACTGTTGGATGGCACATTGCCCATTCTTACTTAGTAATTATAAAGAGTTGTGAGAATCTTCTGAGTAATACCAATCGACCATCAAAAAATCCAAAGTGGCTTCAGCAAGAAGTCTTTTTCCTTTTACGAAAGATACCTCGAAATAAGATTGAGGCTCCAGACTTTGTTGTACCTATCGATGATAGCGAGAAGGAGATTAAAAGGCTTTATGACCAGGCGGTGTCGCTCCTTTCACAGATAAAACAAAATAGCGGCGGTTATTTATCTCACCCCTTTCTAGGGCCAATAAAATCGAAAAGAGTTCCTCTTTTCCTTCGAATACACACCGCTCATCATCTGCAGATTATTCGAGAAATCATCAAATAAAAAAGGCACCGCGATGCGGTGCCTTTTTTAATATTCAGTCTAGAAATCAATTACGCCTCTGGGAACGGATCGACAGATACAAATGATTTTCCTCCTACTTTCTTTTCAAAACGAACGATACCATCAACTTTCGCGTGAAGGGTATGATCTTTTGAAGCATACACATTTTCTCCTGGGTTGTGTTTAGTACCTCTTTGACGGACGATGATGTTACCTGCAATCGCAGCTTGACCACCGAAAATTTTAACGCCTAAGCGTTTCGATTCTGATTCTCTACCGTTTTTAGAACTACCGACCCCTTTCTTGTGTGCCATGGTGTTGTCTTTTTATTTGATTATGCTTTTGAAATCGCTTCGATTAACTCAGCTTTCTTCATTGAAGAAATTCCTGAGATCCCTTTGTCTTTAGCTACCTCTTTAAGTTGAGCTACAGTCATTGATGAATAATCAACGCTTGCTACTTTAGCAGGTGCTTCTACCTCTTTCGCTTCTTCTTTTTTCGGAGCTGCTTTCTTAGCTGTTGCTTTCTTAGCACCACTAGAAACGATGTTTTCAATGCTCACTTCAGTTAAGTACTGACGGTGACCATTCTGTTTTTGGTAGCCTTTTCTTCTCTTCTTTTTAAAGACGATTACTTTATCGCCTTTCAGATGCTGAAGTACTTTTACTTCTACAGCAGCACCTTCTACGACTGGGGCGCCAATA
Organism: Flavobacteriaceae bacterium; assembly: GCA_036782715.1. Lineage (GTDB taxonomy): Bacteria > Bacteroidota > Bacteroidia > Flavobacteriales > Flavobacteriaceae > UBA3478. The sequence goes on from DAIPYN010000002.1 coordinate 28,040, forward strand.
GTAATCGAACCGTTGTCATCGATTAAAAGAACACGATCAAAAGAAACTTTTGAACCTTCTTTAGCATCTAAACGGTGTACGAATACCTTCTGGTCTTTTGCAACCTTAAATTGCTGCCCTGCCATCTCTACAATTGCGTACATAGTGTAAAATTTAGTTCATTTCGCCATTAAGCGGGTGCAAATATAAATCAAAATAACGAGTTACCAACAGTTTACAAACATTTTATATCCCTCAGAATTAACACTTTTCTAATAGTTGAAACCTCTTTCAAAGCATATCTTTGTAGGTAATACAAACCTTTTGTACAGATGTAACATTTCAAAGGGTTTATCGTCAGAATAGTATTAATTAAAACATCACTAATTCAATGAAGCCATTTTATGCTTTCACTGCAATAATTGGTCTTTGCTTGGGAACCCTTCATGCCCAGCAAGTAGACTTCGAAGAGTACGATTTAGACAACGGTCTTCACGTGATCCTTCACCAAGACAATACTGCGCCGGTAGTCGTAACCTCGGTTATGTATCACGTTGGTTCTAAAGATGAAAATCCGGCCAAAACAGGATTTGCTCATTTCTTTGAACACCTTTTATTTGAAGGTTCAGAAAATATCGAACGTGGAGAATTCTTTAAAATCGTTACCTCTAACGGCGGCTACAACAACGCGAACACCACCCAAGACCGCACCTACTATTACGAACTCTTTCCGTCGAACCAGCTAGCCTTAGGACTCTGGCTAGAATCAGAACGATTAATGCACCCGATTATTAATCAGATTGGCGTTGATACTCAAAAAGAAGTGGTTCAAGAAGAGAGAAGACTTCGAGTAGACAATGCGCCTTACGGTCAATTGATTGAGAATATGTTTAAGAACTTATTTAGCAATCACCCTTACCGTTGGTCGGTTATCGGTTCTTTAGACCATTTGGCCAGCGCCTCTCTAGAAGACTTCCAAGAATTCAACAAGGTGTATTATGTTCCAAATAACGCCACCTTAGTCTTAGCAGGAGATTTTGTAAAAGAAGAGGCAAAGAAACTCATCGAGGATTATTTCGGTCCCATTCCCAGAGGAAAAGACGTGGTAAAGAAAACCTACGATGAAGCGCCGATAGCGGGCCCTATTTACGCTCAATTCGAGGATGCTAATATTCAAATTCCGCTTATTCTATTAGGTTACCGTACACCAGGTCAAGCCTCTAGAGATGCCTATGTGCTCAATATGATCTCCTCTTACCTAAGCTCGGGACAAAGTTCTGTTCTCCAAAAAAAGTTAGTAGATCAAAAACAAATGGCACTGCAAATCTTCGCTTTCAACTATAGCTTAGAAGACTACGGAGCCTATCTACTTGGAGGGCTGCCTTTAGGAGATAATACGATGGATGATCTTGTTGCAGAAATCGATGTAGAAATTGAAAAACTACAAAACGACTTGATTTCTGAACGTGATTATCAAAAACTTCAAAATCAATTCGAAAACTCATTTGTTAGCGCAAATAGCTCTTTTGAAGGAATTGCAGAGAACCTAGCTTCATACAACCAGCTTTTCGGTGACACTAATCTGATCAATACAGAGATAGAGATTTATAGAAGTATCACAAGAGAAGAGATTAGAGAGGTTGCTAAAAAATACCTTCAAAAGAATCAACGTGTTGAATTAAAGTACGTTCCAAAACAAGATTAGTATCATGAGACTACCTATTCAAACTATTTTAAGCAATACCACAAAGACGGTTCTAATGACAGCCGTATTGGTAAGTGCTAGCTTGACCGCACAAGTAGACCGTTCACAGCAACCCGCACCTAACGGGTCTCCGGTGATTAAATTAGAAGAACCCCAAACCTTTGAGCTTAAGAATGGATTAAAGGTTCTGGTTGTTGAAAACCATAAGCTACCTCGTGTTAGCGTTCAGTTACTTTTAGATAATCCGCCCATCCTAGAAGGAGAAAAGGCAGGTGTGTCAAGCCTTACAGGAAGCCTTTTAGGGAAAGGATCTACAACTATTTCTAAGGATGATTTCAACGATGAGGTGGACTTCTTAGGCGCCTCAATCAATTTCTCTGGTCAAAGTGCTTTTGCTTCGACTTTATCTAGAAATTTCCCGAGAATCATTGAACTCATGGCTGATGCTGCAATTCATCCAAACTTCTCAGGAGAAGAATTTGATAAGGAAAAAGAACGCTTCATCGAGAATATAAAGTCTGATGAAAAAAATGTATCAGCAGTTGCTCGTCGTGTGGAGTCGGCACTCGCCTACGGTACCGCTCACCCCAATGGAGAGTTTTCGAGTATCGAAAGTATCGAGAAAGTTACCCTAGAAGATACCAAGGCGTTTTATGAAGACTTTTTTGTACCTGAAAACGCTTACCTAGTATTAATCGGCGATGTGACTTTAAAGGACGCCAAGAAACTAGTAAAATCACATTTTGGAAAGTGGAAGGCGAAATCAGCTAAACGAACTCCATTTGCAGAGGCTTCGAATCCAGCAGCTACAGAAATCAACTTCATAGATATGCCCAACGCTGTACAATCTGAAATTATTGTACAAAATCTGGTTGATCTTAATATGAGCGATGCGGACTATATTCCCGCGCTTATTGCCAACCAAATTCTTGGAGGAGGAGCAGAAGGTAGACTCTTTTTAAATCTTAGAGAGGATAAAGGCTATACCTACGGATCTTACTCAGGTATCGGTAGCAGCAAAGATACCAAGGCGCGTTTTAGAGCCACCGCACAAGTTCGAAATGCGGTGACTGACTCAGCTGTTGTTCAGATACTAGAAGAAGTTAAGCGAATCAGAACAGAGCTTGTTAAAGGGGAAGATCTTAAAAACGCTAAAGAGAAATACAAAGGAAGTTTTGTGCGTTCTCTAGAGCGTCCACAGACAGTAGCAAATTTTGCCCTCAACATCGAAACTCAAGGTTTAGACGGGGACTTTTATGAGACCTATTTAAGCCGTATTGATGCCGTAACTGCTGAGGAAGTAATGGCCGCCGCCAATAAGTTTTTTGCTCTTAACAACCTTAGAATCGTAGTAGTTGGAAAGGGTGTTGAAGTAGCCGAAACTCTTGAAAATATCAATTTCGATGGTGCCAAACTGAAGGTAAACTACTTTGATCCATTTGCAAATTCAATCGAAAAACCAACCTTTAGCAAACCACTACCTGCAGGGCTTACTGCTCAAAAGGTAATTGCCAACTACCTAGATAAAGTAGGCGGAACTGAAGCTCTTGAGAACGTTAGTTCCTACGCTATAAAAGCTACTGCTACCGTGCAAGGCATGACTCTAGAACTCGCAACCTCGGCAAAAGGCACCAGCTACACTCAGGAGATGAAAATGATGGGTAATGTCATGCAACGTTCTGTTCTTACCGAAAGTGAGGCTTATCAAGAGATGCAAGGTCAACGCATTCCAATGAGTGAGGAGGATCGCCAAAAAATGCAATTAGAAACCGGGATTGTAGCCGAACTAGCATGGGTAGAAAATCCTGAGATCAAATTAACCGCTATCGAGTCAGTGAATGGTTCTGACGCATATGTTGTTCAGCTGACTAAGGATCGCGCGCTTTATTTCGATGTAAATACAGGACTCAAGATTCAAGAAATCGTAACAGTTGAAGCGGGCGGACAAACGATTACTCAAAAAGCCTCTTTCAGTGACTACAAAGAAGTTAACGGAATACTTATTCCTCATAGCGTTTCTAGAAATCTAGGGCCACAGACACTAGACTTTACGATCGCTGAAATCACAATTAACTAGAGATGAAGAAAGTTCTTATCCTATTCTTACTAATAGCCAGCCTAGCAGTAGCATGTAAAGGTGAAACTTCAAAATCGAACACCGAAGCCAAAGTAGTAGATCCTTACACGATGGAAGGTGTGATGGCGGTACACGATGAAGTAATGCCAAAAATGGGCCAAATGGCAAAACTGTCTAGTGCATTAAAACCACTAGCTGATGCTTCTCCTGAGGGTCCTGAGGCTAAAGCTATCGAGGATCTGAAAGTTGCTCACGAAGCCATGATGACATGGATGAAAGAAATTGGAGACACTTTTACCCATGAAGAAATCATGAAAGGGGCTGCCTTAAGTGATGAAAAGAAAGAAGCGCTTCGAATTGAAGCAGACAAAATCTCAGAGGTAAAACGCTTAATGCTAGAGAGTATTACCAATGCTGAGGCCTTGTTAAAGGAATAACGAACGCATTTCTTAACTACATTATAGGGCTGTCTTTGGCAGCCCTATTTTTATTTGCTTGATTCTTCTATTATCGATGCTTTCAACCGTTAAGGTATATCCCTTGAAACGGATGATTTCTCCTCGTTTCGGAAATCCTTTGGTAATCTCTAGTACAAAACCAGCCAGGGTCTCAGACTCACCCTTATACTCTTCAAATAGCTCTACGCTGCTTAATTCAGCAACCCGATAGAAATCTTTTAATGAAGTTTTTCCTTCAAAAACATAAGTATAATCATCGATACGAGAATAAACCAAATCAATATCGTCGTACTCATCACTAATGTCTCCAACAATCTCTTCAATTACATCTTCTAGCGTGATCACTCCAGAAGTTCCTCCGTACTCATCTACTACGATGGCTAAGTGCGTTTTTTGATTCTGAAAATCTACCAGCAAATCATCTAACTTCTTGTTCTCTGGAATAAAAAAAGGAGCACGCACTAGTTTCTGCCACTTAAAATCATTTTTATCCAAGTGCGGCAACAAATCCTTGATAAAGAGAACTCCCAAGATCTTATCTATCGAATCTTCAAAAACAGGCACTCTTGAATACCCCTTTTCAGTGACCCGATGCAACACCTCAGCATAGCTCAGATCGCTTTTAAGGCCAAAAATGTCAATGCGCGGCCGCATCACTTGACGAGTCTCAGTATTACCAAAAGTCACGATTCCCTCAAGTAATTTCTTTTCTTCTGAAGTGGTATCCTCTTGCGAAGCTAGTTCTAAAGCCTGAGAGAGATGGTCTACACTAATCTGAGCGCGCTTATCCGCCAATTTATCTTCAAGCAAGTGGCTTAACGACTGAAGTGGTCGACTTAATGGGCTAAAAAGTTGGTCTAAAATCGAGAGTACTGGTGTCATTCTCAACGAGACAGTAATCGGATTTCTGTTTGCATAGATCTTTGGTAAAATCTCGCCGAAAACCAAAATCAAAACAGTGGCAATAGCAATATCAAATAACGTTTGCAATGACAAGACTCCAAAAAGTAAGGTTTCTGAACCCGCGAACCAGAAATCTGAAAGGCTAGTAAAAAGTAAAACAATAGCAATATTGACTGCGTTGTTTGCTATAAGAATCGTAGCTAATAAACGCTTTGGCTTAGAGAGTAAGGCTAAGGTTTTTGCTCCTTTCAGCCCTGAATCTTCTTTCAGTTGATTGATATCCGTTGCCGACAAACCAAATAACGCAACCTCTGACCCTGAGATCAATGCAGAACTGATGAGTAAAAGTAGGAGGCTTATTATAGAAAGAAGAAGCTCAAGGTTAACTAAAGCGACAGTCTCGTTAATCGCAAAAAAAGTTGATATTAAATTACTGGATAGAGGGTCTGAGCTCATAGTTTAGAACGGAAGATCGTCGTCTTCTGCAGGAGCAATAGTAGCTGCAGGATTCGCCGACGGCTGACTAGCTGATGGTTGTCCCATAGGCGCTCCACCTTCTTTTGGAGGGCTAAGGAAGGTGAAGTCAGTTACATGCACCTCAGTACTGTAGCGCATTTGCCCGCTTTCATCTTGCCATTGACGGTTTTTCAGTCGCCCTTCAACATAGATTTTGTCACCTTTATTTAGGTACTTCTCACAAATTTCTGCTGCCTTGTTTCGCACAACGATGTTATGCCACTCGGTGTTCGAAACCTTTTCACCAGTTTGTTTGTTAGTATAGGTTTCATTTGTAGCTACCGGAAATCTACCGATACAATTTCCACCTTCGAAATAGTGCATTTTTACCTCATCTCCAAGATGGCCGATGAGCATAACTTTGTTGAGTGTTCCTGACATAAAAATAAAAGTACTAAATTTTGAATTGTTGAAGCAATCGCTCCATTAAAGTTGAGGTCGGATATTGATCAATTTCATCGATGGAGACCAGCGGTTGCTTCAGATTCTTAACTTCCACTCGGTAGACTCTTACCTCGAGATGTCGATGAGAAAGCTTATGCACTATTGGGTTTTCACTAAGCAAAGTCACCTTTGCGCTTTGCCCTAAGAATAACTCAATTTCATTCACAGTTAATTCGCTCGAATCATCCGATTCTATGAATGGAAACTCATACAATCCTGCCCAAATACCATGGTTAGGTCGTTTTACAAACCTTGTGTTTCGATTCTGATCAAGAAGCATCAAATAGTGTAGATATCGCTTGACTACTTTTACTTTCGACAGTTTGACCGGTAAATCATCTATTTTATTAGTTGCTAATGCTACACATCGATCATTAAATATACAGCTTGAACAATTCGGCTTTTTTGGAGTACACTCAGTCGCTCCAAATTCCATAATTGCCTGATTAAATAGATCGGGATCATCAGGATCAATCAAAGAGTCCGCCAATTCTTGAAATAACTTTTGACCACTCGACTTGTTAATAGGCTCGTCGATGCCAAAAACACGAGACAGTACCCTATAAACATTCCCATCCACAACGGCCTTCTTTTCTTTAAAGGCGAAGGATGCTATCGCAGCCGCCGTGTAGGGGCCAATTCCCTTTAACTTTAAAAGTTCATCGTAGGTTTCTGGGAAACGGCCCTCAAAATCCTTACAAATGATTTCTGCAGTTTTCTTCAGATTTCGAGCTCGTGAATAATACCCTAACCCCTGCCAAAGCTTTAAAACCTCTTCCTCATTGGCCGCGGCAAGATCTTGAACTGTGGGGTAAGCTGCATGAAACTTCTCATAATAAGGAAGTCCTTGCGCCACTCGAGTCTGTTGAAGAATCACCTCAGATAGCCAAATAAGGTATGGGTCACGCGTATCTCTCCACGGAAGGGATCGTTTACTGATTAAATACCACTTTATAAGTGGAGCTGAAAAATATCGGTTATCTTCGCTCATCTGATATAGTAGCCTAAATTTTAGAGGCTTAAGGCTAAAAATGCATTTAATTCGTATATTTGCAAGCCTTAAAAAATTATTAAAGATAACCAGCATATGACGAAAGCAGACATCGTAAGCAAAATCTCTGACAAATTAGGAATCGAGAAAGGAGACGTACAAGCTACTGTAGAGTCTTTCATGGAAGAAGTGAAAGCGTCCCTAGAAGGTGGAGACAATGTTTACTTAAGAGGTTTTGGTAGCTTCATTATCAAAACAAGAGCTGAGAAAACAGGTCGTAACATTTCGAAGAACACAACCATTAAAATTCCTGCACACAACGTACCCGCATTCAAACCCGCAAAGGTTTTTGTAGAAGGCGTAAAGAACGGTGTAGAAGTAAAATAAGTATTAATCGATAAATCAACCGCATCATGCCGAGTGGAAAGAAAAGAAAAAGACATAAGGTAGCGACTCACAAGCGTAAGAAGCGCAGAAGAGCTAATCGCCACAAGAAGAAATAAGCAAGCTCGGGCTTTGTCCCGAGTTACTATTTTTCACCCCATACGTTCATTGACATTTTCGAATACCGCTGACAAAACACATTGTGTTCTGCGGCACCATTATTAATTAGTGTACTAGTATCACTACTAGTGCAATAAATATCGTAACCGTGAATAAAGAATTAATCATTCGAACACAGAACAACACGGTCGATTTTGCCTTATTAAAAGACGGGAAATTAGTTGAATTACACCGAGAAGAAGGAGATAACAGCTTCTCTGTAGGAGATATATTTCTCGCGAAAGTACGCAAGCCGGTTACCGGTTTAAATGCTGCCTTTGTAAATGTGGGGTATCAAAAAGATGCCTTTTTACACTATCATGATCTGGGACCAAAAATTGGGTCTCTTATGAGCTTTACTAAGGGAGTGTTGAGCAAAAAAATTACGGATTTTAGTTTGACAAACTATCCGCTAGAAAAAGAAATAGATAAAGATGGCAGTATTAACGATGCGATTAAAGCTAACCAATCTATTCTGGTTCAAATAGTTAAAGAACCCATATCAACCAAAGGCCCTCGAATTAGTTCAGAACTCTCGCTGGCAGGTAGATATGTAGTTATGGTACCTTTCTCAGATAGAGTCTCAGTTTCACAGAAAATCGAGAGTAAAAAAGAGAAGGATCGTCTCAAGAGATTAGTAATGAGTATCAAACCTAAAGGTTTTGGTATCATTGTGAGAACCGTAGCCGAAGGTCAAAAAGTAGCTAGCTTAGACGCTGACATACAACGCCTGATCGGAAAATGGAATACTTTATGTGCTAATGTTGCGCAAGGAAACCATCCATCTAAAGTACTCACTGAAGTTAATCGCTCTTTAAGTTTTATAAGAGACGTCTTTAACGAAAGCTTTACGGGTATTCATGCCGACGACCCTGCTATGGTCGAAAGCATCAAAGATTACCTCACCGAAATATCACCCAAACACGAATCGATTGTAAAGCTTCATAAAGGAGCCGTTCCAATCTATGAGAAATTTGGGATTGATAGACAAATTAAAACATCATTGGGAAAGACCGCTTCTATGTCAAAAGGGGCGTACCTAGTGATCGAGCACACCGAAGCCATGCATGTTATCGATGTCAATAGTGGCAATCGATCAAACAAAGCAAATAATCAAGAAGACACTGCACTTGAAGTAAATCTCATTGCTGCGACAGAAGTTGCCAGACAGCTACGCCTGCGTGATATGGGAGGAATTATCGTAGTTGACTTCATTGATATGGCTAAGAATGAGCATCGCAAACAGCTCTATGATCACCTGCGTGAAGAGATGAGCGATGATCGTGCAAAGCACAAAATTTTACCACCGACGAAGTTCGGTCTGATTCAAATCACGAGACAGCGTGTAAGACCAGAGGTAAATATAAAGACCCGCGAAAAAGATCCGAATGAAAATGGAACTGTTGAAGCTCCAATCGTTTTGATTGACAAAATGAATTATGAAATCGAAAAGATTTTAAGCAAAAAAAATAATAAAGGAGGAGTCTACTTAAACGTTCACCCGTTTATCGCAGCTTACCTTACTAAAGGGCTTAATTCTATACGTTTTCGCTGGTTCTTAAAGCATAAGAAGTGGATACATATCATCCCTCGAGATGCCTACACCTACTTACACTACCGTTTCAAAAATAAACAAGGCAAAACGATACGTTTATAAATAAAGCCCCCTCGATGAGGGGGCTTTTTTTTTGCAGTAAACCGAAGTACTTTTGAGAAGTGTACTATAAACCCAAGACTACATCTTACACCATTGACGAGGCGAAACAGCGCATTGAAAACTATTGTGCGTATCGCGAGCGCTGCCATAGCGAAGTAGTTTCAAAACTTGAATCTATGGGTATGATTCCCGAAGCCATCGAAAAGATGGTGGGTGATCTCATTCAGTCCAATTACCTTAACGAACAACGCTTCGCCATTCAATTCGCATTAGGAAAATTCAGAATCAAGCATTGGGGGAAAAGACGAATCGAAAGAGAGTTGAAATTCAAAGGGCTCAGTCCTTTCACCATAAAAAAAGCGATCCAGGCTCTAGAAAAGGAAGATTACGAAGGCTGCTTTCACACCCTCTTTAATAAAAAATTAGATTCCTTCAGCGCTTTTGAAGGTCAAAAACTTAAAAGCAAACTCATTCGTTATTTTCAATATCGAGGTTGGGAAAACGAACTCATCTTTAATCGAATAGAGCAGCTTTAGGCCCGATTCATTCTAAGGTAGTATCTTTTTTCATCATGAGATTAATCAGATTTGCAGAACGACAGGTATTAGCCTCCTTAGTGAGTCTGAGTGTGCTGTTACGTTTTCCTTTTTTCTTTAGAGACTATATCGACAAGGATGAGAGCACCTTTATTCTTATGGGGCAAGCCTGGGTTGACGGATTTCTACCTTACACATTACTTTGGGACTTAAAGCCTCCTCTAGTCTTTCTTTACTTTGCTAAAATCATATACTTATTTGGTAAATCACTTTTCGCTATCCGCTTTTTTGGAGCGGTAATCGTAGGGTTTAACGGATACCTCTTGTATCGAATCGCTCGAAAGCACACTGCATCGCTTTACGCCTTAATCCTTGGTGTATTTACCATTTATTTTCAATCCCTTTTTGGGAGCGTTCAAGGAGTAATGAGTGAGCATCTCGGTCTTTTCCCAGTATTACTTGGCAGCTATCTCCTCGTTGAAAAACATAATTATCTCTGGGGCGCCCTTCTATTTAGTTTCGGCCTATACTTTAAACTAAACATTGCCTACGGAATGCTATTAGCATTTCCTTTTCTATTCGTACAGCGTCGTGATGAAATGAAACAGATGATCGCAGGGTGTATTCTAGGGGGCGTATTAGCCACGCTAATCACGGGGATTTGGTTTATAGGTAATACTAGTCTTTTTCTAGAATCCGTATTCTACGCACCCTTGGCATATACCAAAGCAACAATTAGCCAACAATTAAAAACCTTTTTATCACTGCTTCCTGCTTTTATTCTTCTTGCCTGGCTATTTAAAAGGTACCCCAAGCATCGATTTTACATCCTTTTTACCGCAGGAGTTTTATTCAGTCTTATTCGCCTCGGTAAGGTAAACGGGCACTACCTTATTCAGGCATATCCTTTTATGATTTTACTCATAGGGATCCTTATATATGAGCTTAAACGAAAGCTATCCCCGCAAATTGTACTGATTCTATTAGTGCTCCTTCCCATCGAAACCTACAAGGAAACTTGGGACCTTATACAATATCATGAAAACACTGGGTATTGGTACAATGGAGAAGGTCATGAGATCGCCCGATTTCTGAAAGATCATGAATTAGATAAGAAAACTGCTTATTACACCGATTATCACATCGGATACTGGCTTACCAACAATCGCCCACTAACAAAGGTGGTAACTCATCCTAGTAATATAGAACGCCCTGAATTATTTCCCTTCATGCGGGTGAAAGATTCAACACCAGTAGCTGTATTAGAGGAATTAGTAACCAACCAGAAACCTGAAATCATTATCGCTAAATCGCGTAAAAATTTCAAGGATACAGTGCTAGAATCAATGCTTGCTAATGCCCTAAAACAAAACTACCAACAGATAAAATCTGTTGGTAGTGCATTTATTTATAAAAGAAAATAGATTCTTAGTCTACTAGTAGAACTAGATTGTTTTGCTTCATCTCTACAGTGCCGCTTTTAATAGCAAGAACAGTATCAGAGCCTTTAGTAGTAAAGAGGTGTGCAAAAGAAGAAGGAACTTCCTTTACATCAAACCCTTTAAGACGAACTTCTCCTTCTTGTAATATAGATACAATTGGGGCGTGATTTTCAAGTAATTGAAAGGAACCATCAACTCCAGGTAGTGCAACAGCTGTTGCTTCTCCTTGGTATAAAGTGGCCTCAGGTGAGATGATTTCTAGTTTCATAAACTCTTAAGCTTCAGCAAGCATTTTCTCTCCTGCCTCGATAGCCTCTTCAATAGATCCTTTAAGGTTGAAGGCAGCTTCAGGTAGGTGGTCTAGCTCACCGTCCATAATCATATTAAATCCTTTGATCGTTTCTTTGATATCTACAAGTACTCCAGGAATACCCGTAAACTGCTCAGCTACGTGGAAAGGCTGAGATAAGAAACGCTGAACACGACGTGCTCTTGATACTGCAAGTTTGTCTTCTTCAGAAAGTTCTTCCATACCAAGAATCGCGATGATATCTTGAAGTTCTTTATAGCGCTGAAGAAGCTCCTTAACGCGTTGTGCACAGTTGTAGTGTTCGTCACCTAGAATATCAGCGGTAAGAATTCTTGAAGTAGAATCTAGCGGATCTACTGCAGGATAAATACCAAGCTCTGCAATCTTACGAGAAAGTACAGTCGTTGCATCAAGGTGAGCAAAGGTTGTAGCAGGCGCAGGGTCAGTAAGGTCATCCGCAGGTACATAAACTGCCTGAACCGAAGTAATCGAACCATTTTTAGTTGAAGTAATACGCTCCTGCATCGCACCCATCTCGGTGGCAAGGGTAGGTTGGTAACCTACTGCCGATGGCATACGACCAAGAAGTGCAGATACCTCAGAACCTGCCTGGGTAAATCTAAAAATGTTATCTACGAAGAAAAGTACGTCTTTACCTTGACCATCTCCAGCTCCATCTCTAAAGTATTCAGCTATTGTTAATCCTGAAAGAGCAACACGTGCACGTGCTCCAGGAGGTTCGTTCATCTGACCGAATACGAAGGTAGCCTTAGACTCCTTCATTGCATTTTTATCCACTTTAGAAAGATCCCATCCGCCTTTCTCCATTTCTTCCATAAAGGCTTCACCATACTTGATAATTCCTGACTCAAGCATTTCACGAAGTAGATCATTTCCTTCACGAGTACGTTCTCCTACACCGGCGAATACCGATAAACCACCGTGACCCTTCGCGATATTGTTGATTAACTCCTGAATAAGTACCGTTTTACCAACACCAGCTCCACCGAAAAGACCAATCTTACCTCCTTTAGCATAAGGCTCGATTAGATCGATCACCTTGATACCGGTAAAAAGAACTTCTGTAGAAGTAGAAAGATTTTCAAATGCAGGAGCTTCACGGTGAATTGGAAGACCTTTATCTCCAGTGCGCTCTAATTCAGTAAGACCATCAATAGGCGCTCCAATTACATTAAACAAACGACCATAAACGTCGTCGCCGATTGGCATTTGAATAGGTGCTCCAGTAGCAACAGCCGATGTACCACGGCTAAGACCGTCTGTAGAGTCCATAGAAATTGTACGAACGGTGTTTTCACCTACATGCGATTGAACCTCTAAAACGAGTTCAGAACCATCAGGTTTTGAAACAGATAGAGAGTCGTAAATCTTAGGAAGAGCAACACCTGCTTCGAATTCTACATCAATTACAGGTCCTACAACTTGTGAAATTTTTCCAGTTACTTGAGACATTACTAGAGCGTTATGTGGCTAAAAGCCTGTTACTTAATTTGAGCGCAAATATACAGAGATTAGAGGAAGTAAAAAACCTCTTATAAAAATAAAAGCGCCCCGGTATGGGGCGCTTTAAAAATTGATTATGAGAAGGTTCTGATTAGAAGTTCACATTAAGTGAAGCGTAGTATATCGAACCAATCATTCCAGTACCGATAGCAGTCATATAATCACCACCAGCGATATTAGAACCTCCTAACTTAAGTACACTGTTATACTCAGGTAATTTAAGGTTGACAGATGCGTCAAGAACGTCGAAAGCAGGAACCTCTCCATCAGCAAAAGATGCCTCCCAAGTGTATGATCCTGAATAACGATAGTTTACATTAAATCCTAAGTTCTTAACTAACTCTTGGTGCCCAAAAGAAGCTTTGAAACGATCTCTTGGAGTATTTAATCCTACTTCAAAGTCAGGATAAGCAGCCTCGTCGAAATCAAGTTCTGTCAATGTATAACTCACTCCTAGATCAAATCCAGCTACTTTAGTATCTAAACCTGCAACTAAACCGTAAGACTTCACAGGAGCATCTGTGTTTGAATATGCTTGATAAACCTTGTAATCTCCATTTTGAAGCGCAAGTAATGACAGAGAGTTGTCACCAGCTTGACCATATAATGGTACTACTTTAGTCTCTTGAGCATTAAAGTTCGTGTACTGGTTCCAGTAAGCACTAACATCAAGAGTGATCGGACCAATTTGGCCACGGTATCCCACTTCGTAAGCCTCAATCTCTTCAGCACCCACTAGATCAGTGTCCTTCTTAACTGGCGCACCAGCAAGAACAGAAGAAAGCGAGAACGAATTTGTATAAGCCGCACGTCCAGTGATCGTAGATGTTGCAGGTAGACCTAAGCCTTGTGCCTGAGCACTAGTAGCGAAAGTTCTAACATCACGATCAAGGTTAGACTCAGCACCCCCTACAAGGATTGCATTCCCTACATCAAGTCCGATGAAGAAATCCTGAGTGGTAGGGTTTCTGAAACCTGTCTGAGCTGAGAAACGAACATTGTGATTTCTAGCTGAACCTAGCGTATATCCGAAAGAGATACGAGGAGAAACAAAACCATCTAAGAATTCGTTCTTATCGTAACGAGCTGAAGCCGTTACTTTAAGGCGCTCATCAGCAAACTTCTTCTGAATTTGAGTATATGCTCCGTATTCATTGTATTTGATAGGACCATCCTTATCAGTAAAGATCGTACCGTTAGAGTTTAGCTCGTATTGGCGGTAAGAACCACCAACCTGTAGGTCTGCCCAATCATTGATAAGATGAGCAAAGTTATAGTTACCGTTGATGTGTCTAAACTTCGTGTTATCGATAAACTTAGCTCCGGTAGCGAAATCACCATCTTGTCTCACCTTGGTAAATGCACTATTGAATTCACCTGAACCGGGCAAGAAACGGTTTCTGTTCGCTTGACCTTGCAGGTTGAATGCACCATAGTTAGTAGCTGCACCAAATTGACTGTAATAGTCTACTGGGTAATCAGCAGCTAAACGACCATTATTGTGAGCATCTGCATCACTACGACCTAATTGCTTAGATAGCAAATAACCCGTTACGTAATCACCAAACCATTTTAAGTCTGCTGATTGTTGGCGATTAATGTTGATTGCAGCAAAGCGAGTATCATAAGCATCACCCGAATCTTCTGCTGTCACATAAGCACGAACAAAGAAATGATCGTTTTTCACCTCTAGTTTTTGCTGAGTCATCGCAAAACCTGAAACCGCATAACGGTTAGCTCCTTGATAGATGGTAGTACCTGTACCTCTACGGTAGTTGTAAATGATTTCTAAATCATCACCATTAGGACGGTAGTAGATTCCAATATCTCTCTTCATGCTCTTCGCATCATAGTCAGCAAGAGCAGCTTCGTCATACCCTGTACGAGAAACGAAAGCAGAACCATAAGTTCCTGCTGGTGTACCTGCGAAGTAATCAAAATCTATGGTTGATGCAACCTCATCACCATACACGTTTAGACCGTCATATCCAGGATTAGTTCTGCGCGATGACCATCCTGCATAAGGAAGTGCAGTTTGACTCATATCCTGAGTACTGTTCGCATGCCAATCTTCACCTTGCAAGAAAGTAAGGTTGGCTTTGATTGCTAGCTTGTCAGAGAATTTTTTCGCGAAACGAACTCCAACGTCCATGTACTCATTAGCACCAGCTGCATTCTGAACCGTGATACCTGTTTTACCATAAACACTAACTCCTTCGGTAGTAAACGGATCTTTAGAAGTCATGAATAAGATACCATTGAAGGCACCAGCACCATAAAGTGCAGACGAAGCCCCTGGTAGGATCTCAACGCTTGCAACATCAAGTTCAGACATACCAACTAGGTTACCTAATACGAAGTTAAGACCTGGCGCAGTGTTGTCCATTCCATCTACTAATTGAAGGAATCTTGTGTTTGCAAAAGTTGCGAAACCACGCGTGTTGATCGATTGAAAAGTAAGTGAGTTCGTGTTGATATCAACTCCCTTAAGGTTTTGTAAACTTCCGTAAAAACTCTCTGCGGTAGCGTTCTGAATTTGAGCAAGACCGAAACGCTCAACAGAAACTGGCGATTCGAAAATACGCTCAGGAGTTCTAGAAGCAGAAATTACGATTTCATCTAACGCCGTAGAAGATTCATTTAGCGTTACAGTCAGGGCTGATCCTGAAAAGGTAGCTGTTGCTGTGGTATACCCTAAACTTGAAACACGCACGGTGAATGGCGGAGTAAGGCTAGTGGTAAAAGCAAAGTTTCCTTCAAAATCAGCTACAGCACCCTCTGATTGTCCAACTACGATAACGTTCGCATTGGCAACCGGAGCACCATTTTGATCTACAACCTTTCCATTTACACTAGTTTGGGCTAGAGCAAAAGCACTTGAAAGGATGCTTAGTACAAGAATTAACTTTTTCATCATGTGGTTATTAGATTTAATTCATCCAGTTTGATGGGGGAAAGATAGGACTTTTTTCAAAGCTGTTGTGAATTTGGCAAAGAATAGCCCCTTAAAATGTCAAGGATAAAGCTCAAAACAGATATCATCGAATATTTCGATATAAACCGTTGATTATCAACTACACGCTATAATTAATGAGCTCTCGTCGATAGGCGGTTAGAAGTTTCGATTTCGACACAAAACCATAATACTTACCCTCACGAATAACGGGTAGGTTCCAGGCTCCACTATCTTGAAAACGCTGCATGACCTGCTGCATACTGTCTTTAGCATAATCAATCACCTCTGGCGGACGAGTCATATACTCCCTAGCCTTCGTAATGTCATATTGAGATTGGTCAAAGAGTACCGATCGAATGTCGTCAAGTAAAATAACCCCCTCTAAAGAACCGTCTTCACTTACAACCGGAAACAAATTTCGGCTCGACTTAGCCACTCCTTCTTCTAGTAATTGTTTCAAAGACATTTCTGGATTCAGTTGAACAAAATTCTGTTCAATCACCGAATCGAGATTCATCAGCGTCAAAACACTTTGATCCTTATCAAAGGTCAGCAACGCATTTTTCTCTGCTAACTCTTTTGTATAAATGGTATGACTTAGATTATTTTTCGAAATCAGGTAGGCCGTTGAAACGCATAACATAAGCGGAATAAAAAGCTCATAGCCCCCTGTAATTTCAGCAATCAAAAAGATGGCGGTGAGCGGTGTTTTTAAAACTCCGGCTACAATACCAGCCATTCCGATCAGCGTAAAATGTGTCTCGTTGACCGCAAATCCCAAAGCGTTAAAGGTCTTACCCACAGCATTACCTAATGAGCTCCCCATTACTAAAGCAGGAATAATTATACCTCCTGTACCTCCCGAAGCAATAGTAAGGGTCATCGCGAGTGACTTAAAAAGAGTAATTCCTAAAAGAAGAATAATCACCACATAGGTTTTTTCTGACCAAAGGTCGAACATAGAACCCTGAATAACAGTTAGATGATTACCAGAAAGGAGTGCGTTGATCACTCCATATCCTTCACCATAAAGTGGGGGAATGAAGTAAAGCATCGCTCCCATGATTACACCGCCCACAATGAATCGATACGATCTCGATTTAATGCGTTCCAATGCGCCGGTAATGGCGAAGTGCGCCTTGTGAAAATAAACACTAACCAGGCCCGCCATCACCCCTAAAACAATATAGAAGAGTGTATCTGAAACATTAAACCCTTCATTGTGATCAAAGGTGAACAATACCTGGTCTCCAACCACTAAGAAAGAAGTAATTACTGACACTAATGAGGCAACAAGCAGAGGAAGTAATGATGCGAATGTGAGGTCTAAACTAAAAATTTCAATGGCAAAGATCACCGCGGCAATGGGTGATTGAAAACTAGTTGCAATCACTCCTGAAGCGGCACAGCCGATAAGTAACATTCTGGTCTTTCGGTTCAGGTGAAAAAGATCCCCAAAAACAGAAGAGGCTGCCGATGCAGATAAGATTGCCGGGCTCATCAGACCGACCGAACCCCCAAATCCAACTGTTAAAGGAGCGGTAATTAGCGGCATGTAAAACTTGATCGATTCTACTTTAGCCCCCTTTTTTGAAAGCGCAAATAGCAAGGTTGCGATAGGTTGAAATACTCCTTTGCGATAGAGCTTATGCCAAATGAGATATACAGCAGACAATCCAATGAGCGGAAGCGCGAAGTAAAGACCGTTTTGAGTAAGCGAAAGCCCGAGAGATCCGACATACTGAATGCCGTAGGTAATATTCTTAATGAGCACTGCGATTAGTCCTGCAACTAACCCAACAAGTGCACTAAGAATTAAAACGAAATTGCGCTCAGAAATATGTTTGTATTTCCAAATCAGGAACTTACGTAGGATTGCGCTTAAGGTTGCATTCACAGCGCAAAACTAGTAAATGTGTTTCTACCTTTTTCTTATTAGGTATACATTTTTAACTCGGCTTCCATCTTCATTGAAGTGAATAAGATTCTTTCCTTCAAACATCCAGTAGCCATCGATTGAAATGTCAATATCTCCCTCCTCAAGGCCCACAATATATAATTTACCCTGGTCGATTCGATAGTTCAAATTTTGGATTTCAGGAGCTTCATTATCCGTCTTGACCGTCAATCGAACGCTGTTTTTATGGTAAAAATCAAAGACAACATCGACAGATTCAAGGGCCACATCCACAAAGCCTGCAACAGCTCCAGCGAGCATTTTTCCAAATACCCCTAGATCCTTAGTTTCTTCAGCAACCGCTTCAGCAACTTCGATCTGAAGTTCCCATTCCCCCTTAAGCTTTCTGCTTTTTACAGGAGTTTGGGCAAATACAGTTATTACAGAAAAAACAACTAAGGATAATGTAAGAACTGCTTTACTCATGACCTACTTGTCTAATAATGCTATCAACATCAATAACTGCTCCTTCACGAATCGTCTCATCAACCGTAAAAATTAATTTTCGGGACACCCCTTTTCTGAGATAAACTTTCTGACCATACTTCAGGTAAACCCCGCTATTTGATTTAGGAGACAGGTTCGGGTTCATTACTGTCGGAATAATGAGCGGAATAGACTTAGAAGTCTTATTTCTCAAAGTAAAGCTAACCCCGTCGGTTTTGGTCACCGGTGCAGCTACTTTAGGTGTGGCTTCAATAGAAAATGAAGCTGCATTTGCTGAAAGATTGGTGAAACGAGCATAAGAATCTGACTCGATGAGCACCTCTTCCACAGTAGATTTAGGAGCAAGGCCAAATCCACGAACTTGCTCATTACTGATTCTCGAAATAATACTTACCTCTATTTCAGCGGAGGAGCTGTTTTTAAGTTTCAGACCGTACAGCGAGTAATCGACAAAATCTAACTCGATTGATTGTCTTCCTGTTAACTCAATTTGCGCTTGCTGAGCTGAAAGTCCAGTGAAAATCATCACAAGAAGTCCAAACAAAATCTTTTTCATAGCTCTTTTTATCTATGACGATAAAAGGAGCATAATGTTACTCCACTGTAACTGATTTAGCAAGATTTCGCGGCTGATCCACGTTGCATCCTCGTAAAATCGCAATATGATAAGACAAAAGCTGTAATGGGATAGTGGTTAGCATAGGGCTAAGTGACTCCTCGATTTCAGGAATTTCAATACAGTGATCGGCCAGCTCTGCCACCTGAGTGTCTCCTTTAGTTACTACTGCAATAATTTTACCCTTTCGAGACTTGATTTCTTGAATGTTACTGACCACCTTCTCATAGTGGCCTTTTCTAATTGCAACAACGAATACTGGCATCGACTCGTCGATAAGAGCGATCGGGCCGTGTTTCATTTCTGCAGCTGGATACCCTTC
>DAIPYN010000002.1:47522-130586 GCA_036782715.1 Flavobacteriaceae bacterium
AGAGTGTCTGCAGTTTCACCAGACTGTGAAATCGCAATAAGGACGTCTCCCGGGCCGATTACAGGGTTACGATATCGAAATTCAGAGGCGTATTCAACCTCTACGGGTATACGAGCAAGATCTTCAAAAATATATTCAGCGACCAATCCTGCATGCCAAGAAGTACCACAAGCAGCAATAATGATTCGTTTCGCATTGAGAAACTTGTCTAAATGATCGTCTATTCCGGCCATTTTAATCAGACCCGAATCCGTTCTAAGTCTCCCACGATAAGTATCTCGAATCGCTTTAGGTTGTTCGTAGATCTCTTTGAGCATGAAGTGGTCGTATCCACCCTTTTCGATCTCGTCAAGCGACAATTGAAGTTCATGGATGAAAGGATCTACTTTTTTGTCGTTGGTAATTTTTCTAACAGATACTTCTTTACCTAAGCAAATAGTTGCCATTTCACCATCCTCTAGGTAAATAGCATTTGATGTAAATTCGATAAAAGGGCTAGCGTCAGAGGCGACAAAAAATTCATTCTCTCCTACCCCGATAGCAAGAGGGCTCCCCATTCTTGCGGTAACAAGAGTCGATGGGTTAGATGCATCAAAAACCACGAGTGCATAGGCTCCCACCACTTCGTTTAGTGCAAGTCGAACCGCCTTGGTAAGCGAAACCTCTTCTTTAATTTGTATTTCTTCGATGAGGTTTACGAGTACCTCTGTGTCGGTGTCTGATTGAAAAGTATATCCTCGTTTTTCAAGCGTTTGTTTGATGGGAGCGTAATTCTCAATAATCCCGTTGTGAATAGCAACGATACGACCAGAGTTCGATTGATGCGGATGTGCATTCACATCATTAGGCACACCGTGCGTCGCCCAACGCGTATGACCGATACCTAAAGAACCCTTTACATTCTGTTCGCCTTCAGCCTTTGTCTTTAAGTCAAAAACCTTTCCTTTGGTTTTACTGACCCGAACTTCACTGCCGTCAAACAACATTACTCCGGCGCTATCATAGCCGCGATATTCTAAACGTTGAAGTCCTTTAATAACTACTGGGAAAGCTTCTCGCGAACCGAGATATGCTACAATTCCGCACATAATTGAGTTGTTTTAAAGCTCAAAATTAGGAAAAAACGAAAGGGAAACCGCCCCAATAAGCATTGGAATATAGAGGAAATCGGTATTTGCCGATGTTTAATCCTGAATCTGAGTGTAATAAATTCGAAGTTCTAAGCGCTTATCCTCAGGCACCGTAGGGTTCGATCCAAAGAGTACCGTACTTAATGGCGTTGCCGCACTCATTTGAGGGTACGATACGACCTCTTCTGAATCTGAAACCTTAGCCGCATAGGTGACCGGAAGACCGATGTTCGCACTTACTGCCACGTTGATCGGAACATTAACCGAGTCTCGAAGAACCACATGATTCACATAATCAGTTAATCGAACGGTATAATGGGAGCTATTGCCTTCAGTATCATATTGTAATATTCCGTCGTAATTCAAGAAAATTCCTAGGGGAGTTTCGTTAGTAGACGTTTCTGTTAACGCATCATAAACGGGTAAATTACTACCGTCTTTGAATAGGTATAAACGAGAAGGTTGCTCTGGATATTGTTGCATGGCATCTTGATCCACGTGAAAAACAATACTTGCTTCGTTTACGAGCCAATTATTGGCTTTAATCTCTTCAATAATCTCATCAGGAATTTGAAATTGTGCTAGATAACCGCTACCTCCCTTAAGGTAAACACGCTCTACAAAATCTTGGTTTTCAATGACCGAGACGTTATTCTCGGCAGTCCAAGTATTCACCGCATTACCGCTGGTAATACCGAAAGAGCCTCCAGAAACTAAGTTGAGCCTAAAACTGCGCTCCTCAGTATCAATGGCATCATTGCTCTCATCACTATCGTCTTGGGTATTCCAAAAATCATAGGTGTAATCAACTTCAATATAACCTGAGGTTAAATTTAAAAGCATCATCAAATCGTTATCTGCCGCTAAAGAAAGGTGTATGCCTCGAAAATGATCTTTGAAATTCGAACGAGATAAGAGTTCTGAACCTCCTTCTTTGTCCAAAATCATGGTTTGAAAGAAGTCTGGGTCTAGGTCTACATAAATACCCGGATCCTTCGTTTTAGAAGCATCTGTAAAAGCCGATTCGTCTTCTTGGGTATCTGGGTCATCTATTTGATATTCGATATACTGAAACTCGCTAATGGTATCTCTACCCTCAAAAAGCACAGCCCCCAGAAAGTCTTCGAATTTTGATGAATCGTCTGAAAAGTAAGCTGAAGGGTCAAGAAACCCACTAGTAGGCTCATGTTCTCTCAAAAAGAAATCGCTGTGTCGAACGGTTAAATCAAACACGTCGTTTTCTGAAAATGAATAGATACTATCAAGAGACACACGCTTTGCATAAGAGTTCGATGCAGTGCTTTCATCGTCTAAATCATTAATGCCATCTCCATCAGTATCAGCATTAAGCGGATCAGTTCCCCGCAAACGCTCTTCGTTATCGGTAAGCCCATCCCCATCACTGTCACTATTGATATCATCAGGGTCAACATCAAAGGCGTCTTGAACCCCATCACTATCAGAATCACTAGAAGCGGTAGGCACTTTTTGAAAGGGGATATACAGTCTCGCTCTTACTACCGTTTCATTTTCGTTCAAGGTATCGTTGTTACCAGAGACATCCTGTAGGGTCTCGGTATCTGCCGAAAGCCTACCGAAAACGGGCTTAACTTCGGTGAGCTGAACCTCTGTAAGAATCTGAGCGCTAGTAGTCCCAAAAATAGGATCCTTAAAATTCCCTAGCTGAAAAATGGGAAGTTGACTCGTTTGTACCCGATCGATCTTTAACTGCTTGATACTCTCAATAGGGTAATCAATGCGATTCGTGCTAAAAGGTTCTCCCTCAATAACCGCTTGTCCCAAGGTATAGGTGTCCTCTTCACAAGCACTAAAAACAACAAGTAATACTAGGGCTATTGTAGCGCCAATATGGCGGCTTAGACGGTATGTGGTCATAGAGACGAGTTAGTCAGATAGTTGGTCGTTGTAGAACTTAAGGTAAGCCTCTTCAGTTTCTTGCGGAGAAACATAAGGAAGAACAGGCTTGTCATAGGCTTCACAATACGACTTGATTTCTTCTGGTAGGTTTTCGCTGGCTAAAATAATCCCATCTGAATGATCTGCAGCCACTTTTAACAAATTCGTATGATTTGGCTGTTCAAGACTTGCAATTTCTGAGCTATTCACCCCATCAAAAGCAACTTTTTTACAAATATCTCCAGGAAGATCCCCTTCAAACCCTTGGTTGTAAATTGAAGTTACAATCTTAGACTCTGCGAAAATAGGCTCGTCTTTATAGCAGGTGCGAAGATAAAGAGGTAGTAAAGAAGCCATCCATCCGTGAACGTGAATGATATCTGGCGCCCAGTTTAATTTCTTGACCGTCTCTATGACACCTTTAGCAAAGAAAATAGCGCGCTCGTCATTATCCTTGAAAAGGTTGCCTTCCTTATCTGTAAAGGTTGCCTTTCTCTTAAAATACTCTTCGTTATCAATGAAGTATACCTGGATGCGTTCTTTCGGAATGGAAGCCACCTTAATGATCAGAGGCATATCCATATCATTCACGACTAAATTCATTCCAGACAGACGGATCACTTCGTGCAGTTGGTGTCTGCGCTCATTGATCGACCCATAACGAGGCATAAATATGCGTATTTGACCCCCGTTATTATTTACCACTCTCGGTGCTTCGTACGACATTGAC
The DNA here is from genome assembly GCA_036782715.1 of Flavobacteriaceae bacterium. Classification (GTDB taxonomy): domain Bacteria; phylum Bacteroidota; class Bacteroidia; order Flavobacteriales; family Flavobacteriaceae; genus UBA3478. The sequence goes on from DAIPYN010000002.1 coordinate 51,300, forward strand.
GAAACATCATTCTCTGGTAAATAGGGTACTAGTTCTGACGAAACAAATAAAATCCTTTTTCCATTCATAAACCCTTGATTTTGTGCTCAAAAAAACAATGGACAAAGATAAGAAATTATTGTGGATAAGCCCATTTGTGGTATTTTTGGGCCCTCAACTCGCTCAAATGCAACTCTATACTAGCACTGCTGATTTACAAAAAGCCCTTCGCTCTGAAAAATCGAAAAAACGCAGTGTTGGTCTTGTACCCACAATGGGAGCACTACATTCAGGACACCTGAGTTTGGTTAAACGCTCGCTCTACCAAAACGATATCACAATCGTTAGCATTTTTGTGAACCCCACTCAGTTCAACGATAAAAACGACCTAGCCGCGTATCCAAGAACGCTTGATAAAGACCTCAATTTACTCTCCTCAGAAAGGGGTGAAATCTGGGTTTATGCACCAGGGGTTGATGATATTTACGGCGGAGATATATCTTCTAAGAACTACGATTTTAAAGGGCTCGATCAGGTAATGGAAGGACCCAATCGCCCTGGGCATTTCGATGGGGTAGCCACTATTGTGGAACGTCTCCTCAGAATTGTGCGTCCGCATCACGCCTATTTCGGAGAGAAAGATTATCAACAATTACTGATTATATCAAGGGTCGCCAAGCAAAAACGGTTAGGTGCGAAAATCGTCGGATGCGGAATTGTTCGCGAAGATTCTGGCTTAGCGATGAGTTCGAGGAATCAAAGGTTAAGCTCAGCCGCCATTTCAGAAGCTACTTTTATTTACCAGCAACTTCTATGGGCCAAACGTCGATTCACCTCGATGTCTCTACCAAAAATTAAAGAGGCAGTAAGCGAGGCGTTCAAGTCGAACACCTCATTTGAGCTTGAATACTTTGAGATAGCCGAAGCCACTACGCTAACCGCTCACCCAGAGCGCAAGAAAAACAAGAAATACAGAGCTTTTATTGCGGCAAAAATCGATGGGGTTCGTCTTATCGATAACCTTGCTATGAATTAATTAGTCGCTAACTTTGTACCAATGATGATTGAAGTAGTAAAATCGAAGATTCACCGAGTTAAAGTCACAGGAGCTGACCTAAACTATATCGGAAGTATCACTATTGACGAAGACCTCATGGACGCTGTCAACCTCATTCGAGGTGAGAAGGTTCAGGTAGTCAACAACAATAATGGAGAACGCTTAGAAACCTACGCTATACCTGGCCCTAGAGGAAGTGGAGAAATCACTCTCAATGGAGCAGCAGCTCGACGAGTGGCCCCCGGGGATATTGTGATTATCATGGCCTATGGCTACATGAGCATGGAAGAGGCTCGTCAGTTTCAACCAGCGGTAGTCTTTCCCGACGAAAACACCAACTTGCTAAAATCTTAATGGCTTCAAAGTCGATCGGAAAGCTTTTCAAAACCCTCTTGCCTATCGCTTTAGGGGTCTTTTTGATTCTTTATTCTTACCTCGATACCCCTGAAGCCGTTCGCAAAGAAATTTTAACCTATATCCAATCAGCAAACCCTTGGTTTGTAGGCGCGTCTATTTTATTAGCACTTTTAAGCCATTTGTCGAGAGCCATCCGAGCGAATTATCTGCTTCGTCCACTCGGTTACCACCCTTCGACATTAGCAAATTTTTACTTCGTAATGATGGCCTATTTTGCCAATCTGGGGATCCCTAGATCTGGGGAAGTCTTAAGGGCCACTTCACTTAGAACCTACGAAAAAGTTCCTTTCGATAAAGGTTTCGGCACCATTGTAACCGAGCGAATCATTGATTTAATCATGCTTCTTCTCGTTATTCTCTTGGCACTCGTACTACAAACCGAACGACTCTTACTACTCTTAGAAGAGAATCATAACGCCCTCCTTTTATCCATCGCAATGGTGGCTGTAGCTGTAGTTGGCTTGCTTCTAACCATTCGAATACTCAAATCGAGTTCCTCCTCACTCCTAACCAAGTTGCTCGATTTTTTAGAGGGTATTAAAAGTGGGCTTCTCTCGGTATTTCGAATGAAAAACAGAATGGCTTTTTTAGGCCACACCCTATTTATCTGGACCTGCTACGTCGCCATGTTTTGGGTAATCAAATTCACGGTTCCGGAGACGATTCATTTAGGTTTATCTGAACTTCTTATTGCGTTCATAGCTGGATCTTTTGCAATGACCACTACCAATGGAGGTGTGGGTTTATATCCGATCGCTGTTCGAGCTTCACTCGCTTTATTCGGTGTTTCTTTTGCTTCAGGCGAGGCCTTTGGTTGGATTCTTTGGATCTCCCAAACCCTCATGATTGTTCTTTTCGGTGCACTTTGTTTTCTTACCCTACCTTTAGTGTATCGTAATCGTTAGGTATGGCAAAAGTTAAAACAGCTTATTTCTGTCAGAACTGTGGCGCCCAATCTGCTCAATGGAAAGGTCAATGTTCTGCCTGTAAAGAATGGAACACCCTTGTTGAAGAGACGATTAGTCCGGTATCAGAAGCTCCTGTAGTAGGCACCACTACCCTACAGACCAAAAAGAAAGCTCAAAAGTTAGACGAAATAAACTTCGAGACTGAAACCCGAATTGATACTAGGGATCAAGAATTTAATCGAGTTTTAGGGGGCGGTTTAGTACCCGGCTCGGTCATCCTTCTTGGGGGTGAACCTGGAATAGGAAAAAGCACCTTACTCCTGCAAATCGCCCTTTCGTTAGGTAAAAAAGTTCTTTATGTTTCAGGAGAAGAAAGTGAGAAGCAGATTAAACTTCGAGCAGATCGAATTCAATCGAACCAAGAGAATTGCTATGTGCTAGCTGAAACTAAAACCGATCTTATCGGCCTTCAGATCGAAGCGGTTCAGCCCGATCTTATCATCGTCGATTCGGTTCAAACCCTACAATCTCCAAAACTCGAATCTGCTAGTGGAACCGTATCTCAAATTAGAGAGTGCACCGCAGAACTCACTTACTATGCAAAAGCGACAGGCACACCGCTGATTTTAGTAGGACATATCACCAAAGATGGTCAGCTTGCAGGACCGAAATTATTAGAGCACATGGTAGATACTGTTCTTCAGTTTGAAGGAGATCGAAACTATGTATATCGCATCTTACGAGCTTTAAAAAATCGATTCGGAAGCACCGCTGAACTTGGAATCTATGAAATGCTATCTGGCGGTCTAAGAGAAGTTACCAACCCCTCTGAATTACTACTCTCCAATTACGAAGAACCCTTAAGTGGCGTAGCCGTGGCGGCAACTCTTGAGGGCCAGCGCCCGCTAATGATCGAAATTCAAGCGCTGGTGAGTACCGCTGTTTATGGAACCCCTCAGCGATCTGCGACCGGATTTAATAGCAAGCGACTCAACATGCTCTTAGCTGTATTAGAAAAGAAGGTCGGGTTCAAATTAGGAACCAAAGACGTCTTTCTCAATATCACTGGAGGAATACATATCGATGATCCAGCAATAGATCTCGGTGTTGTTATGGCTGTTCTTTCGAGTAACGCTGATAAACCATTACCTGCATCCATCTGTTTCGCGGCTGAAGTGGGTCTTGCTGGAGAAATTAGATCGGTACAGAGTATCGATAGGCGAATTGCCGAGGCCGAAAAATTAGGATTCAAGGCAATCTTTGTCGCCTCAAACGCAAGTATTGATGACAAGGCTCATCAAATACGTATCATTAGGGTGTCGAAAATCGAAGAGGTAGTAGCTAAGATTTTCTCAAAGAATTAAGGCGCTGGATTAGGATAAGTGTTGTGAACCTCCTCGATCGCCGCGATTACCTCTTCGCTAAGCACTAACGAGGCACTTTCAACATTTTCTTTTAGTTGCTCCATCGAGGTTGCCCCGATAATGGTCGAAGTAACAAAGGGCTTAGTACGCAAATACGCTAACGACATTTGTGGTAAACTAAGACCGTGCTTTTGAGCAATTTCATAATAGGCCTCTGTTGCTTTGGTCGCAATAGGACCACTATATCGGCTATAATTCGGGAATAGGGTTACTCGCGCCCCTTCTGGTGATTTACCTCCTAGATATTTACCAGAAAGAACCCCAAAGCCAAGGGGAGAATAAGGTAATAAGCCTATATTTTCTCGGTGACTAACCTCAGAAAGCCCTATTTCATATAAACGATTCAGTAAACTGTAAGGGTTTTGAACCGTTGCAATTTTGGGTAAAGAAGTATCTTTTTTATGTTCTTCAATGAATCGCATTACTCCCCACGGAGTTTCATTAGAAAGCCCGATATGTCTGATCTTGCCTGAAGCCATCTGCTTTCCTAGCTCAGATAGTACTTCATATATATTGTCCTTCCACTCGTCTGTTTTGAAAGCCTCATCAGGATAGTCGCGTTTTCCAAAGAAGTTGGTGTTACGAGTTGGCCAGTGCAACTGATATAGATCAATATAATCGGTCTTAAGTCGTTGTAAACTTAAATCTATCGCCTCGGCAATTCCTTCAGGAGTAAAGCCTGTAATTCTAATATGTTTGGTGAAAGGAGCCTTACCTGCGATTTTCGTTGCGATAACTAATTCGTCACGTTTACCATTTTTGGCGAGCCAATTACCAATAATCTTTTCGGTGTCGCCATATAACTCAGGGAGTGTAGGAACCGGATAGAGCTCTGCCGTATCCCAGAAATTAATACCCTGATCGAATGCGTAATCCATTTGTTCGAAACCTTCACTTTCAGAGTTTTGTCGACCCCAAGTCATAGTTCCTAAACAAATTTCACTTACTTCTAAATCTGTTCCGTTCAGTGTATTATATTTCATTTTATGCTATTTCAATTAGTATCGGACAGTGATCACTATGTACCGCATCACTCAAAATAACCGATCGATTGACCTTCGCAGCTAACTCTTCTGTTGCCATTCCATAGTCTAGTCTCCAGCCTTTATTATTAGCGCGAGAATTCGCCCGGTAACTCCACCAAGTATACTTGTGAGGCTCGTCAGAAAACATCCGAAAAGTATCCTTGAAGCCAGTGGCTAAGAAACGAGTCATCCACTCTCTTTCTTCGGGAAGAAATCCTGAGACCTTCTTATTTCGAACCGGGTCATGAATATCGATGGCCTGATGACAAATATTGTAGTCTCCTACAACCAAAAGCTCCATACGATCCTTCTTCAATTCATTAACGTAGTCTAAGAAGTCATCCATATACTTGAACTTATAGTCTAATCGGTCTGTATTCGTTCCCGAGGGCAAATACATACTCATGACCGAAATCGATCCAAAGTCTGCTCGCAGATTACGACCTTCCCTATCCATATAATCTAATCCCGTACCTACCTCAACGTGGTCAGGCTTTGTCTTAGAAAGGATAGCTACTCCTGAGTAACCTTTCTTCTCGGCCGAGAAGTAATGTTGGTGTTCATATCCGATAGCTCTTAGCCCTTCGGTATCAATTTGCTCCTCTAGCGCCTTAATCTCTTGAAGACAAACTACATCGGCATCAACCACCTGTAGCCAGTCAAAAAGGCCCTTAGTTTTTGCCGCTCTTATTCCATTAACGTTGTAGGAGATAACTTTCATTTATAATTCAATTCGCTTTAACCAATTCGACATGGCTGTTTCTTCGCGCAGTAAGCCTGCTAATGCATCAATAGCAATTCGGTCTTGCTCCATAGAGTCTCTGTGACGAATAGTAACGGTTCGGTCTTCTAAAGACTGGTGGTCAACGGTGATACAGAATGGTGTTCCGATAGCGTCTTGTCTGCGATAGCGTCTACCCACTGCATCCTTTTCATCATAAGCGACTTCGAATTCAAATTTGAGTGTATCGATAATCTCTTTTGCAAGATCAGGTAGCCCGTCTTTCTTGACAAGGGGTAGCACGGCAGCCTTTAGCGGAGCAAGAACCGCAGGGATTCTCATTACCGTTCTACTAGAGCCGTCTAGTTCTTCTTCTACTAGAGATTTGGAAAGAATGGCTAAGAACATACGATCAAGACCGATAGAGGTTTCTACCACATAAGGAACATAAGACTCCTTCAATTCTGGATCAAAATACTGCAGCTTCTTCCCTGAGAATTCTTCGTGTCTCGATAGATCGAAATCAGTTCTTGAGTGAATACCTTCGAGTTCTTTAAAACCGAATGGAAAAGCGAACTCAATATCAGCCGCCGCATCTGCGTAGTGCGCTAATTTTTCATGGTCATGGAAACGATAGTTGTCTTCTCCCATACCTAGCGAAAGGTGCCATTTCAATCGGGCTTCTTTCCAGTGCTCATACCACTGTTTTTGGGTCCCTGGAGCAATGAAAAACTGCATTTCCATTTGCTCAAATTCACGCATTCTAAAGATGAACTGACGAGCTACAATTTCATTTCTGAATGCTTTACCCGTTTGGGCAATTCCGAAAGGAATCTTCATTCTTCCGCTCTTTTGAACATTCAAAAAGTTCACGAAAATTCCCTGAGCGGTCTCAGGTCTTAGGTATAAATCGGTAGCACTCTCAGCCGAGGCCCCTAATTTGGTGCCGAACATTAGATTGAATTGCTTCACTTCGGTCCAATTCTTAGAACCAGAAACCGGACACACAATACCTAACTCCTCTATGAGCGCCTTCACGTCTGCTAAATCTTCCTTTTCAAGAGATTGAGCCATTCGGCTTAGAATTTCTTTTGAACGCTGAGTCAATTCTAAAACACGAGCATTAGTAGCCAAGAATTGCTCTTTATCAAAGGCATCTCCAAAACGCTTTTCAGCCTTCTTAACTTCCTTGTCAATTTTAGCCTCAAGCTTTGCACAATGATCTTCAATCAGAACGTCTGCTCGATAACGCTTCTTACTATCCTTGTTATCGATTAACGGGTCATTGAAGGCATCTACGTGACCCGATGCTTTCCAAGTGGTCGGATGCATCAAAATAGCCGCATCAATCCCCACAATGTTTTCATTCAGACGCGTCATCGCCTGCCACCAATACTGTCGAATGTTATTTTTTAATTGAACACCTAATTGGCCGTAATCATAAACCGCGCTAAGCCCGTCATAAATCTCACTAGATTGAAAGATGAATCCGTATTCTTTTGCGTGGGAGATTACCTGCTTAAAATGTTCGTCTGGTGCCTTCATGATTGATTTGATTTACAGCAAAAATAGAATAATCAATTCAAAGAGTTTGGGCTTTAGAGTTAGGATGCAAAAAGGTTGCGCTTTGTACAGATATCTTGCCTTGTGAACTGCATCGAAATCATCCTTCCCAAAATCTGTTTAAGCTGTAAAAAATCTCGAGTCCTTAATCACCTTCTTTGCTATAAGTGCCTATCTAGCCTTATCCCCACCCACTTTTCTTTTACAGAAAAACATCCGATGCGAATCGCATTAAATGGTTCGGGAGTTAAGCAAATTGCGGGTGTCTGCTCGGCTTACTACCATATCGCAGGAACAAAGCCATCCTCTAGCTTATTATCTGCCCTAAAATATCGCGGGATGCCCAGTGTAGCCACCGATCTGTTTTTGCTCTGTAAAGACTCACTAGAAGCCTTTCTATTCGATTCTGAAATTGATGGTGTAGTGCCCGTTCCGATGCATCCACTTAAAAAATGGAAGCGCGGGTTCAATCAAGCCGAAGAGCTGAGCTTTCAAATCGCCAAGCATTTTAATCTATCTCACGAGTCAAAACTGCTCAAAAAATCAGCTCTTTATCGTTCACAAGTAAAGCGAAATGCGAATGAGCGAATGAGCTCAAATTCCTCGATTCAACTGGTAGAACTAGATGATTTCGAAGCCAAGCATCTACTTCTTGTCGACGATGTTATCACGACCGGGGCTACATTGAATCACTGCATTAAGGAGCTCTCGAAAATACCTGATATTAAAATTAGTGTGTTTACCATTTTTTATACCCCTTCGAGAGCTTCGCATAATGTCGTTACTTTGTAAGCACAATCCTATGAGAAAGATTTTTCGAATTTTACTGATTGTTCTTATCCTATCTTCTTACGGATGTGCAAAACGCGGCACTCCTTCAGGAGGTGAAAAGGATACTACCCCTCCCGTTCTCTTAAAATCAGAGCCTGCCATGGGGACTTCTAATTTCAAAGAGGAGAAGATTCGTCTCTATTTCGACGAATTCATCAAATTCAAGAAGCTTCAAGACCAGCTGATTATTTCCCCACCGCTCAAGAACACCCCAACCATCAAACCACAAGGTTCTGCCAGTCGAATGGTTGAGATTGAACTCTTTGACACCCTACTCGAGAATACTACTTATAGTATCAATTTTGGAAACGCTCTTGTAGATAATAATGAAGAGAATCCCTATCCGTTCTTACAGTATGTTTTCAGTACCGGTGACCGAGTCGATTCTCTAGAGCTAAAGGGTGCGGTGAAAGATGCCTTCAACAGAAAAGCTGACCCCTTTGTCACCTTGATGCTGTACCCCAACGATAGTGTGTATAACGATTCGTTAGTATATAATGAGCCGCCTCGTTATGTGGGCAGTACAGGAGATAGTTTACCTATTTTCAATCTCAATTATCTCGCAGGCGGAAGCTATCGAGTTTTTGCCATCAAGGATAACAACAAAAACAATCGATACGACCCTTACCTCGATAAAATTGGATACTTACCAGAACCTGTAAAACTCCCTAACGATTCTCTTTACCTCATCGAGCTTTTCAAGGAAAAAGTCGCTTTCAAAGCGAGTAGGCCAAAACTAGAGGGAAGTAATCATTTTTTAATCCCTTATAAGTCAGATATCGATGCTACACCTACCATAGAAATTATCAATCATCCCGATTCACTTTGGACCTACGTAGAAAAGGTTGCTAACAAAGACAGTTTGAATTTATGGTTCAAACCTGCAAAATTCGATTCTCTTCAAGTCGTTGTTCAGTCTATGGTTTCGATCGACACCTTTACCGTAAAACCTGTAAAGGTTGCGAAAGACACCCTGACCTTAAGTTCTGTCTATAGAGGAAGTATTCCCCCTTTCAAATCATTTAGCATTGGCTCGAGTACTCCTTTAGCTAAAATCGACCGAAACTTCATATCCTTTTTCAAACAAGACAGCATTCCTTTAGATTCAATCGAGCTCTCCATTTCAAAAATCAATAATCGTATTCTTGAGTCAAAACTTGAACCCGAAGAAAACACCTCGTACCGTTTAAGTCTTTTACCAGGAGCCCTAGAGGACCACTTTGGAAACACCAACGACACAGTAAGTATCCCTTTTCGGTTTGACAAACTCGAAAATTTTGGAATATTGAAACTTCAAATAGAGCCCGTTTTTGACTCCTCGATTGAAGTAAGCCTTTTAGATAAAGAAGATCAGGTAATCTATCAACAACCTTTAGATAGCCTCGGTAAATGCGAATTCAATGCGGTAAAACCAGGTATTTACGACATTCGACTTCTTTTTGACGCCAATAAAAATGGTCGTTACGATACTGGTTCCTTTCTCAATCGAATTCAACCCGAACGAATTCTTTACCTCAACGAATCGATTGAAATTCGTGCAAATTGGGAAGAAAACAGAACTTACCGAATACAAAATTAAACACGATCATTCTATAGAGTGCTGACCGGGGGTAAAATCGTCAGGAGCTATTTTAGGTGCTTTAATCGTACCTGCATCGCCACTGTCGTTGCTCACTACCCATTCTGAGAAATCAAAGGTAGAGTTCCCTTTATTTACCGATGAATTACGTAATGCCCTACCGTCTTCAAACTCATGATTGGTTCCTGTACCGTCTTCTCCAATTACTCCAAAAACATCAATGACTTGGCCCGCGGGGTTAACCAGTAGCATCGTATCATCACCATTAGAATTAGCAGCACTCGATGAAGAACCTACAGCATCTGGACTTCGCTGGTACATTTCACTAAAAACTTCTAGATTACTAGCGATGACAAAGGCTGAATTAGCTGCTACACTGTAATCGTCTAAATGAAATACATGTGAAGGCTCATTGGAGTCATTGGTATATCGCAATAGCGTCCAGCCATTTAAGATCACCTCAACGTCTTCTGCATTATAAAGCTCGATAAATCGAGCAGAGGCGCTATTGTCAGGATCAGCGATCTCTGAAATGAATACAGAGGCCTCATCGAAATTTACGGGCTCACAACGCGGTAAATCAAAGGAGAGATCTTCCCAAAGATCTAAAGCGATTTGGTTTTTCGTTCCTTGAACCAAACGTCCTGTAATGGTGCCACTATTTTCGGGAATAATTTCATCGATGAAATCTTCATATCCCGAGCTTCTTATCATCCATGTAGCTCCTCTGCAAGTAGTTAATTGATGCTCTGTCTCTACCGTTGATACGCCAAAAGTATTTCCAAAATGGTCTTCAGAAAACATCAGTTGCTCAACGCTAATGAATCGATTGGGCCAAAGTTCACTTACCGTTATAGACTCATCAAGAATTAGTGGAGTAAATGCTGTACTATTCTCACAGATTAGTAGTCGGCTCTCTAATTCGCTCTGAAACAAAGGAGCAATGGTAGGATTGTTATACGACTCATCATAAGCCCCAATTGAAATGGTGTTCTTGGTTCTTTTTAGCCTCAATTGATGAAGATCGAGAATGACCTCAGTCCCTCGCGGATACCACAAGGAATGGTCTGCAACTTCGGTCAGAAGTTTAAAGGTCCTAAAAGGTGCTATGGTTTCCTGAAAGTAAATCGACTTATAAGTACCTCCCTGCAAGTCAGACGAAACCACATGAGCTTTGATGTATAGCTTTTCTAGCATCAGGTATTCTGAATTTGAGTCAGGATCTACAAAAAGAGCGGTCGACCAGTCGGTTACCAGTGTTTCACATGAAGACCCATCGTTTACGATGGTAGGTACTACCTCTTCTTTTAAGGGTTTTGTACACGATAACGCGAGGGTTAATATAACAATAGGTATTAGGTGTTTCATTGGGTTTAGATTTTAATTTTTGAGTGAAAGGTTTAAGAAATAGGTAAGACCCTGACTACGCCAAGTCTTTGAAGAAAAAACGCCTTGAGCAAGATCTTGTGCATAATCCTTCGCGGTGATCAAACGAGAAGATCCATAGCCCGCTATGGGCTGTACACGATTGAGAATATTATTAGCACTAATAAATAATTGTAGATAGCCAAAGGTGGTCTTCCATGATTTAGACGCCAAAAAGTGGAGCGTTGTCAAGGGCTTTAATTGTTGTTGTTGAGGCTTAGCCATGGTATACTTCCTCAGTTCTTCTAAAAATTCTGGGTTATACTTCGGCCACTCGGGCTCGAGATAAGTACCTCCAAGACCGATAGCTTTTAATGCAAAACTCCAATACTGAGGGTGCTGATAACGAATCCCTAGGGTAAAAGCATTTGAAGGGCCCGAAGCTACGGCTAGCTTGTCAGAGAGAAGCTCCATTGAATAGGGCTTGCTTCGCCCAGAACTACTAGGTAAAAAATGGATCAATCCTTGCCCATTCGAGCGGTAGCGATTCATGTAACTATACGCGGTAGCGCTAAATTCGATTTCAGGGGTGAGATTAATGGTAAGGTTAGAGAACCACCCTTTGTTATCTGCAACTGGGTGATAGGTAGTCTGAGTTACCAGGTTAGCCCACAGATCGGCGTCTGCATAAAAATATTGTTGACTATAAAGATGGTGTTGCCTTCCTATAAATCCATAGAAATCAAGGGACACGAGTCGATATCTATATCGATACTCAAAAAGCAGTCTTCTATGTATTTCTGGAGCAGGTTTCTCAACGAAGGATAGAATACGAGGATTTACCCAATGCTCATGAAGCGGATACGGGATCTGACTATGAGTACCTGTAAAAGATAGGTTGTGCTTTGGTGAAAGGTTAACCGTAAATAGTATTTCGTGATGTTTACCAACGCTACCGCTGGTGGTCTCCTCATCGTTCTTCTCAAACTCATACTTCATTAGACCTTTTCGTCGCCCCCTGGTATTCAAGTAATTGAAATGATAACTAAACTCCCACTTTGGAAATCTCCTCTGGTAATTGAGCCCCAAAGACAGGGTATTGCCACCCATTAAATAACTGTAATCAATCTGCTCCCCTTCCTCCTTTTGTAGCGGTGACAATAAGTCATATCTGACCTTGTTAAACGCATCGTAGTTGAGGTAATAGGCTGCTCCTAATAGATCCTCTAACTGTTTAAAGAATTGAACATTTTCTCTTTGACTTTGAAAACGAAATGAAAATCTATTCAACCCCTCTTCATGTTCCCAATAAAAGCCAATAGTACTTTCAGATGCGACCGTATTATCTGAGGTTAAATAATATCGGGCTTCAATGGATTCCTGATTGGCGCGATAGAGACTCTCGAAATTTATCCCTCCTTCTAAATCTAACAGTCCCATTAAACGAGCTTTTTGGAAAGGTTTCATTTGAAAGTAGGAGGGTAAATATTTGTAGTAAGTAGGGTAAGGACTTGGAGCATTGCTATAGCTCAAATTATGTCTTGCCAGGGAACGTCGGTAGCTCATACCCTCCATCCGAAAGATTCCCTTGTTATAGAATAGCTCGAGTGATGACTGTAATTGAAGGTGTCGATGATCTTTTTGTTTGAAAGGGATTCGATCTTGATTCTGATAACCCCAGCTACTGTAAAACTTAGGAGAGGTAAGCCTCCAAACCTCTTCGGTATGCGCTTCTGGTGACAGACGATTTGTTTTAGTACTTATAAGAAACCCATTAGCCCGAAAAGATCCCTTTCGAAAACGTGCTTGAGCGAAAAGCGATGTTGAATGATAGGGGGTGTGATTATAATAGCCTTCATTAGCCCCTCTGTGACTGACACTTAAGACACCATCGAAAGCCTCCTTTTGAAAGGTAGTTGTAAGCATGATTCGATTTCGATAAGAACGATTCGCTCGACTAAGGGTTAACCTTAGCGGGCTAAGCCCTTTTAGATTCAATGGGTCTATCGCACTATAACCCGCAACACCCCCTGAATAATTGATACTGCCTCTCCACTCATTTTGATCAGGATATCGCGTTAGATCGTTTAGGCCTCCCCAGCGATTCCAATCGATGGCACCCTCTATTGCCGAATTGATAGACAGTACACCGAGATAATAACGCTTATACCTTGGAGTCAACCCTGCTAAACGAAACCACGCCAAAGACCAATCAAATTGTGCGTTCTGAATAACTGAACGATTAGCCTCAAGCACTCCTAATGTACCATTGAATAAGGTTACAGAATCATCAGTAGCTTCTTCAAATTGCCCATGAATCAAGTCGACAATAAGTAAAATTAAAAGGGTGAGTAATAGTCTCATAAAGCAAACTTAGACTTGCCCCCTGCAACCTAATTGCGTTAAAGGAAATTAGGTTTGTCTTATGAGAAAGTTGCTTTTCACGCTATTCGTTTTAGGATTTTCTATTGCAATGGGTCAACCAAAAAGAGACCAAAAGTTTTGGGTCGGCTTCTACAATCTTGAAAATTTGTTTGATACAAAAAATGACACTCTAGTTAGGGACAATGACAGAACCCCTAAAGGAAAATATCGCTGGGCCTTGTCAAGACTCGAAACAAAACTCAATAATATCAGTAAAGTGGTTACGCGAATAAATTTGGAGTTAAGAGAATCAGAATGGCTAGGATTAGGAGTGTGTGAAGTTGAAAATGTTGCGTTACTCGAGGCGCTAACAACAAAGAATGGCCTATTAAAAAATGCGGGGATTATTCATTTTGACAGCCCCGATTTAAGAGGTATTGATGTGGGGTTTTTATATAATCAATCCCTCTTTCGACCCACACATTTTCAGAAACAAAAAGTGCCCTTGTTAAAAGATCGAGCCGAAATAATCTATACAAGGGACCTATTAATAGTTAGTGGAATAGCGTTAGAATCAGAACGCATACACTTTATCATTGCACATTGGCCTTCTAGAAGTGGAGGAGAAAAGCGATCTGAATGGCGGAGAAAAACAGCCAGCTATTATACCCGAAGAGCGATTGACTCTATAGCTTCGAGGGAGCCTGAAGCAAAGATCATTTTAATGGGTGATTTTAATGATGACCCAGTGAGTGAATCGATTCTTCAGTTAATCAATCCGAAAACAGGTAATGATTCGTTAATTAATTTTTCGAATACGAGCTATCGCAAAGGAATAGGTAGTATTGCCCACAGAGATAAATGGCATCTTTTTGACCAAATCATAGGTACAAAATCACTGATTCATCAACCAGGATTACAGGCTATAGATTTCGGGGTATACACCTCAAAGTATCTGCAAACATCAAGGGGAAGGTATCGCGGATACCCCTTTAGAACCTACGCAGGATTAGAGTATCAAGGGGGATACAGCGATCATTTTCCAGTAGTCCTAAAACTAGTCTTTAAACCCACTGAGACCATGGAATACGGCTTAAAATAAGCACTAAACCTATTCCATAAAACAATGCAATACTTTTAAACTTTGCCTTGTCAGAGGATGCTTTCTTATGTCTTGACCAACCTATAGTAACAAGCGCAACAGCAATTAAATTCGTGGTTGGGTGTTCTAAAGCAAGTAAACGTGCTTCTGAAGATAGGTTACCGATACCCACCTCGCTTAATGCATAGAATCCTTTCGCCGAAACAAAATAAACAATGACTCCTATCAAAAATTGTAGGTGAAAAAAAGCAACTCCAGCCAAGGATATACTTCGATCTCTTTTTTGCTGAAACTCTCGGCCCGTTAAAAAACCGTTGAGCGCGTTAATAAAGGCCAATAAAACGACCGCTAAAGCTAGAAAAGCAATGTAAGAGTGAAGAGAAACAATCATAGTTAAGTTATTTACAGTAGTTCTAAGTTAATCATTTTTGAATCGAGAAAGTAGTTGAGCCGTGGAAGGATCATGACTTCCGTTGGATCCTTGTGACCAATCCGCCAAAATTTGATTGGCAAGTTGCTTACCAAGCTCAACCCCCCATTGATCATAGCTGTAAATGTTCCAAATCACTCCCTGAATAAAAATCTTATGTTCATAGGCGGCTACAAGGCTACCTAAAGTGTAAGGAGTGAGTTTTTTAATAAGGAAAGTAGTGGTTGGCTTATTTCCTTCGAAAACTTTATGAGGAATAATGTCTTCGACACTTGATAAATCCGTCCCTTTCATTTCAAACTCTCTGGTAACTTCTTCCTTTGTTTTACCATTCATAAGAGCCTCGGTTTGAGCGAAGAAATTCGACATTAATTTGTCGTGATGGTCTTGTCTTCCGTAAAGGGGCTCTACAAACCCAATAAAATCTGTCGGAATAAGTTTCGTTCCCTGATGGATCAATTGAAAAAAGGCATGTTGAGAATTAGTTCCTGGCTCTCCCCAAACGATGCTACCCGTTTGGTAAGAAACTTTAGCTCCGTTTCTATCGACATACTTTCCGTTACTTTCCATCACCGCCTGTTGTAAATAAGCTGAGAATCGACTTAAGTATTGAGTGTAAGGAATAATGGCTTCAGTTTCGGCTCCCATAAAGTTGTTATACCAAATACCAAGAAGTGCCATGTTTAATGGGATGTTCTTCTCTGGCGATGCTTCAGCAAAGTGCTGATCCATAGCTGCTGCTCCGTCAAGAAGGGATTCAAAATTTTCATACCCGATAGACAAGGCGATAGAAAGCCCAACGGCACTCCAAAGCGAAAATCTACCTCCGACCCAATCGGCCATGGCAAATACATTTTCGTTTGCAATACCGAACTGTCCTGTCATACCAAGATTCGTAGAAACTGCCGCAAAGTGCGAGGCTACATCTGCTTCAGAGGCATGAGACAAAAACCACTCTCTACAGGTGGTTGCATTAGCCAAGGTCTCCTGTGTTGTAAATGATTTTGAAACCACAAGAAATAAAGTAGTCTCGGGGTCAAGATTCTTTAAAACCTCAGTTACGTGATCTCCGTCTACATTACTCACAAAATGAGTCTTTAAATGGTTTCTGTAGTAGGCCAAAGCCTCAGTAACCATAACTGGTCCCAGATCTGACCCTCCTATACCAATATTCACAATGTCCGTAATCGATTTCCCGGTATAGCCCTTGTGCTCACCACTAATCACTCGATTACAGAATGATTTTATCTGGGCCTTAACTTGGCTTACCTCTTCACTTACCGATTGGCCATCAACCTTTGGGCTAAAGGCATTGGTTCTTAATGCAGTATGTAGTACGGCACGACCTTCAGTCGCGTTGATTTTATCCCCTGAGAGATAGGCTTTCTTAGCCTCTTCGAGCCCTGATTCTTCGGCTAAATTGTAGAGTGTATTTAACACACGCTGATCAGAAAGATGCTTGGAAAAATCTACAAAGAAGTCCTCCCATTCGATACTCATAGATTGCGCGCGCTGAACATCTGCTTCGAATAACGTTGAAATAGAAGCTTTCTTAAATTCGTTACTAAGTTCTTGTAATTGCTTCCAGCTTTTAAGCTGAGATGGGTTATTGTGCGGTAAGGGCATTTTCGTTTTCAATTGAATTTTGAGCGAGTGAAGTTAAGTCATTTTCTCCCAAATATTCAATACACTCGAGCTGTTCAAGCGGAGTCTTGATATACTCAAAGTAATCTTTAGCTAAAGAACGATCAATCGGGGCAGCTGCAGGTAGTTTTTCTTTCAAAGGGTCTACTTGTCGACCGTTTTTCCAGAAGCGATAGCAAACGTGAGGGCCAGAAGTATTTCCAGTCATACCTATCCATCCGATAACATCCCCCTGCTGCACTCGCTGGCCTTTCTTTACATTTAGCCTTTTCATGTGAAGATATTGCGTGCTATAGGTGCCGTTATGTTTGATTTTTGCATATATCCCATTTCCACCTCTTCGGGTAGCTTCAATAACGATACCATCGGCAGTTGCAATAATAGGTGTACCTACAGGAGCAGCGTAATCTGTACCCTTATGAGCCCGGGTGCGATTGCCATAAAAGGCTATTTTTCGATTGAGGTTATAACGCGAGGATATGCGATAAGCATTAAACTTCAAAGGAGCCTTTAAAAAAGTTCGCCTTAGATTATTTCCCTGTTCGTCGTAATATTCGGTTTGCAAGGTCTTTTCATTCACATTGGCGGCAAATGCGTAAAAAGGCTCCCCTCGATGCTCGAACATAGCCGCTTTTATCGACTTAATACCTGCCGGTGTCCCATCACGCAACCTTCTTTCTAAAGCGACCACTTTAAAACGGTCGCCCTCATACAGTCTAAAAAAATCAATACTCCAGGCGTAAACATTCGCCAACTCTTGACTTAGATTTTGGTCGATTCCTTGACGGTCTAAGGTCTGATAGAGTGACCCTTCGATTACTCCTGAAATCTCCTTTTCGACAAGATCGTACGGATGTTTCTCTTCATATACCTCAACCTCTTCGCGTAGATCAACTACGGTGTAATTCAAAAAGTCATTTTCATAGATAAAGACTTGAGGTCTTTCGAGGCTATCGCAGCTTTTTAGAACTCGGTAAGGCTTTCCTACTTGAATCTTTCTAAGATCGAACGATTTTCTAGACATACGAGCCGCTTGATTGACCTTTTGATAGTCAGCATCACGAGAGAGCATAATTTTTCCGAAGGTATCACCTCTTCTTACCGTATCTAATTCAACTTCGTAATCGATCATGTTGAATCCGAACTCAATTTGTTCGGGCATTTCAACGGCACTTGATCCCATAAAAGACTCTCCTTCGCCTGATCCACAGGAGAACATAGTAAGTGCTAATAGAGAGTAAAAAATGGGAGTAATCCGTTGCGATAAGTTCATCTTACAAAGTTGCTAAATTCCCGTCTGCCTGTCAATCTTTAGTTGGCAATCACTTCGAATGAATTCTTGAGTCCTTTAAATCCGTCTAAGTCAGCCTTAATAGATCCAAAACGAAGATCTGCTTGAATCCGTACGGGGATTCTATTTTTATCATCGCTCACCCAAAGCGTTAAAGATTCTTCGGCTCTAAAAATCCTACCAGACTTAACCAGAGGTCTAAATGCGAGGCATCTAATCTTACCGAACGGGGTTTTTAAAATCTCTTTTCCTAGATACTTCAATCTGAAGTCATAAATACCATCATCATCAAACAACATATCCAAGGCGATCTCATCGCCAATTTTAACCGATGATGAATCAAAGGTCTCGCGCAAATAATAGGTTGCTGAGATGATATCCTGAAGGTCTTTTCGAATATCTAATTCGAAAGAAGTATCGTCTTTGATATTATTAATCAATGCCTTTTCACGCTCAAAATCAAAATCAATCGAGATATTTTTAGTGTACCCTCCTTCATCGATATCTCTCAAGAAAAAAATCGGGCGTATCTCTGATTTTGAAAAAATGCTTTCATAAATATCCTCCACCTTGAAGAAGAGCGAAGCCAAACCTGTGGTTCTACCTTCACCGACCGCGTGAAATGCAGGTTCTCCCCTGAAAATGGTATCCTTTATAGAAAGAGTGGCATAGCTCGCATTGAAAAACCCATAATGAAGGCGATAGCGCAACCATTCACCAGCTTCAAAAGTTTGATATTCTGATTGGTCTTGAGAATATCCAAAACTCATCAAAAGCATGAAAGATAATAGGAGTGCTCTTCTAATCATTGCTAACAAAAATAGGATTAAAAAAAAGCCCTAGTTGAATGAACTAGGGCTTTTCTTACTAACCAACCAAACTTTAAATCATGAAAAACCAAAACGTAGTATGACTACTTTTTAATTCTTACCTCTAAGGTACGACGAGACCTCACTTAAAAAATACTTTTTAACCCGACTTTAACGTTCTGATTCTCATACACATGAGACTAGGCAGGTCACGACTGAAAATAGGTGTGAATTTTTGAAGCGATAGACGTACTCACCACCTTTTCAAGCTCGCCAATACTGCGCTGTTTGATCTGCTTCACACTCTTAAATTCTTTAAGCAGTTTTGCTGCGGTTGTTGGGCCTATTCCAGGTATTTCCTCTAATTCAGAGTGTATCGCAGTCGCGCTTCGTTTTTCTCTGTGGTGTTTTAAAGAGAATCGGTGTGCCTCATTTCTCAACTGCTGAATGATCTTCAGAGTTTCTGATTTCTTGTCGAGGTATAGGGGTAAAGAGTCTCCGGGAAAATAGATTTCTTCGAGTCTTTTGGCAATTCCAATGATCGCAATTTTTCCCCTTAGACCTAATACTTCTAACGATTTCAAAGCAGAAGAAAGTTGTCCTTTACCACCATCGATAACAATCAATTGTGGCAGCGGTTCACGCTCTTGAAGCAACCTCCTATAACGACGAAATACCACCTCTTCCATACTAGCGAAATCATTAGGCCCTTTAACACTCTTAATCGTGAACTTTCGGTAATCGGCCTTCGATGGCTTCGCATTTTTGAAAACCACACAAGCCGAAGCTGGATTAGTTCCCTGCAAGTTTGAATTGTCAAAACACTCGATGTGAACGGGATCTTCTGAAAGGTGAAGGTCTTCTTTCATCTGGCTTAAGATACGCTTGGTATGACGATCTGGGTCAACCACCTTCATTTGCTTGAATCGATCTTGTCTGAAAAATTTAGCGTTTCTCAATGAAAGATCAACAAGGCTTTTTTTATCTCCAAGCTTAGGAACCTCGACCTTAATGGTTTCTGCAACAGATACAGGAAAGGGAAGCAGAATAGTTTTTGAAACCGAGTTAAAACGGCGTCGAATCTCTACAATAGCAACAGACAACAACTCTTCTTCAGTTTCATCGAGTTGCTTCTTCATTTCTAAGGTGTGCGAGTAGACGATCGCTCCATCGTTAATTTGCATGAAGTTCACATAGGCGTGGGTCGGATCACTTAGAATCGAATACACTTCGAGATCAGTAATTTTCGGATTGACCACTTGCGACTTCGACTGATGTTTATTGAGTACCTCTATACGCTCCTTGATTTGTTGAGCTTTTTCAAATTCCATCTCAGCCGCGTATCTTGTCATTCGCTCATTGAGCATTCGAAGTGAGGGCTTCAAATTTCCCTTTAAAATAGCCACAATAGCGTCAATTTGATCCCCATACTCGGCCTCTAATTGATACCCTCGACAAGGGCCTGAACAATTTCCTATATGGTATTCTAAACAGAGTTTCACCTTGCCCGATTCGATCTGCGCTTCTGAAAGCTCGTAATTACAAGTTCTCAGCGTATACACGTTTCGGATGAGATCAAGAAGCGCTCTGACAGTTTTCATCGATGTGTAAGGCCCGAAATAAAGTGAACCATCCTCGATTTTTTTTCGTGTACTAAAAACCCTTGGAAATCGCTCATTCTTCACGCAAATCCAAGGATAAGTTTTATCATCTTTAAGCAGTACGTTGTATCTAGGTTGGTGCTGCTTAATCATACTGTTTTCTAGAAGCAGCGCATCTGATTCATTGGCCACGACCACATGCCGAATCTCTTTAATCTTACTAACCATTACGCGAGTTTTACCAGTGGTATGGTTCTTAGTAAAGTAGGAAGACACTCGCTTTTTTAGATTCTTTGCCTTACCTACATAAAGAATACGCTTGTTCTGGTCATAGAAATGGTAAACCCCAGGTTCATCAGGCAGTGCCTGTACCTGAATTTTGATCGGATTTTCCTTCTCTCCCATTAAGTAAAAGTAGCGATTGATTTGATTTTTTAGATAGTTTTACCTCATGAGCGTCAAGGATGATTTAAGAAAGTGGGCCAAGGAGAGACGAAAGTCATACTCTAAAGACGAAGTAGAGGTGTTGAGCCTTAAAATCATCAATCGTCTATTAAATCTCCCCATTTGGGAAAAGACTACTTATCATGTTTTTCTCCCTATCGTGAAGCAGAATGAGGTCAATACCGAAGGTTTATTGAGCATTTTACAAGGAAAGGACAAACGAATCGTCTTACCTAAAGCACATTCAGATGGAAGCCTATCCCATTACCTTCTTGAAGATCAAACCAAACTTATAGAGAATCATTGGGGAATATTAGAACCCACCGGCGGCCTTACTATTGAGGAAAATCAAATCGATGTTGTGTTTGTTCCTCTGCTAGTTGGCGATCTAAATGGAGGGCGTATCGGATACGGTAAAGGGTATTATGACCGATTCTTAGCAGCTTGTAAACCTGATGTGATCACTGTTGGGTTAAGCCTCTTAGAACCGGTAGAAACTATCGATGATTTAGAACCTCACGACCATCCACTTCATTGGCTAATTACACCAACTACAGATTTTCGATTTAATTAGGAAAGACTCTTTTATTAAAAGCAAGAAGGATAAAAACACCAACGCTAATTGCACTATCTGCTATATTGAAAACAGGCTGAAAAAACCGCAAAGGTTTTGAGCCGAAAAAGGGAACCCAGTCTGGCCAAGTTGTGTCAATTAGGGGGAAATAAAGCATGTCTACTACACGCCCATAGAAGAAGTTGTCATAACCTCCGATAGAAGAATCCCAGGCGAAGGTCGCCACAGAGTAAGGGGTACTCACCGTAAATAGCTTTCCGTAAAATACCGAATCAATAATATTCCCCAAAGCTCCAGAGAATATTAAAGCAATAGCGATAAGTAATAAGGAAGGTGCTTTTTTAAGAGCTGAACGATAACCCCAAATAGCTATCCCTACGATAGCAAAAAGCCGAAATAAAGTCAACCCGAATTTGGCGCTGCGTTCACCGATAGGAAGAAAATCACTCAGCTGAGTACCCCAAGCAGCGCCTCTATTTTCAATAAAGAAAATCTTAAACCAACTGAATACCTGAATCTCTTCTTGATAGGTGAAATGAGTTTTTATAAAAATCTTAGACCACTGATCAAGTAAAAGTATCACAACAGCAAGAAGAATGGTTTTCTTTAAATTCATTCGGCTTTATTTAAATAGATTGTCCCCTTTTCTGAAGCTAACTTATAATGAAATCTTGTATTTAGAGGAATACTTCCTATCACTTTTCCTTCAGCGCTCGAGGCCCGAATATCTCCATGAGGAATCGTTAAGAAAACATCCGCAGAATCAGTTCTTATATCACTTTCTTCAGAGGAGTGCTTAAGATTCACACGGCCCGATCCCAAACGCAAAACAACTTCTTTGTACTCTCCTAATACAGATACCACTGCTTGCTCCCCGCGAATTTCGAGAGTCTTTCCTTTAGGTACAATAAGTTCAAGATTTAAAGCACGAACCTTATGTGCACTGAGCTTATCATTGGGAGCGATAAACGAAGGCACCCATTGCGGATAAATTTCAAGCCAATGATCGACCTCTTTAGACACTAGCATCACCTGATCTCTGTATTCTCCTTCGCTCGTAGTCTTAATCACATACTGATCAGAATTGCCCGTCGAGACCATTACATTTTGAATAAAGCCCAGTTCAATAGAAAGCGAGTGGACCTCAGGGGCATCAATCTTTTTTTTCCATTTAGATTGGGCTAGGATTGAGCCTTGCACCAAGATAAGCAGTAGAAGTGCCTTAGTTTTCACTAGCGCTGCATCTTCTTGGCTTCAATGCTCAAGGTTGCATGCGGAACAAGCTTCAATCTCTCTTTGGCAATTAGTTTTCCTGTTACTCTACACACTCCGTAAGACTTATTTTCGATTCTTACGAGTGCATTCTTCAAGTCTCGGATAAATTTTTCTTGACGTAAAGCGAGTTGAGTGTTGGCCTCTTTACTCATAGTCTCTGAACCTTCTTCAAATGCCTTAAATGTTGGTGACGTATCGTCAGTACCGTTATTCAGGTCATTCATGTACGCACTTTTAATCAGGTCAAGATCTTCTTTGGCCTTTACAATCTTTTCTTCAATCAGTGCTTTGAACTCTTTAAGGTCTGCATCTGAATATCTTACTACTTCTGACATAAGATTTTATTTTTTCTCTAGATATAGTTGCGTTTCGATATCGTCAAAGCTTACAGCTATTCCTTTTTCTAGTCCTTCTACCAATTCAAGTTGCTCACATAGCGTCTCTTGCATCAAGTAGTCGCGATTTGAAGAAACCGCCCGATTGACTTTATCTGTGGCCCCAATATAAAGTAAAATTTTATCTGTTACTTCAAGTCCAGAATCCTTTCTCAAATTTTGAATTCGATTAACTAGTTCACGAGCAATACCTTCGTTGATTAAGGTTTCATTCAGCGTGATATCGAGAGCTACCGTTAGCGCTCCGTACGAAGCAACTAGCCATCCTTCAATGTCTTTATTGGTGATAAACACATCCTCTAATGAAAGTTCAATGGTAGAATCCTCAAGCGAAATCGCAAAGGCCTCTTCTTGTTCGAACTGTTGAATTTGCTCTTGATTTAAAGAAGTAATCGAAGCTGCAACTTGTTTCATCTTTGGACCATACTTTGGACCTAAAGTTTTAAAGTTTGGCTTGATTTCTTTAACTAATATGTCTGAGGCGTCTTCGAGTAGGCTTACCTCTTTCACGTTAACCTCTGATCGAATCAATTCAGAAACCGCTAAAAGCGCCTCCTTAGAAACGGCCTTGCTTACTGGGATCATCACTCTTTGAAGCGGTTGACGAACCTTAATTTTCTCCTTTTGACGAATCGATAGAACTAGCGAACTCACTTTTTGTGCGAGTTGCATTTTTTCCTCCAAGGGTTTATCGATAAGGGCTGTATCAGGAGTTGGGAAAAGAGAAAGGTGCACGCTTTCTGCTCCATTTAGGTCGCGATAAAGCCTTTCTGCAAAGAAGGGAGCAACCGGAGCGATAAGCTGGGCTGTTGTTTTTAACACCAATGAAAGCGTTTGATAAGCCGCCAATTTGTCTTCTCCAAAGGAGCCCTTCCAGAAACGGCGACGACCTAGACGAACATACCAGTTGCTCAGATTCTCTTGTACAAAATCAGAAATGAGTCGGGTAGCACGGGTCGCATCATACTGTTCAAAACACTCGTCTACTTCCTTGATTAAGGTATTTAATTCAGAAAGAATCCAACGATCAAGTTCGGGACGATCTGAAACAGGAATTTGTTCCTCTTGACCCGTAAAACCATCAATGTTCGCATAAAGTGCAAAGAAAGAATAGGTGTTGTATAGCGTTCCAAAAAATTTACGCTTAACCTCAGCGACTCCTTCAAGATCAAACTTGAGGTTATCCCAAGGGTTGGCATTGTTGATCATGTACCAACGCGTTGCGTCTGGCCCGTACTCTTTTATGGTTTCAAAAGGGTCGATTGCATTTCCTAAACGCTTCGACATTTTTTTCCCATTCTTATCGAGTACCAATCCGTTCGAAACCACATTTTTGTAGGCAATTTTGTCGAATACTAGGGTTGAAATCGCATGAAGGGTATAGAACCATCCTCTAGTCTGATCCACTCCTTCAGCAATGAAGTCTGCAGGATAAGCCACCTCATTATCCACTAATTCCTTATTCTCAAACGGATAGTGCCACTGAGCATAAGGCATCGAACCACTATCAAACCAAACGTCAATGAGATCAGACTCCCGATGCATAGCAGCACCACTCGATGAACGAAGCACAATGGTATCAACCACGTGTTTGTGCAGGTCAATCTGCGCGTAATTAGCTTCGCTCATATCTGTCGGATCAAACGAAGCAAACGGGTTTTCATTCATGAGCCCTGCACTCACTGATTCGGCAATCGCCTCTTTCAACTCAGCTACAGAACCTATTATTCGCTCCTCTGATCCATCTTCGGTTCTCCAAATAGGAAGAGGAATTCCCCAGTAGCGAGATCGAGATAAGTTCCAATCATTGACATTAGCCAGCCAATTTCCGAAACGTCCTGTACCCGTCGCTTTTGGTTTCCAGTTAATTTCTTGGTTCAGCTCGTACATTCGATCCTTCACCGCCGTTGCTTTGATAAACCAGGAATCAAGCGGATAGTACAAGATCGGCTTATCGGTTCTCCAACAGTTCGGATAAGAGTGAACGTATTTCTCTACTTTGAAAGCCTTATTCTCGGTTTTTAGTTGAATAGCAATTTCGACATCCACCGACTTCTCAGGCTCGACATCGTAATAGGCATTCTTCACATATTTTCCCGCGTAAGGCCCAACCTCTGGTCTAAATTTACCCTCAAGATCAACTAGTGGAACTAGATTTCCATTTTCATCTTGAACCAGCATCGCGGGAACTGGTGGGTTTGCCGCACGTGCCGCATTGGCATCATCGGCACCAAAAGTAGGTGCGGTATGAACAATACCCGTACCATCCTCGGTGGTTACGAAATCCCCGAGGATCACTCTGAAAGCGTTTTCTGGAGCATCGTAAGGTAATACATAGTCAAGAAGTTGCTCATAACGAGTGTTTTCTAGGTCTTTACCCTTGCAGTTTCCAAGTACCAAATAAGGTATTTTCTTGGCTCCAGAATCATAGGCTGATAGTTCACTTTCTTCGTTGACTCGCTCGTATTTTTTTCCGAACTGCTTTTCAATAAGCGCATCGGCGATGACTACTTCTACAGGTTCAAACGTATATTGATTGAATGTTCTGATCAGCGAATAACTAATCTTTGGCCCAACAGTAAGAGCAGTGTTTGAAGGTAATGTCCAAGGGGTAGTGGTCCATGCCAAGAAATAAATCGTCTCCTTTGAAAGCGACACGATATTTTCTGGTAAGGTTTCTTTAATGGCCTTAAACTGAGCAGTAATTGTCGTGTCAGTCACATCCTGGTAAGTACCAGGTTGATTGAGTTCGTGGGAACTTAAACCTGTTCCTGCCTTCGGCGAATAAGGTTGAATCGTGTAACCTTTGTAAAGTAGGCCTTTATCATAAATCTGTTTGAGTAGCCACCATACAGACTCCATGTATTTGGAAGTGTATGTGATGTATGGGTCTTGCATATCTACCCAGTATCCGATCTGCTCCGTAAGCGAATTCCATACATCGGTATACTTCATTACCGCGCGCTTACATGCCTCGTTATACTCAGCGATACTTATGGTTTTACCGATAGCCTCCTTAGTAATACCTAACTCTTTCTCAACTCCTAATTCGACGGGTAGACCGTGGGTGTCCCATCCTGCCTTGCGCTTGACTTGGAAGCCCTTCATCGTTTTATATCGAGGATAGATATCCTTAATGGTACGTGCCATTACATGGTGAATACCAGGCATCCCGTTGGCCGAGGGAGGCCCTTCAAAAAAGACATAGCTTTTCGCTCCTTCTCGTTCAGAAATGCTCTTCTCAAAAATAGCCTCTGACTTCCAATACGAAAGAACTTCTTCTCCTATTTTACTAAGGTCTAACTGCTTGTATTCGTTAAATTTACTACTCACCTTGGCCGCTTCTCTTTAAAGAAAGCAAAAGTAAGGAATTGAGTCACAAATTGGTAACCTCTAACGGATAGTTTGAAACGCTACAACCAACTGTCTCCCCGGGGCACTAATCCCAGAGGCAAAAGGACGATAACGACGATCGAAGATATTTTCTATGGCAACCGAACACTGCCAGCGCTTCCATTGTTGACGCAATCTTAGATGAACCGCATGCCAGCTCGGACTGTAGGGTTTCCCATTCGAATCAAGTGCGTACATATACGCCTTAGACCGTTCAGAAATCGGAAGATTTTCAGCAGACACCTCGGCGTTGTATTCTGATTCTAGAATCAACTGAAAAGAACCATTCACATATCGCAATTGAGAATTACTGAAAAACGGCGGTGCATGACGCAATGGGCTAGATGCCCCTGTATCGTCAATTTCTTCTCCTTTAGTGTAGGTTCCTAAAATTCGGTAACTCAGCTTTCTACTCAAATAACCAAAAATGCTCCATTCGACACCAGCCACCTCAGCAGAAGCCGCATTTTGAATCGACTGAAGCTGACTAAGCTCACCTCTAAACAAGAGCTGACTTTGCCCATTTAACGATGTATTACGTCGAATCAAGGCGTCGTCAAGGGTCGAATAATAAACCGCCGCATCAAGCATAAACGAACGATCAAAACGTTTTCGAATACCCAATTCAATGGTCTGTGCATATTCTGGTTTCAAATCTGGGTTAGGAATTACTACCGACCCAGGCTCAGAATCAAAAACCTTGGCAAGGTCATCGATATTAGGTGCTCTAAATGCAGTAGATAAATTGAAACGCATTGAGGTAAATCGATCGAAACGATAGACTCCTCCTAAACCATAGGTTAAAGCACTATTCTTTAGTTTTTGGATCCCAAAAACTTCTGTGAGAGGATTCGTTCTAAAGTCGGTTTCAGAACTCACTTGATTCCAACGAACACCCAGATTAAGAACGAGTGGTTTAGACGGTTTGTACTCGGTAGAGAAATAAAGACCGGCTGCATTCCAAGTCGCGCCATTGGGATAACGAGAGTTAAGAACTCCTCTCTCGTCAGAAATGAGATTAAGCGAATAGGCCTCTGAGTTTACCTTGTTTAGATCAACAGATGCTCCTCCGCGGGCAATCAACTGCTCTGAGATTTCATATTGACTATCGTAGGAAAGGTTAAGCACCCCAACCTTTTCGATCGCGGTATTACGAATTTCACTGTTAAAATCTCGATCATTTCGAGACTCCTCAAAAGACTGATAAGCCACCGAGAATTGATGTGCAGAGTGATCACCAGCGTACCTCGGATTCCAATAAGTCATCAGCCAGCGCTGCGGACCATAAAACCATTCTGCCGAACGAAAACCATCTCCCTTAGGTCGCAACAATCGATCGTATCGACCATAATCTGAAGTTGTGCTGTAAAACAAACCCATTCGTTGTTCCCAGTTATTCGAAATGAGTTGCTCTGCCTTTGCAGTAAAGTAAGTCGAAGAAAATGCAGTCCCTCTTTGTCGCTCAGGATTGTCGCTGAAGACCACTACATCTTCTCCTAGGCTTGAGCGAACGTATTGTTCTCTCAAATACGATTCTGGGCCATATCTCCCCATAGTTAGGTCCCCTAGATTCATCTTTGAAAAACTAACGTAACCCGTCCAGTTACCTGAACTTTGCATGTGACCAATATGGTAGGTTCGTTCTCTAGTCGCGGTAGAAGATCTGAAGGCTAGATCTGTCTTATTGATTAGACTGTCTGGTTTGGCAAAGGGGAGCCTTCGAGTATTAAAATTCATCACACCGCCAATAGCGTCGCTACCAGAAATAACGGTCCCTGGACCGAAGATTAGCTCTGAAGAAGCGATCGCATAAGGGTCAATAGAAATCACATTCTGTATGTTCCCGCCTCTAAAAATAGCATTGTTCATTCGAATGCCATCTACAGTAATTAATACCCTGTTCGTAGCAAAGCCTCTGATCATAGGACTACCTCCTCCTAGTTGACTTTTCTGAACGTAAACAGAACCCGTTCGTGAAAGTAAGTCTGCTGTAGTTTGTGGCTGTATCATCGAAATATCGTCCGCATCGATTCGTCTTACTCTCACGGGAAGCTTTCTAATGTCTTGTCTAAACTTAGATGCAGAGACAACGATTTCATTTAAACCTTCAACCTTCGGAGTTAAATAAAGCGTGTCAGACTGAATATTCTGTTTACTGATTGAGAGTAATTCGTAACCCATCAATCTGAAAATGATAAGGTCTTTATCATCGAACAATCCTGAATCGAAGGTTCCTTTGAGATCGGTTTGGATAAATGTAGAATGGCTTTTATTATATACGCTCACACCTGGCAATACAGCCTTTGTACTCGAATCTTGAACGGTTACGAGCTGAGCGAATAACACCTTAGGAAATAAGGTGATGAAGAAAAATAATAAGAGACGTTTCATCCAAACAACCCTCGAATCACCTCTAGCGATTTTGGTCTACGAAAGCCATCTAATTGAAAGTCGTAGTACCGAACTAATCCTTCTAGAAGTTCTCCTCTGGTTTTTTTATCTATTGTTGTCCGCATGGTTTCATCAAAATTCATGCCTAGAATTTCATTGAGCGTCATTGAGGCAACCGCAGATAAAGAATATCTCGAAGTTTCAGCTTGAAATTGTCCAGTGGCAGGGTTAAAAAGCGCTCCATTCGAAAGTGATGAATCAGGGTAGATCCCTAAGTGTTTTGAAAGACCCAGAAGAACGACTATCAGATAATTCGGAAAACTTTTTTCACTTTCTAAGACCTCTAAACAGCCAATGATAAAATCAAACAAATCATAGTCTTGCTGTTGTTCGATCAGGGAGGCCGTGAATAGTTCGGCTAAGAATAATGCGGTACTCGATTTCACTACATCAGAATGAATCTGAGAAAAAGCCTGCAACGGCTTGGCTTCTTTTATGGTTTCGAGTCGATCTGAGTTTGGCTTGTGAGTCACCACAGCTTCTAAAAAACTGAGTGGCTGAAAATAGGCCGATCGGAGACCCGATTTTTTCGGCTTTAATACTCCTCTGACTAAATACGATTGAATACCAAGCTCGCGGGTGTAGGCCTTGACAATTAGGCTGGTCTCTCCATACCTAACGCTGCCTAAAACCACCAGCGAGCTTTGAATATAAGGTGTTCCTGCCAAATTGATTTAAATAACTCCTTGGGCAAGCATGGCGTCAGCAACCTTCACAAACCCGGCAATGTTCGCACCTTTCACATAATTACAATACCCATCTTCTTCCATGCCATAGGTAGTACAGGCATCATGGATGTCTTTCATAATGTGCTTCAAGCGATTATCGACCTCCTCACGCGTCCAACTGATACGCAATGAGTTCTGTGACATTTCAAGACCTGAAGTTGCAACCCCTCCGGCATTGGATGCCTTACCGGGAGCAAACAAGATCTTATGGTTCTGAAAGTGATGAATCGCCTCTGGAGTTGAAGGCATATTTGCTCCTTCTGAAACAGCAATCAATCCATTTTTCACCAGTAACTCAGCAGCAGCACCATCTAACTCGTTTTGAGTAGCGCAAGGGAGAGCAATCTCACAAGGAACCTCCCATGGGCGTTTGCCTTCGTGGTAAGAGGCCTTAGGATAGTGCTTTACATAAGTCATTATCCGACCTCTTTTTACATTTTTAAGATCTTTTACAAACTCTAGTTTCTCAGCGTCAATACCGTCTGGGTCATAAATGTACCCTCCAGAATCAGATAGGGTAAGCACCTTTCCGCCCAATTGAAAAACCTTCTCTGCAGCAAATTGTGCAACGTTTCCAGAGCCAGAGATAACGACAGATTTGCCGTTCACTGAACCTGCTCGAGTCTCTAACATGCTTTGAGCAAAATATACGGTTCCGTAACCCGTAGCTTCAGGTCTAATCTGAGAACCTCCCCAGCTCAATCCTTTACCGGTAAGTACCCCTGTAAACTCATTTCTAATTTTCTTGTAGGCACCGAATAAAAATCCGATCTCTCTAGCTCCTACACCAATATCTCCGGCAGGCACATCAGTATTTGGCCCGATATGACGACAGAGCTCGGTCATAAATGAATGACAGAATCTCATAATTTCATCGTCAGACTTTCCTTTAGGGTCAAAATCTGAACCTCCTTTTGCCCCACCCATTGGGAGCGTGGTTAAACTGTTCTTGAATACTTGCTCAAAGGCAAGAAACTTTAAAACACTCGCATTTACGGTAGGGTGAAAGCGAAGACCGCCCTTGTATGGGCCAATGGCTGAATTCATCTGAATACGATAGCCTCTATTTACATGAATTTCTCCCGTATCATCCACCCAAGCAACTCTGAAAGAAATCAATCGTTCAGGCTCTACCATTCTAAGAAGAATGTTTTTTCCATGGTAGATATCATGTTGCACAATGTAAGGAAGTACCGTTTCAGCAACTTCTTGAACCGCTTGAATAAATTCAGGTTCGTGTCCATTTCTGGCCTTGACTTCGTTCATAAAAGTCTCGATAGTGGCCATGTTGTCTTTATGCATTGTTAGTGAATTAAAAATATATGGACAAAATTATGCTATTTCCATTTTTGAAACTGCCAAAAATTATCAAATTCTTAAAATGAGTGCGAGGTACGGGTGTCTAACATCTTCCTTATTTTTGCAACAAATTCAGAACATGAAACAAATCTACCATTTAGCGACCTGTCAAACCTGTAAAAAAGCCTTAGCGTTTTTGAACCCTGGACCAGAAGTTGAAGTCATTGAGATCAAATCTCAAGGTATAACCGCAGATGCTCTCGATAAGATGGCTGAATTCGCTGGTAGTTATGAAGCTTTATTTAGTAGACGTGCACAACTCTACAAGAAGAGAGGCCTTGCCGAACAATCACTCACTGAACAAGATTACCGCTCACTGATTCTTGAGCATTACACCTTTCTCAAAAGACCAGTAGTTCTTACAGATACCGATGTATTTGCAGGACATGCCAAGGCCTCATTAGAAGCAGCAAAGACTGCACTGAGTAAATGAACAAACGAGTACTCGCCTTTCTAGCGGCATTCGGGGCCACATCAATTTATGCTTTAAATCACACGATTGCGAAAGGCTTAATGCCGATGTACATCAAACCATTCGGGTTTATATTCATGCGAGTGGTGGGGGGCTTTCTTCTTTTTTGGGGCCTTTCTTTATTCAAAAAATCAGACCCCATTGAAAAGAAAGATTGGCCGAAGATTCTATTAGCCAGTTTATTTGGAGCAAGCATTAATATGCTATCCTTTTTTAAAGGGCTTGAACTTTCTACTCCAATTAACAGCGCAGTGCTCGTAACGATCACTCCGATTTGCACTCTAATACTATCTGCTATTCTTCTGAAAGAACCCATTACAAAAAATAAGACTTTTGGGATCGCGCTGGGGCTTGTAGGAGCGCTTGGACTCGTTGTTTTCGGTAACGAATTGCGCTCAGACGCACCAAATATCCGCCTAGGAAACACTCTTTTTATCGTCAATGCGCTTTCCTATGGGGCTTATCTTGTTCTGACTAAATCTTTGGTTCAGAAATACCATCCTTTTACGTTACTAAAATGGCTATTTACTTTTTCGCTAATTATCAATTTTCCCATAACCATCAGTGATTTCTTAGACATTCAATGGTCGACACTTCCCAGTTGGTCCTACGCAACCATTGCGTTTGTTGTCATAGGAGTTACCTTTTTGACCTACTTATTTAATGCCTTTGCCATGACCGAATTAAAGGCTTCGACCATCGGAGTGTTTACCTATGTTCAACCGGTGATGGGTATTCTTTTTGCGGTGCTCGCAGGAAAAGATCAGTTCACACTAACTAAAATTGTCGCGGCCAGCCTTGTTATTGTAGGGGTATACTTAGCAAGTAAGCGCGTTCGAATGCCTTCAGAGAAGAAAGAAGTTTCGTAGCTTTAAGAAAATTAAACGCTATGAAACCCCTACCTGCTCCACTCGATCAAACCAGTTTACCCGCTATTGCGGCTCCTATGTTTCTTGTATCAGGACCTGACTTGGTCATCGAATGTTGCAAAAACGGTGTAGTCGGTACATTTCCTGCTTTAAATCAACGAACTAGTGAGGGATTTGAAGAGTGGTTGATTCAGATAAAGGCTGATCTCAATGAGTTTGAACAGGCTACCGGTAAAAAGGCTGCTCCCTTTGGAGTAAATCTGATTGTTCACCCAACCAATACGCGTCTTGAAGAGGATGTAAAACTATGTGTGAAACATCAGGTTCCCTTAGTAATTACCTCTCTTGGGGCAATTTCGCTATTGGTAGATACAATTCATTCTTATGGAGGTTTAGTTTTTCACGATATCGTCAAAAAACGACACGCCGAAAAGGCCGCTGAAGCCGGGGTTGATGGTCTTATTCTTGTATCTGCAGGAGCAGGAGGACACTCAGGTACGATTAACCCGATGGCGCTTATAAAAGATGTGAGAAAAGTTTTTGACAAAACCATTGTTGTTGCAGGAGCTATCTCAACTGGTCAGGATATCGCTACAGTACTACAGATGGGGGCAGACATGGCTTACATGGGAACTCGATTTATCAATACGAAGGAAAGTAAAGCCCAAGAGGAGTATAAGAAGATGGTCATCGAAAGTGCCTCTAGCGATATTGTACACACCTCATCGGTTTCGGGAATACCTGCCAACTTTATGGAGGCAAGCTTAAACGCTGCCGGAATAGGCCCAGAAGATTACGCCCAAACAGCAAAATTAGATTCTGGGTTAGATATGAATTCAGAAGCCAAGGCGTGGAAGACCATTTGGTCAGCAGGTCATGGTGTGAGTGCTATTGATGATTGTCCCAGTACTGAAGAACTGATTAAGCGACTCCATGACGAATTTGAACAGGCGTTAGAAATGCAACAACAGCGTTTAAATCATTATAAACAGAGCAAATAGTTGCCTAAGATGAATGTCCGAGCTACATTTATCAAAAAATTTTAGCATGCGTAAATCATTACTATTTGTTGGTCTTGCCTTAATCATTGCGAGCTGCGGTGAAAGTCCTAAAAAAGAGAACAAAGGTTTCGAAGTAACCCGCAAAAAAGAAGCGGTAAAAACAGAAGCAAGTTCTTCTGAGGTACCCGTAGATCTTTCAAACAAAGGATTAGGCCCTATTACTTCTTATGAGTTTAGTGCAGAAATCAATACAGATCTAGCTGAAAAAGGAAAAAGTATTTACGCTGGTAAATGTACCGCTTGTCACCTCGTAGACCGTAGAATGATTGGTCCTGCATTAAAAGGTGTTTACGATCGCCGCAGCCCTGAATGGGTATTAAATATGTTACTTAATACTAATGAAATGCTGCAAAAAGATCCGATAGCCAAGGCCCTTCTGAAAGAATACAACAACGCTCTGATGATCAATCAGAATCTATCCGAAGACGAGGCAAAAGCCGTAGCAGAGTATCTTCGTACGCTATAGTTATGTTGAAGCACCAGTCCCTAACCGTTTTAGGAGGTGGGAGTTTTGGAACCGCACTAGTCAAAATATTTAATGATAACGAGGTTACAGTAACCTGGTACGTTAAAGAAGATGACGGAGTAAAGGCCATTAACACGGTCGGACAAAACCCTCATTACCTCAGCAGCGTTCAACTCAATACAAGCCTTGTTCATGCTACAAGCAATATCGAGGAAGCTATAGCTGCATCATCTACGGTTGTTATCGCTATCCCTTCTGCATTTATACACCAAAGCCTACATCCATTTTTGGGTTTGCTCAAGGGCAAAACGATCTTTTCAGCGGTCAAAGGGATGGTTCCTGAAACCGGTCAAATCATTGGTGATTACCTATCTGAATACACAGCGATAGAGTTGAAGAATTTTGGGGTAATCTCAGGGCCCTGTCACGCCGAAGAAATAGCCCTCGAAAGACACTCCTACCTTACGGTATCTGCTGTAGATAATTTAAAAGCCGATCAAATGAAGGCTACTTTATCCAACGCCTATGTAAGAGTCTCTACCGGAAACGACATTATCGGTACCGAATATGCTGCAGTATTAAAAAATGTATACGCCATTGCTGCAGGAATCGCATCAGGTTTAGGCTATGGAGATAATTTTCAAAGCGTTTTAATTTCTAATGCCATTAGAGAAATGAGACGCTATTTAGGCCGTATTTACAAGATGAAACGCAACATCAATCAATCGGCTTACCTCGGAGACCTTTTGGTAACCGCCTATTCAGATCACAGTAGAAACAAACGTTTTGGCCATCGACTGGGGCAAGGCATGACCGTAGAAGAAACCTTTAAAGCAGAGAAGATGATTGCAGAAGGAGCTTATGCGGTAAAACCTATTTATCTTCTAGCAAAGTCTCAGAAAAAGGCCCTTCGTACACCCATTATTGATGCTGTTTACAAAGTAGTAGAAAAGGGTGGCTCGGCCACAGAAACCTTCGAATCTCTGAAAGGAAAACTCAACTAGGGAAAAGAATAATCACGCTCTACACGGCATACCCTAACCCGATAATTTCGATACCACTGGTCGCGCCCTCGCTCTTGCGCGTAGCGATGATCGGCAAGTCTTTTAAAATCAGAAATGCTTTCAAGGTCTTTCCAATAAGAAACAGTAATTCCGATAGTACTTCGTGCCGATTCAATAGAAATAAAACCGGGGATAGTCTTGGCTAGTTCTATCATTTTATCTGACCACTCCTGATAATCGCTCAAATCATCGTCGGTGGTTGAGGTAAAAATTACCGCGTAATATTCAGAATTCATTCGATATAGTTTCTTTCAATAAAGTAATTCACGAGCGCCTCTTTCATAAGGATCGATTGCTCCCCCGCCTTTAGATGGGGTAGCTCGTCGATCACCTTATAATGAGGCCAGCCTTCCTCGTCGAAATGAGAGAATTCGTAATACCCATAAGGCTCTAAAAGACGACAAATGGCAATGTGTATCAAGTTGATTTTTTCATCCTTTTTGAACTTACGATGCAATTTTCCCAACTCTTGAACTCCGACTAAATAGATCATTCCTTCCATATCTAACGGATCTCCATCTGAGAATTGATCAGATAATTTCACAACAAGTGCGTCAAATCGCTCTTTTAGTTTTTCATCTCTTGCCATGCTGCAAAAATACGGGGTTACTTATTGGAATACATCGATTTCCACTTGTTATAGACATCAAACAAGCCCATAATTGATCATTCGCCCTTAATTTAGGGTTGTGTTACTCTAAGTTTTTGTTTTTGTTGTTAGTACACACGATGCCAAACAAACCTGGCTAGAGCCCCGCCGTCCTGCGGGGCTTCTTATTTTGGGGCAAAATTTCTTCCCGGTTCTCCTCGGTACAACTCATTCAAGGGATCGCTTTGCCAAAATTCTTTGGTGTCTACGTCGAGTATAGTTACCCCTCCCATAAAGGCAGCTCCGGTATCTATGTTCCAAACATTGGCCGCGCGCTGAGGCGAAACAAAAGACTCCTTCGATAAAGGCGTATGACCAATAAATATCTCGTTATAACGCTTTAATCGCGGGGGTAGTTCTTTGTCTTCTGTTTTCTCTACCACCTTTGCGAGTTCCCAAAGTGTTCGATCCCAGTAAAACATCTTAGAGAAATACTCTTGCTGAACCCCTCTTAGATTGGTAAAGCCTGCATGAAGAAAAAGTCGATTATGTTCATCTAACCGGTAATCTTCTAAATCTTGTAAAAAGGCGATATGAATCTCCTTGTGAGCTCGGTCGATACTATCGTAACTAGTTTTTGTAGCAGCTCCTCCATGAAGCAACCAATTTTCGGGCGCCTCAGATCTAGTTAAATAGTTGAGGCAAAGGTCATCATGGTTACCGCGAATAAAAGTACAGCGATAGCGATCTCTAAGAGCGATCAAAAAATCGATTGTCTGATGGGCTTCACTCCATCCGTCAACATAATCCCCTAGAAATATAAGGTGGTCTTGTTCTGTGACATTAGCTCGATCTAATGCTTGTTCTAGTCCCTTTTTTCCGGAGTGAATATCTCCGATGGCGAGTGTGCGTTTCAATCTTTCGGTTTACTTCAAAATTAGTACTTTGGGCACTTAAAATCTACCCCATGAAGAAGGTGTTTTGTGTCGGAGAGTTATTGATTGATTTCGTTGGACAAGGAGGGCATCCCTCTCTTACAAAAACCAATCAGTTCCTAAAAAAAGCCGGTGGAGCTCCTGCGAATGTAGCCGCTGCAGTGAGTCGTCTTGATGGTCACAGCTATTTTGTTGGGGCTGTGGGTAGCGACCCTTTCGGAAACTTCTTAACAGAGGCCCTTGAAGAAGAAGGCGTTAGCATAGACTATTTACAGCGAGTTTCGACTTTTACTACGCTAGCTTTCGTAAATCTTGGTGCCGATGGTGAACGTGACTTTGTGTTCTCGAGAGGGGCTGATCGGGAACTAACCTATGACAAGGCCTTAGCCGACCAGCTAGCAGGGCAAATTGTGCACTTTGGAGCCGCAACCTCCTTTTTAGGTGGAAGCCTAGAACATACCTATTCGACTTATCTAGAAGAGGCGATAGCCAATGAGGCACTTATCAGTTTTGACCCTAATTACCGTAACGATTTACACCGATTCGATGTTGACGATTTTATTAAAAAATCGCTTCATTTCATTGCTAAGGCTCACCTAATAAAACTCAGCGAAGAAGAGGCGAAACTACTCGCAAAAACCGATGATCTGGAGGAGGCTTGCCGATTCTTTCATAATATGACTAATGCGACAATATGTATCACTCTTGGGAAACAAGGAACGCTTTTGAGTCTTGATAGTGATCAAAGAGCAACTATTCCTACTATCCCCATTAAAGCGATTGATACCACTGGTTCTGGAGATGCTTTTATCGGATGTCTACTCGCCACTCTTTCCAAAGCACCATCAACAACCGTGTTGAAAGATAAGAAGTGGATGACCGAAGCGGTGAATATTGCGAACAAAGCCGGAGCATTTACGGCGCAGAACTATGGTGCTATTGCTGCACTCCCGAGAGCGAAGGATCTAATGTAATCCCTCTAGTTATACCTTACTTTTCGAATTACTCGAAGTGCTTCTTTAAGCGAGGCATAAGCATCTTGGTCTATGTCTTTAATAAGTCTTCTAGCATTTTCTAACTGTTCTTTTGCTTCTTCAAACCCATTTAAGAAACAGATTAAATAGGTGTCAGGAAGTCGTCTCAGATCTACTAATTGATTTTCAGAAAGCCGCACTTTTTGCTCCAAAAGCTTAACCAGAGTGTTATTCGTGTTGTATACGTGAAATAATTCTCGAGTGTCGTATCGTGGAGGCTCAAAAATTAGTTCGGTATTCATCTGATAAGTACCGTTCTCTTCAAAATGAATATCTAATCGCTCGAGCGGATAATATTTTTTATCTCCGAGCCCAAGAAACACATACTCGGTTAGACTGAAAGTATCATTGGTATGAGTAATTTCTATCTCGTCAAGGGCAGAATAGAACAATCTTACCTGTTCATTGATCAATTCGATATCCACTCGTGAGTAATAAGTCTTGTCTTTGACTTTCTTCACCTGCCCAGCCCAACACACTACAAATTGCTCTTTAAAAACCTTGTAATCACTCGGCATATCAGGATGACGATTTCGAATAAAATCAATCACCCCGTCTAGGGTAAGTTCAATATTATTTTCGGCGTGGCGTTCTAGATCTTGAACGATGGTTGAATTGGTATCGCGCAATTCAGATTCGAAGTTCTTCGGAACCGACATGCTGCCCTCGCGATAAAAAACAGCTCCTCCATAATACTTCCAAATATTCTTTCTAAGGGAGCAAAGTCTGCCCGAAGATCGAATGGTAATAAGACCTACTACCTTATTGTCAGGTAAATGTGGAAAGGGAATATTCTCGTAGGAAACCTTTGGCGGTTGATCTAAGTAAGCATTTACCAGATTCTGAATTTTGCTGTCGTCAAAAAAATCAACCCCAACGATGCTACTGTCTAAATCTTCAACCCCAACCACAATGTAAGAGTTGTTTAAAGGGTTCGTGTTAGCCAAAGCACAAACGTGCTTGAGAAACTTAGCTTTACCCTCCTTTTCACCTATAGAAATACTGCGCTTTTTATCATAAAAACTATTCTCGTCATTATGAGCGAGCAAATTTTTAATTAAAAGGCGCTTATTAATCATGTGCTAAGGAACTCTTGTACCCTTGGCGGCTTCGAGCAAAACGAACCAGTCTTCAAGCTCTAACACGATCTCAAAACCTTTCTTTGCGTCAGCGAGACGATTAACTTGAGTAGTTCCTACCACTGGGCTAATCTTAGCGGGATGTTTCGCTAGAAAAGCCAACGCTAAGCCAGCTAAATCGGTATCATATTTATTCATTAGATCATCAGCAACCGCTCTAATGCGAACAACGGCCTCGTCATCAGGGTTTTTAAACAGGACTCCTAGTGGAGACCAAGCCATCGGCTCGATATTCAAATGCTTCGCCTGATCTAGAGTGCCATCGTACATCGAATCAGTATGGGTGATCGAACACTGAATCTGATTCGCTTCTACTGGAGCAAACCGCATGATACTTTCAACCTGATGGGGAAGAAAATTGGATAAGCCAAAGGACTTTATTTTTCCTTGATCTAAAAGCGTTGCAACTGCTAGACCCACCTCTTCAGTATCGAGCAGCGGGCTCGGCCGATGCAATAGAAAAAGATCGAGATAATCGGTACCTAGATTTCTTAAACTTTGCTCTGCCGAATCAATAATATAAGCGGTATCGTATTGATAATGTTTGACTTTATTAGCTCTACCTCTTGTCATTTGAATCCCGCACTTGGTAATAAGCTCAATAGCTTCTCTAGTTACATTAGCCTGTTTTAAAGCCGCTCCAAATTCTACTTCAGTAGTGTAATCTCCATAAATATCGGCATGGTCAAATCGGTTTAAACCCAATTCTAACGCTCCTTCTATACGATTAGCCATTTCTGTGGTGTTTAGAGCGCTTCCCCAGCGACCCCATGTCATCGTCCCAACAATCAGTGAGTGTTTTTTCATAGTGATCCGTTTTTCAGGCTATAAGTTACAACTTTATAAAAGCCAAAACTTTGTGAAAACCTTATTAAATCAGGCATTTTTAACCTATCATTAACAAGGGAAAGCAATAAGAATTTACAATTTGCGCCCTCTAAACCTAAGACAGAGCGAAATGAGTGTAGATATTAGTGAGTTAAACGAGAAAATAACACGAGATAGTGCCTTTATTTCGGCATTGAGAAACGAGGTTTCGAAGGCAATTGTCGGGCAAAACCACATGGTAGACAGCCTGTTAATTGGTCTCCTGGCCAAGGGCCATATCTTACTCGAAGGAGTACCTGGTCTTGCGAAAACCTTGGCAATTAATACGCTTTCGAAAGCAGTGAAAGGTAGCTTTAGTAGAATTCAGTTTACTCCTGACCTGTTGCCAGCCGATGTGATTGGGACGGTAATTTATAACATGAATGAGCAGGCCTTTAATGTTAAGAAAGGTCCCATTTTTGCCAATTTCGTTTTAGCTGATGAGATTAACCGTGCACCTGCGAAGGTTCAATCAGCCCTATTAGAGGCCATGCAAGAAAAGCAGGTAACCATCGGCGATGAAACCTTTAAACTCGACCAGCCCTTTCTGGTAATGGCCACCCAAAACCCTGTTGAACAAGAGGGAACCTACACCTTGCCTGAGGCTCAGGTAGATCGTTTCATGTTGAAAGTGGTCATTGATTATCCGAAAAGAGAAGATGAACAGCTGATTATTCGACAAAATTTAGCTTCAACTGCTCATAAAATAAGCGCGGTACTAAGTACTAAAGATCTCCTCAAAGCCCAAGAAAGTGTAAACGAAGTTTATCTCGATGAAAAGATTGAGCAGTATATCGTTGATCTAATCTTCGCGACAAGATATCCTGAAAATTATAGTTTAGATCATCTAAAGTCACTGATAAGTTTCGGCGCCTCTCCAAGAGGTAGTATTAGTCTTGCAAAAGCAGCGAAGTGTTATGCGTTCATTCAGGGAAGAGGATTCGTGGTTCCTGAAGATGTTAGAGCGGTAATTTTTGATGTGCTCCGACATCGTATCGGTTTAACCTACGAGGCCGAAGCTGAATCGATCGGAAGCGTTCAAATCATCGAACAAGTTCTCGAAGCGGTCAAAGTACCTTAATAAACAACATGCTAGAAGTCTCTGACATTCTTGCCCGAGTTCGAAAGATTGCTCTTAAAACTCGTAGGCTTTCTGACCATGTTTTTGGAGGAGAATACCATTCTTCTTTCAAAGGTAGAGGTATGACCTTTAGTGAAGTAAGAAAGTACGAATACGGGGATGATGTAAGAACGATCGACTGGAATGTTACTGCACGAAATAGAGAGCCTTATTCAAAGGTTTTTGAAGAAGAACGCGAACTCACCTTAA
This sequence comes from Flavobacteriaceae bacterium, assembly GCA_036782715.1. GTDB lineage: Bacteria > Bacteroidota > Bacteroidia > Flavobacteriales > Flavobacteriaceae > UBA3478. Next base: position 91,855 of record DAIPYN010000002.1, read on the forward strand.
TGCTAGCTGTAGATGTTAGTTCGTCTGGTCTTTTTGGTAGTGGCGAAACTACCAAACTTGAAAAAAGCATTGAAATCGCGGCAATTCTCGCATTCTCTGCCCTACAAAACAATGATAAAGTTGGGCTCCTTGCTTTTTCTGACGAAGTCGAGTTTTTCTTACCTCCCAAAAAGGGAAAGGCCCATCTTTTGAGAATTATCAGAGAACTCCTCGTACTTTCTGACCCCTCGAAACCTCCGCAGAAAACGAGTATCGACAAGGCGCTCTCATCTCTTTCTGGTTATCTTAAAAAGAAAACCATTGTCTTTGTACTATCTGACTTTCTAGATACTGGCTACGAAAAATCGCTACGAATTTTGGCAAAGCGACACGATGTAAATGGGTTTCGTATTTATGATGCTCTCGAAATGGCAATGCCTAATTTAGGTTTGATTCCTATGAGGTCCTTAGAAGAGGATGCCATCACCTACGTAGATACCGGGTCAAAAAGTATCGCTAAAACCTATACCAACGATATTGATTCAGCCGTATCCTACTTTGAAAAGAGCTTTACTCAAGTAGGAGCCCCGATGGTAAGTTGTGAATTAAATGAAGATCATATTTCTAAACTACTTCAGTTCTTTAAGGCAAAGCATCGCTAATGAAAAGCTTCTTAGCAACATATAAAATCATCTCAATGCTAGTTCTTGCTCTGTTTATTCACCAAGGATATGGTCAAGAAGTAACTGCCTCCATCGATCGAGACAGTCTGCTAATTGGTGAGCAAATTGAGTTACAGCTTAGCGCTTCTGCTGATCCTGAAGCCTTGATTCTATTTCCAGAAGGGCAAACCTTCTATCCGCTCGAGGTAGTCAATGAATCAGCGATTGACACCTTGTCTAAAAGGCCTCAACTATCGCTTCGTAAAATCTATAAGATTACTCAGTTTGATGCCGGAGATTATCTTATTGCCCCCCAACAAATCACCATTAACAGGAATCCGTATACTACCGAGGCAATTCCTGTTCGAATCAACGATGTGGTCGTCGATACGACTGCCCAAGGACTGTACGATATTAAACCTCTTGGTCAAAAAGTTCCTGAACCTCAGAATTATTGGCCTTATGTGCTGATCACTGCTCTCATCGCGATCGGGCTTCTTGTTTATTTCAAAAGATCTCGTGAAAAGAAACGAGTAGTTAGCCCCTTTGAAGAGGCAATCGACTCCATTGATCGCCTAAAGCAGATAGAAGTAATCGAGTCAGCATCTATTTACTACTCAGCGACTTCTATTTTTAAAACCTACCTGCACCAAAGACTCACATTGTCTACCGAGCAGCGAACCTCCAAGGAGCTCATTGGCCTACTAGATAGTCTCGGCAAAAACGAGTCTTATTACCAGCAAACCAACGAGCAGCAGACTGGTCTGAAGGAACTACTTAATCGAGCAGAACTCTACAAATTCGCGAAACAGATGGTTACCGATGAGCAGCGAAGTGCTGATCTTTTATTTATCAGTCAAACGATCAAGGCATACGAGGAGGGTTACCTAAAAAAATTAGAAGCACTTACCATCGTGCCTCAGAAGAAAAATCGATTAAGACAGCGTACGATCATCGGCATTTCGACCTTAGTTTTAGTACTAGGGACACTTGGCATCTATGGATACCTAAACGGCTACCAGAATCTATGGGATAGCATTACTCTTAACCCGTTCAAAAAGTCCTACGAACAAACTTGGGTCTCGTCAAGTTATGGCTTTCCTCCAGTAAGTATTGAATCTCCAGAGGCATTAATTAGGAACGAGGAAGGGTTTATTTGGAATCTTAATGAAGATTTAACCGTCGCTATTCGAATTGAAAAAAGAGAAGGTGAATCTGAGATTGACTTTGTGGCCCTTTCAGAAGCACAACTCCTTCGATTTGAAGAAAAAGGTTTTTCAACGATTTTACCCAAATCAGAAATATACAACACTAAAGAGGAGGTCACGGGTTACCATTCATTCGGTACTGCACTAGATGCATCGAAGAATGAACGATCATTCGACCATCTTATTTTTGGCGGAAAAGGGTTTTCTCAAGAAGTAGTTATTATCTACCCAACCGGAGATCGTTGGGCTGAACAAATAGCCGCTAGAATAATGGAGTCTATAAAAGTAACTACCGAACTATGAAAGAAGTCCTTTTAGCTCCTTATAAAAATCCTGAGTGGTTTGCGCTTTTCGCAGTCCTATTACTGCTTGTACTATGGAAGCTTAAGGGCAGCTCGAAAGAGTCTGTATTTTTCAACTTTTCTACAACGGTTAAGCGATCAAACGGTCTTAAACCTAAACTACGTCCTTTAATTTGGGTGCTCCGTATCGCAGCCTTAGCGTCGCTGATCATGGCTTTAGCAAGGCCTCAGACTGCTGGAGTAAACACCAAGACGAAAACTTCTAGCGGCATAGATATCGTTCTTTCAATCGACGTGAGTTCGAGTATGCTTGCCAAAGATCTACAACCTAACCGACTTGAAGCCTTGAAAGAAGTGGCTTCAGACTTCGTTAAAGACCGAAAAAGTGACCGAATCGGGCTCGTTGTATATGCTGGAGAAAGTTATACGAAAACACCCCTGACCACCGATACCGAAATTACACTCACTGCACTTTCTGAGCTAAGCTTCGGAGCTATTGAGGACGGAACCGCTATCGGAATGGGGTTAGCAACAGCAGTGAATCGACTCAAAGAAAGTGATGCCATTTCAAAGATCATCATCTTACTTACAGACGGTGTAAACAATAGCGGATTCATTGAACCTGAGACTGCTGCCAATCTCGCCCTCGAATATGGTATCAAAATTTACACGATTGGTCTAGGAACTAATGGTAATGCTTTAAGCCCCATTGCCTACAATCCTGACGGCTCGTTCAGATACGGAATGCGTTCAGTAGAAATCGATGAAGAGCTCCTTAAAAGCGTATCAGAGCTTACTGGCGGAAGCTACTACAGAGCCACAGACAACCAAAGCCTTGAAGCCATCTACGATCAAATCAACGAGCTAGAAAAGAGCGAAATCGAAGAGTTTAGTTATTACACCTACGAAGAACACTTTAGATTCTGGGTGTTCATAGCCTTAAGTCTACTCGCTGTTGAATTATTATTACGTCACACCCTTTTTAGAGAAGCACTGTCATGATGTTAGTCGAACATACCCAATACCTCACTATGGGCGGGATCGTTGTTCTGCTAGTCACCCTTCTTTTTGTAGGGTATCGAGCGTGGCAAAAGCATACGCTTAAAAAAGCCCAGCCCGATGAGAAGTTAAGGAACCTGATGCTAGAAAGACTCGCCCCGCTTCGAAGCAATAAAAATGGCTTACTAAAGCGCGTTCTTATGCTTCTAGCCATCTATTTAGCCTTTATTGGATTAGCCAATCCTAAGATAGGAACACAATTAGGTACGGTGAAAAGAGAAGGAGTTGATCTAGTATTTGCCATCGATGTCTCAAAGAGTATGCTCACTGAGGACATTGCTCCTAATCGTATAGAAAAGGCAAAACGCATCGTTGCAGAAACACTTTCAGAGCTCAAGGGAGACCGAGTCGGAATCATTACTTACGCAGCCTCAGCCTTCCCACAGCTTCCCATCACAACAGACTATGGAGCCGCACGCATGTTTCTTAAAGGAGTGAATACAGACATGATGTCTTCTCAAGGAACAGCTATTTTAGAAGCTGTTAAGCTTGCTGGTACGTTTTTCGATCCAAATGCTGAGACCCGTAGAGTGCTCGTTTTATTATCTGACGGAGAAGATCACAATGAGACCGGAGTGGATATCATCGCCGATACTGCCAATCAGGCGAACATTCAAATCATCACGGTTGCTACAGGTACCACCTCTGGAGGCCCAATTCCCGAAGGAGGAATAGCAAAAGGCAGCTTTAAAAAAGACAGTGAAGGCAATGTAGTCATCTCAAAGTTGAACAAAGACGTATTAGAAGAATTGGCCGATAGTACCAACGGCGTTTATATCGATACCCCAACCACTGAAGCAACGATATCAACAATAAGCGATTTTCTAGCGCAACTAGACAAAACCGCTTTTGAAACGCAGACCTACTCTAACTATAAAGATCAATTTCAATGGTTCATAGCCATTGCCTTTGTTATTTTAGTCATTGAATTCTTAATTCCTGAGCGTAAACTACAATGGTTTAAAAAATGAAAAAGCAATTACTCTTTCATATCATCGTATGCATCGGGCTCTTCGCAAATGGCCAGCGTTTAGAGGTTGAAAAACTCAACAATAGTGGAATCGATAAGATTAGCGCTCCAACGAAGGCAGAACAGTTATTTCGACAAGCATCGGCTATTGACACCACTTATGCTGAGGCTCCTTACAATCTTGGAACAACACTCTACAGGGAGAATCACATTGAGGAAGCTTTTGGTCATCTAAAAGAGGCAGCAAATCGAAGCTCACAACCCGATCTCTCCCATAAAGCATTCCATAACATAGGCAATGTTTATATGCAAAAGGAAGAATACGATAATGCGATAGAAGCCTATAAACAGGCCCTTCGAAATGATCCTACCGATGAAGAAACTCGGTATAACCTCGCTTTAGCAAAAAAGAAAAAAGAAGAACAACAGCAAGAACAGAATCAAGATCAGGATCAAAATCAAGACCAGGATCAAGACCAAGACCAACAGGATCAACAAGAAAACGAGGAAAAGAAAGAGAACGACCAGGAAGACAAAGAGGGTGATCAAGAGAAAGAAGGGGATCAGGGAGAGTCTAAAGAAAAGGAGAAAGAATCAGAGGACGAGAAGGGAGATGGGTCTGAAAAAGAAGAACAGAAAAAAGGTCAAGGAGATCAAAAACAAGAACAAGGCAAACGACCAGAAGACAAGCAGCCTCAAGGCAATCCTAAGCCTCAAGAACTTTCTAAACAACAGATAGAAAACCTTTTACAGGCCCTTCAAAATGAAGAGAATAAAGTGCAAGAAAAAATGAACGCTAAAAAGGTTCAAGGTCGTAAATTGAAAGTCGAAAAAGATTGGTGATGAAACGCTGGGCAGTACTCTTATTTTCTCTTTTCAGTCTAGTTGCAAAGGCTCAAGATAATAGCGTCAAATTCGAAGCGGTCTTGAGTAAAGCTAAACTAGGTCAAAATGAACGGCTTAGAGTTTCTTTTGAAATGAATAAGGACGGGGATTTCTTTGAAGCACCTTCCTTTGAAAATTTCGAGGTGCTCATGGGGCCTTCACAATCAATCAGCTCTTCCTTTATCAATGGCAAGCGGAGTTTTTCTAAATCGTACACCTATGTTCTTAGACCCAAAAAGCAAGGACAATTAATCATTGATAGCGCCTCGATAACCATCGATAACACCGTTTATACCACAGACCCTAAAACAGTTCTAGTAACAAAGCCCATTGACAACCCTAATGCACCGAAGACAGCGCAAGATATCGCCGATGAAAGCCTTTACCTAGTTGCAACACTATCTAATGACAAGCCTTACTTAAATCAAGGAGTTTTAGTGACCTATACTCTTTATTTTTCGCCGAGGGTATACATTAACAATTTCATACCTGTTGAGAATCCAACCTATAAAAATTTCTGGAGCCAAGACCTACCTATAAAAGAATACGAAACGCGAAGAACCACGTTCAGAAACGAAAGTTTCAACGCAGTAGATTTAAAAACCGTAGTATTATACCCTCAGAAGTCTGGTTCATTAGCCTTAGATCCTTTTGCACTTGAGCTCTATGTTCAAATACCTACCGGGAGAAGAGATTTCTTTGGTGATCCAATCATGAGATCAGCAACGAAAACAGTCAAAGCGGGTGACCTTAGCATTAATGTGAGAGAGCTACCAGAAGAGGGAAAACCTTCTGATTTTAGTGGTGCGGTAGGAGATTTTGAGTTGTCAGTAGATGCAAGCAGAACCAACTTAGAGGCCAACGAATCTACCCAAATCAAAGTTAAGATTAGCGGGAAAGGGAATCTAAAATTACTATCTATCCCTGAATTAAGTTTGCCGTCAGCACTCGAAAAGTACGATCCCGAATATACCGATAACGTTAGGGTAAACAGAGAAGGTATGAACGGTTCGGTGACCAATTCTTATACTGTAGTACCGAGATATGCAGGGAGTTATCCTGTCGACCCCGTAGCCTTTACCTATTTCGATCCGAATACAAAAAGCTACAAAATACTAAATAGTGATTCCTTTGATCTTACGGTAGAAGGAAATACGCTGCTTCCTAACACAAGCGCATCAACACCAATCGTAGAGAAAAACACTCCTGTTACTTCTGGGTTTAAATCGAATGCTTATCAAACAAGCCTCGTCACGATGGTTAGTTCTCCCTGGTTTGAGAGTAATGCCTATTACCTCATCTTGGCTCTACTCGTTATATTAGGATTCACCATAAATCCTATCATAAATAAGCTTAAAACACGTCTAGGATCGTCAGCTCAAGGGGCTAAAAAGGCGCTTCCGAAAAAAATCAAAACGCTTTTAAAACGAGCAGACAAACTTACTAGAGAACAAAATCCTGAATTTTATTCTATCGCCTCCGAAATTCTATTCTTATGCCTAGAAAAGTATTCAGGAGTCGATTTGTCTACGGCCTCTACACAGGAGCGAGAAGAGAAACTTCAAACACTGGGCGCTGATAAAGGCCTAATTGAGCGAATAAACACCATTAATGACCGAATCCTTATGGTTAGGTACAGTGGCTCAGCAAGTGCTCGAATCGAAGAAGATTTAAAAATACTTCATAACATAATTGACGATCTTTTATAAGTCTATGCGAAGCTTAATACTACTTATTGCACTTTTTTTAGGACTCACAATTACTGCGCAAGAAGCTCCTTTTAAAAAAGGAATAGTAGCCTTTGAGACCGGTAATAAAGCCTATCTTGAAGAGGATTATGATACTGCCATAAAAGCTTATCAGGAGGTGTTAGCTGAAGGGCTACATTCGAAAGAAGTCTATTTAAATTTAGGTAACGCCTATTATAAAAACGGTCAAACAGCATCCAGCATTCTCTATTACGAAAGAGGTTTGCTCCACTTCAAGAAGGATGTCGACATACTAACGAATTTGCAATTCGCAGAGAATCAACGGATCGACCGAATTGAACCACTACCCGACTCCATTATAAAACGAGTCTATACATTTTTGACAGGCCTGATGAACTCCGAAGATTGGGCTATGACTAGTTTTATTTTTGCGCTATTATTTGCCATTGCAAAAACGGCAAAATCTCATTTAGGGAAAATGGCCACCCCTAGTCTTATTGTTGCCTCGATGTCCTTTTTGACGCTTCTTTTTATTCAGAAGACCGAACGATCAGAGCATTATGCTATTGTATTTGAACCGGCGGTAACGGTACTTAATGATCCAAAAATGGATGCCTCGGTTGCTTTTGAATTACACGAAGGCACCAAGGTAAGACCGCTAGAAACTTTTGAAAACTTTCAGAAGATCGAAATTGCGAACGGGCAATCAGGTTGGATTACGGCTTCATCGATTCGATTTATTCGAGAGTAGTGGTTTATTTAGAATTTTTGCTACCTTTTACTAAGATTTAAATTAATCGCTATGCCAACTCAAACAGCAGAAAGTCAATCAAAATTGTCTCCGCAAGAAGCCATCGAACTTTTAAAGGAGGGTAACCAACGATTTGTTAGTCGTGAGATGAGAGAACGAGACTTGCTTGCTCAGGTTGAAGAGACTTCGAAAGGACAATTTCCTTTTGCATGTATCGTTGGCTGTATTGACTCAAGAGTACCTGCAACTGCGGTTTTTGATCAAGGAATTGGATCCTTATTCGTTGCAACCGTGGCCGGTAATATTATTAATGAAGACATATTGGGTAGCTTAGAGTTTGGATGTGCCGCAGCGGGATCTAAAGCCATTATTGTTCTGGGTCATACCTCATGTGGTGCGGTGAAAGGAGCCTGTGATAGTGTCGAATTAGGAAATCTAACCAGTTTACTTTCAAAAATCAATGCCTCTGTAAAAGAGACCGTTGAACCCAATGATCCCTCTATGCGTAATTCTTCAAACCTTCCATTTGTGAATGAAGTAGCAAAAAATAATGTACTACGATCGGTAGAAAACATCCGCGTTAAATCAAACGTTCTTAGACGCCTAGAAGAAGATGGTAAAATCACCATCGTTGGGGCCATGTACGATGTAAGTACAGGTCAGGTGAGTTTCCTCGATTAAGCCTGTATTAAGCTTGAACTTTTCTCTTATTTAAGAGTCGTTCAATTAGATTCGTTGGCGACTCGACCTTCTCATTTTCAAAGATGAAGGTTATCGAGATGTCTCTTTCTGAGGCCTTTTCTTGAAATTCATGAAGGATCTCGATAACGTCGTAATCAATGAACACCGTTGCTCTAAAATCGATTTCAAGCTTATTTCCATCAGGGATTTCTTGAAGAGATTTTAGTATAGCGGCCTTATTAAAAAAGGTCACCTCTTCGGCTAAAACAATACTACTTAAGCTCTCTTCTTTTTTCAAATGCATGAAGTGAGAGTTATTAAAGCTTTCGAGAAGAATAATTACCAAAGAAGTTGCAAGACCCAAAATGATACCTATCAAAAGGTCGGTAAATACAATACCTACAATAGTAACGATAAAAGGTACAAACTGCTTTTTACCCAGACGATACATCGATTTGAATAGCGCAGGTTTAGCCAATTTATATCCTACCATTAACAGTATAGCAGCTAGAACTGATAAAGGAATAAGATTAATCACATTGGGTAGAATGAATACGGCAATAAGCAATAGAAATCCGTGAATAATGGCTGATGCCTTAGTCTTATTTCTCGATTGGATATTGGCAGAGCTTCTTACAATTACTTGGGTAATTGGCAGACCTCCTATTGCCCCTGAGATGACATTACCCACACCTTGGGCAAATAATTCTCGATTCGTTGGAGTTACCCTTTTATGTGGGTCTATTTTGTCTGTCGCCTCCACACAAAGTAGCGTTTCTAAACTAGCTACCACACAGATTGTAATAGCGACTATCCAAACCTCCGTATTTTGAATTGCGGCAAAGTTTGGAAAGGTGAGTTGGTTGGCTAATCCCGCACTTAAATCAAAAATAGGCACGGCTACGAGATGCTCAGATGAAATTCCTAAAGTAGCATCTCCTGCAAAGGATATTGAGTAAATAATACCCAGTGCAACCGCTACGATGGGGCCTTGAACAATTCTGAAAATTGCTCCCTTGTGAATAAGTACTTTATCCCATAGAATTAAAAGAGCTAGAGAGATAACAGAAATGATGGTAGATCCTGTGCTAATTTGTTTCACCGTCATAAGAAGACGGCTAAAGGTGTTACCACCATCCGCTTCGATAAAACTAAGATCTCCCTCCCAGTCGGCATCATAGCCAAAAAAGTGAGGAATTTGCTTCAGAATAATGATGATTCCGATGGCCGAAAGCATTCCCTTTATAACAGATGCTGGGAAGAAATATCCAATAACACCAGCCTTCATTACTCCTAAAATAATTTGAAAGATTCCCGCTAAAATAACGGCAACTAAAAAGGTTTCGAAACCTCCTAAACTGGTAATAGCCGTTAGTACGATTGCTGCTAAACCCGCAGCTGGGCCACTTACCCCTATTTGCGAACCGCTCAAGGAACCTACAATAATACCCCCTACGATTCCTGCAATAAGCCCAGATATTAGGGGGGCTCCTGAGGCTAACGCAATCCCTAAACAAAGAGGTAAGGCAACAAAGAAAACAACAATACTAGCTGGAAAATCAGATTTTAAATTATTCATAGGTTGGTATTTTCCATAAAATAACAAATAATAATTAGCCTCGCCTAAGCTCTGTCAGAGGTTTTATTAAATTTGTCGGATATTTCGGAATCATGATCGAGGAAATTAAAGGCCATATAGAGAAAGTCAAACAATTTGAAGCTTCATCTACTGAAGCGCTAGAATCGTTTCGCTTAGAATACCTAGGAAAGAAAGGATTGCTAAACACCTTTTTCGCAGCCTTCAAATCGGTCGCTCCTGAAGACAAAAAAGCCTTCGGACAAATAGTCAATGAACTCAAGACAAAAGTTCAAGAAAAACTCGACGAGCAAAAGGCAGTACTGAAATCTAACGAGCGAAAATCAGCACCAAAACAAGATCTTACCAGGCCAGGTTTTCCAATCGAAATGGGGTCTAGACATCCTATTTCTATTGTTCGAAACCGTATCATCGATATTTTTTCGACCATTGGATTTACCGTTTCTGAAGGACCAGAAATTGAAGATGACTGGCACAATTTTACTGCGCTCAATTTGCCTGATCACCATCCGGCAAGAGATATGCAAGACACCTTCTTTATTCAGACCAATCCTGACATCCTTTTAAGAACACACACCTCATCGGTTCAGGTACGTTTCATGGAAGAAAACCAACCTCCTATTCGAACTATCTCGCCGGGTAGAGTGTATAGAAACGAAGCTATTTCGGCTAGATCGCATTGTTTCTTTCATCAAATCGAAGGTCTATATATCGATAAAAATGTATCATTCGCTGACCTAAAACAAACCCTTCAATACTTTACTACGGAGCTTTTTGGTAAATCAGAGATTCGTCTTCGACCTTCTTATTTCCCATTTACTGAACCCAGTGCAGAGGTAGATGTATACTGGGGTCTTGAAACCGAAACCGATTACCGTATGACTAAGGGCACTGGATGGTTAGAAATCATGGGCTGCGGAATGGTTGACCCTAATGTGCTGAAAAACTGTGGAATCGACCCTGAGGAATACTCAGGATATGCATTCGGAATGGGTATCGACCGAATCGCCCTGTTATTGCATCAAATCCCTGATATCAGACTGCTCAGCGAGAATGACCTTCGTTTTTTAGAGCAATTTAAAGGACTCCACTAAAAATTACCAACGGGTAAAGGGATGATCTACTAGATACGAATTGTAGTACCGGTAGTCCTCGGTAACCTCTTTCCCTAGTTCAGCAGAGGGAACGAAACTTTCAGACGCCTCAACAGAATCAAACTCAATCTCAGCGAGCCAGAGCCCCTCATTGGCAGCATGAAATTCGTCAAGTTCTATCAGATAGTCTCGTTTTATCAGATGTCTCGTTTTCTTAATCTGATTAGAACAAAGGTCGAGTAGCTTTTCTGCATCAGATAGCTCAACCGGTGTTTCGAACTCTAATCTCGAACTACCCTTAACCTTTTCCTTGATCGTTAAATAAGCGTTCTGATCAGAAATACGAACGCGTAAGATAACATGTTCTCCTTCGGCCAAATAACCTTGCTTCAGCTCTTTCTTATGAGTAGCCTCTGCTTTTAAAGCTAAGGCTTGTTCAGAGGTTAGCAGAAATTTTCGTTCGATCTCAGGCTTCATCTCCGAAGCTTAATCTACTTCAGTAACTCGAAGACTATTTACCATTCCTTTTTTCTCTATAGGCATAGAGGTCAGGGTTATCGCCATATCTCCTTTTGCGAGATACTTGTTTTCTTTTGCGATACCAATGATGTCTTCCACTGTTTCATCGGTAGACCCGTATTTGTCGTAATAGTGTGCATAAACACCCCAAAGAAGATTTAGGCGTCCTAATATTCTACGGTTATCTGTGAAAGCCAAAATAAATGATTTTGGTCTCCAAGAAGACACCTGAAACGCTGTATAACCAGAATTCGTAAGGGTCATAATCGTTTTCGCTTCTACCTCATTGGCAAGTAGCGCGGCGTGATGACATACGGCTTTTGAAACGAAGCGATTGGTACGAATAAGTGAAGGCTTGGCTTGAGAACAGAAAGTATCTACGTTTTCAACCGCACGAATAATGGATGCCATTTTTGCAACTACTTCAACAGGATATTGTCCTACAGAAGTTTCTCCTGAAAGCATAACCGCATCGGCTCCATCCATAACAGAATTTCCAACATCGTTTACTTCAGCACGCGTAGGTGTTAAACTGTCCATCATAGTCTCCATCATCTGCGTAGCGATAACTACCGGGATACGCGCTTCTTTTGACTTTTGAACGAGTTGCTTCTGAAGTAAAGGAACTTCTTCAGCAGGCACTTCAACCCCTAAATCACCACGTGCAACCATAATACCATCACTAAGAGCAACGATCTCATCGATGTTGGTAATTGCTTCTGGTTTTTCGATTTTAGAGATGATCGGAATCTTGTAATCAGAATGCTTTGCAATCAGTTCTTGAAGATCTTTGATGTCTTGTGCGTGACGAACAAAAGAAAGCGCAAGCCAATCAACCTGAAGTGAAATTGCGAAGATCGCATCCTCTATATCCTTCGTAGTAAGTGCAGGAAGCGAAATATTGGTATTAGGAAGATTAACTCCCTTCTTAGATTTCAACGGCCCTCCTTGTTCAACCTCGGCAACAACAGTGTCTGTACCATTGGTCTCAGCCACTCTAAAAATTAACTTTCCATCATCAAGGAGAATTCGCTCTCCAGGCTTTACATCCCTTGGAAATTCGGGATAGGTCATGTAAACCGCCTCCTTGTTTCCTAAGAACTTCTCTCCTGTTTTAAATGCAATTCGATCACCGGGGGCAACCTCGATACCATCCTCCATAACTCCAACACGAAGTTTTGGACCCTGAAGATCTGCAAGAATTCCTGTGTTGCGACCGAGCTCTTCATTAAGCTCTCGTATCATTTCTACTCGCTCTTTTACAGCGTCATAATCGGCATGAGAAAAGTTGATACGAAATACATCAGCACCGGCTAACATCATCTTTCTTAAAACCTCCTTCGAGGCGGTCGCTGGGCCTAGAGTAGCTAATATTTTGGTTTTCTTGCGTTCTTGCATATTCATTAGAAAATTAAGTTCGTCCTTGATTTGATTTGCTGCGAATTTAAAGCATACGCCATTACTATCTCAGGCAAACCCTTAAGTTTATTCAATATTTCGGTTAAATCTTTATCAGATACCCCTTCAATCTTCAAAAGATAGTTCGCTTTTTTAAATTCAGGTAATACGTAGTACACCTGCTTAAATCCGCCTGAAAATAAATCGATCTCTTGATCTGCCGTGTCTCTTTCTATTTTATTAGGCAAAAGCACGAATCGAGTAAACTCCAATTCATTTTCAAATACATACCATGGCGCAAAGATATGATTCGCAAATTCTAGGTCTTCGGCCTCTCTTTGAAGTCTAAGACTCAGACTATTATTGAGCCAATATACCAAGCGATAATCTTCTTCATCACTGTGCACCGCAATAATCGTAAGTGGCTCGTCATCGAGATCGAAGCTAAGTACGTGTTTGGCCATTACTTCTTATTAATAGTATCCTGAAGTGCGAAAAAGGCTCTTTTGGCTGCCTTCTCTTCTGCGCGCTTTTTCGCCGTTTCTCTTGCTCGAGCAATTACTTTTCCATCAACAATAAATCGCACGCCAAAGTGAGTTTTCTCTTCTCCTCCTGTGTCATCAAAAACTTCAAAGCTAAACGAGTGTTTGTGCTTTTGACACCACTCAATCATCAAGCTCTTATAAGACATTACTTTGCCTTCGAGACGCTCAATGTCAACATGGGGGGTGATTACACGTTTTTCTAGAAAACGTTCGCAATAATCATGGCCTCTATCCAAATAAATGGCACCGACCAAGGCCTCGAATAAATTACCGTAAAGGTTGTCTCCGAACTGCTCCTTGACAATTTTACTTTTTAAAAAACGGTCTAGCGATAGCTCTTTACCTAATTCATTAAGGTGAACACGACTTACGATTTTAGAGCGCATTTTAGTCAAATACCCCTCATCGCCTGTGGGCACTTCCTTAAACAGGTGTTTAGATATGATCACCCCGATCATGGCGTCACCTAGAAATTCTAAACGTTCATAATTAACGGGAGCCCCCTTCTCGTCTTTAAGATTCATCGAACGATGAACAAAAGCTCTTTGATAATAAGTAAGGTCGCTTGGGGAGAACCCAAGAATTTCCTTAAGCTCGACTAGAAAAGCCTTATCCTCTGCGGATAAAGCCTTTCTGGGTCTTCGCTTAAATATCATTTCTTAGGCGTTGTATTTTTTCAGTACCACACAAGCGTTGTGACCGCCAAAACCGAACGTATTACTCATTGCGATAGTTACATCACGCTTTTGGGCTTGGTTCAGAGTTAAATTCAGACGACTATCAATTCGCTCATCTACTACGCTGTGGTTAATGGTAGGAGGTACAATTCCATTCACAATCGAAAGTGTCGAAGCAATTGCCTCGATAGCTCCAGCCGCTCCAAGAAGGTGGCCAGTCATCGATTTAGTGGAGTTAATATTGATATTCGGTGCATGATCTCCAAATACGGTAGAGATTGCTTTTAATTCAGCAACGTCACCAAGAGGAGTTGAAGTTCCGTGCGTATTAATGGCATCAACGTCTTCGGGTCTGATTCCAGAATCTTTCAGACAATTCTCCATCACACGAATGACTCCTAAGCCGTCAGGATGCGGGGCAGTTAGGTGGTAGGCATCACTTGACAATCCACCTCCGATCACCTCAGCATAAATTTTAGCGCCACGAGCAAGCGCATGATCTAAATCTTCCAAAATCAATGCTCCGGCACCTTCGCCCAATACAAACCCATCTCGTGTCGCATCAAATGGTCTCGAAGCCGTCTCTGGACTATCATTATTCGTCGAAAGAGCGTGCATCGCATTGAACCCAGCTACCCCTGAAAGGTTAACGGCTGCTTCTGAACCTCCACTTACCACTACATCACAGTAACCCATTCGAATAGTATTCAGCCCGTCAATTAGAGCGTTAGCCGAGGAAGCACAAGCCGAAACTGTCGTATAATTCGGACCCATAAAACCGTGTTTAATCGAAATATGCCCAGGAGCAATATCTGCGATCATTTTAGGAATAAAGAATGGGTTGAATTTTGGAGTTCCATCTCCACTAGCATGATCGAGAATCTGATTCTGGAAAGTTTCTAACCCTCCAATACCAGCACCCCAGATCACACCTACTCGGTATTTGTCTAGTTTTTCTATCTGCAAGTCTGCATCTGAAATCGCCTCATCAGCAGCAATCATGGCATACTGTGTAAAAGGATCGAGTTTGCGAGCCTCCTTACGATCAAAGTGCTCTTGCACATCGTAGTTCTTAATCTCGCAGGCAAAACGAGTTTTAAACTTTTCAGCGTCAAAACGGGTGATGGGTGCTGCCCCGCTTTTTCCTGAAATTAGGCCCTGCCAATACGATTCAAGATTATTTCCAATAGGAGTTAAAGCTCCCATTCCTGTAATCACTACGCGTTTAAGTTTCATATCGATAAATCTTTAACAAATTGAAGATATAAAAAATCCATGTGTACCAAAGGCACACATGGATAGTAATTGGTAAGCTACAAGTGTCTTACTTTGATCCCTCGATGTAAGAGATTGCTTGACCTACAGTAGCAATGTTTTCAGCTTGGTCGTCTGGAATTTGAATATCAAATTCTTTTTCAAACTCCATGATTAACTCTACAGTATCTAAAGAGTCTGCACCTAAATCGTTAGTGAAACTCGCTTCAGTTACTACTTCGTTTTCATCAACTCCTAGTTTGTCAACGATAATCGCCTTAACTCTTGATGCAATGTCTGACATATCTTTGTTTTTAAAAATTATATCGGGACAAATGTATAAAACTTTAATTGATTAAAAGTTACCCAACTAAAAAGTCCTTTTACCGTACCTTAGTGTCCTTAAACACGGCAGCTTCTACCATGCACAAACTTGTTCTTTTCGCCTCAGGATCAGGCTCCAACGTTGAAAACATCGCGAATTATTTTGAAGACAATAACGAGATAAAAGTAGCCGCTGTATTTACCAATAAGACCGATGCAGGTGTTATCGATCGCTGTAAAAGGTTAGGCATCCCCTGTTATTCATTCACTAATGCGGCCTATTTAGACCCTTCTTTTATTGATATAATCAAGAGTTTTTCACCGAGTTTAATTGTACTAGCCGGTTTTCTGAAAAAAATTAGCCCTTCTTTTGTTGAGGCATTTGAAAATAAAATTGTGAATGTACACCCTGCCTTACTCCCTAAGTTTGGGGGCAAGGGAATGTATGGTATGAATGTTCATAAAGCGGTCGTTTCAGCAGGCGAAATTGAAACAGGAATTACTATTCACTGGGTCGATGAGATCTACGACAATGGCGCAACTATTGCACAATTCAGAGTAAGGTTAGACGGCACAGAAACTCCTGAAGAAGTAGCACAAAAGGTTCATGAACTCGAATACCAGTACTTTCCTAAAACGATAGAGAGCCTCCTTTAGGTATGCAGAAAGAAATTCATCTATATACAGACGGAGCAGCTCGTGGAAATCCGGGGCCGGGCGGATACGGAATCGTTCTCGAATGGCCAGCAAAAAACTATAGAAAAGAATTTTCAGAAGGGTTCAAGCACACCACCAATAATCGTATGGAGCTCCTTGCCGTTATTGAAGGCTTAAAAAAGCTCAATGAGTCACCACTCAAGGTAAAAGTATATACCGACTCTAAATATGTGGCAGACGCGTTTGTAAAGAGTTGGGTGTTTGGTTGGGAGAGAAAAGGGTTTAAGAATCGAAAAAACACCGACCTATGGATCGCCCTGCTGAAAGAATATCGAAAACATGAAGTAAGTTTTCATTGGGTTAAGGGCCATAACAATCATCCGCAAAATGAGCGGTGCGATCGTTTGGCCGTCGAAGCCTCTCACTCAAATCAATTAAAGGTAGATATTGGCTATACCGAAAGTTAATCCCTGAAATGAAAGCCCTTATATTTGCAATACCAAACTTTAAATCATGTCGAAGCTTTTAGTAGTTGGAACCATGGCCTACGATGCCATTGAAACCCCTTTCGGTAAGACAGAAAAAACCCTTGGCGGCTCAGCTTCTTATATTGCCCTGGCTGCCTCTCACTTTGATGTAGAAGTAGGAATCGTCTCAGTAGTTGGGGATGACTTCGAGCAGAACCATCTTGATTTGATGACCGATCGCCGAGTAGATCTCTCAGGGGTTGAGATTGTAAAAGGCGGTAAAACCTTCTTCTGGTCAGGGCGTTATCACAACGACATGAATACTCGTGATACCTTAGTCACTGATTTAAATACGCTTGCTGATTTTTCTCCGGTGGTACCTGAGAATTTTCAAGAGGCAGAGATTCTTTTATTAGGAAACCTGCATCCCGCTATTCAGATTAGTGTGCTGGATCAAATGAAGAAACGTCCGAATCTGGTAATTCTAGATACCATGAATTATTGGATCGAGAATACTCCAGGACAACTCGAAACCGTTTTAGGACGAATCGATGTTTTAGCCATTAATGACGAGGAAGCGCGTCAATTATCGGGAGAATACTCACTAGTTAAAGCTGCAGAAGTAATTCTAGCTAAGGGCCCTAAATACGTAATCATCAAAAAGGGGGAACACGGTGCGCTCTTGTTTCAGAAAGATCAAGTGTTCTTTGCTCCTGCGCTTCCGCTTGAAGAAGTATTTGATCCGACTGGAGCAGGAGATACCTTCGCTGGCGGATTGGCTGGTTATATTGCCGCTTCGAGACACATCTCTTTTGATCGATTAAAAAATGCACTGATTCATGGGGCAAACCTTGCTTCGTTCTGTGTTGAAAAACTAGGAACCGAGCGTATGAAAACCTTAACCAGCGAAGAAGCCAAGAAACGTCTTCAAAGCTTTAAAGACCTAACTCACTTTACTGTAGAACTTGACTAACCCTCATTATGAGTGATGCTATCAAACACGAATGCGGAATTGCCCTTGTAAGACTACTTAAACCCCTTAGCTATTATCAAGAAAAATACGGCACCCCTTTCTATGGGATAAGCAAGATGTATTTGATGATGGAGAAGCAGCACAATCGAGGACAAGACGGTGCTGGTCTTGCCGCAATCAAGTTTGATATGAACCCTGGGGAGCGCTACATCGCACGTGTTCGATCAGCGCAGAAACAACCGATACAAGATATTTTTGACCAGATCAATGGTCGTATCGCGAGTGAATTAGAAAAAGCAGGTGAACAGGCAAAAGACATAGATTATTTAAAGAAGAATGTTCCCTACCTAGGAGAATTAATGTTAGGCCATGTTCGTTACGGGACCTTCGGCAAAAATAGTATTGAAAGCGTTCACCCATTCCTGCGTCAGAACAATTGGATGCACCGCAACCTCATCGTTGCAGGGAATTTTAATATGACTAATGTTCAAGAACTCTTTGAAGAATTAGTTCAAATTGGGCAGCATCCGAAGGCGATGGCAGATACCGTAACGGTCATGGAACGTATTGGTCATTTCTTAGATGACGCCGTAGCGAAACACTATAAAGAAGCGAAAAAAGAAGGCCATAACAAGCAAGCGGCTTCTGAGATCATCGCACAGCGATTAGATGTTGCCAGAATCCTAAGAAAATCAGCAAAAAATTGGGATGGAGGATATGCAATGGCAGGTCTTATCGGTCACGGAGATGCCTTTGTTCTTAGAGACCCAGCGGGGATTCGTCCAGCTTATAAATACGCGGATGACGAAATCGTGGTAGTAGCCTCAGAGCGTCCGGCCATACAAACCGTATTTAATGTTCCTTTCGAATCAATCACAGAGATTGAGCCAGGGGAAGCTTTGATCATAAAAAAATCAGGGGAGCATTTTACCTCTCAAATTCTCGAGCCCCTAGAAAAGAAAGCTTGTTCTTTTGAACGAATCTACTTCTCCAGGGGAAGCGACAAGGAAATCTATCAAGAACGAAAGGCCTTAGGGCGATACGTTTTTCCTGAGGTATTAAAAGCAATCGATGGAGATATCCAGAATTCTGTATTCTCTTACATCCCAAATACGGCTGAGATTTCGTTTATGGGACTGATAGGAGAGGCTCAAACTCATATGAACCGATTGAAACAGGAGCAAATCTTGTCGAGAAAGACCCGAATGAGTGAAGAAGAATTGAATGAAATTCTCAATGTGAGACCTAGAATAGAAAAGGTTGCTATCAAAGATGCAAAGCTCAGAACTTTCATTACTCAGGATAGTAGTCGTGACGACTTAGTGGCTCACGTATACGATATCTCTTACGGTTCGGTAAAAGAAACTGATCATCTAGTCATCATTGATGACAGTATCGTGCGAGGCACCACCCTTAAGAAATCGATACTTCGAATGCTTGACCGTCTGCATCCTAAAAAGATTGTCGTCGTCTCTTCAGCCCCACAAATTCGTTACCCTGACTGCTACGGTATCGATATGGCTCGATTAGAAGACTTTATTGCCTTTAGAGCGGCAGTAGCGCTTCATAAAGACCGAGGTACAGAATCGATTATGGATGACATCTACAAAGACTGCCTGTCAAGTGCCAAGTTAGACAAGAAAGATATCGTAAATCATGTACAAAGGCTTTACCAGCCGTTTACAGACGATGAAGTTTCAAAGAAAATTGCCGAACTACTCATTCCTAAAGGCATGGGGGCTCCAGTTGAAATTATCTTTCAAAAAATCGAAGAGCTACACAAAGCCTGTCCTAAAAACAAAGGGGATTGGTATTTTACCGGGAATTACCCCACACCCGGCGGAAACAAGGTGGTCAACCGCGCCTTCATCAATTTCTACGAAGGAAAACGCGAAAGAGCTTATTAATTAAAAACGCCCTCCAAGGAGGGCGTTTTTAGTTCTAGAAATTGACGCAATAATTAAGCTTTCTTGTCAACAGCAGCACTCCAATAAAGAGAAGCTACTTTCTCCCAATTAATTACATTGAAGAACGCTTCGATATAATCAGGGCGTCTGTTTTGATAGTTAAGGTAATAGGCGTGCTCCCAAACATCTAAGCCGAGTATAGGAGTTCCCTCACAATTCACCCCTGGCATCAGTGGATTATCTTGATTAGGGGTTGAGCAAACCTCTAATTTTCCCTCCTTGTTTACACATAACCAAGCCCATCCAGATCCGAATTGAGTAGCTGCAGCCGCTGAAAAAGCATCTTTAAAAGCCTCAAACGATCCGAAGGCATCGTTGATTGCCGAAGCTAATTCTCCTTCTGGTGTACCCCCACCGTTAGGAGACATTACTTCCCAAAAAAGATTGTGGTTAAAATATCCTCCTCCGTTGTTTCGAAGGGCGCCGTTGCTCATGTCTAAACCTCTCAAAATTTCAACAATAGACTTACCCTCTAAATCTGTCCCAGCAACTGCTGCATTCAATTTAGCGGTGTACCCAGCATGGTGCTTCCCATGGTGAATCTGCATTGTCTTTGTGTCGATGTGTGGTTCAAGTGCATCGTGAGCATAAGTTAATTCTGGTAGTTCAAAAGCCATAGCAATCTCATTTTAAATTAATACCACTACGAATATACGCCGAAGTTGTTTAATTTGCATAAAGCCCATGTTAGCTCAGTCTTCATTCCTTTTTTATAACGCCGCTGCAGGTTCAGGTAAGACCTACACGCTTTCGAAAACCTACCTCAAAAAGTTATTTGAGTCCAGGGATCAAAGACCGTTTCGCAAGTTGTTAGCAATCACCTTTACCAATAAAGCAGTGGCAGAGATGAAGGATCGAATCTTGCAGAGTCTTTGGTATTTTTCTGATCCTTTCTTGAAAAAGGATAGTACAAAAGAACAGCTTCTCAAAGATCTATGTAAGGAGTTAAACCAGAGCGAATCCTTGATCAGAAAAAAGGCTCAATCTATCCTCGGTGAATTACTCCATAATTATTCGAATTTCGAGTTGACTACCATTGACACATTCACCCACCGAATCATTCGAAGTTTCGCTCTAGATCTTGATTTAAACCCTGGGTTTGAGGTAACCTTAGACCCAGAAGAAAATTTAAAGGAAGCTATAGAATTACTGATAGAAGGAGTAGAAAAAGGTTCTGCTATTGAAGAGATACTGCTTCAGCTCATTCGAGAAAAAATCGCAGATGGCAAAAGTTGGGATATTGGCTATACTCTTCTAGGCGCGAGTAAAGACATTCTCCTTAAAGAGGGGAACACGGCGATTTTCGAAAAAAACCCCATCAATCAATCTGAAATTCAACCCTTTAGAAAGGAGTTGTCTTCAAAAATCGAAAATCATAAAAAAGCCATTCAAGAAAAAGCCGAAGAATTGCTTGAGCTCATTCTAAATGATCAGGAAGGAGAGCCTTACAAAAAAACAATTAGGGATCATCTTAAAACAATGATCGAAGGTTCGATGGAGGCGACTAAACTCTATAAAGACACCAATACTAAAGCGCTGAGTAATGGTATCGCCACCTTGAAGAATAAACCTTATGACTCTCGAGTTCTACAGACTCTAGAAAAAGAGTATCCAAATCTTCAAAAGAAACTTTTTGAACTAAAACGCCTACAACTCATCGATGCGCAAGTAGGTCCTTATGCACTTCTGAAGGAAATATCAGAATTATACCAATCAGTATTAAATGAACAAAAACTACTTCCGATAGCCGAATTTAATCGATTGATTAGCAATGCTATAGCTGATCAGTCTGCTCCCTACATCTATGAACGTCTAGGGGAACGCTATGAGTCGTTTTTTATCGATGAATTTCAAGATACCTCTCGCCTGCAGTGGAACAACCTCCAACCACTGTTATCATTGGCTGCCGAAAACGCCTACGAAGAAGATCGAGGATTAGTTTTTATCGTTGGTGATGCCAAACAAGCCATTTATCGATGGCGAGGTGGTGCGGTTAGTCAATTCTTGGATATTGCACAATCAAGAAAAAATCCATTCAGTGTAGCGGCTCAGGTAATCAATTTGTCTACCAATTATCGTAGTTCAGGAGCGATCATACAATTCAACAATCATCTGTTTACGGCAATCTCTGAACGATTGCTATTAGACGAGCATCAGACTCTTTATCGAGAAACATCCGCTCAAGAAATACCCGAAAGTAAAACGGGTAAAGGGCTCGTTTCTATTCGATTTAATGAGAAGGGCGATTCAAAATCATTAGAGAATCTCGAAGGCTTATCTGATGATATTCAACACTGTCTTGATAAAGGCTACCATTACAAAGACTTTGCGATTCTAGTCTCTACTCACAAGGAGGGTGCAAAGGTCATCGAGTATTTGAACGCTCAAAAACCTCCCATCCCATTTGTGTCGGCAGATGTTTTAAAATTAGGAGCAAATTCTGCGGTACAAGCTCTAGTAGCGGCAATGCGTTATTTTGTAGATTTAAAAAATGGTGATGCTGCCTTTGATTTAGCTCGATTCATCGAAAAGGAAACGAATGATAAACACCAAGCACTAAAGAAAGCTTTGCAGGGCTTTGGTCAATCGAAAGGCTTTGAAAACTATTTACGCGCTCATGGGGTTAAAATTGAAGAACTAAAAACAGCCACAGCGCACGCCTTTTGTTCGACCCTTGCCACTACACTGTCGATGACAAAAGAAGACACGGCCTATGTTGGCTCCTTTCTAGAAGAGCTCTATGCTCTTCAGTTAAAATCAGTTACGACACTTTCTGGTACCCTCGAACATTGGGATAAAATAAGCGATAAATCGCTCCAGTTACCCGAACACTTAAATGCGGTACAAATCGTCACTATTCACAAATCTAAAGGACTTGAATTTGAGATAGTATTCTTTCCTTTTGCTTGGCAACGCAGGGGTAAACTCAATCAACCACAAGCTTGGCTAAACGTCTCAGATGTAACAGGCCGGGAAAAGATGCTTTTACCATTAAAAAAAGAGTTAACTCCAATCAGAGAAGACGCTGACAAAGCTTATCAATTAGAAGAAGCAGAGTCGCTACTCGACGAAATCAACATGCTTTATGTAGCTCTTACAAGAGCCAAAAAAGGACTGTTTATTTATACGGAACCCGACGATTCATCAGAGGCTATGAAGTTTTCAAATCTATTTGCGGATAGCCTTGAGCGCCACTATCCCAAATTTGAACGAGGATCGTCTCATTTCATCACTGGGGAATTAGAAGGCAAAAACAATACTGACCAGGTCATTGATCAGTCAATGGCTTTAAATTTTCAGCCCTTCAGCCTGGTTCGAGAAGGCCTTGTTAAGGTCGTTTCGCAAATTTTAGAAAGTGAAGAGCAGCGATTGGGTAACGCATTTCACAGCTTCATGGAAGAAGTGTATACCGAAGAGAACCTTATTCATCTAAACTCGCAACCGTCTTGGAAGATCCCCGATGATCTTAGGGAATGGTGCTTCAATAATGCCAAAAGTATTCTTAATCACCCACAGCTATCGGCTTATTATCAACCGGGCTTAAATGCGAAAAACGAAGGTGTTTTAATAGACAACCAGGGCAACGTATCTATCCCAGATCGCGTCGTATTTGAAGAGGATAGCTGCACCATTATCGACTACAAGACTGGACAGAAAAAAGACGAACACCGAAAGCAGCTCGACAAGTATGAATCCCTGATTTCTGAGATCATTAATGCGGGCGAGAATTATTCATTCAAGAAAATCATTGTCTATCTTAGAAGTTCGGCTGAAAACCTAGAAATTATTCAATTCTGATTAAACTATTTCATTGCTATGTATACCGAATCGTTTAAAAATCAACTCACCACTACCCTTGAAGAACTAAAAGCAGAAGGATTATTTAAATCTGAGCGCATTATTACTTCGCCTCAAGGAGCCGAAATCACTTTAGAAAACGGAGACAAGGTGCTTAATTTTTGTGCCAACAATTACCTGGGGCTGTCTGCTCATCCTGAAGTAATTAAGGCTGCCAAAGACACTCTAGATTCGCACGGGTTTGGGATGTCCTCGGTTCGTTTTATCTGCGGAACCCAGGATATTCACAAACAACTCGAATCAGAGATTGCTAAATTCTACCACACCGAGGACACCATTCTTTACGCAGCAGCTTTTGATGCTAATGGAGGGTTATTCGAGCCACTATTAGGCCCCGAGGATGCAATCATTTCTGATAGCCTTAATCACGCATCTATTATCGATGGTATTCGACTTTGTAAAGCCATGCGCTACAGGTATGAGAATAATAACATGGAAGATCTCGAAGCGAAATTGAAAGAGGCTACCGAGGCTGGAGCTCGAAACCTTCTCATTATGACCGACGGGGTTTTTTCTATGGATGGTTTGGTTGCTCCACTTGACAAGCTCTGTGATCTTGCAGAAAAATACGGGGCTCTAGTCGCGATAGACGAGTGTCATTCTGCCGGTTTTATCGGTCATTCAGGGCTGGGAACTCCTGAAGCCAAAAACGTCTTGGGTCGAGTAGACATTATTACCGGAACCTTAGGCAAGGCGCTGGGTGGAGCTATGGGTGGATACACCACAGGTAAAAAAGAGGTCATCGAAATTCTTCGTCAACGCTCGAGACCCTATTTATTCTCAAACTCTCTTGCCCCTGCAATTGTAGGTGCCTCAATTAAGGTGTTTGAATTACTTCGCAAAGACACCTCTCTGAAAGATCAATTAGCCAACAACACTGCTTATTTCAAAAACGGAATTAGAGCAGCTGGTTTTGATTTTATCGATGGAGAATCTGCTATTGTTCCCATCATGCTTTACGATGCGGTCAAAGCACAAGAAATGGCCGCCAAACTACTCGAAGAAGGAATTTATGTCATCGGATTTTTCTTTCCTGTAGTTCCTAAAGGCAAAGCTAGAATTCGCGTACAACTATCAGCAGCTCACACCAAAGAGCAACTAGACCAGGCGATCGCCGCATTTGTCAAGGTAGGTAAAGAACTAAAGGTCATTTAATGCGTATTCGAGCAAGTATTTGGTTATTCGTTCTTTTGGGCTGGGTAGTTCATTTTGATTTGCACGCTCAAGAAATTAATCAACGAAGATGGGAACTGGGCTTTGGGGGCCTTGGCTTAAACAGCTATGCCGCTGGTCGTGCCGGACAATTCTCCTCGTTCAGACCCGCTTTAACCGAAGACGGAGCAGAAGCCGGTTCGCTGCGGAGTGGAGGCTTTCTCGATGGGCTTTATAACTTTTCACAGGCCAATTTGAGTGGTTCTATTCCGGCCTATATTCAAATCGGATATCGCATTGGCGATCTCTCCAAAGAAAAACACACCCTCGGGCTTAGAATCGGATCTTCAAAATTAAATCAGTACGGAGATCAAGAAATCGCTACCGTACAATTTGGTTCTCTGGAAGGCCGATTAGAAAGTGTTCTCTTTCGATACGCCATGTTTCGTTTGCATTCAACGATTGGTTTAGGATTCGCATCGTTAGAAGACGACTCCTCTTCGCAAGCGTTAATTGGAGCAGGATTGCGCGTCAAATTAGGTGCTAATGCTTCTTTAAATATCGCAACCGACTATCACACTGCCTTAAGTCAAAACTTTTTCGATTATTTCTCTAACAGCTTAGGGGTTTCGTTTGCCTTAAAGGGGGGTGACAGAGACAAAGATGGAGTTTGGGACGCCTATGATCAGTGCCCCGACACACCTGGGCTTAAAAAATTCATGGGATGCCCCGACACCGATAGAGATGGTACCGAAGATCGATTTGACAAATGTGTTGATTTACCAGGTCCCGAAGCACTTAACGGATGCCCAGATACCGATGAAGATGGTATTTCAGACCCTATAGATAGTTGCCCCGAAGTTTTCGGAAAGCCAGAGTTAGGAGGATGCCCTGATAGTGATAACGACGGGATCAAAGATTCAGAAGACGCATGCCCTGACCAGCATGGGCCGCTTAAAAATAAAGGCTGTCCGATCGCTGATAGAGATAATGATACCATTGCTGATAGTGAAGATCAGTGTCCAGACATTGCCGGGTCAGTAGCGAACAAAGGGTGCCCAGAAGCAAAAATTCCTGAGAAAGTAGACATTAATGAATTAGCCAAAACCTTAGGTTTTGCCAAAGGAGGCTTTGTGTTTATCACTGAATCGAATGAGGTTTTGAAAAAGATTGTGCAATACATGTTTGATCATCCGATCGAGAGCTACGACCTAGTAGGGTTTACAGATTCGGTTGGTCCAGACGATGTGAACCTAGAGCTATCAAAAAATCGTGCTAAGCGATTACATGACTACTTAATCTCTCGAGGTATTCACCCCTCAAGATTGACCTACGAAGGAAAGGGAGAGCTACCCGAAGACCCTTCGTTAATTGGAGTAGAACCACATCCGCACCGAAGGGTAGAGATACGCATAAGAAGACCGAATGACTAATCAAAAAGGCTTCATCGATTTAATCATTTCTAAGCTTCAAGAAGAAGAATCTTTAGATCGCTATCTTTTTGTTCTCCCCAATATTCGAAGTGCTCAAGCGCTATACAGGGCGATTGGTCGAATGAATAAATCCCCAGGCTTTGCCCCTGAAACGATTACGATTGACCAATTATTTTCGAACATTGCAGGTCTGAGGTATGCTGACCCTTCGCATCAATTATTAACCCTCTTTAGCGTTTATAAAGAGGTGGTGGGTTACAAAGACCCCTTTCACAAGTTCTCTGCAATGGGGAGCGCCCTGCTAAGTGACTTCAATGAGATCGACCAAGGATTAATCGATTCAGAAGAGCTCTTTCGCAGCCTCAAACAAATGGGTGAAATGGATGCTAAATTCGCCGAGGAGAAGCGTTCAGATTTAATCAAGAATCATCTAAAACGGATCGAATTAATTGAAAAAGTCTATCCCGTATTCAAGCAAAGGCTATTAGAAACACGCAAAGGATATCAAGGGCTTGTCTACCAAAAGGCGGCAGAAAATGTAAGTCAATACTTAGAAAAGACCGTCAAGCCTCATGTGTTTATCGGTTTTAATGCGTTTTCAAAGGCAGAACAGGCCGTAGTAGCTAACCTCATTCAATCCGAAAATCCAGGTTTTATATTCTGGGATATTGATTGGGATTTATTGCAGAACGAACAACACGAGGCGAGTCATTTCATTAGACAATATCGAAAAGAATGGAGTTTTCTCGATAACCAGCCGCTCCCCTCAGTATTTAAAGAAAATAATGAACTGCTTCGTAAAGAGCGTAGCATCGAAGTCATAGAATGCCCTGGAGTTTTGGCCCAATGCCACGCGATGGCAAAAATCCTCAATGATTTGGAATCTTACGATAACACCGCTGTGGTGCTTGCCGACGAATCCCTTTTACCTGCCGTTATCGCTCATCTTCCTGAAGACACCAGCAAAGGATCGATCAACATCACTATGGGGGAGGCTATTATTTATACCCAAGGGGCTTCTCTAGTTCGTCAATATCTAGCACTCATAAAAGTAGCCCTACAGAAGTCCGGAGTCGTACCCACCCGATTGTTAGTTCCATTGCTGAACCATCCGTTATTAGAAATAGAAAAGAGGGCTGAAGAGAGTAGAAAAAGCACGGTTGAATTATCCAGCTATGCATACCTGCCCTTTTTTGATTTAAAAGATAACCACCGAAAGATAAGTAGCCTACTTATCGAATTCATCGATCATCTTGCTTGCGCCGAAGCGAGTCTTTTAAAGCAAGCGGTAAATAAGGCCATTGAGCTTCAATCCTCTTACCTCAGCAGTGATCTTAGTTTAGAAAGCTTTGAAGAGTTGGTATTCTCTCAAATAAGGACCGGCAACTTTTCTTATAAGGGAGATCCTAATAGTGGGCTTCAAATCATGGGGATTCTCGAGACCAGAAACCTCTCCTTTGACAGAGTGATTGTCTTATCACTTAATGAAGGAATCATACCAAAAGGTAAGAACGACGCCTCACTCATACCACATGAAATGAAACGAGCGTTTGGACTACCGACGTACAAAGAAAAGGACGCCATTTATACCTATTACTTCTATCGCCTTCTTCAGAAATCGTCGAAGGCCTATTTAACCTTTAACGGTCAACAAGGCGCCTTCGAAACCAAAGAAAAAAGTAGACTGATCTATCAGTTAGAGACTCATTCTATTTTGAGAAAATCTATTATATACCGATCGGTATATTTTAATCAATCCTTTCAAAAAAATGCAGAGGACCAAATCAAAAAAGACGCGGCTTTCAAAGAAAGTTTACTCTCCCTTGGACATTACGGATTCTCACCCAGTAGTTTAAGTCGATCAATTGCAGAACCCTTAGATTTCTACAAAAAATACTTGCTTCAGATTAGCTCCTACGATGAGCTCTCTGAAATGATGCCGTTAAACATCTTCGGTAATATCATCCACCACACCTTAGAGTCCCTGTATAAGAGTATCGAAAAGCCCATATTAACCGCTGATATCATTCAACAATTATATCCCAAAGTAGCGACTTTTACTGCCAATGCTTACACAAAAGAAAAGGTGGTTTATGACCGAGAAAAAGGACGAGGCTACTTGACCTATGAGGTTATTAAAGATTACGTGACCAAAACCCTTGAAGCTGATGCCGCACTTTGTAATAACCAAGGAGACATTGAATTAGTTCTTTTAGAAGAGAAACTAGAAGTAGCACTAAACTTACCAGAGATTAGTCCAAAACCCTTCAAGATTAGAGGTCTCGTTGATCGTGTAGATCGCATCAATAACACCCTTCGAATTGTCGACTACAAAACCGGTTCAGTCACCCCCACTGAGTTAAAAATCGAAACGATCAGTGAGGTATTTACCAACCACAAAAAAGGAAAGGCGCTCCAACTGCTGTGTTACGCCTTATTCCTATACCGAAGCGAAAAATGGAGTACGGTCTGCGGTGAAGAAGTGTCTGCATACGTCTTTAGTACAAAGAGTCAAACCTATCTCCCCCTTATTGAAGGAAAGAATCCTATGCGCCTTACTGCAGATAAGATTATGGAGTTCGAAACGCTATTGAAGCAGTATATCCGATCGCTTTTTGAAGGGGACTACTTTTCACTCGATAAACCCGAATAGTTCCCGCTTTGAACCACAGCTTCTAATTTTTTTGAAATTAGATCAAGGCCTAAGTTTCCGATAGAACCTAAATGAGTATGAGCGGCCTCCTTGTTCGGTACATAATTATTCGTCGCTATGTCTTCTGCCATTTTTTTATAGGCGTCTCTAAACGGCATCCCAGCACTTACCATGCTATTTAACGTATCGACACTCCACAAATAGGTGTACTTTTCTTGCTCTAGTAAGGCCTTTGATGGGGTCATTTTCGAAAGCGAAAAAGAAAAAATACTGAGTAGCTCCTCAATAGTTAAAAAACTGTCCATCAACATAGGCTTAGTCAGTTGAAGATCTCTGTGATAGCCTGTCGGCAAGTTCGCTAGGATGGTTGAGATCTGTACCGACACTCCTTGTAAGGCATTGCCCTTGGCGCGAATGAGCTCAAACACGTCCGGATTTTTCTTGTGAGGCATGATACTGCTCCCGGTTGTGATTTCGTCATCAAAAGAAAGAAAACCAAAATCCTGGCCCATATATAAACAGATGTCTCCGGCTAATTTGCTTAGCGTAGCACCTAATTGAGCGATGGCATTGATGGCTATTCTCTCAATTCGACCTCGAAGCATTTGAGAGGCGATCGAATTTACCTTAACCACCTCAAAACCGATAAGTTCAGTAGTTAAAAGACGGTCAATACCGAAGTTTGAGCCATAACCTGCCGCTGAGCCGAGGGGGTTTTGATTCGAGACCACTGCGGCTGCCTTAAGAGCTACGATGTCGTCACAAAGCGTTTCTGCATAAGCAGAAAGCCATAAACCAAATGACGAAGGCATAGCGACTTGTAAATGGGTATAGCCCGGCATAAGAATGTCGCGATGATTTTCAGACAATTCGAGTAATAACCGAGCAAAACCAGCAGTGCTTTCTATAAGCTGCTCTAAAGAATCGGTGACGTAAAGTTGTAATGCTGTAATCACTTGATCGTTTCTAGATCGAGCCGTGTGAATCTTTTTTCCTACCGAACCGTATTTATCAGTAAGGTAATATTCGATGTATGAATGTATGTCTTCGAAACTTTCGGGAATGCTGAAATCTGCAAGAGCCACTTGCTTTTCAAGTTCGCTAAGGCCTTCTAGTAATTGGTTGAGTTCAAGCAGTTCTAAAAATCCGCATTTATGCAACATTTTAGCATGAGCAGCCGAAGCTTTGACATCATAGATGGCTAGGTAACGATCATAATGACGGTCGTTTCCGACAGTGAAATTTTCGATAGAAGCTTCTGTTGAAATTCCCTTTTCCCAAAGTTTCATGGCAAGACTAGTTTATAGATTTAAAAAAAGATTCAAGTAGATCAGTGTATAACACCACTGCCTCTTCTATTTCGTGAAGGTAGATAAACTCATCGGCCTGATGTGAACGAAGGCTATCTCCGGGGCCCATTTTCATCGATTTACAGCGAAGGGCTGCCTGATCGGATAAGGTAGGAGACCCATACGTTTTTCTCCCCTGTGACTTTCCTGCTAATACTAGCGGATGGTTCGATTCAATTCCTGAAGACCTCAAATGCGTTGATCGAGCGGTCATTTGACAAGGAGCGTGCGTTCTAAAATAAGCGTCTACTTCTTCGTTAGTATAGGCATCGGTTACACGAACGTCTACTACCAAGGAAACCTCAGCAGGCACTACATTATGTTGTCTTCCTGCCGAAACTTGGGTAACGGTAGTCTTGACACTCCCGAGCATTTCAGACTTCTTCTCAAATTCAAGTTCTTCGAACCACTTCAAGACATCGCCTAATTTGTAGATCGGATTATCATCGTTCGGATGCGCCGCATGTGATGGAGTTCCCTTCACAATCGCGTCATACACCAACAACCCCTTTTCAGCAATCGCTAGGTCGAGTAGAGTAGGCTCTCCGACAATCGCCAATTCAAATTCAGGCAGTAGGGGGAGAATGCCTCTCAAACTATTCTTGCCTGCGGTTTCCTCCTCGGCAGAAGCGACCATCACTAGGTTATAAGGGAGGTCTGAACGGTTATAAAAATGAACAAAAGTGGCCATGAGTGAAACCAGCGGTCCTCCTGCGTCGTTGCTGCCGAGCCCGTATAATTTACCGTCTATGACCTCAGGGGTGAAAGGATCTCTAGTGTAAGCCTTGTTCGGACGCACCGTATCGTGGTGTGAGTTTAATAGAAAGTAGGGTTTTGAAGGGTCTTCGTGTTTATTAACGGCGATAACACTATTCCCCTCTCTTCGGGTAATTACTCCGTACTTCTTGAGCCAAGCGTCAATAAGTTCAGCTGTTTGATCTTCCTGTTCAGAAAAAGAAGGCGTAGCAATGAGTGATTTTAAAAGTTCGATAGCAGAGCTAGTCAGTTCTTCTAGGGACATAATAAGGTGTTTTGATGATTGATGAGTGTTTCTTCATTGGCAATAATCACCTCAGAAACTCCATGGTTTATAGCCTGAAAACCATTGTGTAGTTTCGGCAGAATACCTCCTGACAATGCTCCCGAAGCTTTTAATTCCTCATAAGAAGCATAGTCTAATTCTTTAATTAAGCTTTCAGAGTCTTCTAAATCTCGAAGGATTCCCGGAATTCCCATGAGTAATGCCAATTTTACCGTATGATCTGAGGTTAATACAGTGGCCACTGCGGTTGCTACCGTATCTGCGTTAGTATTAAGCAATTGTCCTTGTCCGTCGCTAGTGATCGCAGAGAAAACAGGTGTTATACCTAATTTAAGGAGCTCATTGATAGCTGTTCCGTCTACTGTTTTAATATCTCCTACGAACCCGTAATCAATCGGGGCAACTGGCCTTTTATCACAAGTAATAATGCCCAGGTCAGAGCCGTTGATGCCCAAAGCCTTTTGACCTAAGGCATTCAATCGCGCCACTAATTGAGTATTTACCTTGCCGGCATACACCATGGTAACGATATCTAATTGAGCGGCGTCTGTAACTCTTCGACCATCGATAAGATGGGGTTGCACCCCCATTTTTTCACTTAAGTCAGAAGCATCTCGTCCGCCACCATGAACCAAGATCTTTGGCCCTTGATGAGCAACAAAATGCCGTAGTACTTGATCACACTTTTCAGGGGATTGCAATAATTCTCCTCCGATTTTCAAAATAAATAAAGAACTCATGATTCAAGTAACTTTTGAATGATGTAGGCAGCAGAGTAGGTTCTATTATTCGCCTGCTCAATCACCAACGATTGTTCAGAGTCTAGAACAGCATCGGTTGCAATCACGTTTCTTCTCAATGGCAGGCAATGCATAAACTTCGCAGAACCCAACTTCTCAGGAGTGATCATCCAATGATCGAGACTAGTACTAACCGCCCCATAGTCGGCAAACTGAGACCAGTTTTTAACGTAAACAAAATCGGCTCCTTCAAAGGCCTTTTCTTGATCGTATTCAACCTTAGTATCTCCTACTACGGCAGGGTCTAATTCATATCCCTTCGGATGCGTAATTACAAAATCAACATCGGTAGCCTGCATCATAAGAGCGAAGGAATTGGCTACTGCGTGCGGAAGAGCTCTGGGGTGTGGCGCCCAACTAAGAACCACTTTAGGTCGATAAGTACTATTCTCTGCAATAGTAATCGCATCAGCAAGCGCCTGAAGGGGATGTTCAACCGCACCCTCCATACTAAAGACAGGTGCGGTAGCGTGAGCAACAAAAGCCGACATCACTCGATCATTAATATCTGCCTCCTTATCCGTTAGCGTCGGGAACGATCGAATTCCTATAACATCAGCGTACTGAGATACAACCGCAGCAGCCTCCTTAATATGCTCTGCTTTAGTACTATTCATGATTGCCCCATCTTCAAACTCAAGTGCCCAACCACTCTCGCCGATTTGCATGACCATTACTTTCATCCCTAACTTGATTCCTGCCAATTCAGTACTCAGTCTTGTTCTCAAACTATTATTGAAAAACAGCAGACAAAGCACCTTGTCTTTGGTGTAAGGCTTTGCAATATCCTTGCTTTGTTTTAAATAGAGTGCTTCTTTCACTGCGTCTGGCGCAGACACTAGATCTCTAACGCTGGTGTATTTTTTCATGATAATCGCTTTATCTCACTGAGGAGGGTTGATAATGCCTCCTTGGTACAATTAAGTGGCGGAAGAATTCGAACCACATTAGGGTTACTTGAAGACCCCACAAATAGATGGCTTTCTTCTAATAAGGCCATGCGAAGTGCGGCCGTTGGTTTTCCAAAATCTAGACCGATCATCAGCCCTGCGCCTTTGATCTTGGCCTCGATACCTAGTCGATCAACCTCTGCTCTAAAATGAGCTTCTAAATCTCTCGCGTTGGCAATTAAGTCTTCCTCTTCAAGTACGTCTAAGACGGCTAAAGCAGCTCTACAGGCTAGATAATTTCCGCCAAATGTTGTTCCTAATTCACTTTTAACAGCCTCATGTTTCTCGTGTATAAGCACCCCTCCAATAGGGAATCCATTCCCCATTCCCTTGGCCACGCTGATGAAGTCTGGCTCTAGATCAAAGCGCTGAAAGGAAAAAAAGCTACCGCTTCTGCCAAAACCAGATTGAACCTCATCTGCAATAAGCAAGGTGCCTGTTTTTTTACATTGTTCGTTAATCTCAGAAGCAAAATCTAGGCTGGGTTGATCTAGTCCTCCAACCCCTTGAATCGTTTCTATAATTACCGCACAATACTGTTCTGTGGCTAATAATCGCTCTAATTGTTTGTGGTCGCCAAAAGGAATAAAATCGACCTCATGACCAGCATTGAGTGGAGCTATAATCGAGGGGTTGTCTGTAGCTGCTACGGCTGCTGAAGTTCTACCGTGAAAACTCCCTTTAAAAGCGAGAACCTTTTTTCGCCCGGTCTTGAACGAGGCCAATTTAAGTGCGTTCTCATTTGCCTCGGCACCACTATTACACAAAAATAAAGTGTAGTCCTCGTTTAATTTCGCGTTTAATCGCTCGGCGAGTTCTTCCTGAAACCGGTTGAGAACAACATTCGAATAGAACCCGATTTGTTCTAACTGCTCGGTGAGTGATTTTACATAATGCGGATGGCTGTGTCCGATCGAGATCACCGCATGCCCCCCGTAATAATCGGTATATTTTACCCCATTGCTGTCGGTAAGTTCCATCCCTTTAGCCGAGACCAACTCAATCGGATACTGAGCGTAAACCTGATATAAACTCATAACTTAAGTCGTCGATTTAATTTCGTTGATTTTATCAAAAGAGGCTGTTAACCCCTGAATAAATGCCGAGCTCATACCTGAATGCTCCATGACATTAAGCCCGGTTATCGTGCATCCGCTTGGCGTGGTAACACGATCAATCTCTGCCTCAGGGTGATTTCCTGATTCAATAAGTAATCGAGCGGCTCCATAAGCCGTCTGTGTGGCAATTTTCAAAGCGACCTCTGACTCAAATCCCAATTGAACTCCGCCTTGAGTATTGGCTCTGATCAGTCTAAGCCAAAAAGCAATTCCACTTGCACAAAGCACCGTTGCTGCTTGCATTTGAGACTCTTCAATGGCTAAGGTCTCTCCAACATGTGCAAATAGCTGCTCAACCTCTGAAAGCCTAGAAACACCTGTCTCATTCGAGGCAATTAAAGTCATTGAAGCCTGTACCGAAATAGCAGTATTGGGCATGGCGCGATAAACGGCAGTGTCAGATCCTAAAACCGCCTCAAGCTGCTCAATTTGATAACCAGCAGCGGTGCATACGACCAGACAATTCTTTTGGAGACTAGGTTTTATTTGTCTTAAAATACGATCACATTGACTGGGTTGTACCCCAATGATAACTACATCGGCTTTAGAAACAGCCTGAATATTATCGCTAGTCACCTCAACATTTTCTTTGGTTGACCAACTAGAAAGTGAGGCCGTTTTTCTTCGAGTGAGTACCAAAGAATGTCCTGTTTGATGAAGCCCTGAGGCAATACTTAACCCCAGATTTCCTGCTCCTATGATGGCAATAGTCGATTTCATTAGTATCCTATAGATTTAAATAGCAATCCTTCAGATTCGTCAAAGCCAAACATGAGATTCATATTCTGTACGGCTTGTCCCGCGGCGCCTTTCAATAAATTGTCAATGGCAGAGGTAATCAGCAATGTGTCGTTGTGTTTGTGAAGATGGATTTGACAATTATTTGTGCCTACCACTTGCTTTAGCGATATCGGTGTTTTTACCACCTGAGTAAAGGCTGCCTCCTTGTAAAAGGCTTCATAGAGGTCATAGGCCTCTTCAAGCGATCCTTCGAATTCACAATACGATGTGGCGAAAATTCCTCTAGCAAAGGCTCCTCGCTGAGGAAGAAAAAACAGCTTTGGGGCACCTTCAGCCTTCTGGGTGAGTTGCTCCCCAATTTCAGCTAAATGTTGATGGGTAAAAGCTTTATACCACGAAAGATTGTTCAGTCTATAGCTGAAATGTGAGGTCTCTGAAAGCGAGGCCCCTGCTCCAGTACTTCCTGTTGTAGCGTTACTATGGATCGAAGTCTGCCCATCTATTTTATCGTGGTGAAAAAGCGGTGCTAAACCTAGGGTAATTGCGGTTGCGAAACACCCCGGATTAGCAATATGATTCGCGTTTTGAATCTCCTGTCTTCTCAGTTCAGGCAAACCAAAAGTAAAGTGGTAGCCTCCCCATTTTGAATAGTTAATATGTCTGAACTCATTACTGAGGTCAATAATCTTAACCTGGTCAGCAAGTGCCTTGTGCTCTTCTATAAAAGATTTAGAAGCCCCGTGCGGAAGCGCAAGAAACCATACATCTGAACCCGCGTTAATGGTACCGCTAAAGTTTAAGTCGATTTGATTTGAAAGCTCTGGCATCACTTCTGCCACCGACTGACCCGCCTTCGATCGACTGATGAGTTGTGTTAATTCTACTCCACTATGAAAGGCGAGAACTCTAATTAACTCAGCTCCTGTATATCCTGTTGCACCTATTACAGCAACCTTAATCTTGCGGTTTTGCATGATGTGAAATTTGAATGGTGTTACTATAAATTTTGATGAACCCTTTAGCGTCTCTAGAATCCCACGCCTTATTGGTCTCCCCATAAGTAGCTACTTTCGACTGCATCATATCGTAAGGTGATTCAATACCCTCTAAAGTGAATCGATACGGGTATAGCGTTAAATAAACAGCTCCTGTAACACGTTCTTGACTGCGCTCTAGATACGCCTCGGTATCTCTCATTACGGGGTCTAGCAATTGACCTTCGTGAAGCAACATCCCATAAAACTGAGCCAATTGCTGCTTTTGATATTGTTGCCACTTGGTAAGCACATGCTTTTCGAGCAGTTCGTGGGCTTTCAGAATAATCATAGGTGCGGCAGCCTCAAAACCAACCCGCCCTTTAATCCCTAAAATGGTATCACCCACATGGATATCTCTCCCAATAGCAAAGGGCGCAGCAATCTCTTCAAGTAGGGTAATTAATTCAGTCGGGGAGCCCGTCTGTCCATTTACTGAGCTTAATTCTCCGCTCTTAAATTCAAGGGTTAATTTTTCAGGATTAGACTTTTCAAGCTGTGACGGATAAGCCGACTCTGGAAGCCCCGTAGAAGAAGTTAAGGTTTCTGCTCCTCCTACTGATGTGCCCCAAATTCCTTTGTTTACTGAATACTTTGACTTTTCAAAGCTAAATTCGTAACCATGGCTTTTCAGGTATTCAATCTCCTCTTCTCTTGATAGAGTGTTATCTCTAATCGGGGTGATAATTTCAATTTCTGGGGCAAGTACGCTAAAGATTAGATCAAATCGAACCTGATCGTTTCCTGCTCCGGTCGAACCGTGAACGATTGCATTTGCACCTACCTTTTTTGCATATTCAATGAGCACCATTGCCTGAGTAGCACGTTCGGCACTCACCGATAACGGATACGTATTATTTCTAAGTACATTTCCATAAATCAAGAAACGCAACACTTCCTTATATAGTCGCTCGCGTGCATCAATACACTCATAATGACTTACTCCGAATGCTAAGGCCTTTTCTTCTATCGAAGCAACCTCTGCAGCTGAAAAACCTCCGGTATTCACGGTAACAGCATAAACCTCATTCTGCTGATCACTTGCCATTAAGTGTGCACAATAAGAGGTGTCTAGTCCTCCTGAATAAGCAATAACTACTTTATTTTTCATCGTTCTTGATTTTTTGATTTAAGTGATTGTCATATAACATACCCGTACAAAGGCACATTTTACGATTGGTTCGAGTTAAAATGTCGTAGTTGAGACAGGTTTGACATCCATCCCAAAATTTAGGGTCATCGGTTAACTCATTAAAGGTTACAGGTTGATACCCTAACTGATAATTGATCTTCATTACCGCAGACCCAGTGGTAATTCCAAAGATTTTAGCTTCTGGATATTTTTGAATAGATAGCTCTAGAGTCTTCGACTTAATTGCTTTAGCAAGTCCTCTTCCTCTATACTCTTCAGGAATAATAAGACCAGAGTGCGCGACGAAGTTCTTTCCGCCCCACACTTCGATATAACAGAAGCCGGCAAAAGTATCTCCGTCTAAGGCGATAACGGCATTCCCGTTAGTCATCTTAGTTTTAATATACTCAGGGCTACGGCGGGCAATACCTGTACCGCGCTTTTGTGCAGCGTCCTGAATAGTGTCGCAGATATGTTCTGCAAAGCGATGAAAAGATTCATCGGCAATAAATAGATCCATGATTAAAGAATCGTTGGGTTGTTTAAAGTAAAAGGGTAATTGAGAATTCAGAGGGGGGAAATGGACTCACCTATTTCCATAACAGCACTACACCCTTACGGGCGGCGGCGACGAATACGTCGGATAGAAGTAATAGTGTGCTGTGACATTTTCACGAGGTAAAACTACTCTTTTATGAGAGTCACACAATGTTTTGTTGAATTTTTAACAAAAAAAGTGTTTTGTGAAGAAATTGTGGCTGAGGGAGTTACCTTAGTTGGTGCTTTCGAACGATTACTGTTTTTGCTCTAAAAAGATGGAAAAAGTAACCGATTAGCACAACCTTTTTCAAATAAAAAACACGACCCGAATTGGGCCGTGTTTGATGCTGCTTTAAGTGGAGAATACCGGATTCGAACCGGTGGCCTCTTGCCTGCCAGGCAAGCGCTCTAGCCAACTGAGCTAATCCCCCTGAAGAGGGCGCAAGATAGTGAAAATGGGTGATAGGAAATGTGCTAGATTTTCAATTATCTCAAGTCAGTTTCAATGCTTCCACCTTACATAAGTTAAAAGTCCATTACTCTTATTGATAATACAGTATTTACCATTGTTCGTATTCCTGATACCTTTTTGGCAAAATCAGCAAAAGATGGATCAGACATCATTTGTTTCGTTCTGCTTAGAGCTGCCTCAGCGTCCGGAGCACCAATCCATACAAAATGAGTGTATTCACCGGTTTTACCAATTATTGGATAGGCAAGTCCAAAAGAGTTTTGATCAAAGCCAAGTTTTTTTGCAATAAACTGCGAGTAGGTTTTGAATTCTTTTAAATATTTTGACGGATCAGTGACATTCATTTGATAAAGCATAAAGGCATTATCATTAGCCCAGTCTTTTCCGTTATACCAAATAGGAGTATTCAAAGTTTGAGAAACATCAGAAACAAAATTCCCTAATTTTTCACCAAAAAGTTGAGCGTCAACAGACTGAGCAAAAGAACTCATAAAATGTGAAAAGGCTTTTTCGTCAGGAAAGCAAAATTGCACTGAGTGCGTTGCACGATTTGTTCCATTGAATTGATACATGAATAGGGATTTAGTTCCCTGAATTCCTTCTCCCCATCCGGTTTTCATCATTCCTTCTAAAGTTGAAATAACCATTTCTGGGTTTTTAGCTTCAAAGTCGTAGAATGCACAATATTGAGCACTAACTGGAGAGAAGCCCAGCAAAACTGTGAGTAATAGTAATTTTTTCATTTTAGGATTCTCTAAAGTAAACAGCTACAATCATTAA
>DAIPYN010000003.1:0-104530 GCA_036782715.1 Flavobacteriaceae bacterium
TAATTAATTAAAACATTTATGAAAACAAAAAAATTGCATGCGTTTAGTGCGCGGTAATTGTAGGGCTAAAAGGAGTGTATATACTCTGATAAGTTTTGCGATTTTTCGAGCCCTAACTTCTTTCTAACCCGATATCTTTTCATCTCTACACTCTTTAAACCAATATTCAGGAGCTCTGAAATCTCCTTGTTTGAAAGGTTCAATCGTATATAAACCAGCAATCGCACTTCTTGCCTAGTTAATCCTTGATGGCGCTTATTCAAATTCGCAATAAACTCAAAGTCTAATTCGTTAAAAGCAGATTCGAATTTGGTCCAATCGCTGTCATCCTCTAGTTGTTTATCGATTAAAGCTGTGATTTCCTCTACAGGTTTTTCAGATTTAGCCTTGCCTATTTGCGCTTTCAAATCTTTAAGAAGGGCATTTCTTCTAATCTCCGCCTCATAAACCCCTGTTAGTTCTCGCTTTCTTAGTTCTAACTCGTTTTCAAGGTGTTTGTTCTTCAGTTGACTAATTCGATTCTCCTCACGGAGCTGATTTGTTTCTAGCAGTCGTTCATTCTCTTCTCTGATCTTTCGTTCTCTTCTTTTATAGACCGCCCTGACTAAAGCAGAGGCAACAAAAGATATGATAAGCCCTGTGAAAATAAGATAGAGCGTAAACTGTGCTGTTTGGTACCAAGGTTTATCAATTT
This sequence comes from Flavobacteriaceae bacterium, assembly GCA_036782715.1. GTDB lineage: Bacteria > Bacteroidota > Bacteroidia > Flavobacteriales > Flavobacteriaceae > UBA3478. Next base: position 695 of record DAIPYN010000003.1, read on the forward strand.
CAAAATGAATCGGATGAGACGAGGCTAGTGTTTCTCCGCTGATGCCTATCGCTCTCGTAGAAAGAGAATAACTGCCTGGTTTCAAATTATAGTAGGTCTTAACCGTGCTTGGTGAACGATCTGTGATCGTATCCCGCTCTGAGGTCAACTGATACTCATAAGTGGTAGGGTATCTCTCACTAAAACTAGGATGGGTGTATCTGACTCTGATTGTAGATTCTTCGGCCTTTAGTAAGTGTAAATCTTCAGGTGAAAGACTTACAAATTCATCTTGCCGAGCAACCTCTAGGTTCAACAGCCAAATAGGGAAAGAGGCTGGCTCCTCATCCTTGAGGTTGGTGTCGAGTACTAAAAACCCGTCTTTTAATCCGATCAAATATTCATTACTGTCAATAGCATTAATATTCTCAAAGCCACTTACCCCAAATGATTTAAGTCGGGTTTCTGGCAAAAACTCCTCAATGGCCCTATAGTCCCCGGTATTTGTAACACGAAGACGAAGGATCTTATCTTTTGATAAGAATGAAACCTCATCAGGCCCATATGAATTTTGTGCAGGCCGAACGATGGGTTCTGGGACAAGGGCCGTAAGTTCTCGGTGATACCGCAGTGCTCCTTTCTCCACATTAAAAATCCCCTCAGAGCTCTTGTAATAAAGTTCTTCCTTCAATAAGAACAAGCTACTGGCCGTACCCAAAGCTGGAATCTGTTTTTCAGATCGAATAACAAGATTATTCCAATCAAAATCGAGCAAGAAGACTCCAAGACTTTCGTAATTAACGACAATGACATCATCGAGGAGCTCTACAAATCGTGATGGGGTGGTAAAGCCTTCGACCTTTTCAACTATAGGTTTACGGTTGGGTCGATAAATATAAACTCCGTTGTATCCGCCTAATACGAAAGAAGAAAACCCTTTAGAATCTATATGCTCGCTGGCACTCCAATAACCGGTCTGAGCGTCAACTAGCGAAGCTTTTGAGCCGTTTATTTTAAACAAACCTTTGTCGTGAAAACAATAAAGCTCGTTCCCTAAAGTCTTCAAGTTCCAGACCTGCCCTCTTGTGTCAGAAACAAATTCGAATTGACTTAATTTTTCATTGAATACATATAGGCCTTGGTTAGTTCCGATATATAAATTATCCCGAAAATTGGTGGCTGTGTATACCACTCCTATATCCTCAAAACCGAATCTGAATTCACTGAGATTAGAGTTGGGAATAAAGGATGCGACACCTTGGTCTAGGGCAACCCAAACCCTCCCTGTGATACTTTGAAATAACCCAAGTACGGTATTGTTGTTAAGCCCACTTCTTTTGTCTAAAACATATAACAAATTGCCTTCGGCATCATAGACATGAAGGCCTGAAGAAATAGTTCCAACGACCAGATATCCGTTCCTTAATTGTAACAAATCATAGATCTGGTCTGAATTCTTTAGATCTACAAAAGGATTCGATTCTTTGACAAGCCCACCCTCATTTAGCCGAAAAGTCTCTCCAATTTCATTGACAAGAAATTGGGCCTCGTTGCGCTGGTAAATTCCTACAAACGCACTCGAAAGTTCTGGCAACTCAAAACGATAATACTCCCCTGAAGAAAACCTTATCGCGTCCTTCGAGGAGAAAAAATATAGATCTCCCCTGTAATTAAAAGATTCTGGGCGGTCTGATTCAAAAACAGTGCGCAGGATAAGTTGATTCTCTATAACTTCATAAATGGCACGCTTCGACTGAAAAAAGAGTCGTTCGTCTAGCCGAGTAATGTTCCAGAACTCCTCTCCCACATCAATGTTTTGGTGCTCTAGACCTTTTATTTCGCTGTAATCTTCAAGTCCACGAGGGGTAATTTGGTAAAACCCTATACTCATAGATCCCCCTACGTATAATCGATCATCGACAACCTTTATAGAGCGAATATTTTGTGCGTTCGGAACAAAAACTGATTCCCATCGATTTCCATCAAACAACAGTACTCGCGACTGATTTGCAACAAACAGCATTCCGCTATCTGACTGCTCTATCGCCCAATTCTGGTTGTCTGCGCCATATTGCTCTGGCGGATAATTCTGAACTAAGGGTGTATACTGCGCCTCAGAAAACCCAGTAATCAAGAAAAAGAGTACTAACACAGACCTGGCTATTCGCTGTGTCATACCAATTGAAAATCCTATTTTAGAGGGTATAACCATAGATTAAGATCCATAAAGATATCCTATGAAATTCAGTATCCAAGCAATTGTAAGCAAAGCTGTTAGTAATTTTTTGCTTTTATTATCCGTATCTGCCCTTTATGCTCAAGAGCCATCAACTGCTCCACAGCTAGAAAATATTGGGCCTAGCATTATGAGCGGGAGAGTCGTTGATTTAGAAGTTAACCCTGAAGACCCGACAGAGTTTTATGTAGCCTATGCCTCAGGAGGACTATGGCATACCACTGATAACGGAACCACATTTACTCCTATTTTCGACAACGCCCCTACACAAAACATCGGAGATATTGCCATGCATTGGGAGTCTCGCACCCTTTATGTAGGTACAGGAGAAAACAATTCTTCTCGATCGTCTTATGCCGGTATCGGAATGTTCAAAACCACCACTAATGGAGAAACCTGGGAACATATTGGGCTCGAAGACAGCCATCATGTCGGTAGAATTGTCATCAACCCTAACGACCCCAATCATGTCTTAGTGGGGGTAATTGGGCACCTTTACACGCCAAATAAAGAACGTGGTGTCTTTGTGTCTTCTGATGGAGGAAAAACCTGGGAAAACTCTCTTTATATCAACGAAAACACGGGAGTTATCGACTTGGCAGCTACCGAAGATTTCAGCACTATCTATGCAGCAAGCTGGCAACGAGATCGTAAGGCTTGGAATTTTGAAGGCTCAGGTGAAGGGTCTGGCATTTATAAAAGTGAAGACCAGGGACGCTCCTGGACCCTTCTTACCACTGAAGACAGCGGATTCCCAACCGGAAGTGGTGTGGGTAGAATCGGGCTTTCGGTATTTGATGACCAAACCTTGTACGCGGTTCATGACAGTCAATTCAGAAGAAAATCGTCTCAGAGAAAACCTTCGAAGAACGATGCGCTCACCAAAGATCAATTCAAAACGTTAAACGTAAAAGAATTCTTGGCCCTTAGTGACAAGGCGCTTAATGAGTTTTTAAAATCGAATGGATTTCAAGAAAAATACCGTGCTCAAAACGTGAAACAACTCGTTCGTGATGGCGTGGCAAAACCTTCAGATATCGCACTTTATCTTGAAGACGCGAACGCCATGCTATTTGACACTCCTGTCATTGGAGCAGAAGTTTACCGATCAGATGACGCCGGTAAAACCTGGAGTAAAACCCACGACGATTATATTGATGGCCTATTCTACAGCTACGGGTATTATTTTGCCCAAGTACGTGTGGATCCTTCTGATGTAAACAACCTTTATCTAGCAGGGGTTCCGCTGATTCAATCGAAAGATGGTGGTAAAACCTTTCAATCGATCGACAAAGAAAACGTCCACTCTGACCACCATGCGCTTTGGATCAACCCAGATAGACCCGGTCACCTAATCAATGGTAATGACGGAGGTGTTAATATTACCTATGACGACGGAGAGAACTGGACAGTCAATAACAGTCCAAGTGTAGGGCAGTTTTACGCTATACAAGTTGACCACCAAAAACCTTACAATGTATATGGAGGATTGCAAGACAATGGGGTTTGGATGGCTTCAAACACAGCCTCTGAAAACAGAAGATGGCTATCTACTGGGCACAACCCATGGACTAGGCTATTAGGTGGTGATGGGATGCAGGTTGAAGTTCACCGTGAAAACTCTTCTATCGTATTTACAGGGTTCCAATTTGGTAATTACTATCGAATCGAATCAGGCAAGCGTAAGGCCATTACCCCTAAACACGAACTTGGAGAAGCTCCATACCGATTTAACTGGCAGACCCCTATTCTTCTGTCTTCACACCACCCTGATGTACTTTACCTAGGCAGCAACAAGCTTCACCGTTCTTTTGACCTCGGAGAAACTTGGACTACCTTATCTCCAGATCTGACCAAAGGAGGCAGAAAAGGAAATGTTGCTTACGGAACACTAACCACCATTAGCGAATCTCCACTTCAATTCGGGCTTATTTACACAGGAAGCGATGATGGTCAAATTCACGTCACCAAAGATGGAGGAGCTTCTTGGCAACTCATCTCTGGTTCATTAACCGAAGGGCAGGGCGAGGATCTTTGGGTAAGTAGAGTTTTTGCTTCAAATCATAAGAAATCTCGGGTATACATCTCTCTAAACGGTTATCGAAATGATGACTTCACGCCTTATCTCTTTGTCAGCGAAGACTATGGAGCAACTTGGGAAGCCATTGATTCGGGGCTCCCTATGCAGCCTATCAATGTTGTGATTGAAGACCCACACAATGAAGAGCTTCTTTTCGTTGGTAATGATCACGGGCTATACGCCGGTCTTCATCGAGGAAAACACTGGATACCTTTTAATGAAGGAATGCCAGCGGTGGCTGTTCACGATTTAAAAATTCAACCAGAAGCTAAAGATCTAGTGGTCGGAACTCATGGTAGAAGTATTTACAAAGTCAATATTTCAGAGTTAGAAGAATTAGACTCCTCAATATTAGAGTCAAGCATTCACTTATTCGCTCCAGAAAAAATAAGAGCCTCAAGTCGATGGGGAAGAAGTTGGTCTACCTTCGGGGCTCCGTACATCCCATCAACCCCTATAAAATGGTATCAAAACCAGGCAGGCCCTGCCCATATAACGGTAGAATTAGAAGGTGCAACGGCCTTTACAATCGAAGTTCAAGGAACCAAAGGTTTACAAGTGTGGTCATATTCGTTGAATCTCGATAAGGATTTGGTAAAAAGCTTTGAAAAGAAATCGAAAAAGTCACTAAAAGCAGCTTCTGATGGAACTTACTATCTCCCAAAAGGAAACTATACCTTGCAAATTGCTAGTGGAGCAGCTGAAAGTAAGCAACCCCTAATCATTGAATAAAAAATTCTATTTCGCTTAAAAAGAGAGGGTTACGCCCTCTCTTTTTGGTTTGTACGAAAACTAAATATTAAGAATTGTTCTAAATATTTAAGTATTTGGCGTTAAAATGTATAGTCGTTGTAGAATATCTCATCGGTACGTACCTTTGCATGGTAATTTTTTAAGCGTTAAAACTAGACTCTTTATGTTCAGTTCTTCATTATTACGCAAGGTGGTTATGGCCCTGTCTGGGTTATTTCTCATCTCGTTTTTAGCCTTACACTTGGCCATCAATCTAGCCTCTGTCTTTTCAGAGGAACTCTACAATACTTGGTCTCACTTCATGGGATACAACCCGGTGGTACAATTTGTTCTTCAGCCCGTCCTGGTTGGGGGTGTCATTCTGCACTTTGTGATGGGGTTTGTGCTCGAAGCACAAAACCGTAAAGCTCGTGGGCCTGTTGGTTACAAAGAAAGCTCGAAAGGCACTAATAGCAGTTGGCTGTCAAGAAATATGCTACTATCTGGAGGTGTTGTTCTTGCCTTTATTGGTCTTCACATGTACGACTTTTGGTTACACGAGATGATCTACAAGTATGTAGAATCTAATCCGATAGACACTACTCGATATTACGGGTTTACCGTTGAGCTGTTTGATCTAACAAGAACGGTCATTTATTCGGTAGCGTTTGTTTTATTGGGAATGCACCTTTATCACGGTTTTGCTTCTTCAATGCAAACCATTGGTTTTGACAACAAATATGGTAAAGCCATTCAAGCCTTTGCGAAGGCGTATGCAGTAGTCATTCCTGCCGGTTTTATCTTCATCGCAGTATATCACTTCTTAAATCCGATACAATAGTATGGCAAAGCTAGAATCAAGAGTTCCTAATGGCCCATTAGCCGAGAAGTGGAGCAAGCATAAAAATGATATTCGCCTGGTTAACCCAGCGAACAAAAGAAATATTGACATCATCGTTGTTGGTACCGGTCTTGCAGGAGCTTCGGCTTCAGCTTCATTGGCTGAACTAGGATATAATGTAAAAACATTCTGCTACCAAGATTCGCCAAGAAGAGCCCACTCGATTGCGGCACAAGGTGGAGTTAACGCTGCCAAAAACTATCAAGGTGATGGTGACTCGGTTTATCGTTTATTCTACGACACCATAAAAGGGGGGGACTATCGTTCGCGAGAAGCTAACGTTCACCGCCTTGCTGAGGTATCCACCAATATTATTGACCAGTGTGTTGCACAAGGGGTTCCCTTCGCTCGTGAATACGGTGGGTTACTTGATAACCGCTCTTTCGGAGGAGTTCAAGTTTCAAGAACCTTCTACGCTAAAGGACAGACTGGGCAGCAACTTTTATTAGGGGCTTATTCAGCAATGAACCGCCAAATACAACGTGGTAAGATCAAATCTTACACGCGTCATGAAATGTTAGATCTCGTTTTAGTTGACGGAAAAGCTCGCGGGATCATCGCTCGTAACCTTGTTACCGGTGAGTTAGAAAGACATTCTGCTCATGCGATAGTACTTGCGACTGGTGGATACGGAAACGTCTTCTATCTATCGACCTACTGTATGGGGGCTAATGTAATGGCTGCTTGGAGAGCACACCGAAGAGGAGCTCACTTTGCCAACCCTTGCTTTACACAAATTCACCCAACTTGTATCCCTGTTTCAGGAGACCACCAATCAAAGCTTACTCTGATGTCTGAGTCACTGAGAAATGATGGACGTATTTGGGTACCTAAAAAACTAGAAGATGCAAAGGCTATTCGAGAAGGTAAGTTAAAACCAACTGATTTGGCCGAAGAAGATAGAGATTACTACCTAGAGCGCAGATATCCTGCATTCGGTAACCTTGTTCCTCGCGATGTAGCTTCTAGAGCTGCAAAAGAGCGTTGCGATGCTGGGTTCGGAGTAAATAAAACCGGAGAAGCGGTTTACCTTGATTTTGATTCTGCAATCATGCGATATGGCCGTGAAAAAGCCAACACCATGGGTCTAAAAGACGCTGATGACAAAAAGGTAAGAGCGCTCGGTGAGGCAATCGTAGAAGCCAAGTATGGTAACCTTTTCCAGATGTACGAGAAAATCGTAAACGAGAACCCGTATAAAACACCGATGAAGATTTATCCGGCGGTACACTATGCAATGGGAGGGCTTTGGGTAGATTACAACCTGATGACCTCTGTTCCTGGTTGCTACGCTGCAGGAGAAGCTAACTTTAGTGATCACGGAGCTAACCGTCTTGGGGCATCTGCACTGATGCAGGGTCTGGCTGACGGATACTTCGTTCTTCCTTACACGATCGGTGACTATCTAGCAGACGACATTCAGACAGGATCAATCTCAACCGACTTGCCTGAGTTCGAAGCTGCGGAGAAAGAAGTAAAAGAACGTCTCGAGAAGTTAATGTCAGGTTCAGGAAAACACTCTGTAGACTATTACCACAAGAAGCTTGGAAAAATCATGTGGAATAAGTGCGGTATGTCTCGAAATGAACAGGGACTAAAAGAGGCTATCAAAGAAATCGCTGAACTTCGCGAAGACTTCTATAAAAACGTAAGAATCCCCGGTGAGCTAAACGCGATGAACTCTGAGTTAGAAAAAGCACACAGAGTTGCCGACTTCTTAGAGCTAGGAGAGCTTTTCGCAGTCGATGCTTTAAACCGTAATGAATCTTGCGGAGGTCACTTTAGAGAAGAGTACCAAACCGAAGAAGGAGAGGCTCTAAGAGATGATGAAAATTATCGCTATGTAGCCGCTTGGGAATACACTGGAGTTCCTAGTGAAGCAAAACTTCACAAGGAAGAACTAGTTTATGAAAACATTGAATTGAAAACACGATCTTACAAATAAGGCTATGAAAATTCATCTTAACGTTTGGCGTCAGAAAAACGCACAAACCAACGGAAATTTCGAAACGTATGACCTTGACAATATCAGCGAGGACATGTCGTTCTTAGAAATGCTAGACGTTCTAAACGAAGGTCTAATTAACGACGGCAAAGAGCCTGTGGTATTCGACCACGATTGTCGTGAAGGTATTTGTGGAACTTGCTCAATGGTAATTAATGGTAAGCCACACGGGCCACAAAAGCAAACCACCACCTGTCAGCTTCATATGAGAAGCTTTAAAGATGGTGATCACATTACTATCGAGCCGTTTAGAGCTGGAGCTTTCCCTGTAATTAAAGATTTAATGGTAGATAGATCTGCCTTTGATCGCATACAGCAAGCTGGAGGATACATCTCTGTAAACACCTCAGGACGCCCAGTAGACGCCAACGCTATTCCTGTCGAAAAGGAAAAGGCAGACGCTTCTTTCAATGCAGCGACCTGTATCGGATGTGGAGCCTGTGTAGCAGCTTGTAAAAATGCTTCAGCAATGCTTTTCACCTCGGCCAAAGTCTCTCAATATGCGTTATTACCACAAGGACGCGTTGAAGCTACTACTCGCGTTTTAAACATGGTGAAGCAGATGGATCTAGAAGGATTCGGTAACTGTACCAATACTGGTGCTTGTGAAATCGAATGTCCGAAAGGAATCTCTTTGGAGAATATCGCACGAATGAATCGCGAATATCTTAGTGCAAGTATCAAAGGATAATTCTCCTTTAGTATAGATATAAAAAAGGCCGCTTAAAAGCGGCCTTTTTTTGTTTGGTTATTCAGCCATTTGAAATGACTCCATGAATTTGGTGGTATAGTTACCCGCAATATAATCTGGGTGGTCCATAAGCTGTCTGTGGAAAGGAATCGTGGTTTTTACCCCTTCAATCACAAACTCATCTAAAGCTCTTCTCATCTTACTAATCGCCTCTTCTCTAGTTTGAGCCGTAGTGATGAGTTTAGCAATCATTGAATCGTAATTTGGTGGAATTACATACCCGCTATAGACGTGAGTGTCTAAACGAACCCCATGGCCTCCTGGCATATGGAGCGTAGTGATTTTACCTGGAGAAGGTCTAAAGTCATTGTAAGGATCTTCAGCGTTGATACGACACTCGATAGAGTGCAGTTTTGGCTCGTAATTCTTACCTGAAATTGCCACCCCGGCAGCAACTAATATTTGCTCTCTAATCAAGTCGTGATCAACTACCTGCTCAGTAATAGGGTGCTCCACCTGAATACGGGTGTTCATTTCCATGAAATAGAAGTCTCCGTTCTTGTCAACAAGAAATTCAACGGTTCCCGCTCCTTCGTATCCAATGTATTCAGCTGCTTTAACCGCGGCTTCTCCCATACGCTTTCTAAGCTTAGGAGTCATAAACGGTGATGGTGTCTCCTCAGTAAGTTTTTGGTGACGTCTTTGCACTGAACAGTCTCTTTCAGATAAGTGACATGCTTGACCATTCTGGTCTCCGACCACTTGAATTTCAATATGTCTTGGTTCAAGAATCAGTTTTTCCATGTACATACCTCCGTTTCCGAAGGCTGCAGTAGCTTCTTGAACGGCAGAGTTGAAATGCATTTCCATTTCCTCTTCAGCCCAAATAGCACGCATTCCTTTACCTCCACCACCAGCAGTGGCTTTAATCATTACCGGATAGCCCATCTCTTTAGCCGTCTTTTTAGCATCAGCTAGATCTTTTAGAAGACCATCAGAACCAGGAATAGTAGGTACTCCTGCCTCTTTCATGGTTTGCTTAGCAGTAGCCTTGTCTCCCATTCGGTCGATTTGTTCGGCTGAAGCTCCAATAAACTTGATCCCGTGCTCTGAACAAATCTTAGAGAATTTCGCATTCTCAGATAAGAACCCATAACCTGGGTGTATCGCATCTGCATTAGTAATTTCAGCTGCAGCAATAATATTAGGAATCTTTAAATAAGACTCTGAACTAGGGGCTGGGCCGATACAAACTGCCTCGTCGGCAAATCGTACGTGAAGACTTTCTTCGTCGGCCTTCGAGTAAACGGCAACTGTTTTAATGCCCATTTCGCGACAAGTTCGGATGATGCGCAGTGCAATCTCTCCGCGATTCGCGATGAGTATTTTTTTAAACATGACGATCTAATTAAGAAGGGTCTACTAAGAAAAGAGGTTGATCAAATTCAACCGGAGAAGCATCGTCTACTAAAATCTTAACGACTTTACCTGAAACTTCTGACTCGATATCGTTAAAGAGCTTCATTGCTTCAATCACACAAAGAACATCTCCTTCGCCAATCGATGAACCTACCTCAACAAAGTTTGGCTTGTCTGGAGATGGTTTACGATAGAATGTTCCAATAATCGGAGACTTAACGGTGATGTACTTGCTTAAATCCTCTTCCTCCTTAGCAGGAGCAGCCGGAGCCGGAGCAGCCGGAGCCGCTGGTGCCGCAGCAACTGGAGCCATAGCCGCATGAACTGGGATTTGCTGAACAATGGTAGCCTCTGCTTGGCCCGTCGACTCTGAGGTCGTCTTAATGGTAATCTTGATGTCTTCGGTCTCGAGTTTCACCTCGCTAGCGCCAGATTTGGCAACGAAGCGAATGAGATTTTGAATTTCTTTAATATCCATTACGTTACTTATTTATTCTTGTTTTGTGTATGCCCATTTTATAAACGCTGCTCCCCAGGTAAAACCTGCACCAAAAGCAGCAAAAACTAGATTGTCTCCCTTTCTCAGTTGCGATTCGTAGTCGCACAGTAGAAGGGGAATAGTGGCTGCTGTGGTATTTCCATAGCGACCAATGTTCATCAAGACTTTGTCATCCCCAATACCCATACGCTTTGCAGTGGCATCGATAATGCGTTTATTGGCTTGATGAGCAATCAAATATCGGACATCTTGATGACTCAGTCCATTTCTTGACATGATTTCTGCAGCCGCATCCGCCATATTGCTAACTGCGAACTTGAAAACAACGCGTCCGTCTTGATAAATATAATGTTTCTTTTCGGCTATCGTTTTTTCGGTAGGGGGATACAATGATCCTCCGGCCTGAATGCCTAAATGGTCTTTACCAACACCGTCACTTCGAAGATACTCGTCGACAAATCCTAGGCCTTCGCTGTTAGGCTCTAAAAGAGCAGCGCCAGCACCATCCCCAAACAACACACAGGTGGTTCGGTCGGTGTAGTCAACAATTGACGACATCATATCTGCTCCTACCAGTACTACCTTCTTGTAGCGGCCCGATTCGATATAGGCCGATGCCACCGACATGCCGTACAAAAAACCCGAACAAGCCGCTTGAAGATCAAAAGCAAAGGCGTTTTTCGCGCCGAGGTTTGTAGCTACCTGTGCTGCTGTGGCAACAACAGGCATATCAGGGGTAGCGGTAGCAACTAATAAAAGGTCAATGTCAAGGGGGTTAAGTCCTGACTTCTTCATCAGATCCCTTACGGCCTCAGTAGCCATAAAGGCCGTTGCTTTACCAGGAACGTCTAGAATACGTCGCTCTTTGATACCTGTACGAGTGGTAATCCACTCGTCATTAGTCTCAACCATTTTTTCTAAAGCGGCATTGTCTAAGACCTTTTCTGGAAGGTACTTTCCAATTGCTGTAATTGCAGCCGTTGTTCTTGGCATAAAAGGCAACTTTTGGTTGAGCGAAATTACTGTTTTTTTGAGAAGGGTGAGATTTCGGTGTAGTCCATAAAAAAACTCTCGTGTCTCTAATTACACGAGAGTTCTAGATCTTTATTCGACCGAAATTTACTCCGCTGCTACTTCTTCTGCAGCGTCGATAAGCACCTGTCCACGGTAGTAAAGTTTACCCTCGTGCCAGTGAGCGCGGTGCATTAAGTGCACCTCTCCGGTAGTTGAATCTTTTGCTAGAGTTGGAGCAACCGCTTTGTAGTGTGTGCGTCTCTTGTCTCTACGCGTTTTCGATATTTTTCTTTTAGGATGTGCCATATCTTCCTTATTTAATAGTCTTTTATTTCAATAAATCTTTTAAAGCGTCCCATCTCGGGTCACTTTCGTTAGTTTCTTCTTTTTCCTCTACTATTTTCGGCTTGAGGTCTTCAAGCTTATCAAGCAGCGGTGATTCTAATGATCCGTCTTCAACGCCTGGGTGTATTCGCTTCTGTGGAAGACTAAGCACCGTCATTTCATACAGATATTGTGCAACATTGAACTGGTATTCGCCATGAGGTAAAACGAGAAGCTCGTCATCTTCATCATTGTACTCTTCCCCGAACTTGATTACTAGGTCGAGGGTAGGGTTTACCTTCATTTCAAACGGCTCGTTGGTAAGATCACAGCTGACCTCAACAGTTCCTTTTCCTTTTACTGCGAGCTCCATCATTGTGCTGCCCTTAGTAAGGATCGCCTGAACGATGATCGCTGCGTTGCAAAACTCATTAAAACCAAAATGCTCAAAGAACGAATCATTAAGTTCATATTCAAACTCATGATTTCCTTGCTTGAGACCTATAAAGGAAATGTCAAAATCCTTTAACTTCATGATTAGATGCTTTATAGAGCCCAAGTTAAGGCCTGCAAATATAGAACTAATTTAGGAATTTCAAAGCGCCCTACCTAGACGAATTTTTGTCTTCTTTTTTCCTTTCTCTCCTGAACCTTAAGCACATCCGAGCTCATTTCGGCATAACCTTCTCGTGATCGAAACACATCGACAGCAGTGAAGACCGCTTCTTTAAAAGAGCTTTCATCAGCAATTCCCTTACCTGCGATCTCATATGCGGTGCCATGGTCGGGAGAAGTTCTGACCTTCGAAAGGCCAGCGGTATAGTTTACACCCTTTCCAAAAGACAGGGTCTTAAAAGGAACCAAGCCTTGGTCGTGATAGGCAGCTAAAATGGCATCAAACTGGGTGTAGCTGTTAGACCCAAAGAATCCATCTGCTGCATAAGGTCCAAAAACAAGATGACCTTCTTCAAACAGTTCAGCAACTGCAGGCTTCATGATCTTTTCGTCCTCTTCACCTATGGTTCCATTATCACCACTATGGGGGTTGATTCCCAAGAGTGCGATTTTGGGTCGTATAATCCCGAAATCCTCTCGTAACGACTTCATCATTGTGGCAACTTTAGAGCGAATCAGCTTGGTAGTTATAGCGTCGCTCACTTTCGATACTGCAATGTGGTCAGTAAGGAGGCCTACTCGTAAACGGTCTGCAACCATAAACATCAAAGCTTCAGCCCCAAGTTCTTTTGCTAAATAATCAGTATGACCCGGAAAGCTAAACGTCTCTGATTGTATATTGCTCTTATTGATTGGTGCAGTCACCAATGCGTCTATTTGGCCTTCTTTGAGCGCCTTAGTTGCGGCCTCTAGGGAGGCTACAGCTAATTTGCCAGCTTCAGGAGTGTTTTGTCCAAAGGCCAGGTCAAATTCTGTGTCGAAAGCTTGGTAAACATTAATCTTGCCCGACTCTATTCGGCTTAAGTCTTTAATTCCATGAAATTTTATGTCCAAATTCAGCTCACTGATCTGGCTTGACATGGTTTTATTAGAGGCAAAGAAGACCGGGGTGCAATTGCTTAGCATCCGCGAATCAAGAAAGGTTTTTAGGGCTACTTCGCAGCCTATACCGTTTAGATCGCCAACAGAAATGCCTATTTTTACCGTATTATTTGCTTTCATAGATAGACTATTGAAGCAACGAAGTTACTGAAATTTATACCGCAGTATGTTTACAGGAATCATAGAAACCGTAGCAAAAGTTGTTACAGTTGAGAGAGAAGGCACTAACCTTCATTTAACCCTTGAAAGTAATCTAACTAACGAATTAAAAATCGATCAAAGTCTGGCGCACAATGGCGTGTGTTTAACTGTGGTGAAAATCGACGGCTCGAAATACACCGTAACCGCCATCGAAGAGACCTTATTAAAATCAGCGGTCGGCGAACTTGAAGTAGGTAGTGTTGTAAATCTTGAACGAGCGATGCAATTGGGCGCACGACTTGATGGACACATTGTTCAAGGCCACGTGGATACCACCGCTACCTGTACTGAGGTTATCAATAAAGACGGTAGTTGGATCTTTTCGTTCGAATACCCTTCAAACCCAGAGCACATCACTATCGAAAAGGGCTCCATAACCGTAGACGGCACCTCACTAACGGTAGTCAATTCTAAAGAAAATAGCTTTAGTGTCGCTATTATTCCTTACACCTATGAACACACTCGATTCAACAGCTACCAAGTGGGCACAAAAGTGAATCTAGAGTTTGATCTGGTGGGCAAATACATCGCTAAACTACACGCCAGACAGCAATAGATTATTTCTTAAGGGTCTTTCGAAGCAATAGACCTGCAGCCAACGCAATAGCTAAGAGAATCAGCGCCGACAGGCTCTCGCCGTAAAGCGCTTTTCCAACCGCAAAGAGTAATCCATAAACTAGAACACAGCCCAAAAGCATTGACTTAATTCCTGAGCTCAAATAGGTAGATTCACTCTTGCCTCCAAACTTTTTCCAGCCTGCGCCTGATAGATCTAGGGATTTGACAAACCCTTCTAACAACACTCTGTCTTCAGCGGGAGTTAAAAAGGTGACCGCTAGCCAAACGATCGTGGTAAAGAGAACGATGAAGGGATATTGCATATATCCAGGCATAAGACCCTCTGCTCCAAACAAGGCTTCGCCGAGAGGTGTAAATGCCAAGCTGATTGAAAGTATCCCTGACACCAACATCGCTGCAATTTCAGACCAAGCATTAATACGCCACCAGAACCAACGAAGCATAAATAGCAGACCGGTTCCCGCTCCAAACATCAAAATCACATCGAAGAGCTGCTTTGCGTTCTGAAGACTAAGTGCAACTACAGCACTCAGGGCCATAAGCAGTAGTGTGCTAATCTGTCCGACTACCACTTTTTGACGCTCACTTGCCTCTGGTTTATAGGCTACAAATACATCGTACACCAAATAAGAAGCCCCCCAGTTCAAATGACTAGAAAGGGTAGATACATAAGCCGCTCCTAAAGACGCCAAAACCAAACCTAATAGTCCTGAAGGTAGCGAGGTCAACATGGCAGAATACGCCAAGTCGTTTCCTAGTTTGTCAGGGGTAACCTCAGGGAAAGCCGCTGCAATCGAGGCGATATCTGGGTACCTAATAAGTGAAGCAAGTGCAACTAAAATCCATGGCCATGGACGAATAGCGTAATGCATAATATTAAAGAAGAACGTCGCCCATACAGCATTAGACTCGTCTTTGGCTGCGAGCATTCGTTGTGCAACGTATCCACCCCCTCCCGGTTCTGCACCAGGATACCAACTACTCCACCACTGCACTGCAATAGGAATAATAAAAAGTGTGATGAGCGCCTCGGTATTAGAAAAGCTGGGCACCAAGTCTAACTTATCGCTTACGTTCGGATGAGAAAATAGCTGTGTCAACCCTCCAATGTCAGGTTCATTTACCAAAAAGTAAGCAGCTCCAAACGCTCCACAAATCGCTGCGATAAATAAAACAAAATCGGTATAAATCACCCCCTTAAAACCGCCAATAGCACTAAAAAAGGCAGTGATCAACCCGGCTACTACAACCGTAACCACCGGGTCAAGACCTAACATTACTTGACCAATTTTAATGGCAGCAAGGGTAACCCCCGACATCGCAAGCACATTAAAAAGAAGCCCTAGATATAAGGCTCTAAAACGTCTTAGGAATCGAGCCGGTTTTCCACCATAACGCAACTGATAAAAGCCCATGTCTGTGGTAACCCCACTCTTACGCCATAATTCAGCAAAGACAAAAACCGTTAAGAGGCCTGTAAGTAAAAAGGCCCACCACACCCAGTTTCCTGAGACTCCCGATGAGCGCACGATATCAGTAACGAGATTAGGGGTGTCTGTAGAGAAGGTAGTTGCTACCATCGAGAACCCTAGTAGCCACCAAGGCATATTTCGGCCCGATAAAAAATACTCTGAACTGCTCTTATTGGCTGACTTGGCACTGTAAATTCCTATACCAAGTAGCAGGGCAACAAAGGCCCCTATGATTAAAAAATCAAAGGTTTTAAGTTCCATACATTGTTAGGTTTGGAACCTAATATAGCCAATTTAATTTCGCGATCTACCCTTAGGAGCTAGGAATGCTGTCTACCACCACCTTTACTCGGCGGGCTTGATCTGTATTCAACTCTAACCGAAGCGACCCCATCATGGCTTGTATCTGCTCAGGAGTAGTATTTTCTGGCATTTCAATTTTGATCTGAATTTCTTCTGGAAATCGAACAGCAACGCAACTACTGAGAAATAGTACGGCTAAGAGTGCAAAGAAAAATGGTTTCATTGGTCGTGACTTTTTACAAAGATACATTTCTGTTTCTCTTCTCTATTCGATCCTCTTTTCTCTTAAAATACTTTAATCTTTTAAACGATTTCAAAAGACTATATACCATCACGAAAATGACAAAAAGAAACAAGATTCCTGTACTCACAGAGGCAGTTTGCATGGCTTTTAACCCTCCTCCTAAAAGGAGTGCAATGGCTACGGCTCCCTCGGTGAGAGCCCACAGAATACGTTGACCTACAGGGGCGTCTAGTTTTCCACCGGCGGTAATACTATCGATGACCAATGAACCACTATCAGACGAGGTCACGAAAAATACAGCAACCATGAAAATACCTAAAAAACTAGTCAAGGCAGGCAGTGGAAACTCTTTAAGAAAAACAAATAGGGAGGTTGAACTATCTTTAAGAATGATCTCAGACAGTAAGCCTGGGTTTTCCATCTCAAGTGAAAGCGCAGAGCCCCCGAAAACTGAAATCCAGAAAAAAGTCATCAAGGTAGGCACAAGTAATACTCCTAGCACAAATTCTCTAACCGTACGTCCTTTCGATACACGAGCAATGAACATCCCTACAAAAGGAGACCAAGCAATCCACCAAGCCCAGTAAAAAACTGTCCAATCATTTTGCCACGAGGAGTCTACATAGGCTGAGGAGAACGTTCCAAGTTCAATAAATCGATCGAAATATCGGCCGGTTGACTCCACAAAAATTCGAACAATACTGAGTGCGTCTGATAAGAAAAGCATGCTTATCAAGAAAACCAGAGCGATGAATAAGTTTAAACGGCTCAAAAACTTAACTCCTTTTTTAAGCCCAGTTACCACCGAAATGGTTGCAATTAAAGTGATGATTACAATGATGCTAATTTGGGTTCCTTGACCTGGGTCAACCCCAAATAAGTAGTTCAGTCCTGTCGCAATTTGACGGGCCCCAAATCCTAAAGAGGTTGCCAACCCGAAAAGAGTAGCGACTACCGCAATAATGTCGATAATGTCTCCTGTTTTTCCGAATATCTTACGACCAAGAACTGGAAAAAATACCGATCGAAGCGAGAAAGGTAACTTTTTACTGAAACCATAATAAGCTAAGGACAAGCCTACGATACAATAAATGGCCCATGCGTGTAACCCATAGTGTAAAAACGTAAAATCAAGTGCTTGAATGGCTTGATCTTTTGCAGAATCAACAGGAATGGGCGGATTAGCAAAATGGGTGATTGGTTCAGACACGCTGAAATACAATAATCCAATACCCATACCGGCCGAAAAGAGCATCGCAAACCACGAAAAGACCGTAAACTCAGGCTTAGCGTGTTTACCACCAAGACGGTGCTTTCCGTACTTACTAAAGGCAATATAAAGGCAAATAACCACAAACAGGTTGACTCCTAAAATGAAGAGCCAACCCGTTGATTCTGTTACTAAATATGCTGTTTTGTCAAAAAATGCTCTAACAGGTTCTCCTCCTAATATGGACAAGAAAACAAAGGCTAGAATAAAAATTAATGAGGGGTAGAATACCCTTGGATAAACATCAAAGTATTTTTTCATTGAAGCTAGTTAGACAAAATCCACATCTTGCCATTAATGCCATTATATTGAGCCTTTGCCGCGTTGTAGTTTTCTTGATTTAAACTCTGTTCTTGACCAGGATATAAAAATCGCATCGGCAACGCATAATCGTTATAATTAGTTCCTATAGGCTCTTTCACAAATCTAAGGCTTTCAAAGCCACCCACAGAAACATACCATCTACGTAACTCAAAGTAAGGCTCCATTGCACTGAAAAATAGTGATAACCACTTTTGCTCCCAAATGTCGATTACCTCATCATAGGCTACTCCAGAATTGCTGTAGAAATCTTCAAAGTTTGAAAACCCATAAGGAGCATAGTTTACTTGGTAATAGTCGTGAGAAGCTTTAATTCCTGATTTGTAGTGTGCCTCTACATCGTTATTGATCCAACCTAGGGCTGCTGCTTCTGCTAATAAAAATTGTTGCTCTGCGTAGGTCATCATAAGACCTTCTGCATAGTTCAAACCGAGTTGCTGAGCGGTTGTTTGGCCAGGATAATCAAAATAGGCGAGACCAAGGCGAGACCCTGTTTGACCACCTACTCCATTATCAATCGCTGAAAAGGTAGGGTTGTCAAAATCTTCATTGTCAGGACGAGCATATCGTGATAATCTGGGGTCGTTATACCCTGCTAAAACAGCATGAGAAGATGAAGAAAGAGCTACTGCATCGAAATCTCCTTGCTTCAACGGAATCGTTGGAAATTGATTTGGGAAAGCGTTTAAAAAGCTTAACGCTGCTTGATCCTCGTTGCCTTCAAATAAAGGCTCGTTATTGACAATCGCGGCAAAGGCAGAACTAACATCTGTTTTTGCAGATTGGTACATTAGAAGCCTTAATCTTAAAGCGTTTGCAAATTTGATCCATTTGGCTTCGTCTCCATTGTAAAGAATGTCGCCTAAGATCGTTCCCGAACCGCTCAAGAGATCTGTAGCGGTACTTAAATTGGCTAAAAGGCTGCTATAAATCTGTTCTTGAGAATCATAGGCGGGCGTAAAATCAGGGTTCTCAGCATTAGCTCCTTGAATCGCACTTGAATAAGGGATGTCACCGTAAGCATTGGTAAGCTGAGAGTAAATCCAACTCTTCAAAACAAGAAGTGCCCCTTGGGTTTTCTCATTGCCAGATACGCTTGAAATATTTAATGCGCTCTCTATATCAGTTAAGCTACCGTATAAGCCTTCCCATAGTGTAGGGAAAGCGTTCCAGTTATAATTGTCAACCTCTGCTCTTAGTGCTTTACCACTAAGTTGGGCGATATTGTTTGAGAGTAAAAATGCCTCATTAGAAGTTGTTTGAACACTATTGCGAAGCGCTGTAGTTAATAGAACATCAGCACCAACCTCTGTAGGTTGATTTGGGTTCTCGTTGATTTCTTCAAAGTCTGAACATGAAGTGATGAACAGAACGGTTAATGCGGTATATATAAGCGATTTGTAATTCATCTTAGTCTATTAAAATGTTAGGTTAAGATTAAGACCAAAGCTTCTAAGCGATGGAATAGAGGTTGACTCGAATCCATTTACGAAAATTCCGTTTCGAATCGAGTAAGTTTCAGGATCAATTGTCGGTACATCTGAGAATAACAATAGGTTTCTACCGACAAGCGAAAGTGTAGCTGAACTAACGCCCCAAGCATCTGACAAGGCATTCGTTAAATCGTAGCTAATACTTAATTCTCGAAGTTTGAGATACGAAGCGTCATAAGTTGCAGCTTCAATGTTGTCTCGGTTGAATCCGTTTCCATAGTAGTTATAGAAATATCCTACGTATCCAGCACCTCCTGCAGGAACAACAACGTCGTTTTCAACAAGGTTTCCTGAATCATCGTACTTCCAACCCGGGCCGACAACTCCACCAGCATCAACAAGTGTGTAAATAGGGTCTCCTCCTACATCATAAGACACGCTGTAAACGGTTCTTCCCTCGGTAGTTGTTAGTGGTAGGTTCGGATCGTCGTCATTAACAATCGCTCCTCCCGTCGCATAAAGGGCGTGAGATCTAGAATAGATTTTACCCCCTACTTGACCATCAAACAAGAAAGAAAGACCTAAATTTTTATACTGAAACTCGTTGTACCATCCAAGTCTAAAGTCTGGTTGAAAAGAACCGGCGCTAACCTTCTCGTCGGTTAAAAGCGGAAGTCCGTTTTCATGAATAATTCTACCGTCGGGGCCTCTTTGAAAACCGAGACCATAAAGTTGTCCGAGTAGTTGTCCCTCTTCAGCAACAAGCTCTAAGTCAGAACCCCCTTCGTCTCCAGGGAAAACATCGGCGATAATTGAGTACTTCCCGCTCTCAATAACATCAGGTAAAGACTCCACTACCGATCGGTTTCTTCCGAAATTCAGTCTTGTAAGCGCACTAAAGTCACCCGTTTCTATGTAGTTGTAATCGATTGATGCTTCAATCCCTTTATTACTAATTTCACCACCATTGGTAAGTGTGTAGTCAAACCCACTCGACTTGGCTACTGGCAATGAGATAATCTGATCGAAACTATTCATTTGATAATAAGTAGCACTAAACGAAACCTTACCTGCAAAAGCGCTAATGTCTAAACCAAACTCTGTTGCGGTGGTTCTCTCGTTTTTAAGGTCTGGGTCAGAAATGGTTCTAGTCGTTGTAAAAGCAGGACTTGTACCATAACTGGGCTGCGGAGTAAATGTATTTCCAAAAGAGTACGGCGGAGCACCATTCCCCACTTCAGCGTAAGAAGCTCTTAGTTTGAATAGATCAATTTGCTTAGGCATGTCAAATACTTGATCTAGCAGTACACTAGAAGAAGCTGAAGGGTATCCAAAGCTAAAGCTTGAACCCGATCTTCCTGCTATAGGATTGACAAGGGTGCTCGACCAGTCGTTTCTGTAAGTTAGATCAAGGTATACTGTGTTTTTGTAGTCTAAACTCATTAGTCCAAAAACACTATTGATTTTAGCTTCTGTTTTCTGTGACTCTACAAGCACTCCTGCTCTAGAGTTGGTCAAGGTGTAGATAGAAGGTCCTGTTCCAAAAATCTGTAGTTGCGGGTTGTTGGCAATTCCAAAATTAGCCTGTTGCGACATGAAATTAGCACCTAACTTAACGTCAACGTCAATGGCATTCTCTTCACCAGGAGTAGGATTAAAACTTAATAATGCTTCTGCGTTACTCTCTCTAAAAGAGATCTCATCTTCACGATAGCTTCCATTCAAAACTCCCTTGGTTGATGGAGCGCGACGATATTGTCTCTGTTCATCTACATAATCGACTCCATAACGTGCTCTGAAATTAAGTTGGTCACTAATATCGAAGCTCGCTTGAAAATTCGAAATTAAACGATTGCTTTGAAAAGCGTTGGTGTTTTCATAAGCGATGAACCAAGGGTTGTTCACCCAAAGATTCTCTGCGTATCGCTGTTGAATTCCCTCAAGGCCTGGCTGCCAATAATCTCTTAAGTCATTGATTTCAACCTGACGTGGTAACCATAACCAGCCGTACATTACCGATGATGATTCATCGTATCCTGAGTTGGGAATATTATCAGAGGTAGATCGAACAAACATTGTGTTCGCTTGAACGTCTAGTCTACCATCCATTAAAGATTTTCCGAAAGAGGTTTGAAAAGTATTGCGTTCTAAACCAGTATTTGGGATTAAGCCCATATTGTCTAATCTAGTATATGAGAATCGCCCAAAACTATCCTCGTCACTAGAATTAATGGCAATATTGGTGGTATGGTTAATCGCAGTTTCATAAAAGTTTCTAACGTTATCTGGAGCAGGAGTAAATGGTACTGCTTCGCCGTTAGAGTTAAACTGCTTGATAAGTTGTCCATTCATCGCAGGACCCCAGTTCTCTCCATAAGCGTCGTAGTTTTCATTCGCCCCGATATAAGTAGATCCGTTTAAGTAACTGTACTTACCTCCACCACCAGAACCATAGGTGTTTTGGTAATTAGGCAACTTCAACGGGTTCGATATTTGTACGCCCGTGTTGAGCTCAACACGAGTGCCTTGGTTGCGCATTTTACCCGATTTAGTTTCTATAAGAATTACTCCGTTTGCTGCTCTCGCTCCATAAAGCGCAGAGGCCGCAGGACCTTTAAGAACACTGATGTTTTCAATGTCGTCTGCGTTTACCAATTGTGCAGCGTTACCAAAATCAATAGTAGAAGATCCATTAAGGCCATCGTCAAAACTGTATAGGTCGTTGGTAATTGGCATCCCGTTAACAACAAATAACGGTTGGTTGTTACCCATTAAAGAGGTAGCTCCCCTAATAGTAATGTTTGCTGAAGCGGCTGGCCCTGCAGAAGATCCGGTAATATTAACCCCTGAGATCTTACCTGCCAGTGCATTGATTACGTTTGGTGTTTTCACCTTGGCTACTTCAGAGCCCTTAATTCCCTGAACAGAATATCCAAGAGCTTTCTCTTCTCTTTCAATTCCAAGAGCGGTTATAACCACCTCATCTAGCTGATTTGAAGGTTGCAAAACAATCGAAAGGTCGTCTCCAGGATTCGCAGAAAGTGTTTGACTAACGTATCCAACAAAAGAAATCTGAATCGTAATTTTCGATTCTGTTTCTATAGAAAATAATCCGTCGAAGTCTGTAATAACCCCCTCGTTAGTTTCTAAAACATACACTGTCGCTCCGGGCAAAGGCAGGCCTTGATCGTCTAAAACTGTACCTTTTACTGGGCTTTGAGCAAGCGAGGTCAGCGAAAAGAGTAGGGATAGGAAGGTATAAAGTTTCCTCATAAATATCTAATGCATTGGTTAATGTGGTGCAAAGATACATATTTTCTATAGAAACTATTTATTGGCTAATATCTGTAGGCCCCGTAATAATTGGCGCAGCATCGACGTCTTCTATGTTTAAAAAATTCGTGATTGTCTCAAAGGAGTTGACAATCGTTAAGTATTCTTCATCAGAAATTCGGTCGAGATTCTTTGATATTCGCTCGTGTAATGACTCGTTTGACTTTTTGATAAGTTCGTTTCCTTTAGAAGTGAGCACGATAGGTTTGGATCGTTTATCGTTGGGGTCAGGGAGCCTAGCGATATATCCCTTAGATTCTAACCTAGCTACAATTCCAGTAACCGTGCTGGCGTTCAAGGACAAAAAGTCTCTTAATCGACGCATGGTTGACTTATAATCAGGCTGTTCGTTAAGGTGCTTAAGGGTCAATAATTGAGGGATACTGATGCCTAGGTTCTTCTCGACCCTTTTACTCTCTAGGTTGATGGCTCGTACTATTTTACGAACACTAATCATTACCTCTGAATACTTCTGAGAATTCATAATCTTAATTAACGCAAACTTCTCAAAGGTACACTATCAATTCTTTTTGCTACTTTGAGCTTCCAAATAAGCAACCATGTCAGCCAATCAAAGCAAACTTTATGCCTGGAGCCTTATTGTTGGGCTAGCCGGTTTTTTATTCGGTTTTGATACCGTAGTAATCTCTGGTGCAGACCAATCACTTTCTAGCCTATGGGGCAATTACACCCTCGGGGGTGAATCAAGTGCTTTCCATGGCATTGTGGTTATGTCCTCTGCACTTTGGGGAACGGTTTTAGGAGCGGCACTAGGCGCTTTTCCGACCGATAAGTTGGGTAGAAAGAAAACCCTGTTCTATATCGGAATCTTTTATTTTGTTTCGGCACTAGGTTCAGCAATGACCAGTGACCCCTACCTATTCGCGTTGTTTCGTTTTATCGGAGGAATTGGGGTTGGTGTGTCGACCATTGCAGCACCTGCATACGTATCAGAAATTGCACCAGCCAAAGAACGAGGGAAGTTGGTAGCTCTTTATCAGTTCAATATCGTTTTTGGTATTCTTATAGCCTTTGCTTCTAATTATTTCATTGGAAGTTTGGTCTCAGGCGCAAACGCTTGGCGTTATATGCTAGGGGCAGAAGCCTTACCAGCCCTAGCCTACTTACTTTTAATCACTAGGGTTCCTAAAAGCCCGCGCTGGCTGTTGGGCCGAGGAGAGGTTGATCAGGCCAGGTCAATACTTGCTCGTCTTCACAACGCCTCTGTAAATATTGATGAGGTGATTAGTGATATTGACAAGGCTGCAGACAACGAAACTGCCGAAACGGTCTTTCAGAAAAAGTATCGCAAACAACTGTGGTTAGTGATTGCATTAGCCGCGTTTAACCAGTTCTCTGGGATCAACGCTTTTCTGTATTACTCGCCAAGAATTTTTGAAATGGCCGGTTTAGAATCCAGTGCTGCACTACTTAGTAGCATTGGGGTTGGAGCAGTCAACCTCATCTTTACACTAATAGGTTTAAGTCTTATTGATAAATCGGGGCGAAGAAAGCTAATGATTATCGGTTCTCTCGGATACATTCTATCTCTCGGCCTGGTCACCTATAGTTTTGCTACCGAATGGTTCGGAATGCATGTGACCTATTTCTTTTTCCTATTTATTGCTTCCCATGCGATCGGACAAGGAGCCGTTATCTGGGTCTTCATCTCTGAAATATTCCCGAACAAACAGCGCGCTCAAGGACAAGCGGTTGGGACCTCAACGCACTGGATTCTTGCAGCAATCATACCAGCACTAGTTCCTTTACTTTTCACCACTATTGGGGCAAGTACCGTATTCGGAATATTTACTGTGATGATGGTATTACAGCTTGTATGGGTGCTACTCATCATGCCAGAAACCAAAGGAGTTTCTCTAGAAGAGCTAAGCAAAAGCTTAGGGCAATACCAAAAGACTATAAATAAGTCTTAAGATTCGCTTTAAAGAAGTTTGCGCTGGTCTCTACACTTTTCATAGAGGTTTCGGCAAAGTTTCCGCCTTGCTCAATGTAAAACCACTCTAGACCAGATTGCATAGGGTCGGGTAAAATCTTCGTATAATCAATACTTCCATTACCTAACTCAGTATAGTCCTTCGACACCTTGTGCATGTCTTTGATGTGCCATAACGGAATTCGTCCCGGCGCCTTTTCTACTAATTCGTCTGGAGTCATCACGCCAGCACGCATAAGCCAATAAAAGTCAACCTCTAGCTTCACCCAATCAGGATTAGTCTCCTCAATAACCCAATCCATTCCAGTGCGGCCGTCATAAGTATCAAAGTCGAAACCGAAATTGTGATACGCAAAGCCCAGGCCTGCTTCGCTAATCTGTTCACCCATTTGATTGAGCCTTTTTACAAGGTGCGCATACCCTTCTGCAGAATGATATTCCTCGGGCAGCATTGGAAAAACAATATAAGGGTCTCCTAAACGAACGGCGCCTTCAATACAACTTTCAATGTACGCTGCTTGATCCTTTTCATTAGCCTTTAGCATAGAAGCCATTCCATAATGACCACTAGTTGTTCGTAATCCTAGGTCTGTTAGTATCGTCTTGAAAGCTTCGGGTTCATAACCGTAATAGGTCTTGGCTTTTGCCTCATAGCCATACGATTCAAAATGCAAATACCCCATCTCTTTGAGCGCCTTTAAGGTGCCGACAGGGTCTTTTTCCATTGCGTCACGAACGGTATACAGCTGGAGTCCCATCGCAAATCGGGAGGCCGGAGGAATCGGAGAACAAGAAAGAGGTAATGATGCGAGCGCTGCAACAGCTGCAGATTGCTTAAGGAAATCTCGACGAAGCATATATTGTTTTTTATATTGGCTTTGAAAAAGATACGATAAATCACATGAAACAATCTCCAATAGAAGTATTCAACCGATGGGCAGAAATAGGAAAAGATGAGGGAATGGCAGACGGTCATCGTTCAGCTGTACTTCAAATGCTTGGGCTTAGCCTTCCCGAAACGCCTTTTTCTTTTCTAGACGCAGGTTGTGGAAACGGTTGGGTCGTTCGACTTGTTAAAAGCATGGAGGGTTGCCTGTTGTCTGAGGGTATCGATGGGTCGGTAAGAATGATCGAAAAGGCTAGAGAAATAGACCGATCAAACAGCTATTACAGAGACGATTTGACCACTTGGTCTCCGAGTAAAACCTACGATGTTATTCATAGCATGGAGGTCTTTTATTATCTAGATAAGCCTGAAGTGTTACTTGCTAAGATTCACGATAAGTGGTTAAACCCTAAAGGCCGACTGGTTATGGGAATCGATTTTTATAAAGAGAATGCGGTTTCACATGACTGGCCAGAAAAATGTGGCATCAACCTTATGCGGCTCTTCTCTGAACAAGAGTGGGTTCAGATGTTCAAAAATGCAGGGTTCAAAGAAGTAAGCGCTACTAGGCTCGACGCCAAAGAAGGTTGGGCCGGAACACTCTGTGTTATCGGACAAAAATCATGAGTTACGAGCTACTAAGGTCGATACACCTTTTTTCAATTGCTCCTTGTGTTCCTTTGGGGTTTTATCTCATTGTTTTTTCAAAAAAGGGGGGCAAGTCACATCGGTTGTGGGGTAAAGGCTATGCCCTATTAATTACCTTTTCATCGTTAGTGTCTTTATGGTTAGAGGCTCATGTTGGCCCCAGATGGCTCGGTCATTTCGGATATATTCACCT
The DNA here is from genome assembly GCA_036782715.1 of Flavobacteriaceae bacterium. Classification (GTDB taxonomy): domain Bacteria; phylum Bacteroidota; class Bacteroidia; order Flavobacteriales; family Flavobacteriaceae; genus UBA3478. The sequence goes on from DAIPYN010000003.1 coordinate 26,969, forward strand.
ATTAAGTGTATTAACGATTGCTACGGTTCCTTACAGTCTATGGCAATTAAAACGAGGTCGGCTGATTTCACATCGGCGGTCGATGCAATTTCTTTACTGGACAGGCCTACTCATTGCCGGAGGGTTTACACTCTTTCCGGGAAGATACCTTCACGGTCTTATTTTTGGATAGCTTTTTAACGCCTTTTGGTAGCAAAGAAGAGGATTGCTTAGGTACATTTGCCGAATACAACCAATCCTCATGAAAAAACTAATCTTCTTAATTTCCCTTGTCTTCTCTCTTAACGCTTCTGCACAATACGGCGGAATAGAAGCAAGTACTGGAGGTTTTTCATTTGTTCCTGATTTTACTTCAGAGGACCCTCACTTTATTCTCTCGGTCGGCACAAACACTGACAAAAGACTTCAGGGTCATTTATTATCGCTGATTCGAGCTGAAAACCTTGTCCCAAGAAATGCTATCTTTATTACTCGCTACAAATTTTTAGACAAAAGACTAAAAGCGACGATCGGTACTCACCTACCCGCGCTTCAAATCTCTGATGACTATCAGGTTGATTCATTCTTTGCCCAAGAACTTCGAACCGATTATAGCATTAATGAAAAATGGAGTCTAAGCACCATGTATCTTCACGGGAAAGGTCGAAACAACGACCTTGAAATCAACTTCGGTTATGTTGGTCTGAATTATAACAAAGGTAAGTGGAATAGCTTTTCTCAAGTGTGGGCAATCGACCTCAATAATGGCTACGGCCTTAGCCAAACGGTTAGCTATCAAATCGCGCACAAAACCCAATTACGCGGATTCATCAACAAAACACTTTCTACGGGGAACACCAATATGACCCTTGGGGTATACCGAGCGTTTTAATAAGCCTCTAGATCGCCAATCGTAATTTCGAGCGGGCCTAGTTTGTGAAAGGATGAAAACAACACCTCTTGTTTGCTTACCCAGCTTGACCATGTGGCTGAAACCCCTTTAATCGGAATGATGCTCACCCATAACTCAAAGTGTGTGGGTATTAAGTTCTCATCAAAATACCACAGATAAGAATCGCCGGGAGTAACCCCTCCGCTCGTGTGTGTAATCAGTAATGCCTTACTTCCGTCGTTAGTTTCAACTAGAGATCGTACCACCCCAGGGTCAAAAAATTTAAACGGCGCCACCAACCAATACGAATCATTGAAGAAATAAGCCTTCGCCTTGTCAATAAGGTCAATGCGATTTGATTCTTTACCTCCTTGAAGAATCTTCGAGTTTTCAGTTTCAGAAAGAACAAGGTCTACTTGGTAGTCCTCCCAAGAAACTAGAACACGCTCTTCGGCCTTGTTCCATAAATAGTGGTGGTCTCTAAAACTAAATTGTATTTCGTTAAGGGCTTTGTAACCGGTAATGTTCAAGGCCTCCTGAACATCTCTTGCCAGCCCATCTGCCTCAGGCCCCGCAATTGATTCAGGCAATGGCTTAGAAAACCATTGAATCACCAAAACCAAGCCAAGGGAAATGACTACAAGAGCAAGAAATATTTTTTTGACTATTCTCATCATGTCTTAAAGGTACAAGTAATGACTAGTAGGCCGCCTTTTAATCCCGTACTTTTATTTAAAATTCAAGGATGAGTAGCCCTATCATTCATATTCTAAATGGCGATGCGCTTGGTGATCAATTTCCCAAAGATCTACCTGGCGAAACCTTAGTGTTTAGAGAATGTCTCATTGAAGGTCCAAGAAAGGAGGTTGAATTTGAGGCGTTTTTTACTTCTCGAGCAGCCTATTTGTCTGACACCTATGACCCGACAATCAAAGAAAGTTATTCGCAAGAGCTATCTATTCCTTTAATGAAGGTGGTTACAGACCTCAAGCGCTCAGAGGTTGTCCTTTGGTTTGAAGAGGATTTATTTTGTCAAGCCAATTTCTGGTTTGTCTGCCATTTTCTACTCAGCTCAGGATATAGAGGTAAGGTGTCTTGGGCCAAACCATCAGGAACTGCTAGATATAATTTTGGTCTACTGTCAAAAGAATCTTTAATGGCTGTTTTCGAGCAGCGATTACTTATTAATCTTACAAAGATCGCTCCCCTATGGCACGCGTATTCTGTAAATGACTCGGATGAGTTAATTCGTCTTGTCAAAGACATCACTGATTTAAGCGAATATATCATTCCAGCCGCCATGGCGTTTCATGACATGAACACCTCAACGATTGAGCAAAGTAGACCTTATTTGTCCCTGCTAGAAATCACAAAGACACTAAAGACTACCCATTTTGGAAAGGTCTTTATGGTGTTTTGTCAAAAAGAAGCGGTTTATGGTTTCGGGGATTTACAAGTAAAACGGATTTTTGATAAGGTAATAGCTCTCGAGAATTAATTTGGGCTCGTTAAGACCTATCTAGCGAAGAGGCGAGACGGCGCTAAGAAACCAATCCTGAAAATGATACGAACCCACCCTCTGCTATACGCAGAGGAGATTTCTTCTTTGCTTTTAGAAGCTTAAGCAAGCTTGCTGCTTTACCAAAAAAGAAACCCGCTCCTCATCGGAGCGGGTTCTTGCGCTTTAAGTGGTCCCACCTGGGCTCGAACCAGGGACCAACTGATTATGAGTCAGCTACTCTAACCAACTGAGCTATAGGACCTAAAGGCGGGCGCCAAAATTACAGTTAATTTTTGGGTGTTCCAAGCTTAAAAAACAAAGCTAAACGCCACGGCCAAAGATATTCGCTATTTTTGTTTTATGGAAAGTGAAAGACAACGAAAAATCGGGGCATTACTGCAGCGTGACCTGGCTGATATTCTTCAAAAAGCAGCAAAGGACTCTGGTATCTCTGGATTACTAATTTCGGTAACAGAGGTGGCGGTAACGGTTGATTTAATGATTGCCAAGGTATATTTAAGTTTCTTTCCAGAAGAAAAAGGTGAAGAACTTTTTGAAGGCATCCAATCAAATGCTCCTTTGATTCGTCACGAGCTTGCTAATCGTACCCGCAACCAGATGCGAAGAGTTCCTGAGCTTTTATTTTTCAAAGACGAAACTGCTAAAAAGGCAGAAGATATAGAGCGTTCATTAAAAGGAGAAGAAAACCCTATTGAGGATCGCAGCCTGCTCGATCGTCGCCAAAAAAAGTGAAAACTTCAATTTATATCGCCTGGAGGTACTTGCTTTCAAAAAGCAATCAATCTCTAGTGAATCTAGTTAGCTATCTGAGCTTGATGGTTGTGGTGGTCGCAGCTGCAGCTTTAACCGTAGTTCTCTCAGCATTTGAAGGGCTAAAAGGCTTAAGTACTCAATATGCATATGAGCATTCACCGGCTATTCAAATTACTCCCTTAAACCAAGGGGTTTTGACCGTCGATTCAGAAAGCATTCAAGAATGGGGTAAAGCGAATAACGCGATGGTAGTTTCAAAGCTTTCAGTCGTCGGTCTTGTTCAAAAGGATGGTGAAATGGCGGCAGGAGATCTTATTGCATACCACCCAACTCCTACTGACTCTCTTGAAATTTTATATGGAACAAGTTCGTTTTCGCAAGGCGAAATGCTTCTTAGTCTAAATGCCTATTACGAATTAGGAGGGGAGGCCTATGACAGTTCGCTTAGCGTGGGTAGTTTAATCCCGGGAGACAGAGCTATTAGGCTTGAACTAGGCGCAGATGAAATTAGACAGCGAACACTCAAGGCGAAAGGAGTTTTTCTTGAAGACGATGAGTCTCAAATACTTGGAATAGCCAGTTATGAAGACCTTCTATATTTGGGTGGTCTTCCTAAGAATAGCTTTAGCTCTCTAAATATTGATGAAACCTCTCTTTCAAAAGAAGAGATCGTCTCTGGTTTAAAGAGTTTTATCGATGGGGATGTTTTGGTGCAAGACAGAGAAGATCAAAACCAGTCGCTCTTTAAACTTTTAAATACTGAATATTGGGCTACCTATTTGATATTTTCAATGGTTCTCGTCCTTGCGCTATTTAGTCTGGCAGGGTCTATCCGATTAATTATGGCCGATAAGAGCAGTAGTTTTTCAACCTTCAAACAAATGGGGCTTACCTCCGCCCAGATTAAAAACATCTTCCTTTTTCTAGGGACAGTACTAAGTGCATTAGGGGCTGTTTTCGGAATTCTACTGGGTCTTGCTCTGGTTGTCGGCCAAAACCAGCTAGGATGGATAAGACTCTCTAACGAGCTGTCTTATCCCGTCTCGATAAGTGTACGTAATCTCTTTTTAGTGTTTATAACCCTCTTGTTGTTTGGGTTTCTCGCCGCTCTTATCTCATCTCGTAAATTGCCAGAAGTGTCGAAGGCTATGAGATCGTAGAAAAATCAAAGTCTGCAAATTCTTTCCCTGCTTTCTCAAGTGTTTCAAAAACCTCGTCTGAAGTTTCTGCGCTCACTAGGCTCATTCGCAATGGTTTGAAATTAGGTATACCTTTGAAATAGTTGGTATAATGTCTTCGTGTTTCGTAAATCGCGAGCTTTTCACCTTTCCAGTCAATAGACATGCTGAGGTGTCTTCGAGCGGCCTCGACCCGTTCTTGCATCGTTGGCGGGTTGAGGTGTTTTCCGGTTTGCATGAAGTGTTTCACCTCTCTGAAAAACCAAGGGTATCCGATACTCGCTCGACCGATCATTGCCCCGTCTAAACCAAACTCATCTCGCATTTTAATTGCCGCTTCTGGGGTGTTAACGTCGCCATTACCAAAAACAGGAATGTGCATTCTCTGATTATTCTTTACCTCGGCGATAGGCCCCCAATCTGCAACACCCTTATACATTTGAACTCGAGTTCTGCCATGAATAGAAATTGCCTTGATCCCCACATCTTGAAGTCGTTCTGCGACCTCAACAATTTTTATCGAATCACTGTCCCAGCCTAGTCGTGTTTTTACCGTAACCGGAAGTTTTGTTCTTTTAACGATTTCTTCAGTTAATTTCACCATAAGTGGAATGTCTCTTAAAATACCTGCTCCAGCATTTTTGCACACCACTTTCTTTACTGGACATCCGAAATTAATGTCAATAATATCCGGATTCGACCGCTCAACAATGTCTACGGCTTCAAGCATCGAATCTAATTCAGCCCCAAAAATCTGAATTCCTACAGGCCGTTCTTTTTCATAAATATCTAGTTTGATCACTGATTTCGCAGCATCTCGAATAAGGCCTTCCGAAGAAATAAATTCAGTGTAAACCACGTCTGCTCCCTGTTCCTTACACAAGGCTCTGAATGGAGGGTCGCTCACGTCTTCCATTGGGGCAAGTAGCAATGGAAATTCAGGAAGTTCTATGTCTGCAATTTTCACCAAATCATACGATTTTATAGCAAAAATAATGGATTATCTTTGCTTGCCTGCAATTCGTTATCTGCAGCTCTGCTTTGGCTATGAAAAACATTCGAAATTTTTGCATCATCGCTCACATTGACCACGGTAAAAGTACCTTGGCTGACCGACTGTTAGATTTTACTGGTTCTGTTACTGATAGAGAAAAACAAGACCAGCTCCTTGACAATATGGATCTTGAGAGGGAGCGCGGTATTACCATTAAAAGTCACGCCATTCAGATGAATTATACCTACGAAGGTGAAGAATATGTATTTAATCTAATCGATACTCCCGGCCACGTAGACTTCTCATACGAAGTGTCGAGATCGATTGCCGCTTGTGAAGGGGCTTTGCTTATCGTAGACGCAGCACAAAGTATTCAGGCGCAAACCATTTCAAATTTATACTTAGCCCTTGAAAACGACCTGGAGATTATTCCGGTCTTGAATAAGGTCGACTTGCCAAGCGCTAATCCTGAAGAGGTAACCGATGATATTGTAAATCTCCTTGGTTGCGACCCTTCAGAGGTTATACCTGCCAGTGCTAAAACGGGGTTAGGAATCGAAGATATTTTAAAAGCCATCATTGAGCGAGTTCCCGCTCCACAGGGCGATCTCGATGAGCCTTTGCAGGCACTTGTTTTTGATTCGGTTTACAATCCTTTCAGAGGTGTTGAAACCTATTTTAGAATTCTTAATGGTTCGATTAAAAAAGGAGATCGCATCACCTTTATGGCAACGGGGAAGAACTATTTCGCCGATGAAATTGGAACGCTTAAATTGAAGCAAGAACCAAAGAAAGAGATTCATACCGGGGATGTAGGGTATCTAATCACAGGAATCAAAGATGCCCGGGAAGTAAAAGTGGGCGACACGATTACTTTAACAGACAGAAAATCTACCTCAGCCATCGAAGGTTTTGAAGAGGTAAAGCCAATGGTTTTTGCAGGTATCTATCCGGTAGATACTGAAGATTATGAGGAGCTTAGAGCTTCAATGGAAAAGCTTCAGTTAAATGATGCTTCTCTGGTTTTTGCCCCAGAAAGTTCTGCAGCACTAGGATTTGGTTTTCGTTGTGGGTTCTTAGGAATGCTTCACATGGAAATCATTCAAGAGCGATTAGAGCGTGAGTTTGACATGACGGTAATTACAACCGTTCCCAACGTAAGTTATCACGCCTTCAACAAGAAAAACCCTGAACAGGTAATCATCGTAAACAATCCTTCAGATCTTCCAGACCCTTCTGGATTAGATCGAGTAGAAGAGCCCTACATTAAAGCTTCTATTATCACTAAATCAGACTTTGTGGGTAATGTGATGTCTCTTTGTATTGAGAAGAGAGGAAATATTACGAATCAAACGTACCTGACTCCCGAAAGAGTTGAGCTTAGTTTTGATTTACCCCTGGCCGAAATCGTATTTGATTTTTACGATCGTTTGAAGACCATTTCTAAAGGTTACGCCTCTTTCGATTATAGCCCGATCGGGATGCGAGAATCTAAGCTAGTTCGTGTAGATATTCTCTTAAACGCTCAACCCGTCGACGCTTTATCTGCGCTGGTTCACTTTGACAATGCACATACCATCGGTAAAAAAATGTGCGAAAAGCTGAAAGAACTCATCCCAAGACAACAGTTTGATATTCCTATTCAGGCAGCGATCGGAGCAAAAATCATCTCTCGGGAAACCATCAAAGCATTACGTAAAGATGTGACAGCCAAGTGTTACGGAGGAGATATTTCTCGTAAACGAAAACTTCTTGAAAAACAGAAAAAAGGAAAGAAGCGTATGCGTCAAATCGGAAATGTTGAAATCCCACAGCAAGCATTCATGGCGGTGTTAAAACTAAATGACTAAGTATAGAATTTAGTATCTTCTAAGCCCTTAAAAACGGGCTATGAATCAAAGCTTACACCAGTACAACCCCTTTAAACGAATGCTCTTTGGCTTTGCCTTTTCGCCAAGTCTTGAGAGTAATTTGCACGAGGTAGTACGACTCGCTGAGTTTTTTGATTCTGAACTCATTCTGCTGCATGTAGGTGAAAAAACTGAGGAAAAACAGGAAAAAATAAACTCAATTGTTGCTGCAACCGCCGCACCGTCAAGGGTTAGTGAATATCACTGGATACCCGGTGACCCATACACCACTCTTCTAGATTCTACCGAAAGTTTATCTATTGATCTTTTGGTCTTAGGAGCTATGCAGCACGAGTCGCTCTTTCGATTTTATGTAGGTTCGGTCGCACGTAAACTTACCCGATCGGTTAAGTGTTCGGTATTACTACTGATCAAACCTGCCATAGATCGCGTTGCTTGTAAACATGTTGTTGTTAGTGGTTTCAAAACAAGCACGCTGCCTAACACCCTTTTTCAGGCGTTCTATTCAGCCATGTGTCTAGGTGCAAATAAGGCTACCATTGTAGAAGAAATCGCAAATAAATCGGTCAAAGTAAGTGTTGATGACGACCGAAGCCTTATTCGAAGCCTTAGAAAAAAACGAGTTTTAGAAGCCGAGGAGGATCGAAGAGTTGCGGAGCTTGTCGACCAGCTTCCAGCGGCCCTTACCGATTCGATTAAGGTTCAAAAGCAGGCAATTTTCGGCAAAAGAGGCTATTCAATCGGTCATTATGCTGAGGTAACCCGAGCTGATCTTTTGGTAATGGACGCTCCCGTCAAAACCTCTCTTTTAAGCCGAATCATAACACGAGACATTGAATTCATTTTGTCTGATCTACCGTCAGACTTACTGATCTGTAGAGCAAAATGACAAGAAACCAATTCATATCATCCTTACCTAAAAACCTTTTCGCAGGGTTTGTAGTGTCTCTTATTGCCTTGCCTTTAGGTTTAAGCCTGGCTGTAGCAAGTGGAATGCCGGCCACGGCAGGTATTGTATCTGCTGTTGTAGGGGGTGTCGTGGTTGCGCTTCTGGGCGGGTCTTACGTTACCATCTCTGGGCCCGGATATAGTCTGGTAGTAGTACTTCTTACCGCAGTTACCACCCTGGGTGGGGGCGATCTTTTTCTAGGCTATACCCATACCCTTGCAGCAATTACGATTGCTGGGGTTCTAATCACCCTATTAGGGGTTTTACGAATGGGAAAACTAGCAGAGTTTTTTCCTGCCTCTGCCATTGAAGGGATGTTAGCTGCTATTGGCCTTAGCCTGCTGGTAAAACAGTTCCCCATTATGCTGGGGCTTGAAGCCGGGGACGGAAACCCTCTAATTAAATTATTCAAACTCCCTTTGATCTTTGCTGAATTTGTTCAATCTGCACCTGAATCGGCATCAACACTAGCTGCCGGGTTGTTGGGAATCGTTTCTCTGGTTATTCTACTGTTCAATTCGTCTATTCGAAACCGATATTATCAACAAATTCCCTCTCCTATGTGGGTGATTCTCTTGGCGGTTGGCTATAGTTACTACTGTCAGCTAAGAGGGATAGAAAACCCGATTCGACCCGAACTCTTTATTCAGCTTCCTGATTCGGTAGAAAGCATGATTTATCATCCGAACTTTGATTTAATCAATTCTTGGGGGCTTTGGTCGGTGGCCATTACTATTGCGGTAATCGGTAGTGTAGAATCTCTTTTATCCATTAAAGCGGTAGACAACCTAGATCCTCAAAGAAGAAGGTCTAACGCAAACAAAGATCTTCGGGCGCTTGGTGTTGCTACAGCAATTAGTGGGTTTTTCGGAGGGCTTAACGTGGTTACTGTGATTTCGAGAAGTTCAGTGAATGTTACCCAGCAAGCCAACAATCGGTCGTCGAACTTTTTTCATGGAGTATTTCTGCTTTTGTTTATTCTATTCTTCAGCAAGCTTCTAAATCGGGTTCCGCTTTCTGCGCTTGCCGCTATTTTGGTCTATACAGGGTATAAATTAGCTCACCCCCTCAAGTTAGTTGCAGCAGCAAAAGTTGGGAAAGAACAATTGCTCATTCTTGTAGCAACCTCTCTTATTACTTTAAGCACCAATATTATAACAGGAATTCTTCTCGGTACTCTAATCACCCTACTATCTCATTTTATTATCACGAGAAGGCCTTTGCTTTTTTTATTGCATCTCTTTCAACCCAACGTTCTTGCATTTAAAGAGAAGGACACCGACTCTTACTATGTTAGTGTTAAATACTTTTGTTCGTTCTTAAATCTCTTCAAACTCAAGTCAAAACTAGACGCCATCGGTTCAACAAAAACGGTTGTTATTGATTTTTCGCTCTGTGAATTCGTAGACCACAGCGCCATGCAAACCGTTGAGAATTATATTGCCTCCTTTGAGAAAAAAGGAGGTAAGGTTTCAACTATTGGGCTTGATCTTCACGGCGCGAGTTCTTCTCACCCCTTTGCCGTTAGAAATCTGGCAACAGAAAATACGCTTGGTTCTATAGAAAAACTGTTTAGCCGCAGACAAGAGAACCTATCTAAAATGTCAAAAGAATACGGTTGGGAATACTGTGCTAAAAACCAGCCCATAGACCCTTCTTTATATCAGTTTCTGTTTTTTGAAACTAAGCCTATTGTTCAGATTTACAATACTCTTGTTGATCCTACATCCAACGGGGTGGTACAAGACATCGTTTTCAATGAAGGAGAATTTATTGCTCGCGAATCGGCCAGAGTAACTGCACTTACTATTAAGCTAGAAAACAGCATACCTTCTTTCGTATTAGACAAAGAAGGTTTGTTAGACCGACTAAATGCAATTGCAGGGTTTGGGGATTTAACCGTCGAGGGTCACAACTATTTTAATCGCAAATTTCACCTGAGTGGATCTCAACCTGATAAAATTAGAAGTCTCTTTAGTAAAGAGCTTATTTTCTTAATCGAGAGTAGTCCTATATACCTTATCGAGTCTAGCGGTAGTGAACTGCTCATACTTAAAAAAGACCGACTACTGAGCCCAACAGAAGTAAAGGCTTTGGTTTATTTCGGGCGTGAACTATTAGAAACACTAGCATGCAACTCCATATCATCGAATCGGGAAATTTCAAACTAGACGGAGGGGCTATGTTTGGGGTTGTTCCCAAAGGCCTTTGGCAAAGAACTAATCCGGCAGACAACAACAATCAAATCGACCTCGCTGCTCGATGCTTGCTTGTTGAAACAAGCGATCAATTAATTCTGGTAGATACCGGAATGGGGGACAAACAAAGTGAAAAATTCTTTTCCCACTACGGGTTGTGGGGTGATCATAGTCTTGAAAAAAGCCTCCTTGAAAAAGGGTTTCACCCTGACCAAATCACCGATGTCCTTCTTACCCACCTTCATTTTGATCATGTTGGAGGAGCTGTATTTCGAACACCGAAAGGTGAACTTAAGCCGCGTTTTAAAAATGCCAATTATTGGACCTCTGAAGAACACTGGAATTGGGCAATGAATCCTAACCTCAGAGAAAAAGCCTCCTTTCTAGAAGAGAACTTAATCCCTTTAAAAGAATCTGGCCAGCTTTGCTTTATAAATGCCAACACGAATTTTCCGTTCGAACTTAGATATTTTGACGGGCATACCGAAAAACAAGTGCTTCCTCTCATACCCTATCGTGGTAATAAAATATTCTTTACTGGAGACCTAATCGCCACTGCTGGGCACTTGCCAATTCCTTATGTGATGAGCTTTGATATGCGCCCACTTCTAACCTTAAAAGAGAAATCTAATTTCTTGGAAGAAGCCTTGAAAAACAATTATCTTTTGCTCTTCGAACACGATGCTCACAACGAGCTTATTTCTCTCAAACAAACAGAGAAAGGAATTCGTTTAAATCAGTCCTTTCGATTCAATGAATATTTTGAATAAAATGAAAAACACCTTTTGGCGATACTTTTTTGTCTTAACATCATCAGCCCTCTGGGTTGGTTGCTCTTCTACTAGAATTTTTAAGGATGAAACTCCTATTAAGGTATCCTCAATAACTGAACGAAAAACCTTCAGCGACGAAGAAAAAAAACGTTGGTTTTTCTCAGACCCCCTCTTAGATACCTTGCCTGGAATTTCCTTTGAAAAAACTAAGGAGGTTGTTGGTAATCGTAAAACTTCAGAAGTGATCGTTGCTATCGTTGATTCAGGAGTAGATATCAATCACCCTCTTTTCGATGATAAGCTCTGGATAAACGAAGACGAAATCCCAGGCAACAATATCGACGACGACGCCAACGGTTTTGTGGATGACGTTAATGGATATAATTTCCTAGGGGAGAGTTACTATGAGCAAATGGAGTACGTTAGAATGATCGCAAAAGAAATTGGTGAAGAGAAACAATTAAAAAGAGCGCGCATTATTCTAGAAAAAGAACTGCCAAAAGCAGAAGAAAACAAGAGACAATACAAGCGAATTTATGAGTTGGCCAAAACCGCTGTTGACACCCTATCTGTTCTATTAAACGACCGTCAATTTAACACTGAATCCCTTAGAAGGTTTACGCCTGAATCAGCGTTTATTGCTCAGCAAAAAGCCTTGGCTCTTCAATTTTTGAGTTATACCGATCGTGCTGATTTATTGATCAAAGACCTTTTTGAGGGCGTAACTTATTACACTGAACGGTCTGACTATAATCTGAATGTAAATCATGAGGGTAGAAAGGTCGTTGGAGACGATCCTTACGATATTACTGATACCGATTACGGTAATGGAAACGTTATCAACCGCGTAATAGAAGAATCTCATGGAACCCATGTGGCTGGAATTGTCTCTCAAATAGCTCCTTTTGCAAAGCTTATGGTTTTAAGAACCGTGCCTGCAGGCGATGAATATGATAAGGATGTTGCACTAGCTATTCGATACGCGGCAGATAATGGTGCGAGAATTATTAACTGTAGTTTCGGAAAATCCTTTTCTCCCTATCGAAAATGGGTTGAAGAAGCTATTTCATACGCTGAAGATAAAGGAGCGTTAATTGTACATGCAGCGGGTAATGAATCTGAAGATTTAGACGTATTGAAAAACACAAATTATCCTGACGATCAGCCCAATTTTAATACCGAATTCGCTTCTAATTTTATTTCTGTCGGGGCGCTTGCCCCCTATTTCAACCAAGGATTAATTGCCGACTTCTCAAATTATGGGAAAGAAAAAGTCGATTTATTCGCGCCAGGAGAAGATATTTACTCGAGTATGCCTAACGGTGTATTTGCCTATCAAGGGGGTACTTCGATGGCTGCACCTGTCGTTTCTGGAATAGCTGCGTGGATCGCTGCCTATTTCCCAAAACACCAAGGATCTGATCTTAAAAAGATTCTAATGGATAGCAGCATTAGACTTCCTATCAACGTATTAAGTCCCGATAATGAAGGAATCAACTCTTTTACTCGATTCAGTAAGTCTGGTGGTATTGTAAATTTGTATAACGCGTTATTATTAGCTCAAAATAGAAACTAGTATGAAAAAGCTTTTTGCTCTTCTTTTCAGTCTTTCATTTTTAGCCTCTGCGGCTCAAAAGCAACCAGGATATTGGCAACAAGAAATAAGCTACCAAATGAATGTAGATGTGAATGTAGAAGATTACACCTACACAGGGACTTCAAAGGTGGTTTATACCAACAACTCTCCTGAAAGCTTAGATCGTGTGTTTTTTCACTTGTATTTCAATGCATTTCAACCGGGGAGTGATATGGATCATCGCTTACAATCGATAGCAGATCCAGATTCTAGAATGGTCGATGAAAATAAATTTAGTCGTATCGCCCAACTTTCTGATAATGAGAAAGGCTTTCTACATGTTTCTAATGTGACTCAAAATGGAGGGGTAACGCTTGATATAGAAGAGGAAGAAACTATTTTAGTGGTTCATCTTAGTGAGCCATTAAAACCAGGGAAGCAGACGATACTGGAATTCGACTTTCAAGGCCAAGTTCCTTTACAAATTCGTCGATCTGGAAGAAATAGTAAAGAAGATATTGCTTTATCTATGAGTCAGTGGTATCCAAAAATGGTTGAATATGACTTTGAAGGTTGGCACGCTTACCCCTATATCGCTAGAGAATTTCATGGTGTCTGGGGTGATTTCGATGTAACCCTACATATCGATAAATCTTACACTGTTGCCGCTAGTGGATACCTTCAAAACCCCGATGAAATCGGTCATGGCTATAGTGAAGTTGAACCTAAAATAAAGCGTAAACAAAAAAAGCTCTCTTGGCATTTCATAGCTCCAAATGTTCACGACTTTATGTGGGCTGCTGACCCTGACTATGTTCACGATCAATTAATCACAGAAGATGATGTAACCCTACATTTCTTTTATAAAAACAAAGAAGAGCTAGCAGTAAACTGGAAGGCATTACAGCTTAAAACTGCTGATGCAATGAAATACTTCAATACGCATATAGGCCCTTACCCCTACAAACAATACAGTGTTATTCAAGGTGGTGATGGTGGTATGGAATATGCTATGGGAACATTAATTACTGGTGAAAGAAGTTTCTCTAGTCTAGTAGGAGTAATGGTTCATGAATTAGCTCACTCCTGGTTTCAGCATGTACTAGCTACTAACGAAGGAAAGCACGCTTGGATGGATGAAGGTTTTACTTCGTATATATCAAGTTGGTGTATGAATGAGATTATGGATCGTAAAAACGAACAACCTTACTTATCAAGTTATAGGGGCTACTATAGTTTAGTAAAATCAGGTAATGAACAACCTTTAACCACTCACTCTGATCGATATAATTTCAATTATACCTACAGTATTGGTGCTTACTCTAAAGGTTCGATTTTTCTGTCTCAACTAGGTTATATTATCGGAGAAGAAGCACTAGCTCAAACCTTAAAGAATTATTATTCAAATTTTAAATTTACCCACCCTACCCCTACAGATATTATTAGAACGGCTGAAAAAATAAGTGGAATGCATTTAGGTTGGTACCTTCAAGATTGGACACAAACCACTAACACCATCGATTATGCGATTGATGAAGTTTCTGACAATGATCAAAATACCGTAGTTACTATAAATAGAAAGGGTACAATGCCGATGCCTTTAGATATTGTCGTAACTCTTAAAAATGGTAATCAATTAAACTATTATATCCCTTTGACTGAAATGCGTGGTGAAAAGAAATCAGAACAGATTACCGTTTTAGCAGACTGGAGCTGGGCTAAACCTTCTTATTCTTTCACTTTAGAAAGTCTTGATATTGATAAAATAGAAATCGATCCAACAGGCCGCATGGCAGATATTGATAAGGAAAATAATGTCTACCAAGCTCCCTAAACAGTTAAAATTAAAGTCTGAAAAACAAATTAGCCTCTTATTTAAAGAGGGTAAAAGTTTTACGACTTATCCATTGCGTTTTCATTATATCATCAACGAAAACCTGGATTCTAAAGTTTTATTTTCTGCTCCTAAACGGTTATTTAAAAAAGCGATTGATCGAAACAGAGCAAAACGAATTCTTAGAGAGGGGTATAGAAAACATGAACGATTTAAAGAATATCCGATACACCTAGCTATAAGTTATTTAGCTACAGCTGATTTAGAACAGTCAGATAAAATTACAGTGGCTCTAAATAAGGGATTAGGACAACTTGATTCTCATTTTGAAGTGAGGTAAATTATCCTCGAAATAACGTTCTCCTTCAGCTACAAATCCAAAATCTGCGTAAAACTTCAAAAGGTATTCTTGTGCAGATATAACAATATCTTTATTCGGATATAATAATTTACATTGCTTGATTGCTTCATTCATCAAATGAATACCATAACCTTCCCTTCTAACAGATGCAGAAGTAAGCACCCTACCAATATGACAATACTCTTTTGATTCGTATAAGCGGGCATAAGAAATAATTTGACCTTCTTTTTTATCGTATAAATGATAGGCACTGTAATCTTGACCATCAGGGTCTAAATAATTACAGTCTTGTTCAATAACAAATACCTCTGCCCTAAGTTTTAATATTTCATAGAGTTCAGTACTATCTAATTCCTTAAAAGATTTTAATTCCATCTCTAAATCTTTTCTACTCTATTTTGATGTCTACCACCCTCAAAAGGAGTGGTTAAAAAGGTATTTATCATTTCAATAGCAACTTCTTCTGAAACAAAACGCGCTGGAATGGCTAATATATTGGCATTATTATGGCTTCTGGCTAAAGCTGCTAATTCAGTATTCCAACATAAGGCAGATCGAACTTTAGGGTATTTGTTAACTACCATATTTACACCATTACCACTACCACAAATTACGATGGCAAGATCAACTTTATTTTCTTGTATTGACTTACCCACCGGATGAGCAAAATCAGGATAATCCACTGATTCATTTTGATCAGTGCCATAATTCACAACTTCTATATTTCGACCCTCAAGTAGGTTGACTATTTTTTTCTTAAGATCAGATCCGGCATGATCATTTCCAATGGCTAGTTTCATGTTAAAAACAATATTTTGATTGTTGATAGGTAGTTAATAGATGCTAATAACTAGCATTATGATTATTAAAGCAATAAATGTAATGCGATATTTTGAGGTAGAAAGCAAGACTTATTTATTCTCTTTTTTCTACTCATAATCAAAACAAGATTTACAGTTATTAACGTTAAAACACTACTAAAAGAATTAAAATAGAATTGTTAATTACGTATTTAAAAGCGTTAAAAACTAATCTAAATAATTGATTATCAAAATATTTATTTCAATGCAATAGTTTAAAACTTCTGATAAGTTATAAAATCAATTTTTTAATTAAATAGTTATTGTAGCTACTAACAAACAATAATAAACCCCATATCTTCGAAAAGAATTAAATAAAAAAAAAGAGGTTATTAACTAGATGTCTAAAAAGAAGAAAAAACAAAAAAGTAAGGGAACAGGATTGACTAAAATGTTGTTCGAATTTTTAGAAAGTCATCCTGATAAAGCTTACAACTTTAAACAGATAGCCTCTGCTTTAGATTTAAGAGATACCCACACCCGAAATGAACTACTTAAGCGAGTAAAAAAGTTGGTAAGTGAAAAGCGTATTAAAGAGCCTGTAACTGGACACTATCAATTATTGAACGATACATCTGAAGTTTATGAAGGTATTATTGATTTGAATAGCTCTGGAAATGGATATATTATTTCAGATCAGTTAGAAGATGATTTATTTGTTCATTATACTAACCTTAAAGGAGCCTTTCATAAAGACAAAGTATTATTCAAAGAAAATAAACGCTTTAAAAAAGGAAATAAGGCTGAGGCTGTCATAACCAAAATTATAGAACGCAATCAAAATACTTTTGTTGGTATTGTTGAAAAGAGCCCTAAGTTTTTATTTGTTAAACCTTTATCTTCTAAAATACATACTGATTTTTTTGTCAAAGAAAGCCTTGTAAAAAAGGTGGAATCCGATGATAAGGTTATAGTAGAGATCGTTAACTGGGGAAGTGCGAATAGAGCTCCTGAGGTTAGAATTATTGAAAATATTGGTAAAACTGGGCTTCATCAGACTGAAATCCATGCTATCCTTGCTGAGTATGGTTTGCCTTTATTTTTTGAACCAGAAGTACAGCAATATGCAGATCGTATTGATACCTCGATTAAACAGGAAGAAATAAGTAAGAGAAGAGATTTTAGAGATGTTCTCACATTTACTATAGACCCTACCGATGCTAAAGATTTCGACGATGCGCTATCGTTTAAAGTATTAGATAACGGTAATTTCGAAATTGGAGTGCATATCGCAGATGTTTCTCATTATTTAAAGGAAGGTTCTATTCTTGACGACGAAGCCTTTGATCGAGCAACTTCTGTGTATTTGGTTGATCGGGTTGTACCTATGCTTCCAGAAATTTTATCAAATAAAGCGTGTTCGCTAAGACCTAATGAAGAAAAATATACGTTCTCCGCTGTTTTCGAGATTACATCTAAAGCTAAAGTGGTTAATGAGTGGTTTGGTAGAACGGTCATTAATTCTAACGAACGTTTTGCTTATCACGAAGCAGAATATATTATAGATACGGGTGATTTAATAATACCTGAAGAAATTTCTATTCGATCTTCAGGTAGTTACTCTATTGATAAAGAAATAGTTAATGCTATTAAAACTTTGAATGAATTAGCAGTTATATTTCGATCACAGCGCATGAATTCAGGTGCTATATCTTTTGATAAAGAAGAGGTTAAATTTCATTTAAATAAAAATAATGAACCGGTCGGAGTCTTTTTTAAACAAAGTAAACAAGCGAATAAGCTAATTGAAGAGTTTATGCTTTTAGCCAATAGAAGTGTTGCTGCATTTATTGGTAAACAAAAAAAGACTTTCATATATCGTATTCACGACGAACCTGATTTTGATAAATTACAAGCATTAAATGGAGTGATTTCTAAGTTCGGACATCAGCTTAATTTAAAAGATCGTAAATCAATAAGTACCTCTATTAATGCTTTATTGTCAGACGTTCATGGAAAGGTGGAACAGCAATTAGTTGATACACTTACTATTCGAAGTATGAGTAAAGCTGTTTACTCTACCGATAATATTGGTCATTATGGATTAGCTTTTGATTTCTACTCCCATTTTACTTCACCCATTCGCCGTTATCCGGATGTAATGGTACATCGATTATTACAACATTATTTGGACGGTGGTAGTAGTGTTGCAGCGGAACCTTATGAATTAAAATGTAAACATTCATCAGAACGTGAAGTTTTAGCTGCTAATGCTGAAAGAGATTCGATTAAATATATGCAAGTAAAATTTATGGCTCAATTTGTGAATCAAGAGTTTGAAGGGGTTGTTTCTGGGGTAACTGATTGGGGTATTTATGTCGAGCTTTTTGAAAATAAATGTGAGGGAATGGTTCGAATCAGAGATATTGGTGATGATATCTATTCTTTTGACCAAGAACAATACGCCTTAGTAGGTCATAAAACAGGAGATACTATTCAATTAGGGCAGACGGTAAAAATACGGGTGAAGAATGCTGATGTATTGAAGCGTCAAATAGATTTTGAATACCTAGAAAAGGTATAAAAAAAAGAGGCATCGAGCGGATTCGAACCGCTGTACAAGCTTTTGCAGAGCTCTGCCTAGCCACTCGGCCACGATGCCAATTAGGTGGCAAATTTACATTAAAATTTCTGCTTTTTCCTAAGTATCTCTTTGTCTGATGAGTTTTACAGCCACTGAGTCGACATTTGCTCCTATAGGGGGGTTTATTTTAGCAACATAAACAGAGGTTTTTAAAAGACTTGGAAACGAAATAAAGAATCTTGAAATAATACGTTCAGCCACATGTTCTAAAAGTTTTGAAGGTATTGCCATTTCTTCAGACACAATAGCGGTAGCATCTACATAATCAATAGTGTCTTTTAATTCATCACTCCCACACGATTTTTCTAATGATGTGTATAAAATTACATCTACACGATAATCACTACCAATGATAGATTCTTCTTTTAAACATCCGTGATAGGCGTATAACTTAATGTTGTTAAGGTGTATTTCTCCCATAAAGCAAAAGTAGGAAATGCTACCTTTGTATTACTATAATATGCCCAAATGGAAGAAGCTAAGCGATCATTAAACTTTATTGAACATATCATTGAAGAGGATTTGTCACAATCTAACTGTTCAAAAGAATCCTTACGTTTTAGATTTCCTCCAGAGCCTAATGGTTATCTACATATTGGTCACGCTAGCTCTATCTGTTTGAATTTTGGCTTAGGTAATAAATATAATGCCCCTGTTAATCTTCGTTTTGATGACACTAACCCTAGTAAAGAAGAACAAGAATTTGTGGATTCAATTAAAGCAGATGTTTCTTGGTTAGGTTTTCAGTGGGCCGAGGAGTGTTATGCATCAGATTATTTTGATCAGTTGTATATATGGGCTGAAGATTTAATAAGTAAAGGCTTAGCTTATGTAGATTCTCAATCAGCTGATGATATTGCGGCTCAAAAAGGAACTCCTACCACAGCAGGAATTTTTAGTCCTTTCAGAGATCGAACGATTCAAGAAAATTTGGATTTGTTTAGAGAAATGAAAGCCGGAAAACATGCTGAAGGAACTCATGTTCTTCGAGCCAAAATTAATATGAGCTCTTCAAACATGCTGATGAGAGATCCCATACTTTATCGTATAATGCATAAACATCACCATCGTACTGGTGATAAATGGTCTATTTATCCAATGTATGATTGGGCACATGGTCAAAGTGATTATATCGAACAGATTTCACACTCTTTATGCACTTTGGAGTTTGCTATGCACCGTGAGCTTTATGACTGGTGTTTAGACCAAATTATTGATCCTAGTAAACTAAGACCCAAGCAGCGAGAATTTGCGCGCAGAAATTTTTCTCATACCGTTGTTAGTAAGCGAAAATTATTACAACTGGTTAATGAAAAATACGTTGACGGATGGGATGATCCTCGAATGCCTACCATATCAGGAATGCGACGTAGAGGATATCCGCCTTTAGCTATTCAGAAATTTGCAGAAGCGATAGGTATTGCGAGGAGAGAAAACGTCGTTGATTTATCTGTTTTAGAATATCACGTTCGTGAGGAATTGAACCGAACCGTTCCAAGAGTTATGGTCGTTTTAGACCCAGTAAAAGTGGTTATTACCAATTATCCAGAGGATAAGGTAGAATGGTTAGAGGCTGAAAACAGTCCTGAAGACCCTACATTAGGCTCTAGGAGTATACCTTTTTCAAGAGAATTTTATATTGAGAAGGCTGATTTTAAAGAAGAAGCTAATCGTAAATTTTTCAGATTAAAGCTTGGTGGAGAAGTTCGTTTAAAGAATGCTTATATCATTAAAGCAGAATCATGTGTTAAGGATGAAGATGGAAACATTACAGAAATCCATTGTACCTATGATCCTAAAAGTTTAAGCGGTAGCGGGACACCAGAATCAGAGCGCAAGGTTAAAGGTACCTTACATTGGGTTGCTGCAAATACGGCGGTTGAAACTGAAGTTCGTCTTTACGATCGTCTATTTACAGACCCTACCCCTGATGCTCATAAAGACAAAGACTTTTTAGACTTTGTAAACCCCAACTCTTTAGAAATTATTAAGTCTTATGCAGAGCCTTCACTGAAAGAAGCTAGGGCAGGTACCTCTTTTCAGTTCCAAAGAATGGGTTATTTCGTGTTAGAACAAAACAACGGAAAGCAATTTATTTTTAATCGCACAGTGGGTCTTAGAGATAGCTGGGCGAAGCTGGAGCATAAAGATTAGCTACAGTTTTTCACAAGCGATATTGATACGCTTTTTAACGGTGTCAATTCCTAAGAAGTTAATTAATTCATCGACTGAGGGTCCTTTAAGGCTTCCTACTAATGCGATACGAAGCGGGGCCATAATTTTACCCATTCCTATTTCGTGCTTCTGGCAAAAGTCATGGATCGCTTTTTTCACTGGCTCAGAACCTTCCTGAACCAGCGCTAAGTCTTCTAAGAATGCTTGTAATAATTGTGGCGTTTCTTCTTTCCATTGTTTTTTAACAGCTTTCTCATCATAACTTTCAGGTTCCTTAAATAAATATTGTTGATCATTGAGGTCATCAATTTTTATTAAACGCTCCTTGATAAGTGAAACACCGGCAACGAGCACGTTTTCGGGAACGGTATCGAAATGATTGTTTCTCTTTTTATAACGGCTTGCGATCTCTGTAGGGTCTAACTTTTGAAGTGCTTGCGCATTGAACCAGTTGAGTTTTTCTAGGTCAAATCGCGCCCCTGATTTTTGAACACGACTCAGACTGAACTTTTCAACCATTTCTGCTAAAGTCATTTCTTCGGTATCATCTCCAGGGTTCCATCCGAGTAGACCTAAAAAATTTAAGAGTGCTTCAGGTTCGTATCCGGCTTCTTTGTATCCGATAGATTCATTCCAAGATAATGGAAACACAGGGAAACCTCCAGCTTCGCCATCTCGTTTGCTAAGCTTTCCTTTTCCTGTTGGTTTCAGCAGTAGTGGCAGGTGTGCAAATAAGGGGGGTGTCCATTCAAAGGCCTGATATAACAAGGTGTGTAACGCTAATGAGGGTAACCACTCTTCTCCCCTAACCACGTGAGTTATTTGCATTAAATGATCGTCAACCACATTCGCTAAATGATAAGTGGGCATACCATCGCTCTTATATAGCACCTTATCATCTAAAGTATTCGTATTAACAGTGATTTTTCCCCTTACCTCATCATGGAATACGATCTCTTTATTTTCTGGAGTTTTAAATCGAATAACAAAGTCTTCACCATTTTCAATACGAGATTGAGTTTCAAACTCTTTCAAAGAAAGACTATTGTTAAGCTCTTTTCGGTTTAATGGCCCATATAGAAATCGTTCACCTCTTTTTTCTGCGATCTCTCTGTAATTAGTTAAATCTTCGGAACTATCGAATGCATAATACGCCCACCCCTTAGCAACAAGCTCTAAAGCATATTTATGGTAAATTTTTTTTCTTTCACTTTGACGATAGGGTCCTAGTGGTCCACTTTTATTGGGGTCCTCATCTGCCTCTATTCCTAACCAAGCCATAGATTGAAGGATATATTCTTCAGCGCCCGGCACATAACGAGACTGGTCGGTGTCTTCAATTCGTATAATAAACGTACCACCTAGGTTTTTTGCCAGAAGATAGTTGTACAAAGCTGTTCTGACACCTCCTATGTGTAGAGGTCCTGTTGGAGAGGGGGCAAAACGTAGTCTTGGTTGCATAGTTTCTTATTTGGAAAGCAAAGGTAGCCATTCACCTAAAATCTATTGATATCTTTGTTAGGTGATTAGAGATGTCGATTTTATAAACTTTCCTGATTGGGCCGATCATTTAGCCGTTAAAGCCTGGCTCTTGTCTGAGATGGATCTATTGAACCTTTCTCTAGAAGTTGTTTATTCCTTTATGTCTGATGAGGAGCTTTTGAAATTGAATAAAGAACATTTAGACCACGACACTTATACAGATATCATTACTTATGATTTTAGATCTGAAGGTCTCGAGGAAGCCAATCTATGTATTAGTTACGAACGCGTTGTTGCTAACGCGTTAATCTTTGAGGTTTCGAATACTGACGAACTGTGCAGGGTTTGTGTACATGGCTTATTGCACTTGGCTGGGTATGATGACAAAGACGAGGTCTCTAAGAGTGAAATGCGTAATCAAGAACAACTTGCATTAAAAAGGTTCCACGTGGAACATTAAGATATGTTTGCAGAAGAATATGATATAATTGTAGTTGGTGGAGGTCATGCCGGAGCCGAAGCTGCGGCTGCAGGTGCAAATATGGGAATGAAAACCCTCCTAGTTACCATGAACCTTCAAAACATTGGGCAGATGTCTTGCAACCCTGCCATGGGCGGCATTGCTAAGGGCCAGATCGTTCGTGAAATTGATGCCCTCGGTGGGTACAGTGGTTTGGTTAGCGACGAAAGTGCTATTCAGTTTAAGATGCTCAATCGATCAAAAGGGCCGGCTATGTGGAGTCCAAGAACACAGAACGACAGAATGCTTTTTGCTGAATCTTGGAGGATACGACTAGAACAAACTCCATTACTTGACTTTTATCAAGAAATGATTACGGGATTGGTGATAGAATATGGTCGTGTTTCTGGAGTGAAAACAGCGCTAGGAATCGATATTCGCGCTAAAGCAGTCGTTCTGACCAATGGAACTTTTCTAAATGGGTTAATTCACATTGGCGAGAAGAACTTTGGTGGCGGTAGAGCCGGTGAAAAGGCTAGTACCGGTATAACAGAACAATTGATCGACTTAGGTTTTGATAGCGGAAGAATGAAGACCGGTACACCACCTCGGGTTGACAGTCGATCTTTGGATTATTCTAAAATGACCCCTCAACCGGGTGATGCGACTCCTGGTAACTTCTCCTATCTTCGAAATTTTAGACTTGACCAGCAGCTAGACTGCCATCTTACTTATACCTCCACCGAGGTTCATGACTTACTTAGAGAAGGATTTGATCGTAGCCCAATGTTCAATGGTAATATTCAAAGTATTGGGCCTCGTTATTGTCCTTCTATTGAAGACAAGATTAATCGTTTTGCAGAAAAGGATAGCCATCAAATTTTTGTTGAACCGGAGGGTTGGAAAACCGTAGAGGTTTATGTCAATGGATTTTCCACCTCTCTCCCAGAGGATGTGCAATACAAAGCCTTACGAAGTGTCGCAGGCTTTGAAAATGTTAAGTTTTTTAGGCCTGGGTATGCTATTGAGTACGACTACTTTCCCCCTACTCAATTAAAGAATACGCTAGAAACTAAATTAATTGACGGGCTGTTCTTTGCAGGGCAAATTAACGGGACCACCGGATACGAAGAAGCTGCGAGCCAGGGTTTAATGGCAGGGTTGAATGCGGCCTTGAAGGTTAAAGAGAAGGATGCATTGGTCCTCAGAAGAGACGAGGCGTACATTGGTGTCCTTATAGATGATTTAATTACCAAAGGCACAGAGGAGCCGTATCGAATGTTTACCTCTAGAGCAGAATATCGGACACTTTTGAGGCAGGATAACGCAGACCTTAGGCTTACTGAGCGTTCATACCATTTGGGGCTTGCCAAAGAGCCTAGACTTAGAGCCTTGGAAAGAAAAATTGCCCAAACGGAGCAAATCGTTGGTTTTTTAGACAATGAATCCTATGATTTTAATGAAGCGAACAAGCTCCTAAATAAAGTTTCTTCAACACCTGTTAAGCAACACGATAAACTTAAAAAACTGCTTTCTAGACCAGAGGTTAATCTTGAAGATCTTCGAGGTTTACCGAATGTTTGTGAGTTTTTTGACAGGCATGATTTTGATTCTGACTCTTGCGAACAAGCAGAAATTCAAGTCAAGTATGCCGGCTACATAGAGAAGGAAAAGAACAACGCTGACAAGCTTTCCAGATTAGAATATGTCAAAATCCCTGATAATGTAGACTATTCCACAATGACCTCTATTTCTTTTGAGGCACGTGAAAAACTGAATAAAATAAGACCTGCAACGGTTTCTCAAGCTTCTAGAATCAGTGGTGTGTCTCCATCAGACATCAGTGTTTTATTAGTACATCTGGGCCGATAGGTTCCACGTGGAACACATATAATGAATATTAAAGATCACTTTTTAAGCCAAGAAACGTTTCGAATCGAAAGAGACGAAAAAACCGGCGTGCTAACGACTAGACCAATTCCAGAAAATTTATCTAGTTATTATGAAGCTGAAAATTATAGGTCTCATGGTAGTCAGCATAAAGGCTTGATTGATTACCTGTACTCCATAGCTAAGGTTCTGAGAAATAGAAATAAAAGAAGGTTGCTAGAGAGACACCACAACTCATTTGGTTCAGTTCTCGATATTGGTTGTGGCGACGGAGCCTTTCTTTCTGTATTCGAAGACAAACATATTTCTGGTGTCGAACCTTCTGCTAGGGCGCGTGAATTATGTAGGAAGAAGGGCTTGGCGGTTGCCTCTTCCCTATCAGATATCAACGAAACATTTGATATAATTACCCTCTGGCATGTATTAGAACATCTTCCTAATTTAAAAGAAGATTTATCAACCATTAACACCCTCCTTTCAGACGAAGGCAGATTGTTTGTTGTAGTACCCAATTGTAAAAGTTGGGACGCTGAATATTACAGTGAGTTTTGGGCTGGCTATGATGTTCCAAGACATATTTGGCATTTTGATAAGGAAAATCTTGAACGCACATTGACGTCTGTCGGTTTTGAAATAACAGCTTACGAACCACAGATATTTGACCTTTTTTATGTGGCTTATCTTTCTGAAAAGTATAAGGGTTGCCAATTTCCGCTACTAAGAGCTTTTTTGTTTGGGGTTTACACCGTTCTTACTAATAAAGCTTCAAAAAAGCCATCTGCACTGCTTTTTGTTGCTAAAAAAGCCAAATAAGGCGTTTTAAGACATTTTTGGCCAACCCGTCATAAAGTATACGCGTAAATTCTAAAAGCAGCTTAAAACAGCCCGTAATATCCAATTATGAAATAAGAGAAACTTATCAATACTAAAAAAAGAATAAAGAACTCTTATATTTGGTATAGCTCAAGGGTTATGAATAATAACACAACCGGAATAAGATAGATGATGATTGTTTGTGCTCCAGCATAATCTTTAGCTACACGTTGACCAAGTAATAGAGAAAGTAGTGTTATTGATGAAAGAGCACTCGCTAGATTCGCTATAATAAGATTGTCGTGCAGATAGAGATGAATAATTCCTCCAGCACTCAATACGCCCGATGAAATTTCTAAAACCGTAAGAATCACAAATAAGGCACCCGATACTTTGCTTAGAGGACTTTTACTAAAGTGGCTTTGAACAAAATCTTTTTCACTCTTAAAATGAAAGATTTTGTCAATCCCGCTTTGAAGAAAAATGATGCATAGAATGGCTAAACAGGTATAAATCGCGAAAATCATAAAGTTTTATTTTGCTGCATGCAGCAGTTTGGTCATTTGAAGCGCTAAGTCACTAAAGGTCATTTTAAGGTTTGCGCTGGTCCCCAAATGTGAAACGGCATTCTCAATAGACTGAACTAAATCCATCGCGTTGTTGTGGTGAATAAAGGGAGCAAACTTTTCTAGTTTAAAACCTTCTGCTAACTCGCGTTGTAGCACTAGATCGCCAGCGCGATATTGAATAAGCAGAGAACTTCGTATTTGATCCATCGCAAAAAGCAAAAATTCACGTTGAATACCACGTTCTAATTTAACCAAATCTTCAGCCCAATCTAGAAGCTCAGCAACAGCGCTCTTGTTTTTCTTAGCTAGAAACGCTGAACGAACCCAACTTACAAAGCGCTTTTCGAAGTCTTGGGACTGTTCCTTGTTTAAATATTGATTCATGGCCCAAGAGACACTTCCTTTAGATCGCTCTGAATAGATCGTTGCGTCTTCTTTTGAAAGCCCAAGATTGATCAGTGCATCTTTGACGACGTCTTTAGTTTCAGAACCTACGAACACCCGCTGACTCCTTGACCGAATCGTTTCTAAAACATTTCGTTCGTTTTGTGTAGTCATGATAATAAGTGTTCCCGCAGGAGGTTCTTCAATGAACTTTAGAAGTCGGTTAGCCGACTGGTCTTTTAAGAATTCTGCACCCCAAATGACGAGGACGCGATACGAGCCTTCTAGGGGCTTGAGATGAAGTTTTTGAACAGCTTCTTTAGCATCTTCAGTTCGAATTGTAAAACTCCCCCCTGCTGAAGAATTCTTAGAAATCCACTGACCATAAGTAAGATAGGGGTTTTCTAAAATGGCAGATCGAAAATCGTTCAGTTGATCAGAGGAACGCACATTTTTAGAAGATACGCCAATAGTATTTGAGGTAGGAAAAAGCAGGTGAATATCAGGATGAATAAGTTTAGGCACTTTACTATCTCCCTTAAAAAGCTGAGTTAACATCCAAAAAACAAGAGGAAGTGTAGATCCATTTTCTTCTGAAACGAAGAGCTGTGCGTGAGGTAAACGACCCGAATCAATGGAATGTTTTAAGCCCTTCTTACTGTTTTCAAATCCAACTACTCCTGAAAAATCCATGCTTCAAAGATAGTATTTCGCTACATTTGGGGGATTCAAAAAACAAACAGCATGAGTACCCTATCATCTTTTAATTTTTCAGGTAAAAAAGCCTTAATCCGAGTTGATTTTAATGTTCCGTTAAACAGTGATCTAGAGGTTACTGACGCGAGCCGAATTGAAGCCGCAAAACCTACGATTATTCACGTCTTAGAACAAGGAGGAAGCGCTATTTTAATGAGTCACCTTGGTCGTCCGGGTGGGGAGGCAAAGCCAGAATTGTCATTAAAACACATTGCAGATAAAGTTGCTGAAATTTTAGGTGTGGCGGTTAAGTTTTCACCCTCATGTATAGGCCCTGAAGCAGAGGCAGAAGCAGCAGCCCTTGAGCCGGGTCAAGTTCTATTGCTTGAAAACCTTAGATACCACAGTGAAGAGACCGCTGGTGATGAGGCGTTTGCGGCTTCTCTTGCGAAACTCGGAGACATTTATGTCAATGACGCTTTTGGAACTGCACATAGAGCTCACGCGTCAACCGCAGTTATTGCAGCTCACTTCAAAGGAAACAAATGTTTTGGGCTTCTTTTAGAAAAAGAAATCAAGGCCATTGACAAAGTCTTAAAATCAGGAGAAAAGCCAGTAACAGCTATTATGGGGGGTTCAAAGGTTTCTTCGAAAATCACCATCATTGAAAATATACTACCCGCAATTGACCACTTGATTGTCGGAGGGGGCATGACCTACACATTTATCAAAGCGCTTGGCGGAGAGGTGGGGAATTCGATTTGCGAGCTAGATAAATTAGATCTAGCACTATCTATATTAGAAAAGGCTAAAGCTGCAGGCGTTGAGGTTCATATACCTGTTGATGTTCTGGCTGCGGACGATTTTTCAAAAGACGCAAACACCCAAGTCGTCGCATCGAATGCTATTCCAGAAGGATGGGAAGGTTTAGATGCTGGGCCTCAAACATTGAAAAACTTCCACGAAGTTATAATGTCTTCAAAGACGCTACTATGGAATGGTCCTGTTGGAGTTTTTGAAATTGAAACTTTTGCCGAAGGAACTAAATCTATCGGCCGCTCTGTAGAAGCAGCTACTAAAGCAGGCGCATTCTCTTTAGTCGGAGGAGGTGACTCTGTTGCCGCGGTTAAGCAGTTTGGATTTGAAGATAAGGTAAGCTATGTCTCAACCGGTGGAGGCGCAATGCTTGAAAGTCTAGAGGGTATTGTTCTACCAGGAATTGCAGCTATCTTAGAGGGATAAAGTTATTATTTTGATTTTTAGAAGTTTCATTATCAGTTTACTATCCTCTGTGGCGGTAGCGCAAAGCACCCCGGGAGTTGCTAGTAAAAAGAGCCTTGAAGCTTTTAATGAATTAGGTTATGCATCGGTATTTTCTGACCAGCGCCTACCTAGTTATGCGATTCCCGACTCTACTAGAGCGTTTAAATACGATTCGATTTGGCTTGAAAAACTAAAGGAGACAAGGTCTCTCTTTACCTTGATTCATGAGACCACGGGAGATAATATTGAAAAGAAGGTAAATAAAGAGCTTCTGATAGATCGGTTTGAAACGATCAACCAAAAAACTCCTTTTCAGATTGCCTATAACCCTATTCTAGAGCGAGAAATCGCCAAGTATTTAAGAGGTGATGCCACGCTCATTCGCAGAATGCTTCAGGTGAGTGCCTTTTACTTTCCGCTCTTCGAACAGGTACTCGATGAGAACGACCTCCCATTAGAATTGAAATATTTAGCCATCGTTGAGTCTGCATTAGATCCTAAAGCGAGGTCATATGTAGGCGCAAAAGGCCTGTGGCAATTCATGTACAGTACGGGGAAATCGTTTGGACTAGAGGTAAACAACTACGTTGACGATAGAAGCGATCCTCTGAAGAGTACCAAGGCTGCCGCGGCCTATTTGAAGCAACTCCATCGAATATTTGATAACTGGGACCTCGCTCTTGCTGCGTATAATTCAGGACCGGGAAATGTTTCAAAAGCTATTCGCCGCTCAGGCGGATACACGAATTATTGGAATATAAGACCCTATCTCCCTAAAGAGACGGCAGACTATGTTCCCCGATTTTACGCTATCCTCTATTTGTTTGAGCATGCCAAAGAGCATGGACTAAGTGCGGAAAGCTTAGAAAGAACCTATCTAGAGACAGACACTATTCACATCAAACGAAGTATCACTTTCGACCACATCGCCGAGGAGCTGCCTATTACTAAAGATCAGTTAGCGGTTTTAAACCCCTCCTATCGGATGGCCACGATACCCTATGTCAAAGGGAAAGATTATGCACTAAGACTTCCAAAGGCATTAATAGGAGACTTTATCAGTGCAGAAGGAGAAGTTTACGCACTCGCAAAAAAACAAGAGGACGCTTCTGAAAAGCCTTTGGCGGCTCTTGTTAGTGGCCCTGAGCGTCTCCGGTATCGCGTAAAATCTGGTGATGCGCTTAGCATTATTGCAGACAGATACGGCGTTTCTGTGAGGCAAATTCGCTCATGGAACAATTTGAACGGTAATGTGATTCGAGTCGGTCAGCGCCTAACGATTTATCCGAGAAGATATCCTAAATCATGATTAGACCTCTGAAGTTTTTCCTTCTGTTATTAGTCTTTACTACGTATTCTTGTAAGCAAGAAGCTTTAAAAGATTATTTACCTGAAGCAACAGGCCCGCTTAGCGAGGTCTTAATTGTTGCAGACCAATCTTTACTTGATTCAGAGGCTGGAGATCGCCTTCGCTCGTATCTTCAAACTAGACAACTAGGTTTGGGCGTTGATGAGCCGACCCTTGACCTTAGACCCTTACAACCCAATCTATTTAGAGGCGCAATCATGAGAAATCGAAACGTTGTGGTCATCGATTTCGACACGTTATCCCGTTCACATATCAAGAGGAACTTATATGCCGAACCTCAACACATCGCGGTGATAAAAGGCAGAACCGAGGTTGAACTCATTCAAAATATTGATCTTATAGGTGTTCAAATGGTTGACAGTTTTCGAACCTCTGATCTAAAAGTTGCCCAACAGCGCTTCAAGCGATCACTTTATACCGAACCAAGATTAAAAAAATTGATGGGTATTGACCTTACCATGCCTTCAATATATAGACCAGGGGTTTTTAGTAAAGATTTTATATGGATTGATCGCCCTATCGAGAATGGTACGATGAATCTGGTTATCTACCCATTAGACAACGATCGCTTTTCGAACAAAGAACGTTTTCTAGAAGACATTATAGCCGTTAGAGATTCTGTAGGAGAGGCGAACATTCCCGGTCCAGACATCCCCGACACGAAGACTTTTCAGATTACAGAGCAGATTTTCAGACCCTATGTTTTTTCGGCTGAGGTGGGTGGATTCAATGCAGCCGAAGTTCGCGGGATGTGGGAGATTAGTGGGTATCCGATGGCAGGGCCCTTCGTTTCTTACATTGTAAACGACACCATTAATCAAAGAAAATTAGTGGTTGAAGGTTTTGTTTTTGCGCCTAACCAAGAAAAGAGAGATTACCTCTTCGAATTAGAGGCAATTATCAAAACGATGAAGATTTATCCCCAGAATAAGGAATAGCGACAGCTATTAAGAGTTGAGCTCTTTTCCTCCGTTGTCTTCCTCTTCTTTAGTGGCGTCCTTAAATTCTTTGATACCACTACCTAAGCCGCGCATCAATTCAGGAATCTTTTTACCCCCAAATAACAATAAAACAAGAGCTACGACAACAATAATTTGCCAAGGGCTTACAATACCAAGTGTATAAGAAAGAGACATAATCAATGATTTATTGCATAAATGTAGTAAAATTAACCCGTTTGAAGGTCAAGATGTATATTTGCTTTAATGTCTAAAACACAAAAAAACAGCCCGAAGGATCGTTCGAAATTATTCGATACCTTCAAGCTTCTGGTGGTAAACGACGAGACCTTCGAAGAAGTGTTCTCTCAACGGTTATCTCGCCTGAACGCCTTTGTTTTTTTAGTCATTTTTGTGGGTCTTGTAAGCGCCCTTTCTTTCTTTGTTATCGCAGTAACACCATTACGATACTTTATTCCAGGAATAGAATCTGCCGCACTGCAACGCGAGGTAGAGGCGCTTTTGGTTAAAACCGATTCCTTACAGCGCGTAATCGAAACCGATTCAAAATACATCGAGGGAATTCGTAGGGTACTTAGTGGAGAAGTGGTTTATGAAGCTCCCGAAATAGACAGCACAACGGTTTTCATGGACGCCCCTTCTACAGACCAACTGTTAGAGACGAGAAAAAGTATTGCTATGCTAGAACTTGAAAGCCAAGTGAAGAAGGAAGAAGCTTATAGCCCCGTGGTAGAGACTACTATTTCAAATCCACTTTATTTTGCTCCGTTAAGCGGGGTGGTTTCTGGCGCTTATGACCCCGCGGTGGGACACCTCGCCATTGATATTGCAGCGGCAGAAGGAACAGGAGTTAAGGCGATCACCGATGGTACGGTATTACATGCTGAATGGTCTGCTAATACAGGCTATAACCTGGTGGTAGTGCATCAAGGGGAGACCGTTTCTGTTTATAAACACAATGGCGTGATATTCAAGAAACAAGGCGATACAGTGACTGCGGGAGAAATTATTGCTTCGGTAGGAAACACTGGTGAATTAAGCTCAGGATCACATCTTCATTTTGAACTTTGGAAGCAAGGAAAGCCGGTTAATCCTCAACAATACATCAAGTTTTAATCATGAGCCTAAAGTCATTCTTAGCTAAGCCTTTTGCGAGATGGAGCGTCGCTCGAAATAAAAAGCACATTGATCGACCGGTAGCCTCACAGGAAGCGGTTTTTCAGCAGATTGTTTCGAAAGCAAGAGATACGGCTTTTGGAATCGACCATGATTTTAAATCGATTCGTACCTATAGTGACTTTAAGGCAAGAGTTCCTGTTCGTGATTACGAAGAATTAAGGCCTTATGTGGAACGAATTGTAAATGGCGAGAAAAACGTGCTTTGGCCCGGATTACCTGCTTATTTAGCTAAGACATCTGGCACCACTTCTGGCGCCAAATACATACCGATTACGGCAGAATCAATGAAGGAGCAAGTAACTTCTTCAAAGCTCGCTTTACTTCAGTATATCGTCAATAAGGGAAGCGCAGATTATGTCAACGGAAAAATGATTTTCTTACAAGGAAGTCCCGTACTAGACACCAAGGGCGCAGTTAAAATGGGTCGTTTATCAGGCATATCAGCCCACTACCTTCCTAGTTATTTACTTAAAAACAGGCTTCCCTCATGGGAGACTAACATTATTGAAGATTGGGAAACCAAAGTAGAAGCGATTGTGGACGAGACTATTAACGAAAACATGAGCCTGATCGCTGGAATCCCCTCTTGGGTGCAGATGTATTTTGAGCGGCTTGTTGCTCGTTCAGGAAAGCGGGTTGGAGAGCTGTTTCCCAACTTTTCGCTTTACGTATACGGGGGGGTTAATTATGAGCCCTATCGACAAAAATTCGAAGATCTGCTAGGAAGAAGAGTTGATAGTATCGAATTGTTTCCTGCTAGTGAAGGCTTCTTTGCTTACCAAGACACATTAGAAAACAAAGGGTTGTTGCTCCAGGTGCATTCAGGAATATTTTATGAGTTCATTGAGGCTGGTAAGTTTTATGACGAAAACCCTCCGAGAATTTCTTTAGCTGACGTACAGCTGGGTGTTGATTATGCCCTTATTCTTTCAACAAACGCAGGTTTATGGGGGTATAATATCGGAGACACTGTTCGATTTGTCTCTTTGAAACCCTATCGTGTAATTGTATCGGGAAGAATTAAGCACTTTATATCCGCCTTCGGCGAACACGTGATTGCTAAAGAGGTAGAAGAAGCCATGACGGTAGCTCTTGCAGCCCACCCCGAGGTAAGAATTTCAGAATTTAGTGTAGCACCAGAGGTTAACCCTAAAGACGGCGGTCTGCCCTATCATGAATGGCTCGTTGAATTTGAACAGGAGCCTAACGACAAGGAGGCTTTTGCAAAATCTCTTGATAATAGTGTCCAGAACCAAAACGTGTACTATAAAGACCTAATAGAAGGAAAGGTTTTAAAACCCGCCGTTGTGAGCTCTTTGAAGAAAGGTGCCTTTGAGGCATATATGAGATCACAAGGAAAACTTGGGGGCCAAAACAAAGTAAAACGTCTTTCGAATGGGCGCGATGTAGCTGATTTATTAACACCATATCTAGCTACTTCATGAAAAGAGCTTTAATTACTGGCGCAGCAGGGTTCCTGGGTTCTCACTTAGCAGATCGGTTATTGGCCGAGGGTTATGAGGTTATTGGCATGGATAATCTAATTACTGGTGACTTACGCAATCTAGACCATTTGAAATCAGAGCCGCGATTTAGTTTTGTGGAGCACGATGTGACTGAGTATGTATCGGTATCGGGACCGCTTAGCTGCATTTTGCACTTCGCCTCTCCTGCAAGCCCAATAGACTATCTCAAAATTCCAATACAAACGTTAAAGGTGGGTTCGCTAGGAACCCACAATTTGCTAGGCTTAGCAAAAGACAAGCAGGCACGTTTTATGATTGCCTCTACTTCTGAAGTATATGGGGATCCGCTAGTGCATCCACAAGACGAATCCTATTTTGGAAACGTGAATGCGATTGGCCCTAGAGGGGTTTATGACGAGGCCAAGCGTTTTCAGGAGTCAATGACTATGGCCTATCATCGTTTTCATGGCTTAGATACTAGAATCGCACGAATATTCAACACTTACGGTCCAAGAATGAGACTAAATGACGGCCGAGTCATTCCTGCCTTTATTGGTCAGATTTTGCGCTCTGAGCCACTAACTGTTTTTGGGGACGGAAAACAAACTAGAAGTTTTTGCTACGTTGACGACCTTGTAGAAGGGCTTTATCGCTTACTTCGTTCTGATTATCACCTACCCGTGAATCTAGGAAACCCAGACGAGATAAGCATTGTAGACTTTGCCACAGAGATCAAAGAGATCATGGGGTCTGAACAACCGATTGCTTTTAAAGAATTACCTGCCGACGACCCCACCCAAAGACAGCCCGATATTACCAAAGCAAAAGAGCTACTAGGTTGGAGTCCTCAATTTGAACGAAAAGAAGGTCTAAGAAAGACGATCGAATACTTCAAGAGCTTAGCGCCCGAGGAGTGGTATAAAAAAGAACACAGAACGTTTAATCATCAGAATAAGAAAAAATGAATCATCGCGTACTAATTGTTGGGTCAGGAGGGCGAGAACACGCCATAGCACACAAAATAGCAGAGAGCAATAGATGCGAGGCGCTATATGTGGCCCCGGGGAATGCAGGGACCACAGAGATCGCTTTAAATTTGAATATTGAGGTTGATCAGTTTACTGAATTGGGGCAAGCTTGCTTAGAGCACAATATTACGATGCTTATTGTAGGGCCAGAGGTTCCGCTTGTAAAAGGAATTGTTGATTTTTTTCAAAACGACCCAAGCCTAAGCCCTATTTTAGTTGTTGGTCCAGACGCAGTGGCTGCACAGCTAGAAGGCTCAAAAGATTTTGCAAAAGCTTTCATGCAAAAGCACGGAGTACCTACAGCTGCCTATCAAACCTTTACTTCTGAAAATATTGAGGAGGGCTATAAGTTCTTAGAATCATTGAAACCTCCCTACGTACTTAAAGCAGACGGGTTAGCTGCAGGTAAAGGTGTGCTTATTTTAGATAAGTTAGCCGATGCAAAAAACGAATTAGCTCAATTCTTAACCCACAATAGTTTTGGTGAAGCCGGACAAAAAGTAGTTGTCGAGGAGTTCTTAGATGGTATCGAGTGCAGCT
The DNA here is from genome assembly GCA_036782715.1 of Flavobacteriaceae bacterium. Lineage (GTDB taxonomy): Bacteria > Bacteroidota > Bacteroidia > Flavobacteriales > Flavobacteriaceae > UBA3478. The sequence continues at coordinate 61,566 of DAIPYN010000003.1, forward strand.
GCTTTGTTTTAGTAGACAACACAGGCAGTTACCAAATTCTCCCCTTGGCGAAGGACTACAAAAGGATTGGCGAGGGAGATACCGGTCTTAATACAGGTGGAATGGGAGCGATTTCTCCTGTGCCCTTCGTAGACGACAAGCTATTTGAAAGCATTGAAACCGAGGTGGTAAAGCCAACGGTTAATGGGGTAAAGGCTGAGAACTACAATTACAAAGGCATCATTTTTATTGGCCTTATGGTTGTAAAAGGTAAGCCGTATGTTATTGAATATAACGTTAGAATGGGAGACCCAGAAACCGAGGTTGTTTTCCCTAGAATTGAGAGTGACGTGGTTGATTTATTTGAGGCTATTGCACAAGGAACCCTTAGTTCGGTCGAACTTTCGATTAACCCACAAACCGCCGCCACAGTAATCGCTGTTTCGGGAGGGTATCCAGAGGCTTATGAAAAGAATAAGAAGATTAAAGGGGTTGAGCAGGTGACAGAATCTGTTGTGTTTCACGCGGGAACCACCTTGAAAGAAGGTGAGGTTCTCACTTCAGGGGGTCGAGTACTTGCACTAACCTCATTTGGAAAAGACAAGGATGAGGCTTTGACGAAAAGCTATAACAGCCTGAGCCAAATTAAATTTGATAAGATGAATTATCGCAAGGATATAGGATTCGATCTATAAGAATGAGTGGGCAGAGTTGTCTTTGTTTTCTTCTCCGCTCTCATGATATTTCTTAAGTTCGCCCATCCAGTAAGCGCCAGCAACGAAACCTATGACAACAAAAAGCCAATTGATGCCATTTGCCAACCACCAGTTGCTAGTAAATCTTAATAGATCATAGGGTGCTAGAAGCACGTCAGAAAAGAGGAATGAGATCCAATTAAAGAATGAAGTCCACATATATACGTTACTTGAGAGCGTAAAAGTACAAACTAAGAACACACAGAACAAAATTTAGTTCGAACCTAAAAAGTTATGATGACATCAGATTTAACGACAAAGGCTTATCAGATTTTTGAACAGAGTATCGAGGACTATCACCGGTTTGATCGTGTTGATCAGCCTATTTCAAATCCTTATAATAAGAGCGATATTGAACACCTCTTTTACCTTAAGAATTGGATTGACACGGTTCAATGGCACTATGAGGATATCATTCGCGACCCTAATATCAACCCAGAAGACGCGCTAGTGCTCAAGAGAAAAATTGATGCAAGTAATCAACACCGCACAGATTTAGTTGAAAACCTAGACGCCTTTTTCTTGAATGAATATAAGTATGTAGAGGTGATAAAAGAGGCTCAGATCAACACAGAAAGCCCTGCCTGGGCGTTCGATCGATTATCTATTCTTGCCCTCAAAATTTATCATATGCAGGAAGAGGCAAGTCGCTTAGAAGCTAGCGAGAATCACCGCCAAGCTTGTCAAAAGAAACTCGAGGTGCTGCTTGAGCAACGAACCGATCTAATGAGCGCAATCGAACAATTGCTCGAAGATTTTAAATCGGGAAGAAAGTACATGAAGGTCTATAAGCAGATGAAAATGTATAACGACGACGATTTAAACCCTGTTCTCCGTGAGGCGAAAAAAGCATAATAGCCCCCGAAAGCTATTGCTGATACGATTCTCTGCTTTGGGAGATGTAGCTATGACCGTCCCAATGATTAGGGCGCTCAAGAGAACCTTTCCTGACATCGAATTAAGCCTTCTTTCTAAAACCTTTCCTTTAAAGATTTTCTCTTCTGAAAGCAACTTGAATACGATTACTTTTGATTCTCAAAAATATCGCGGCCTCTTGGGTCTTTGGCAACTTTCTAAATCTATTGTTGCTGAAGGAATTACTGATGTCGCTGATTTACATTATAGCCTTAGGAGTCGTATCCTATGTCTTTTTTTGAGACTGAGAGGCCTTAACGTTAGTCAGCGCACGAAACAACGACGTCTTCGAAGACAATGGACAAGAAAAGGTCTTAAACCAAAAAAGCGTTTAGATACACAAGTTCAGGCCTATTTAAAAACAATAGCGCAGCTCGGTTTTGTAGTTGAGGAGAAGGCTTTGCTTGACGAAATGGTAAGAAACAGGGTTAGTTCTAAATCACAGAAAGTTGGAATCGCTCCTTTCGCAGCACACAAACACAAAACATACCCAACAAGCCTTACGGCCGAGCTATTAAAAAAGTTGAGCAAAAAATACCAAACGGTATTATTTGGTGCTAAAGGAACAGAGTCCCAACAATTCGACCAGTGGGTATCTGAAGGAATTGCTCATGAAAACGCTGCAACGCTTTCTTTTGAGATGCAGTTACAAGAAATGCAGTCTTTAGGAGTTATGATTAGTATGGATAGCGCTAACGGACATATTGCTGCGAACTATGGTGTGCCTGTCATTACCATCTGGGGAGCGACCGCGCCTAGTTGTGGTTTTTCTGTTTTGGCTCAACCCAACGAAAATCAATTTCAACCTGATCCAGAGAAATATCCGTTTCTTCCTTCTTCGATTTTTGGGAAGAGTACTTTTAAGGGTTATGAAATAGCTATGGAGAGCATTGATCCGAAAACAATTTTAAACAGGGTGAATCAACTAATGCTACCTTGACAAGAACTTCCCGAGCCTGCAGCGCATCCATAGCAGTGCTGATGCACATTAATTTTTCGGTTTGAATATGCGTTAGTGTTGAGATCGGCTAAATAGCGTTTGTTTCCTGAAATAGGTATTTGTAGCATTTGATTGAAATCGCAATCGTATAGACTACCATCGTATCCGACCGAAAGAGTATTTCTACACATAAGCCCAGATATGGTTGAAGGGTTGAATGCCTCAACTAGGCTCTCCATATATTCCTCATAATTTTTTGAAGCCAGTAAATACTCTAAGAATCGTGAGATGGGTAAATTGGTAATACAGAACAACTGGTTGAAATCAATATTGAAATCTGCCTTCAGTTTGCGTTTGAAGTCAGCTTCTAATTCTTTTTCTGATCCTGGCAGAAACGCACCTGAAGGGTTGTATACCAAATCTAGTTTTAAATGCTCATCTCGACCATAACCTAATTCATTGAGTCGTTTTAAAGCTGTAATTGATTTAGAGAAGACCCCTTCACCTCGCTGGCGATCAGTGGCGCGCATAGAATAATGAGGTAATGATGAGACCACGTGAACACCATTTTCTTTGAAAAATTGTGGATAGCTTTTGTAGTGATTGTTTGATTCTAAAATAGTCAGATTAGACCTGACAATGATGTCTTGCACAGAGAGCGAAACAGCCGCCCGTACTAATCGTTGAAATTCTGGATTCATTTCAGGGGCTCCCCCAGTCAAGTCTAGCGTATTTGGCCTGAAACGTTCAATAGCCTCAATCACTTTATCGATAGTATCTGAGGACATGATTTCTTTTCGGTCGGGTCCTGCATCCACGTGGCAATGAACGCAAGTTTGATTGCACATATAACCGAGGTTGACCTGAAGAATTTCAAGCCCATCGGTTTTAAGTTCCACATTAAGCCCTCTCAACCGGTCTGAAAACTTGGGTAAAACACCTGAAGAAAACGGCCCTGAAGATAAAATCTGAAGTTGTTGTTTGGGATCTGCAAGCAAGTGCTTCGATCTTTGAAGGGATGTTTTTGCCATCTAGTGAGAAAGCTTTTTGTGCTTATTCATCATTTGAACCGCATGAACCAGTGTTGCTCCGCTTTCAATGGCTGCACCGGAGTGCACAGCCTCCATCATCTCTTCTTCTGTGATCCCTCTTTGAAGACCATCCTTGGTATAGGCATCGATGCAGTAAGGACATTTTACCACGTGGCTTACAGCCAACGCAATTAATGATTTTTCCCGCGCCGAAAGAGCTCCTTCTTCAAATACCTTGGAGTAGTATTCGAAAAATCGTGTACCGAGAGGCTCGCTCCAATCGGTGATTTTTTTGAAGTTTTTGAGATCTTTCGGGTCATAGTAGGTGTCACTCATAGCTTAACTTTTTCGAAACTCTAAGTTAAGGCTTTAGGCCTCATTTTGTGGTTATCTTTGATGTTAAAACCCCTTTATGAGTTTCGATAACAACAAACACACCTCTCTTGTTCTTTCTGGCGGAGGGGTTCGTGGAATGGCGCATATTGGTTTTATAAAGGCGCTTCAAGAGCACGACATTCAAATTGATCGCGTTGCTGGATCTAGTGCCGGAGCTCTTGTTGGGGCATTATTTGCGAATGGAAACTCGACAGAGGATATGCTTTCTTTCTTTAAGGAAGCGCCTCTTTTTAAATACAATTACTTTAGTATTACCAAACCAGGCCTTATTGATACAGAGCGCTATTACGATCTGTTAAAGGGCTTTTTATTGCACGACAGTTTCGAAGAACTTCAGCTACCTCTGCATGTGGCTGCCACTAATTTATTAGACGGTAGCCTAAAAGAATTTAATAGCGGGGAGCTGATTAAACCTTTACTGGCTTCAGCTTCATTGACCCCAGTGTTTAGTCCTATGATGATCGATAAACAGCTCTATGCGGATGGAGGAATCCTAAGCAATTTTCCGTTAGAATTAGTAAGGGATTATTCGGATCGAATCATCGGATCGAACACTACTGAATTGAGCACTGTTGAACCTCATCAGCTGAAAAACGCGATTCAACTTACCGCAAGGGTAAGTAGCCTGATGATTTACTCTCGTACGATTGAAAAGCTAAAGGCTTGTGACTTCTACATCCAACCCGAAGACCTCAAGAAAATAGGGTTCTTGGATAAATCAGGAATTGAAAAAGCGTATCAACTCGGATACGAAGAAGGCAGCCGAGTGATTTCAGCCTACCTCTCGACAATTTAAACGTTGTCGAAGTCTACCGCTATAGTCGATGAAGTAATCTTAGCCTGACAGCTTAACACAAACCCGCCCGCGATCTCATTGTCTGTGAGCACCTGGTTACGTGCCATATCAGCACTACCTTCTGTGATTTTACAAATACAGCTACTACAAGACCCTCCCTGACAAGAATACGGAGCATCAATACCCTGCTCTAAAAGACTGTCTAAAAGGAACTCTTCTTTAGGCACCTGAACCTCGTGAGTCTCGCCATCTAGCAGAACACGAACAGAAGCCATCCCGCTAACATTAATCTCTTTGGCATTTTCAGAGGCCACGAAAAGTTCAAATAAAATATTTTCTTCGGCTACGCCTTGGCCTAAAAGGGCACCCTTTGCAAGATGAATCATCGCTTCTGGGCCACAGAGGTAGGTTTTTTCAGGTACTCCTAGCCCGGCTAGTTTATTTTTAAGTGCGTGCAGAATGACACCTCTATCGATTCTTCCGAAGTAGTCACCTCCTTGTTCACGAGAAAAGGCGTGAATTGCGAAAAAACGGTCGCTAAAGTTTTGAGAAAGTTCTTGTATCGAATCCTTAAACATCATCGAACGGTCGCTCTGATTTCCATAGATCAGACCAACTTTTACCTCTGGGTTGTTGGTCAGGGCAGCTTTCATAATACTGAGCAGGGGCGTTATACCGCTCCCGGCACCGATTGCCAAGATTGAACTTGCCTCTTTATCGAGAACAAACCCACCTTCAGGGGCAGCTACCTGCAAAACGTCCCCTTCTTTAAGCGTTTTATTAGCATAGGTAGAGAAGACACCACCTGGCACTTCTTTGACCCCAACGGTAATCATCTCGTCAGTGGGGACTGAGGCGATCGAATAAGACCTACGAATTTCCTTGTCGCCTACCGAATGACTAAAGGTGATATATTGACCGGGTTCAAAGTGAAAAGTTGACTTTAGATCAGCGGGTATAGCTAGACTAACAGCTAGAGATTCAGCATTAAAACGCTCAATTTTGGATATCGTTAAGGTGTGAAAATTCATGGCAATTCTTTTTAGCAAAAATACGAAGCTTCTATAGATTTTAAGATGTACCGATAAGGACTTAACTTAGGCGAGTGAAGCGAATTCGACTTTCTTTATTTCTAGGGTTGTTATTAACTCTGGGCTCATGCGCGATCATTCCTTCATCGCGAACCAAGTTGCAGTCGAAGCGATTAAACGCTAAGTTTAATACGCTATACAATGGCGAGCAGGCACTACTTACCTTTTTAGATCAGCGAAATTCGAATCAAAATAATCTATTAGAACCGCTATCGCCATTACCCGATTGGTATTTTACACTCGCAACAGACACCGCTTCAAACAATTCTCTTGAACGAGTTGAAGAGAAAGCAGTTAAGGCTATTCAACGATTTTCTGTCGAAATTGGCCAGAAGGAAACGAACGACAGACTAGATCGAGCCTACGAACTTTTAGGATATAGTCGGTATTTCAACGCAAGACCCTTTCCTGCACTGGAGGCGTTTAGAAAGCTTAGCTCCTATTCAAATAGAAGCCAAGCGATTGCTGCAGGGTACTTAGGCGAAGCATTCGTCTTTTTTTCAACGAAAAACTATCCGGCTGCCGAAGAGGCCTTAGATCAAGTAGAAATTCTAGCTCCCAGAAAATGGGACCAGCGTTATCTCGCTTCGCTTCTTCGCTCGCAAATAAGATTAGAGTCGCAAGACCCCTCGGGCTCAATTAAAAATCTCGAATACGCTCTAGAACAGAAAGTTCCTGATTCCTTACTGCGTCGAACCCAATGGGCTCTTGCCCAATTGTATCAACAACAAAACCAACAAGGTTCATCAAATGAGTTTTTGCAGCAACTAGCTAAAGATAAAAGCTATCGTTATGCTCCGTACCGAATACTCGCCCAAATAGCTTTGACCGATCAAGAGAACCTAAATACCGAAGATTATCACAAGGCCTTAGACCGGATGCTCAATCGATGGAACAACTACGAAGATCGAGGGCTGATTTACCGCTCTAAGGGATTGAAAGAACTGAGCTTATTCAGAAACGATACTACTGCCAATCATTTTCTTCAAAACACCATTTCGCATTTTGAAAATTCGAATGATTTGGGATCCCCGGCGCTACAAATTGCAAATTTTGATACTCTTATAGCGTTTGAACTACAGCGAAGAAATTATCGCGGTGCACTGTCGTATTTAGATAGTTTATTACAGCACCAATCATTTATCGATCCCTTGAAATTAGAGGCTCGTCAAGGAGCTCACAAACAGATCTCAGAATTGTTTGTACTGCTAGATCGCGCATCAGAAATAGATACACTTCTCGCTTATGCCGAGCTTACTGAAGAGGAAAGAGTACGTCGAATAACATTGAAAGTTCGTAATGAAATCGAAGCCAAACAGAAACAAGAGCGCGCTGAAAAATTGTTGGCTGAAATCGATCAAGAGAAAAACGAAGATTCAGAGACAGAGAGCGTATCGAACTTTTATTTTAATAACGAGCAATTAATAAAATCTGGAAAGTTGGCATTTGAAAAGCAATGGGGGGCTCGATCTAACATTGATTATTGGTCGCTTCGAAGCGTTTCTCCAGAACGTGCAATTGCAGAGGCTGAAATTAAAAAAAGCAAAGAACCAGATGAGCGCGTTTCAGCTCCGACCTCAACTATAGAAAGTGAAATTAATTCTTCTGTTGCGCAAAAGCTTGGTGAGATTCCGAGTAATGAGGAGGCTGTTGACGATTTAATTAAAGAAAAAATTGAAGCACTTTTTTCAAGTGCCTCTATCTATTATTACACCTTTGATGATTATTCAAGTGCTGTACAATTACTTGAGCCATTAGTAGAAGGTTCTTCTGATTTGATACAGGCAAACACGCTATACACCCTCTATTTGATTAGCGCAGATACTGACGAGGTTGCTGCTCAGATTTATAAAAATAGATTACTTAAGGAGCATCCGAACAGTCTTTTTTCGCGCCATCTCAATTCAAAAGGGATCGAAACGATTGCATTAGAGCAACGATTGGCTAAGCTGTACATCGATGGGAAACATCAAGAGTTGAGAACAGCATTTGATAGCATTAATAAAGCTCAATTACGAGTTAGCCCCTCTGCAGCTCTGTTGTTTGCAAAAAACGAATTCAAGATTGCAGGCCTTGAAGCTTTTGAAAAGGCCCTAGAACAGTTACGACTGCTCTACCCCAACAGTTATTTATCAAGAGAGGCCATTCAAACCCTCAAGGTGATCAATCTTCAGTCTGAAAAGGCGGCAAATAACGACTCTACTAAGAACAGAGTTTCATTAGTAATGGATGTCAGCAAAATGACTTCAGAGGAGCGCGTTAAATTTCAAGATAGATTGTCGAAAGCGCTTAAAGCTCAGAATTATTTAGCGAAGGCCTATATCGAACAATTTGACACCGAACATACTCTGGCTGTGCTTCATCGCTTTTTTGAGACCTCTTACGTACAGGAATTTATAGATAATAATATTGAACTCCTGTCTTTGGTGCCTTTATACGTTCTTACAGAATCAGAGTATATCACGGCTTATCAAACGAAGAACTGGGCTCTTTTTTCTGAAAAACAAGTTCTGTAATGAGTGACAAAAAGCTTCGTTCGGCGATAAAGTATAGCGGGATTGCCGTTCAAATGGCGCTTATCATTCTGGTGTTCAATTTTATTGGCGAAAAGCTTGGTGCTCGTTATGAAGAGGAATGGATACCCCCTTTAACTACATTGTTCGGAGTCTTTCTAGCGATGATTTCAGTGATTATTCAAGTATTAAAAGAAAACAAATGATTAAGGAAGTATTAAAAATGATAAGCGTTCCCTTTGCCTTGGGCGCCGTTCATTTTCTTTTTAGTGACTCAATTACTCGTGATTTCTATTTGTTTTTTATGGGGATGATTGGGGTAGGAGCACTTCTTGTTTGGGCGCTTACTCTAATTGAAAAGACGTATTACATTGGGTTCAGCTACCTGGGGTTCTTGGGGTTAAAACTAATTGTTTTCATGGTTCTCTTTGGAGAAACTCTCGAGGCCCTCTCTGCCTTAGAAACGATTTCGAGAGCCACTTATTTAACTCCCTTTTTTATATCCTTATGGGTAGAAATAGGCGCTTTGTATAAGGTCTTAAATCACGCTTCTAAATCAGAATAAAATCAAAATTTATAAGCCGTGGTTTTATAGTAAATTAGAATACTTACCTTTGCCACAATTTTAACAAAGCCGACAGAAGTAAAACGCTCAAATGAAGTTAGGTAAAACAGCTAGAAATAAGGTGCTTAGCCTCTTTAGTTTATTCTTTTTTTACGGAGCATTCGCAGCGAGTGATAGCCCAAAAACAGAAAGTGAATCAGAGAATCACGGAGCGGTAAGCAGTGAAGCTGAGATCAGTGAGTACATTCTTCATCACATTAAAGACGCTCACGACTTTCACTTATTTTCATATAACGATTCAGAGGGTCACCGCAAACATATCGGCTTTCCACTACCAGTTATTGTATATTCTTCGAAAGGACTGAGAACTTTCATGTCTTCTGAATTTCATCATGATGATTCAGGTCACCACGTGGTAGAAAGCGACGGAGTGTCATTGGTAAAGTACCATGAGAAAATCTACGAATTAGAAGAGGGTGCGCACGGCGTTGAGTTTGATGAGCAACACCATCCTACCAATGCCCATGCCGTTTTAGATTTATCTATCACCAAAAGTGTATTCGGGTTTTTATTAGTCAGCCTTCTTATGTTATTGGCTTTCGGCAGATTAGCTAAGCAGTACAAGAAACAGGCCGTACCAACTGGATTTGGTCGAGTTCTTGAGCCGCTGATCTTGTATGTGCGTGACGAAATCGCTAGACCAAACATTGGAGAAAAGCACTACAGAAGATTTACTGGATTTTTAATGACGGTATTCTTTTTTATCTGGATCTCAAACTTACTAGGTCTTACTCCACTAGGATTCAATATTACTGGTCAAATTGCGGTAACCTTTAGTCTTGCACTATTCACTTATTTGATTACTCAGTTTAGTGGTACTAAGGATTATTGGAAACACATCTTCTGGATGCCAGGGGTTCCTGTTCTTATGAAGATTATTCTAGCGCCCATCGAATTACTTGGAACTCTAACGAAGCCATTTTCACTTATGATTCGTTTGTTCGCAAATATTTCTGCAGGCCACATCGTTGTGATGAGCCTAATCTCTATTGCGATCATTATGAAAAGCACATTAGGCGCTGCCGGAGCCACAGTTCTTTCATTAGCCCTGTCGTTCTTTTTAACATTAATCGAGCTTCTTGTAGCCTTCTTACAGGCATATATTTTCACTATGCTTTCAGCCCTATTTATTGGTATGGCGGTAGAAGAACACGATCATCATTAATAATTAATTTTTTGTTTAATCTATAGTTCAATCATTATGACAATTCCAAATTTAGTAGGTGCAGGCCTAATCGTTATCGGAGCAGGAATGGGTCTTGGTAAAATCGGCGGAAGTGCAATGGAAGGTATTGCACGTCAGCCAGAGGCTGCCGGTAAGATTCAAACTGCAATGATTATCATCGCAGCACTATTAGAAGGTTTAGCATTCGGTGCTCTTTTCTTAGGAAAATAAACCTTAAAACAAAGTGGGTTGGCCGCGGTTGGCGGCCAACAACACTTTAATTAAAACGGTAACAAAGGAATGGAACAACTATTAAACGATTTTTCACCAGGATTATTCATCATGCAAAGCGTGTTAATGCTTGCTGTGATTTTCTTAATGGTAAAATTTGCTTGGAAGCCTATCGTTTCTGCTCTTGATGAAAGAGAAGAAGGTATCAAAAATGCTCTTGAAGCTGCAGAAAAGGCGAAGCAAGAGATGGAAAGCATTTCTTCATCAAACGAAAAACTTTTCAATCAGGCCCGCGAAGAACGTGACGCTATGCTTAAAGAGGCTCGTGAAATGAAGGCTAAGATGATTGCTGAGGCTGAAGCAAACGCTGAAGTAGAAGCAGCAAAAATTATAGCTAGCGCGAAAGAAGCCATTGAGGTAGAGAAAAAAGAGGCTTTAGCAGAGTTAAAAGCTGAGGTAGCTCAACTTTCTATTTCGGTAGCTGAAAAATTATTGAAAGAAGAACTTTCTGACGCCAAAAAAGACGCGTCATTTGTTAATGGTTTACTTGGAGAGGTAAACTTAAAATAAACTATGAAACACTCGAGAGCCTCATTAAGATACGCAAAAGCTTTGTATGCCGCAGCTTCTGAAAAGAATGCTGTCGACGCTGTACAAAGTGATCTAGCTTCTATCCAACTAACTTTGTCTGAAAACAACGAATTAGTTGCTGTGCTTGAATCACCTGTGGCGAGTAGCAGAGTGAAAAGAGCGTATCTCGATCAAATTTTCACTGACTTAAATCCGTTGACAAGCGGCTTGCTTAATGCTCTTGTTAGCAACGAGCGACTTGAGTTACTTCAAGACGTTATTATTCGTTACGCTGAAAAGCATAATGAAGGTCGTGGAGCAGTAGTTGTAACACTGAAAAGTAGTTCTGCTACTACTGAAGCTTTTGACAACGAAATCATTGCAAAAATCAAGGCCTCTGGTTACTCTGAGGTGACTCTTGAAAAACAAATCGAACCTGAACTAATTGGTGGATTTGTTCTAAGAATTAATGACCTGCAGTTTGATGCAAGTCTTTCAAAACAACTGAATCGATTAAAAAGAGAATTTTCTAATAGTCTATAACGATGGCAGAAGTAAAAGCAGCTGAAGTTTCAGCAATCTTAAAAAAGCAAATCGAAGGTTTCGACGCTAGCGCTACCCTTGACGAGGTAGGAACTGTACTTGCAGTGGGTGACGGTATCGCACGTATTTACGGTCTATCTAACGCACAATATGGAGAACTTGTTGAGTTCGACGGAGGAATGCAAGGAATCGTACTTAACCTTGAAGAGGATAACGTAGGTGTTGTACTTCTTGGTCCATCTAAAGAAATTACCGAAGGTTCTACTGTAAAGAGAACACAACGTATCGCTTCTATCAATGTTGGAGAAGGTGTCGTTGGACGTGTTCTTAACACGCTTGGTGAGCCAATCGACGGAAAAGGAGCTGTCGAAGGAGAGACTTTCGAAATGCCACTAGAGCGCAAGGCCCCTGGGGTAATTTTTAGACAACCTGTAAATGAGCCGCTTCAAACAGGAGTTAAGGCGATTGACGCGATGATCCCTGTAGGTAGAGGTCAGCGTGAGCTGGTTATTGGTGACCGTCAAACAGGTAAAACCACGGTTTGTATTGATACGATTCTAAATCAAAAAGAATTTTATGATGCAGGCGAACCAGTATACTGTATTTACGTAGCGGTTGGTCAAAAAGCATCAACGGTAGCTGCTATTGCTAAAACTCTTGAAGACAAGGGAGCTTTAGCCTATACTACCATTGTTGCGGCAAACGCATCAGATCCTGCACCTATGCAGGTTTATGCTCCTTTTGCGGGTGCAGCAATCGGGGAATACTTTAGAGACACGGGTCGTCCGGCGCTAATCGTTTATGATGATCTTTCTAAGCAAGCAGTAGCTTACCGTGAGGTATCACTTCTTCTACGTCGTCCACCGGGACGTGAGGCATATCCTGGAGACGTTTTCTACCTTCACTCAAGATTACTTGAGCGTTCAGCTAAGGTTATCGCAGATGATTCAATTGCGAAGAACATGAACGACCTTCCAGAATCACTAAAAGAAAAAGTAAAAGGTGGAGGATCGTTAACCGCTCTTCCTATCATTGAAACACAAGCGGGAGACGTTTCTGCTTATATCCCAACCAACGTAATTTCGATTACTGATGGTCAGATTTTCTTAGAGCAGGATTTATTCAACCAAGGGGTTCGTCCTGCGATTAACGTAGGTATCTCTGTATCGCGTGTTGGGGGGTCTGCACAGATCAAGTCGATGAAGAAAGTTGCGGGTACTTTAAAACTTGACCAAGCACAGTTTAGAGAACTAGAAGCGTTTGCAAAATTCGGTTCTGATCTTGACGCTGCAACCCTTAACGTAATTGAAAAAGGACGTCGTAACGTAGAGATTCTAAAACAAGCACAGAACGATCCTTACACGGTTGAAGATCAGGTAGCGATTATCTACGCAGGTTCTAAAAACCTACTTAAAGACGTTCCTGTAAATGCAGTTAAGGCTTTTGAGAAGGATTACATTGAAACTCTTAGAATGAGTCATCAAGAGGTTCTTTCTAGCTTGAAAGCAGGAAAACTAACCGACGAGGCAATTGCAGTACTAACTGAGGTAGCTGCTGAAGTAACAAAACGACACCAAGCATAAGAAAGGCTTTATGGCTAACTTAAAGGAAATACGTAACAGAATATCATCGGTTTCTTCAACCATGCAGATTACCAGTGCCATGAAAATGGTTTCTGCTGCGAAATTGAAGAAGGCTCAAGATGCTATTGTTGCTATGCGTCCCTACGCCGATAAGCTTTCTTTTTTATTGGCCGGTTTAGGACAAAATCTTGAAGAAGGTACAGAGAACGTATATGCTGAAAAGCGAGCTGCCAAAAAGGTGCTCCTGGTAGCCATTAGTTCAAATCGAGGGCTTTGTGGGGCTTTTAATACCAATGTCATCAAAGCGGTTAAAGCTGCATCTGAGTCTTATGGCAAAGAGGTGTCCGTTGAAATTGTAACCATCGGTAAAAAGGTGGCAGACGGACTCAAAGAAGCCGTTATTGTCGGAGATCATAGTTCTATCTACGACGACTTAACTTTTGATGCATCTGCAGCCGTAGCAAACGATTTAATAGAGGCTTTTATCTCTGAGCAGTATGACGAGATCAGACTGGTGTATAATTCATTTAAAAATGCAGCAACTCAAATTGTTAAGAACGAAGCATTCTTACCAATGGTAGCAGAAGGAGACGCTTCAGAAACCACCACAGAGGAATACATTTTTGAACCGTCGGCAGAGGAAATCGTAAATGAACTTATTCCTAAGTCTTTAAAAATTCAACTGTATAAAGCGATTAGAGACTCTTTTGCTAGTGAACACGGTGCTCGAATGACTGCCATGCACAAAGCAACAGATAACGCTAAGGAGCTTAGAGATCAATTGAAACTTACCTACAATAAAGCACGTCAAGCGGCTATTACCAACGAGATCCTCGAGATTGTAGGTGGAGCCGAGGCACTTAACGGGTAGTTCACCGACTCAGTTTGTTTATCTTTAGGACATAAGTATTTATGTCTTGAATAGTAGGATTCGTATTCTTCTTTTTTTCATTGTGGTACTCTTGTGGTCGTGTGGTGCTTATCCAGATCAGTACTCAGTTGATAACATCGTTGCTAATCAGGTTTTACCGGGAAGAGCAGAGCAAAGCCCTTATTTCGAGGTTAGATTTCGTTTAACCAAACTCAAATCTTGTGAATGGACTGCGTCTATAGAGGGCGTACCCAAAATGCTTGACCGGCTAGAAGACTCACACCTTCTAAGATTAGATGAATATCGGGAGGGTGAAGTGGTTTTTATTTATTGTTTGAACCGTCCAAATCGTAAAACCAAGCTTATCTTACCGCCGTTAAGTCGTCCGATCATAAGACAGTAGATTTATGGAGACCATTAAGCGTTTAGGAAAACAGATTTTTGTCTATGGTTTAGCCACTGTGCTTCCCCGCGCATTATCATTTCTCCTATTACCCTTATACACCTCAATCTTTGATCAAGCAGCAGGCTATGGTCAGTACGTTTTTATCTATTCTTGGATCGCCTTTTTCAATGTGCTTTTCTCCTATGGCATGGAGACTGCATTTTTCAGATTTTATCATAAAAGTGATCGGCCAGATCGTGTTTTAACTACTTCAATTTGGGCTCTGGCCACATCTTCTTTAGTCTTGCTCGGTCTTGGAATCCTTTTCTATGAATTCATTGGGTCTGCCACTGGGATTCAACCAGAGTTTGTAAAGAAGACAGTATATATCCTAATACTCGACGCCTTAGTGGTCATTCCTTTTGCCTATCTAAGAGCACAAGAACAAGCCACTAGGTATGCGGTTATAAAATCAATTAACGTGGTTATCAATGTTGGCTTAAACATCTATTATCTTAAGTTCTCAGGAACAAGATTCTTAGGCCATGAAATCGACGCCATTTTTGAGGCTAATATTATCGCTAGTGCTTTCACTCTTTTTTGGATGCTTCCTGTTTACTTTAAATATAAACCGGTATTCGATTATAAGCTGTACAGACAACTCTTGCGGTATGCAATGCCGGTGATGCTTGCAGGCATTGCCTTTACCATCAACGAAGTATTTGACAAGATTATCCTTACCAGGTTAGCGGGCGAAGCAGAAGCTGGGATTTATGGAGCATGCTACAAACTCGGTGTTTTCATGACGCTTTTTGCAACGGCCTATCGAATGGGAGTAGAGCCCTTCTTTTTTAGAGAAGCAAAAAAGGAGAATAAGGAAAAACAATATGCAGAGGTTACTTATTTTTTCGTGGCCTTAGCTAGTGTTATTTATTTAGGGGTTATGGTATTCTTACAGCCTATTGCAAAGATTTTTTTACGTGACGAAATTTATAGAGAAGGCTTAATTATTGTTCCTTTTGTGTTGCTCGGGGCGCTGTTTCTAGGCGTTTATCACAACCTTTCGGTTTGGTACAAGATTACAGATAGAACCTATGTGGGTGCGGTGATATCTGGACTAGGTGCTTTAATTACCCTTGGCTTAAACAGCTATCTTATTCCACAAATTGGGTACATCGCTGCAGCAATAGCTACCCTGGCAGCGTACGGGGCCATGATGTTGATTTCGTTTTTATGGGGGAGAAAATCCTATCCTATTCCTTACAAAGTGGTTCCTATGTTGGGATACCTCACCCTCTCTGTAACCCTATCTCTCACTCATTTCTTTTTCTTTACGACAAGCTTATGGATGGCCTTACTGTTCCTCCTCTTATTTAGTAGCTTTGTTATACTCATTGAAAGATCAACTTTAAAAAGACTCTTTACATCTTATGGTACCCGTTAAGATCATTAACAAATCATCTCATCCATTACCTAGCTATCAGACCTCTCAGTCGGCAGGAATGGACCTTCGAGCAAATAATCCAGAACCTATTGTGTTGAAGCCTCTGATGAGAGCAATTGTTCCGACAGGCTTATTCATTGAATTACCTGAAGGTTATGAGGCTCAAATCCGCCCTCGTAGTGGATTAGCGATTAAAAAGGGTATTGGACTCGTTAATTCTCCAGGAACCATTGATGCAGATTATCGAGGAGAAATAGGGGTAATCGTAGTGAACCTTTCCAATGAGGATTTTACTATCGAAAACGGAGAGCGAATCGCTCAAATGGTAATTGCTAAGCACGAAGTTGCGAGCTGGCAAGAGGTAGAGTCTTTGAACGAGTCAGATCGCGGATCTGGAGGATTCGGTAGTACAGGAACCGCATAAATAAAACCCAATGAAAATTATAGTACCCATGGCGGGAAGAGGCTCGCGCCTTAGACCGCACACTTTAACTGTTCCAAAGCCTTTAGTTCCAGTAGCCGGAAGCCCCATTGTGCACCGTCTCGTTAGAGATATCGCAGCCATATTAGACGAACCTATCGACGAGGTCGCTTTTGTCATCGGAGATGAAGCCTTTTTTGGTAAAGATGTAGAGGACTCCTTAACCGAGCTCGCAGAGAGTTTAGGCGCCAAAGCCTCGATTTATCGTCAAGATCAGCCTTTAGGAACTGGTCATGCGATTATGTGTGCCAAACCATCTCTTGAAGGCCCGGCAGTGATCGCATACGCAGACACGCTTATTCGCGCAAAGTTTGAATTAGACGCTTCTGCAGATAGTGTGATTTGGGTAAAACAGGTTGAAAACCCAGAAGCTTATGGAGTCGTTGAACTAGACGATAAAGGGCAAATTCAAGGATTAGTAGAAAAGCCGACCACTTTTGTATCTGACAAGGCGGTTATTGGCATCTATTATTTTAAAGCCGTCGAAGAGCTGAGAGATGCTCTTACCTATGTTCTTGATAATGAAATCGTAAATGGAGGAGAATACCAGATTAATGATGGTATTAAGCGAATGATGCAGGCTGGTAAGAAATTTATGACCGCAGAGGTAGCGGAGTGGATGGATTGTGGGAACAAAGCGATCACCGTGGAGACCAACCGTCGAATGTTAGGATTTCTACACAAAGAAGGAGAGGCTTTAATCAATGATGACGCCGAAATTGTAAACAGTACTATCGTAGAGCCCTGTAGCATTGCGAAAGGAGCAAAGATTTACAATAGCACTATAGGCCCATATGTTTCGGTCGGAAGCCAAACCCATATCGACAACTGTGAAATCAAGGATACTATTATTCAGTCCCAGTCAAAAATCTCAAACGCAAAGATTCAAAACTCAATGATAGGAAATCACGTCATCTACGACGGCGATTTTACTTCACTTAGTTTAGGAGATTACAGCGCATTAGAATAGTATGAGAAAGAAACGGGCAGCTCTTTATGTATTAGCACTCAGCTTTACTTCATGTGCCTTACTTAGGCCAGGGGCAAACGCCGTTTCGAATCGTACAGGATCACATCCGCTCGAGGTTAATCAAAGAAACTTTCAAGAATCAGAAGGGATTAGAGCTCGAATTAAGGCTGAATTAAAAAACAACGCCGACACTAAGGCCGTTACCCTATCAATGCGACTAAAGCCAAGCGAAGGAATCCTTTTAAGCGCACCGCTCGGGGTTGCGAAAGCCTTGTTGTCTCCCGAAGAAGTCGCCTTCTACAACCGTCTAGACCGAACCTATTACAAAGGCTCTGTTTCAGTCATTGAAACCATCATTCCCGCCCAATTAAGTTACCAGCACATTGAAAGGCTTTTTCTAGGACAGCCGTTATTCTTAGAATCCGTTGAGGGCTTACAAGAGTCAGAACGAAAGGAGGTTAATTTGCTCACCAATAAGACGGTGACTAGTCGAGTGTTTGCTGGAGAATTAACTACGCCCGCTAAAGGCTATTATCGGGTAGGGCTCTCTACCGACAAGTCTCAAATTGGCTTTCAAGAGTTTCAGATCGAAGGGTTTGACAAGCTGAGAATCACCTACCAGTACAAGGACAAAGATTCTTACACACCGCAGGTCATACGGTTAGTTGCGGGAGACCGAGTGCTTAATCTTGAACTAGAGGGGGTTCAACTCAACAAGAAATTGACTTTGCCTTTTCAAATACCATCAGGTTTTACGACAATTAAATGAAGCGTTTCTGGTCCTTTTTAGTTGTACTTCTGACCGTCTGTAATTTTTCGTTTGCACAGCAGAAGACGCAACAGCAACGAAATCTTGAGAAACGTAAAGAGGAGATTGCGATAGAAATTGCTCAGATGGAGCGGTTATTACAGCAACAAGTGCGATTAAAAGGATCAGCTATTGATCAAATTCAACTCCTCGACAATAAGAGATATGCTTTGGAGAGCCTTATCGAGCTTACCGCAAACGAAGTACAACTACTTCAGCGACAAATAGTAGAAAGCAATAGTCGAATCGACGACCTAAAGGAGCAAATCGAAGTAATCAAGCAAGATTACCAAAAAGTAATTGTCAATTCGTATAAGCGAAAAGTTGAGAAAAATAAGTGGCTGTTTTTATTAGCTGCTGATAGCTTCAAGGATGCGCGAAGAAGGTGGAATTATTTATTACAATATGCCTCTTATCGAACCACCCAAGCAGAACGGCTTGTTCGTAAACAAGAAGAATTGCAACAAATTTCTGCCACATTAGAGGAGCAACTCAAGCAAAAAGAAGAAAAGGTTGAAGAAAACCGGCGCCAACAAACCGTCTTGATCGCAGATCGAGAAAAACAAGAACTATTGATTGCTAACGCGCGCAAGCAAGAAAGGGCCTATCGTCGAGAGCTAGCAGATCGAGATAAAGAGCGAAAGCGAATTGATTCTGAAATTGACCGATTGATTCGAGAGGCTATTGAAAAGGCAAATAGAGAGCGATTAGCCAAGGCCAAAAAAGCGAATCGAAAAGGCGGGTTTGTGCTCACCCCAGAGTCAGAAGCATTGGCTAAAAGTTTTGAAGGAAACAAAGGAAGACACATTTGGCCGGTAGAAAAGGGAATAAAAAGTATTGGGTATGGCACTTATGCCGACAAGTTATATCCGGCCCTAAAGCATTTCAATAACGGCGTTACCATTGCCACAGAATCTGGTTCAAAGGCGCGTGCGATTTATGACGGAGAAGTGATGAATGTGATGATTAGCCGTCAGGGAATAAAAGGGGTGTACGTTCGACATGGCGACTTTATTACGATGTATTACAATCTTCAGGATGTAAGTGTCAAAGAAGGGGATAAGGTGGTTGCAAAGCAAAGTCTTGGAACCCTGCACACAGACAAGGTGAGCGGTCAAACCCTCCTCAAATTTTATCTTTATAAGAACACAACCCGACTCAACCCAGAGAAATGGGTTTACAGGCTTTAGGAGGCTATTCTATCTCGAAAATCGCCTTTAATTCAGTAGCTTCTTGAGGCTTCATTTTACCAGCTAAGACCAAGCTAAGTTGTTTTCTTCTAAGAGCCGCTTCATACCTTGATTTCTCTAGTTCAGTTTCGGGAATAATCTCTGGAACTTCAACCGGAGTCATGGTGTCGTCAACAGCTACAAAAGTGTAAATCGCCTCATTGGCCTTGGTGCGCTCTCCGCTAATTCGATCTTCAATGAACACATCGATAAAGATTTCCATTGAGGTTTTAAAGGCTCGAGAAACACTGGCCTCTATAGTCACTACACTACCTAGCGGAATTGCGGTGTTAAACGCCACATGATTTACCGAAGCGGTCACGGCTATTCTTCTGCTATGACGTCTTGCAGTGATGTAAGCGGCGCGGTCCATCTTTGATAATAGTGCCCCACCAAATAGGTGGCTCAAGTGATTGGTTTCGCTAGGGAGTACTAGATCAGTGGTTACTGTTCTAGAATCAGATGGAGTTTTCGACTTCATTCTAAATAAGGTTGCTTAGGTCTACACCTTTAAGTTGAGAATAGAAAAAATAGCCTACCGATAAGACAGCTATTACCGCAAGAACAATGGCTAGTTGATAGGTAAAAGAAGGGGCGGATGCTGTTTCTTCGACCATCTCAGGCTTTTCTTCAGCTTTTTTGGAGGGCTTATGTTCTTCAGGCCTTTCGACTTTTAATAGTTCTACTTCTTTTTGAATAGGCTGGGCCGCCTCCTTATCAACCTCTTCTTTTTTGGACGGTGGAGCTACCGCAGGGAGGCCAAAACTTCCTAGTTTAAGCTCAGAGGCTTCTGTGATTAATTGAATGAGGCCATTCGCTTTTTCAAACCTTCCCAAACCTTTAATAACTAAAGATCCTTCTTTATTAAGCGTTGACTTCCATTCAAACACCAACGCTTTCAGTTTTGCTTTTGCGTCATCAACTTCTAAAAGTTCCTTTGAAGCGATCACCGTCGCTAATACAGAATCATCGTTCGACAAATGCGGGTTGAATGAAACGGCACGTTTTGGAGGAAGAAGTTCGCCGTTTTCATTGATGCTAATTCCTAAATAGGCCCCTGGTTCAAAAGCTCCGAAACCAGGCAGTATTACGAAGTTTCTCTCTTCAAGAAGCGTTTCGATATATGGGGCAAGATGCATAGACACAAATATCTTAAAATTTACTCAATTCTTATAGGCCAATTATTTGGCTGCAAGTATTCTTCACTCCACAGTGATACCTTTAAGCATGTTTTCAGAACTAACCACGCATGAGGCTTTGTTTTTATTAAGTCAATTTTCAGGACTTTCACCTAAAAACCTTAGAGAATATATTTTATTAAATACTGATTATCAGAATACTATTGCTAGTTTAATTAGCGGTGAAAAAATAAAATACCCATCGGTATATAAAATAAAATCTTTAGACAAAACAGAGTGCCTTAAGGCTCTCGAAGTTTTCAGAAAGCAAGAAACAATGGGAGTAAGAACAATATCCTTTCTTGACAAAGAATATCCCTTTAATCCAAATAAAATGAGCGATGCTCCTGTTCTGATTTATAGAACAGGAGATGCCGGCACCTCTGATCGACGACTTCCGCTTCTTGCTATTGTCGGTACTCGAAAGATGACCGCTTATGGGAAATGGCAAATAGATGAATTTTTTAGAACAGCATGTGAACCTAATTTTGAAGTTATCAGTGGCTTAGCATATGGTATCGACAGTTATTCCCAAAGTGTTGCAAGCAATTCTGGCTTCACGGTTCACAGTGTTCTAGCTCATGGTTTAGACGATACCTATCCTAAATCGCATGTTAGTTTGCGTAAGGGATTAGAGAGTAAGGGGTTTACGTTTTCAGAATACCCGATACAAAGTTCTGCTCACAAGGGGCGTTTTCTTGCGAGAAATCGACTAATAGCCGGCATGGCAGACGTTGTTTGGGTGGTAGAGTCTGCGGAGCGAGGAGGCAGTTTAGTTACAGCAAATTTTGCGAAGGGTTACCATAGCCATTTGGTCGCTTCGCCTGGGGATATTCACAAGGTAACTTCTCAAGGGTGTAATCGTTTAATCGCAAACCATTCGGCAGTGCTGTACGAAAGGCCCGAAACTATTGCTGCGCATTTAGGGGTTCACTTCCCTTTGAAACAATCGCTTTCGAAAAAGGGTCCTAAAGACCCAAAGACGCTAAAGATTTATGAGCTATTAAAATTCCACCAAAAACTTTATCCTAGTCAAATCATTCAATTATCGGGACTTGAGAAGGATACGGTATTAGAGCTATTACTCAAAATGCATTTAGATGATCAGGTGGTTCACAACCCTGATAATTCCTATTCGATATAGGTTAAAAGCCAACCTTTTCTCGTACTCTTTGAAGTACTGCTCGAGCTGTTTTTCTAGCCTTTTCAGCCCCTTGCTGTAAAGCTTCTTCGACTTCTTGAGGGTGCGCATGTAGGTACTCGTATTTTTCTCTTGGCTCCTGAAAGGTTTGAAGAATAAGCTCTAACAATGCTTTTTTTGCATGTCCGTAGCCGTAATTTCCAGCAAGGTAGTTGGCGCTCATCGCTTCTATCTCATCTTGTGGAGCAAGGCACTTGTACAGGGCAAAAGTGGTGTCTGTTAATGGGTCTTTAGGCTCTTCAAGACTTTTACTGTCGCTAAGAATACCCATGACTTGCTTTTTAAGCTCTTTTTCGGGAGCAAAAACATCAATAAGGTTTCCTTTGCTTTTACTCATTTTTTGGCCATCAGTACCAGGGATGTACATGGTGCTCTCGTTGATTGTTGCCTCTGGTAAGACAAAGGTTTCACCGTATTTGTTGTGAAAACGCTGAGCAACGTCTCTTGTCATCTCTAAGTGTTGCAGTTGATCTTTACCGACGGGTACCTGTTCTGCATCATAAAGAAGAATATCAGCAGCCATAAGCATGGGGTAGGTAAATAATCCGGCATTCACGTCTTCTAAACGATCAGCTTTATCCTTAAATGAATGTGCCAGGGTAAGTCTTTGGTAGGGAAATAGACAGCTTAGATACCAAGACAACTCGGTCACCTCAGGCAGGTCACTTTGTCTATAGAATACCGTTTTGTCGACATCCAACCCAAAGGCTAGCCAGGTTGCCGCGGTTGAAAAGGTGTTCGCTTTCAAGGTTGCACCATCCTTAATCTGGGTGAGCGAATGCATATCAGCGATAAATAAATAAGAATCGTTCTCTGCACTATTTGCGAGAGATATTGCTGGTAGGATTGCTCCAAGTATATTCCCAAGGTGCGGGGTTCCTGTACTTTGTACTCCTGTAAGGATTCGTGCCATCTGTAAAATTTAGTCTACATAGTTACAAAAATTTAAAAAGTTATACTTTCGAATCCGTGTTGAGATTCATCAAAAATTCAGGCTACATCATTTACAAGGTGTGGTTTTATGTGGTAACGGCGCTACCTGTACTCGTTTTTTCTCCTATTCTACTAATTGGAGTTAGTTCTAGAAAAACGTACCCCTTAGTTTACTGGTGCGCTCGATCAATATGGGCTCCATTTATTCTCTTTATGATGGGAACGCCGATTAGAAAGGTGAGAGGTTCTGAAAATTTACCGAACACTCCTGCCATTATGGTAATGAACCACACAAGTATGCTCGATGTGATGTTGATGCTGAGAATCTGTAAAAAGCCCGTTGTTTTTGTCGGTAAGGCCGAGTTGCAGAAGATCTGGATTTTCGGATTCTTTTATAAACGTGCTGTAATCATGGTTGACCGCTCGAATAAGGAGAGTAGAAAGCAAGTATATCAGAGCGTTCAAGAACGGGTTAAAAACGGAGCTTCAGTTGCTATTTATCCTGAAGGAGGAGTTCCTGACTCGTCTGTAATGCTTGATCGTTTTAAGAACGGTGCGTTTTCAATGTCCTTAACTCATGATTTGCCCATTGTACCGATTATCAATTACGATTGTAAGAAGCGAATCAATTGGGACCTGTATCACGGCGGGCCGGGCATACTGAGATATAAAATAATGCCCACCATTAAGGCGGGCACTTATTCTAAAGACAAACTCGAAAAGTTTCGAGAAGACGTAAGAGATCTTTTTGTTGAAGAACTGACTAATGAGCCAGTTATGAGTTCACGTGGTTAAGAGCCTCGTAAATCTTGTTTTCAATTTCCTCAGAGAGGTCTGGATTATCTAAAAGGAGCGCCTTAACTGCATCTCTACCCTGACCTAATTTGCTGTCTTCATAGCTGAACCAAGACCCGCTCTTTTTAACGATTTCATAGGCAACCCCCAAGTCGATAATTTCACCCACTTTTGAGATTCCTTCGCCATACATGATATCGAATTCAGCGGTTTTAAAAGGAGGAGCAACCTTGTTTTTAACCACTTTCACCTTGGTTTTATTACCCATTACATTCGAGTCACCATCTTTGATTTGACTTGAACGACGGATGTCTAGTCGAACAGAGGCGTAGAATTTAAGAGCGTTACCTCCTGTTGTAGTTTCTGGGTTACCAAACATTACACCAATCTTTTCGCGTAATTGGTTAATGAAAATCACCGTGCAATTGGTTTTTGAAATGGTAGAGGTAAGTTTTCTAAGTGCTTGAGACATTAGTCGAGCATGTAATCCCATTTTAGAATCACCCATCTCTCCTTCAATCTCACTCTTTGGTGTTAATGCCGCGACAGAGTCGATAATAATGATATCGATAGCCCCTGATCGGATAAGGTTATCGGCAATTTCAAGCGCCTGTTCACCGTGATCGGGCTGTGAAATAATGAGGTTGTCTATGTCAATACCTAGTTTTGCCGCATAGAAACGATCGAAAGCGTGTTCTGCATCAACAAAAGCAGCTATACCTCCCGCTTTTTGAGCCTCAGCAATCGCATGTAGGGTAAGGGTGGTTTTACCCGAAGATTCAGGCCCATAGATTTCTATAATTCTACCTTTTGGAAACCCTCCAACGCCAAGAGCGGTGTTTAGACCGATAGAACCCGAAGAAATAACTTCGACCTCTTGTA
Organism: Flavobacteriaceae bacterium; assembly: GCA_036782715.1. GTDB lineage: Bacteria > Bacteroidota > Bacteroidia > Flavobacteriales > Flavobacteriaceae > UBA3478. The sequence goes on from DAIPYN010000003.1 coordinate 85,876, forward strand.
CTATCGAGTCTCCCATTTTCATAACGGCACCTTTACCGTAGGTTTTATCTAATTTGTCTAGGGTAAGTTGAAGTGCTTTTAACTTAGCGTCTTGTTCTTTGCTCATATCTATTCATTTGGACTATTTCCAAATTTAAAGCATTCCCATGCATCAATGTTGCAGAAGAATGAAATTGTTGAAAAAATGTACTTTTGTTCAACTTTTATCGAATCTTTCTAACTTAAAATCATCGTATAGCATGCAACTGTACAATACCTTAAGTGCGAAGGAGCGAGCTGTTCTAATTGACCAAGCTGGTGTTGACCGGCTTACGATCTCGTTCTATAAATACGCACACCTCAAGAACCCACAACTTGTTCGTAATCACCTGTTTCTAGCTTGGAATGACTTAGAGGTTCTAGGTAGAATCTATGTGGCTAAAGAAGGAATTAACGCACAACTTTCTGTTCCTGCACCTCATTTTGAAGCTTTCAAAACGCACTTAGATAGCATTTCGTTTCTAGAAAATGTAAGATTAAACATCGCTATTGAACAAGACAACATGTCGTTCTTGAAACTTAAGGTTAAGGTTCGACATAAAATTGTGGCTGACGGATTAGACGATGGGTCTTTTGATGTTACTGACAAGGGAGTTCATGTCGGAGCTGAGAAATTCAATGAACTTATCGAAGATCCAGATACTGTGCTAGTCGATATGCGCAATCACTACGAAAGCGAAATCGGACATTTCAAAAATGCAGTTTGCCCTGATGTAGACACCTTCAGAGATTCTTTAGATCTTATTGAAGAACAACTTAAAGACCATAAAGAGTCTAAAAAATTGGTGATGTATTGCACCGGGGGTATTCGTTGTGAAAAGGCTAGTGCATATTACAAGCACAAAGGCTTTAAACAGGTATATCAACTTGAAGGTGGAATTATTGAATATACTCGACAGGTTAGAGCTGAAGGATTAGAAAATAAATTCTTAGGTAAGAACTTTGTTTTTGACGAACGTCGTGCAGAATGTATTTCTAATGATGTGATTGCCGTTTGTCATCAGTGTGGCTCCCCTTGTGATTCTCACGTAAACTGTGCGAACTCAGGATGTCATTTACTTTTTATCCAGTGTGAAAGCTGTGCTTCGAAGATGAATCATTGTTGTAGTGAAGAGTGCATGGATATTGTCGCATTGCCCGAAGAGGAGCAAAAAGCGCTTCGAAAGGGGAAGACAGTAAGTAATAAAATCTTTAAAAAAGGACGATCTCCAAAGCTTAAATACAAGGCTTAGTTGTAGCCGGTTTTCCTTTGTTGTACCTTTAATGTTTATTTTCGAATTATGTCGTGCGCATCGTGTTCTACAAGTAAGGATGGAAAAGTCAGGGGCTGCAAGAACAATGGTACTTGCGGAACAGATGGCTGTAATAAACTTACTGTTTTTGACTGGCTAGAGAACATGTCCTTGCCAGCTGGGCAGGAGCGTTTCGATATTGTTGAGGTTCGATTTAAAAACAGCCGTAAGGAATTCTTCAAAAACACCGATAAGCTTTCGATTCTCATGGGAGATGTTGTGGCCACTGAGGCTGCTTCGGGTCATGACGTTGGTATTGTAACCCTTACCGGGGAGCTAGTTAAAGTTCAGATGAAGCGCAAGGGCGTTGCATTAGACGAACCGACCTTAGGTAAGATCTACCGAAAGGCGTCTCAAAGAGATATTGAAGTTTGGCATCAAGCCAGAGAGCGTGAAGACGAAATTCAGAAGCGAGCGAGAGAAATTGCTATTTCTTTAAATCTTGAGATGAAGATCTCAGACGTAGAACTTCAGGGAGACGGTTCAAAAGCTACCTTCTATTATACGGCCGAGGCCAGAGTAGATTTTCGCCAGTTAATAAAAGACATGGCTCGTGCTTTTGGCTTAAGAATAGAAATGCGTCAGATTGGCTATCGTCAAGAAGCCCAAAGATTAGGTGGTATTGGTTCTTGCGGTCGAGAACTTTGTTGTTCAACTTGGCTCTCTGATTTTAGAGCTGTGAGCACTTCCGCAGCGCGATATCAGCAACTTGCTTTGAATCCGCAAAAACTAGCTGGCCAATGTGGAAAACTGAAATGCTGCCTCAACTTTGAGTTAGATACTTATCTCGACGCACTTAAAGGGTTTCCTCCGACCGATTGTAAATTACAAACAGAGAAAGGGGTTGCCTTCTGTCAGAAAGTAGATATTTTCAAAGGTCTTTTATGGTTTACCTATAAGAACGATGCCACCAATTGGCACACTCTTGACAAAGATCGAGTGAATGAAATTTTGGCAATCAATAAAGAGGGTAAGAAGATTGATTCTCTTGAGGCGTATCAAATAGAAGTTCAGACTATTGATGAGATGGCGCCAGACCCAGACCAATCTCTGACCGAGGATAGCTTAACTCGTTTTGATCAACCTAAAAGGAGAAATAAGCGAAGAAACAAGAATAGAAAGCCGAAGCCAACGAACGACTCTAGTACTCCAAAGCAGTCGGCCAATCCTAATAAGGAGAAGACTGCTTCGAATAAACCTAGAAGAAATTCGGGACAGAATCGAAGAAGGAATCAGAATAAAAACCGGGAGAATAACTAACAGATGTATCGAAGAATAATTACCCTTCTCTGGGTTTTGTTTGTTTTCGGAGTTGCGGGTATATACTTTGTTTTTCACAGCGCAGTTACTGGTAAGTTTGGGGAGATGCCGACCTTTGAGCAATTAGAAAACCCAGAGTCGAATCTAGCTACTCACATCTATTCCTCAGACAGTCTATTATTAGGTAAGTTCTACTTGTTAGATAATAGAAGCCCCGTAGATTATAGTGAACTTCCAAAGTCACTTATTGATGCGCTTGTTGCCACTGAGGATGCTCGATTTTTTGAACACTCTGGAATTGATTTTCGAGGATTTGCGAGGGCAGTGGTCTTTCTTGGCAAACGCGGAGGAGCCTCTACCATATCACAGCAGCTTGCTCGACAGTTATTTGTGGGTGTGCGTTCAAGAAATTTAAAGGAAGCCCTTCAACAGAAGATTAAGGAATGGGTGATTGCAGTTCGTTTAGAGCGCAACTATACCAAAGAGGAGATCATTCAAATGTATCTCAACAATTACGATTTCAATTATCTAGCAGACGGAATTGAAAATGCGGCCCGAATCTATTTCAATAAGACGCCCCAAGAATTAGAGGTTAAGGAGAGTGCGATGTTGGTTGGAATGCTGAAAAACTCTTCCCTCTACAATCCGGTTCGTAGACCAGAATTGGTTACTTCAAGACGAAATACGGTTTTAGACCAGATGGTTAAATATGGCTATCTCGATGAAAAGCTAAGTGACTCGTTACAACAAACACCTCTTGATGTTCGTTTTACCCCAGAAAACTCCCACAACGAAGGTTTGGCCACCTATTTTAGAATGCATTTACAGTTGTGGCTGAAGAATTGGGTGCGTGAAAATCCGAAATCAACAGGAGAGACTTACGACATTTACAGAGACGGTTTACGTGTCTATACCACGATAGATAGCCGGCTACAGCAGAATGCTGAAGACGCAATGGAAAGCCATCTTTCTAATTTGCAAGCAGCTTTTTTTAGACAGCAAAAACAGGACAGCAACCCAACTGCACCATTTATCGACCTAGAATTGGAACAGGTTGAGCAGATTGTGGATCGCGCCATGCGAAACAGTGATCGTTGGAGATCGCTCCGGGCACAAGGCAAATCAGACACCCTTATTAAGGCCAGTTTTTATATTCCTACTGAGATGACGGTCTTTGATTGGAAGGCTCCGAGCAAGGAACGCGATACAGTGATGACTCCGTATGACTCGATCCTTTACTATAAATCTCATCTTCGCGGAGCACTAATGAGTATTGAGCCGCAGACGGGACACATTAAAGCTTGGGTTGGTGGCGTTGACTACAAGCATTTTCAATACGATAATGTCGTTCAAGGCGCCCGTCAAGTAGGATCTACTTTCAAGCCTTTTGTTTACGCAGCGGCTATCGACCAATTACGAATGTCACCGTGTGATCGACTGCCTGATGTTCCGTATTGCGTTAGTGCGGGGAGACATGGAAATATTGAATCTTGGTGTCCAAAAAATTCTGGCGGTAAGTACTCAGGGGAATCCATCACCCTAAAACACGCATTAGCCAATAGTATTAATACCGTTACCGCACAGCTCATTGACAAGGTAGGCCCAGCTTCTGTGGTATCAGTAGCTGAACGACTAGGAATTGAAAGTAGAATACCCGCGGTGCCGGCGATTGCATTAGGAACACCAGACATTAAAGTGTTAGACTTGGTTTCGGCTTACAGCACCTTTGCGAATCAGGGCGTTCATACGACCCCAACCTTTGTCACTCGTATTGAGGACGAATCAGGCAATATTATTTACGATGCGATTCCTCAAACTAGAGACGTTTTCAATAAAGAAATTGCCTACACGATGATCAGCCTTTTAAAAGGAGTTACCGAAGCAGGATCGGGAGTTCGATTAAGACATAATTGGATGATCGACAACCCGGCTTATCAGGAGGCCGTTACCGGATACCCCTATGAATTTAAAAACCCGATTGCCGGTAAGACAGGAACGACTCAAAATCAATCTGACGGCTGGTTCATGGGAATGGTTCCCAACCTCGCTACCGGGGTTTGGGTAGGAGCCGAAGACCGTGCCGTTCACTTCGACAACATTACTTACGGACAAGGAGCTACTATGGCTCTTCCCGTTTGGGCGAATTATATGCGAGAAAATTACAATGATTCGATCGGGGTTTCTTCTGAAGATTTTATTAAACCCGATCAGATAAGCATTAATCTTCTCTGCAACGAAGCGAATCAAGTGATTCGTGAAGAAAAGTCTGAAGATCTAGAAGAATTCGACTTCTAGACCTTCACCACTTGATTACTTAAAATTATTTTCGTTTTCGTTTCTGATTCTAGGGCTAGGAAGACTTTCAAACCCCATGTTGTAAAGAGTAAATCCGAAGATGTCGGCGTATTGGTCGATGGTCTTACTCACTGGGGTTCCAGCTCCGTGGCCCGCATCGGTTTCAATGCGTATCAATGTAGGTAGTACTCCTGATTGCTTGTCTTGAAGCTCTGCCGCAAATTTGAAGCTATGTGCAGGAACAACACGGTCATCATGATCACCAGTGGTAACTAGCGTTGCTGGATATTGAACCCCTTCTTTTACATTATGTACAGGCGAGTACCCTTTCAGGTAATCGAACATTTCTTCGGAGTCTTCTGCAGTACCGTAGTCATAGGCCCATCCTGCTCCAGCAGTAAAGGTGTGATAGCGCAACATGTCAAGAACACCTACCGCTGGTAGCGCCACCTTCATTAGATCAGGTCGCTGTGTTAGAGTCGCTCCGACAAGCAATCCACCATTAGAACCTCCTCTAATAGCCAAGAAGTCACTCGAAGTATACCCGCCATTAATCAGGTATTCCCCAGCCGCGATAAAATCATCAAAGACGTTTTGCTTTTCTAGCTGAGTCCCTGCTTTATGCCATTCTTTTCCATATTCGCCACCACCTCTTAGGTTAGGAACAGCGTAAACTCCGCCAAGCTCCATCCAAATAGCGTTTGCTGTACTGAATGATGGGGTTAAGCTGATGTTGAACCCTCCGTACCCGTACAGAAGGGTTGGGTTTTTACCGTCTTTAATTAAGCCCTTTTTATAGGTGATCATCATTGGTACTTTAGTGCCGTCTTTAGAGGTATAGAATACTTGTTCAGAGATATACTGATCTGGATCGAAGTCAATGTCAGGGCTCCAATACAGCTCAGAAGTTCCGTCTGCTACATTATAGGTGTAACTGCTAGAAGGCGTATTGTAGTTGGTGAAGGAGTAGTAGATGGTGGTTGCGTCCTTTTTTCCTCCTAATCCGCCAACACTTCCAAGGCCGGGAAGGGCAACTTCTCTGATCAATTTTCCGTTATAGTCGTATTGATAAGCCTTAGACAACGCGTCAACCATATACTCTGCAAAAAGATATCCCCCTCCAGTGTTAACGCTAAGAACATTTTCGGTTTCGGGGATAAGATCTGTCCAGTTTTCAGGAGCAAGGTTCGGATAAGTAGCAGTCACCACCTTTCGATTCGGCGCCCCTAAATCGGTGGTCATAATTAGCCGATCTCCAACATTTTCAATAGGGTAGGTGTCTGAATCTTCATGACCTAGAATGGTTTCTATAGCCCCGTTAGACACTCTTAGATCTTGAACGAAAAGCTTGTTTCCCGAGGTGGTGTTTGAGGCAGAAATGAATAGAAAATTTCCATCATCAGATACCGAGCCGCCAATGTATCGATGCTTTTCGTCCTCTTTCCCCCCAAATACTAGTTGGTCTTGACTCTGAGGAGTGCCTAGTTTATGATAGTACAATTTGTGCTGATCGGTCTTCGCAGACAGTTCACTGCCGTCGGGTTTATCGTAGCTAGAGTAGTAGAAACCTTCGCTTTTTTTCCATGAAATTCCACTGAACTTAACGTCTACAATGGTGTCTCCAACCTGAGTTTTATTTTCAGTTTCAATGACGATGATTTTTCTCCAGTCACTTCCCCCCTCTGAAATACTATAGGCGGCAAGGCTTCCATCTTTGGTAAAGCTTAGCCCAGCGAGTGAAACTGTTCCGTCTTCAGAAAAAGTATTCGGATCTAAAAAGATTTCAGCTTCGGTATCCGCTCCCTTTTTTCGGTATAAAACCGATTGATTTTGAAGCCCATCATTCTTATAGAAATAGGTAAAATCACCTTCAGTAAACGGGGTTCCTACCTTTTCGTAGTTCCATATCTTGGTTAGGCGATCTTTTAAATCTTTGCGGTAGGGAATTTGATCTAGATACCCAAAAGTCACCTCGTTTTGACGCTTTACCCAATCGGCAGTTTCCTCTGATCGATCATCTTCAAGCCATCGATAGGGGTCTTCTAAAACTTGTTCGAAGAAAGTGTCTCGAACAATTTCTTTTTTAGTTTCAGGATAGGTAAGAGTCATAGCTGTTTCTTTTTGCTGACAACTGCTCAAAATAGCTACAGTCGCAAGCGCGGTAATTCCTAGATAATTTTGTTTCATCTGAGTCTAGATTTAGACCTAAAATTTACAAAATTAAAGAAGACCCTCTATTAAGAAACTAGACCTGCGCTCACTAAATATTCTGCAATTTGAACGGCATTGGTCGCAGCGCCTTTACGAAGATTGTCGGCCACAATCCAGAGATTCAGACTATTGGCTTCAGAAGGATCTCGTCTGATACGCCCCACAAAAACTTCGTCTTTACCGTGCGCTTTGTACGGCATAGGATATTCGTTATTCTCAGGCGAATCTTCAATAACAATGCCTGGAGTTTCACGAAGTAAGCGGTAAACCTCTTCGAGTTCAAAATCATTGTTAAAGCGAATATTCACTGATTCAGAATGCCCTCCAGCGGTAGGAATCCTAACAGCGGTCGCAGTTATTTTTAAGGAATCGTCAGAAAGTATTTTAAGAGGCTCGGTCATGAGCTTCATCTCCTCTTTGGTAAATCCATTGTCTTGAAAAACATCGCAGTGAGGCAAGGCATTTCTGTAAATCGGATGCGGATAGGCACGATTCCCCTCAATCCCTTTTTCTTCATTTTCTAACTGACTCACAGCTGCAACACCGGTCCCAGAAACCGACTGATACGTAGAAACAACTACTCGGTTTATTCCATAGGCTTTGTGAAGAGGCGCTAGGGCAAGCACCATTTGAATCGTAGAACAGTTTGGGTTCGCAATGACATAGTCTTCAGCAGTAAGCTCTGCTGCATTGATTTCAGGAACCACCAGCTTGTTATTCGGATTCATTCTCCATGCAGACGAGTTATCAATCACGCGTGTTCCGACTGCTGCAAACTTAGGTGCCCATTCTAGAGAGGTGCCTCCTCCTGCTGAAAACAAAGCAATGTCAGGACGTCTGCCTACAGCCTCCTCAAGCCCAATCACGGTAATGTCTTCACCTTTGAAATGGATGGTTTTCCCTACCGATCGCTCTGAAGCGACTAGAAGTAATTCATCAATCGGGAAATTGCGCTCTTCAAGTACTTGAAGCATTACAGTTCCAACAAGGCCAGTAGCCCCAACAACAGCTATTTTCATGAGTGTTTTAATTTGAGCCGCAAAGGTAGAACAACCTCTTAGATAATTATGATAACAAAATGTTACAAATATAACACTAGATAAAAAGCCTAGGTATTCTAGAGCCAATTCCGGTAAGTAGTTCGTAAGGAATAGTACCCGATTGTTCGGCCAATTTGTTGGCGGTGAGTTCTTGCCCCATTAGGACCACCTCGTCTCCGACGGCTACTTCTAGGCCTGTCACATCGATCATGAAAAGATCCATGCAAACCATCCCGACCACCGGAACGAGCTGACCATGAATTAGTACCTGGCCCCGGCCGTTTCCTAGATCACGCGTAAATCCATCGGCGTGACCGACAGGTATGGTAGCAATCGTCATAGGGGCATCAGCAATAAACTGACGGTTATAACTGACTGACTCTCCTTTTTCAATGGTCCTCAACGCAGAAATTTGAGAAAAAAGAGTACTTATCGGCTTTAATTGCTGGTCTAAGATAGGGTCGTTTGCAAATCCATGAAGACCAATGCCGCAGCGAATCATTTCGAAGCTTGCCTCCGGATAATTGAGAACTCCTGAACTATTCAGCGCGTGTTTTTTTAAAGTCTTACCAAGTGTTTGCTCTATAAACGCCACACTTCGTTCAAAAGTGTTGAGTTGATTTTCGGTAACCTTTTTCAATGCAGGATCTTCGCTACCGATGAGGTGGGTCATCACATGCGACAGATCGATTTCAGGGTGTGCCTTAATCAACTGTAATGCTTTTTCGATTTCATGCGGTTTGATGCCTAGTCTATTTAGCCCAGTGTTCAAATTAAGGTGCACATCGATTTTTTGTTCTGCTCCTATAGTTACCAGAGTTTCTAAAAACAAAATCGAATAGATACTCAATGATAAGTCTTCAGCTATTGCATTCTCTAGATCTTCAACTTGCGGATGCAACACAAGAACAGGAACGGTTATTCCCGCTCTTCGAAGCGTTATGCCTTCAGGAGTGTAAGCCACACACAGAGCATCTGCCCCCATTTCGACTAACCACTGACTAAGTTGAACAAGGTCAGTACCATAGCCATTAGCCTTAACCACAGCCATAAGTTTAGCTTTTGGGCTAGCGGCAGTTTTTAAAAAACGAAAGTTGTGTTCAAGAGCAGTTCTGCTTACTTGAAGCCTTGTTTTAGCGATCATTGCGCTTTTTTTCTTCTTGAATTGCCTTGTGAAAGGCCGCTCTACTTAGGGGTTCATATTCTTGATTCTCGCCAAGAAGTACCAGGCTTTCACCATTAGCAATACGATGTGAGTAATTAGCCAAGTTGCCTGTACGCTTGCAGATCGCGTGAACTTTAGTAACGTATTCTGCGGTCGCCATTAAATTAGGCATAGGGCCAAAAGGATTTCCTTTAAAGTCCATATCAAGACCTGCAACCACCACTCGAACACCCTTATTTGCAAGATCATTACAAACTGCTACAATTTCATCGTCAAAAAATTGGGCTTCATCAATTCCAACGACATCACATCCATCTGCTAGCAATCGAATATTTGCTGCTGCAGGAACCGGTGTTGAAGGTATTTGATTGTCATCATGAGAAACAACCATGGTTTCATCATATCGAGTATCAATTAGGGGCTTGAAGATTTCGACTCGCTGTTTTGCGATTTTAGCCCGCTTTAATCTTCGAATAAGTTCTTCGGTTTTACCCGAGAACATAGATCCGCAGATTACTTCAATCCATCCGTATGGAGCATTAGGGGTTACAGGGTTTTCTAAAAACATTCGCAAAGAGTCTAAATTCAAAAATAGGAAGATTTAACGCAGTTACAGCCCCGCGGCTTTCTTTTAGGTTGTATTTTTATTCAAAATTGCACCATGAAAATACCATCGCTTTCGTTCACTTTCAGGATCGCCTTTTCGAGGAGATTCGAGCGTATAGCAGAAGGGGTGCTCTTTCGGTCAAAACACGTTCCTGAGCGAAATCCACAAAAGGAGGATCTAATCACTCCAGGAATCGATACCATAAGAAAATTGGTTTCTGAAATCGAAAAATAAGTTAATGTCAGGTAAGCTATACGTCGTACCCACACCTATTGGTAATCTTGAGGATATAACGCTTCGTGCACTTCGAGTGTTGAAAGAAGTAGATCTCGTACTTGCCGAGGACACCAGAGTTAGTCTAAAGCTTCTGAATCACTTTGAAATCAGCGTGAGTGTACACGCCTATCATCTGAACAACGAACATCATACCACTAAAAAGTGGGTTGATCAGTTAAAGGAGGGTAAGCAAATAGCTCTTGTCAGCGACGCGGGCACTCCGGCTATTTCAGACCCAGGATTTCTATTAGTTAGAGCATCAATTGCTGAAGGAGTCGAGGTAGAATGCCTTCCTGGAGCAACTGCTTTTGTACCAGCTCTTGTGATGAGCGGATTGCCTTGCGATCGTTTTGTATTTGAAGGATTCTTACCCCCCAAAAAAGGAAGGGTGAGTCGACTCGAATTCTTGGCGGCACAAAATAAGACGGTAGTATTTTACGAATCACCTCACAAAATTCTCAAAACACTAAAACAGTGTGCAGGCATTTTTGGTGCTGACCGCCCAGCGAGCATTTCCCGAGAACTAACTAAAATGTATGAGGAAACTCTACGGGGTTCCTTAGCCGAATTGATTGACCATTTTGAGGAAACAGCTCCTAGAGGAGAGTTTGTTTTGGTCATCGGCCCTGAGGCTAAAATGCAGGATTAACCCCTATATTTAAGAATTGAATTAAGCAAAAGAACATGCAGAATCATATCACAACTAAATGGAAGGGCGGTATGCTCTTTGAAACCAATAGTCTAACGGGAACAACTTTTCATATCAATGACGGTAGTAAAGATGGGAAACACAGCCCGGTAACCCCTAAGGCCCTTATGCTTTCTTCGCTAGCGGGTTGTTCAGGATTAGATGTTGCTTCTCTTATGGATAAAATGAAATTAAAAGTAGACGACTTTCGAGTGGAAACCTTTGCCGATTTAACCGACGAGCACCCGAAGACTTATAGCCACGTCAGAGTAGAATATCATTTTGAGGGAAGCGAGCTCAACGAAGAAAAACTTCAGCGTTGTGTAGATCTTTCAGTAGAGAAATATTGCGGTGTAATGGAGATGTTTCGCCAATTTGCAGAATTAAAGATCGAAACTATCTTTCATCATAAGACCGCGTAAATGCGATGGTCCCAAAGAGACAAACCAGACTCGGCCTGGGTAGATGTCCTTCACGAAGCATTTAATCAAGACCCAACAAAGCCTTTAGATCGAAAGTTCTCTAGGCTACTAGTGAGTCGTGGCATAAAAACATATACTGACGCTCTCACTTTTTTTAAACCAGAAATTGATCAGTTACACGATCCTTTCTTAATGAAGGACATGGATCGTGCGGTGTCTCGAATTAAGCAGGGTATTGCCGCCGGTGAACGAATCTTGATCTTCGGCGACTATGATGTAGATGGCACTACCGCAGTAGCTTTAGTTTATAGTTATCTTGAAAAGCAGGGGGTTGAGGTTTCGTATTACATTCCTGATCGCTACATAGAGGGTTACGGCCTTTCTTATCAGGGGATTCAATTCGCAAGTGACAATGACTTTTCTCTGATCATCGCCCTTGATTGTGGTATCAAGTCGATTGAAGAAGTCGATTTTGCCAAAAGCTTGGGGGTTGATATGGTGATTTGTGATCACCATACACCGGGAGATGTACTGCCTAATGCAGTTGCTATTTTAGACCCTAAGCGCCTAGATTGCTCCTACCCTTTCAAGGAGCTTTGCGGATGTGGGGTTGGTTTTAAGCTTTTACAAGCTATCGAGACTAGTGAGGGTCGAGGCCTCGAATTTTTGATGCCACTAACCGATTTAGTGGCCGTTGCTATCGGTGCTGACGTTGTATCTGTGATGGGTGAAAATAGAGTATTAGCCCATTTGGGGCTTGAGGTAATCACCAAGAACCCTAGACCGGGGTTTAAAGCTTTGTTAGGCCAAGCGAAGCGAAATGTAGTCAGCCTAACAGATCTTAATTTTTCTTTAGCACCAAGAATAAATGCGGCAGGTCGTATGAAACAAGGCACTTATGCCGTGAGCTTAATGTTGACCGATAATTTGAGTACTGCCGAAAAGGAAGCTAAGGCCATTGAGCAGTTTAATATAGATCGTAGAAGTACAGATCAGTCGGTAAGTGAACAAGCCCTTCAGCAAATTAGAGATCTTGGCGAAGAAGATCGCTGTAGTACCGTGGTGTACCATCCTGGTTGGCACAAAGGAGTCATAGGTATTGTTGCCTCAAGACTCATTAGCACGTATTATCGACCAACACTTGTTTTTACAAAAAGCGGAGAGTATCTAGCGGCTTCAGCGAGATCGGTACAAGGATATGATATATATTCGGCTATTGATGCCTGTGCTGAGCACTTAATACAGTTTGGTGGTCATGCCTATGCAGCCGGGTTAAGTCTCAAGGAGTCTTCTTACCAAGATTTTAAAGAAGCCTTTGAAAAACAGGTGACGAAAACCCTAAAGCCTGAACACAAAGAGCCCGAGGTGATCTACGACTATGTAATCGAGCCTTACTTTATTTCTCATAGGAACTTTCGAATCTTGAATCGCTTTGAGCCTTTTGGCCCTGACAATCCTGAACCTGTCTTTCGATTAAACAAGGTTCAACTTGAGGCGGTTCGATTGATCGGCTCAGAAGGCAAACATTTGAAGGCTCTCTGTCACGGCTTTGACCTTATTGGTTTTGGTTTTGGAGAAGCGATTGAGCACACCAAGAATAAAGTCGATCTATTGGTAACTATTGGTGAAAATAATTGGAACGGTAAACGCCAACTGCAATTACAACTGAAAGATCTTAGAGAATCTCAGGAAAGCTAACGTCTGTACGAAGACTCTTGAGACTTAACTCTCCCTTTTCCATAATGGCGTAACTATCATATCTCAACCAATCTCCCGTGTTGAAGTAAAAGGCGCCACCATTGAGGTGCACTTTCATTGGATAATGGCGATGACCAAACAAGAAATAGTCAAAAGAATGCTGTTTTAGTTTTTCTTCGCAATAAGCGATTAACCACTCATTTTCTCTTCCTTTAAATGTGACATCTTCGTCACCAGAGATGAGTTTATTGTTAAGAGAGGCCGATCTTCCTAATCGTACTGCAAAATTGGGATGAAGCCTCGAAAAACACCATTTAGCTAAGGGGTTGGTGAATAGTTTTTTCATTCGTTTATACCCTTTATCGCCGGGGCCTAGGCCGTCTCCGTGACCGATGAAGCATCGTTTGCCTTGAATTTCAAAAAGCTGAGGCTCATTAAAGACAGGTATTTGAAGCTCTTTCTCGAAATAATCTCCCATCCAGAGATCGTGATTTCCCACAAAGAAATAAATCATCATTCCTTTATCTCTTAATCGGGCTAGTGTCCCTAATACTCGCGTAAATCCTTTAGGGACTACCTCTTTGTATTCATACCAGAAGTCAAATAGATCTCCGAGTAAGAACAATACATCGGTTTTACCTTCAAGCTCTTCAAGCCACTGAACAAAGCGCAATTCTCTATCTCGACTCGACGAGTTGTCTGGAGCTCCGAAGTGTTGGTCACTTGCAAAGTAGACCGGTAGCGTGCTCGTGATCTTATGCATTGCGACGATTTTTGAACGCGGTAAGAATCGAGCGAGCGTTCTCTGTAAGGGAGAGTTTACCCGATTCTTCGGCTCTATTAAAAAGCAGTTCTTCGTAATGTTCGGTTCCTTCCCAAAGCGATTGCTTCAAAGCAGCTAATGCATCAGGGCTATAACCAGAGAGCTGGGTCAGTTTTTCTTCGAGGGCTTTGTCTAGTTCTATTTCGCTAGAATATACCGATTGGTATAATTTATTTGTTCGAGCCCATTCGAAATTTTTCCACTCGTTTGGGTTCAGTGCGAATTCTGCCATGGCTCCAACTCCGATTTTTCGACTAACCGCAGGCTCTATTACCAAAGGCGCAATACCAATACCAATTTCTGAGAGCTTAATCGATGCTGTTTCTGTAGCATAGCAGTAATCACAAGAGGCTATTAACCCTACACCTCCTCCTACAGCCTTACCCTGAATGCGGCCAATTACTAGCGCTTTTGATCTTCGGATAGCTAAAATTACTTTAGCAAAGCCGCTAAAAAATGCTGTTGCTTGTTTCTGGTTTTCAAGGGCTAGTAACTCATCGAAATTTGCACCGGCACAGAAAACAGAAGAGCCAATAGAGGATAGCACAATCGCACATAACTGCGATTCGTTGGCTTTGTCGATGAGGTCGGCAAGCTTATTTAACATTTCGCTGGTCATGGCATTTTTTGATGGATGACCAAAGGTGATTCTACCGATACGATTGTCTATACTTAACTCGAGGGTATAAGGATCCATAAACCAAAGGTAATATTATCTATAAAAGCTTCTCGTAACAGTGAAACGGAAATGGACTTTTCTGCTCAAAGTACACATCACCAAGGCGTCTGTAACCTCGAGCCTCGTAGAGTTTATTATTACGGAGATTCTTTGAAAAGGTATCTAACCGAACCGATACCGCACCAAGCGCTTTAAGATGATTTTCAGCAAAGTCGAGAAGTGCGCTTGCATGACCTTTGCCTTGATGTTTGGGGTGTACGCATAGGCGATGAAGATATCCGTTTATGGAGTCTTTCGTTAGCCAATCAATCGGTTTGTAAACGTCGTCTTTCCTGGTCGATATCACAATTGCCCCAATGACTTTACTCTCAATTTCTAAGACAAAAAGTTCCTCATCAGAAAGGTCTTTTTCAAAAGCTTCAAGAGAGGGATAGTTTTCATTCCATTGAAAGATTCCCATCTCACATAGATGCTTTGCACAAGCCTGAGTGATTTGAATGATCTTTGAGAGATCTGTTTTAATGGCAGGCCGAATCATGGGTGACTGTTTGATAACCCAATTTAACGAAGCATTAGCAAATTTTAGTAGGCTTCAGATATTATCTTTGATAAGTACAATTTGAAGTTCATGAAAAAAGCGTTTTTACTTTTCTTTCTTATACTGAGTAGCGGCCTACTTACCGCCCAACAATTAGTGCAGGGAACGCTCAGTGATCAGTTCGCTGCGTTGCCCCTTGGAACCGTTGAGAATCTAACTCAAAAGACCGTTATCACCACAGACAACACCGGAAGCTACGAGATTATGGCTAACATTGGTGATCGTCTTCAATTCTCTTTTCCTGGTAAGCGAAGTCTCATATTTATTGTTGAGGATATTACTAAAACCCTTAACGTTCAATTAGAGGACGAAATCACTGAACTCGACAACGTGGTAGTTACACGAAAAGGCCAGAAAACTTTAAAGGAGCTGTACAAGGAGTATAATGCTAACCCGGCCATTGTAAAAACCGTCTTTGGGTATTTAGATACAGAATCTGCGAGTTATCAGATTAGAACTATGAATGAAAAGAACATGGTTCAAGCAGGCGGAGACCTTGCAACCATGATAAGAGGCCGATTCCCTGGAGTTAAAATTGCCAATGACGGTCAAGGAATGCCTCAGATTTTCTTGAGAGAAACCGCGAGTTTTAGTGCTGTTCCGGCAGGTTATGATATTGACAATGTTTTATACGATACTTATCCTACTTGGTTAGACGCCAACAGTATTTTTAGGTTAGCAATCATCCCGTCTCGATCTGCAAATACGCGATACGGATCTTTTGGAGCTGGCGGAATGGTCATTATTAACACGCAGAGTTCTAATATTCATCCGGTTGGAGAAGATGGAAAACCCATTGATCTCGCACGTCTTGACGATAACCTTTTTAAATACGAGGTGCTTGAAGATGGAGATCTCTATGATTCGGATCAGTCTAAGCTTATTCAATCTTTCGACGACGGTGAGAACTTAATGGACTATTTATCTAGAGCGGGATCTTCATTCTCTAATTATGACTGGATTTCAACTGCTCAGAAAATGAACGAATTAAAGCTGAAAGAGGAGCTTACAACCTTGCATCGAACCTATCTAGATAAGTATGGAGATCATGCACCTTCTTTAAAAGCTTATGGATATTGGCTTCATTCGATCGGTGACTTTAGCGCTTCATTGACCTTTTTTCAGTCAGTCTTTAAACTACGCCCTAACTATCTACAATCGTATATAGACTTAGCAGACAACTATGAGTTGCTAGGACAACTGCAAAAGGCCTTATCTCTTTATGTTCGAGCAACCAATCTCGTAGATTCTGGGTTTATAGTTCCACCTTCTGAAGGGGGGCGATTGTATAATTTCGATCGCGGGTATGATTCTTTCTTGAAACGAAACAAGGAGGCTTTTGTAGACCTAGATTTTGAATGGGATTCAGAGGAGGCAGGTACCGAGGTGACCTTGTATTTTGATGAAACTGAGGCAGAGTTCGAACTCTTTTTTGTCAATCCAGAGAATCAATATTTCACTGAAAATTATAGTACCTGGGCAAATTTAGATCTAATAAATAATAACAAAGCACTCGGTATTTCTAGTCTCGAATTCTTTATTGATCAAAACTTAAGAGGGGAGTGGAAGGTGTATTTGAAATATCTCGGAAATAAAAAGCAAGCTCCGTCCTCTGTAAAATTGGTTGCTCGTTCGAAGTACCCTAACTCAAGCAAGGTCCCAGTAATTTTGTTCAACAAGCTAACTGCAGAAGATGAATTAATTCTTCTAGGGACTCTGACGAATTAGAATTTTTCTAATTCTGTTTTCGAGTTGAGGTTGAACTCGCCAAATGGTTGTTTTGAGAAGTGGCAGGTCTGCTTGACGAGTTACTGAAGGATCTCCTCGGCTGGTAAGAATCTTGTCTTTCTTTATTGATCATCCATTCATTTAAACCACCCGTAAGTGTACCCACCTCTCCATTAAAAGCTCTTCTAGACCAATCTTGTAATCTATAAAAGTCGGTAGGAGAACGAAAGGCCCCTTGTTCAAAAGAATAGTTTGACCAATACCAATTATTCCAATACCAATTATTGTTATAATTATATCTAGGATATTCATGTGACTTGAAAAACTCGAAGACATTTTGAGTTACAGTAATGGTGTCTCCAAGGCTCGTAATTACTCGTATTGACTTTTTTTCCTGACCAAAACTATTCGTGTTTACGAAAAATAGAACGACGATAATAATAAACTTGAATCTCATGCCTATAATGTAATGATTATTAGAGTGTTGAGTTAAAACAGAAAAATGCTCATGATTTTATCATGAGCATTGGATTTTCAAAAAAGTCTAAATTTTTAGTTTTTTGGCATCAAAACTCTTAGGTGTTTTACTGCGAAGTCTTGAACATCTTCAGTTACGCCTCGTTCTTGAATTAATTTAAGGAATTTCTCGTCGTTTTGAAGCTTATCATAAAGCATCATATGGTCTTGTTCATTGAGTCCAGACACAGCAACCCAATGAGTAGCGCCATTTGGTTTGTTGATATCGTAAGTGCCAAATCCTACCAAACGATCATTAAAATCTTTCTTGAAGGAACTAACAATTTTGTCATGTCCTTTTTTAAACATCATTGGATCAGCGGGTTTAACATCCCAAATATGAACTAATTTCATATCTGTATTATCTGTAGGTTGCCAGCTTAGGATTCTGCCGTGGTGAACAGGCCCCCACTCTTCAATATAATTACCCATTTTAGCCCAGAAAGCTTCTCCTTTATCTGGATTAATTGCGCTTTCATCCATCATCTCGCCGCCTAAGGGGTACATCCAAACCAATCGATGAGAATTCTTCTCAGTTGTTGATGTTTCAATGGTTTCTAAAATAATAGCCCCTGCTTTAAGTTCGACTCCATCAAAAAGTTTATCAAAGTCTTCTAGAACTTTAGCCTCGCTAAACTCTTTAGCTTTTAGCTCAATCACTGAAAAAGCCATCGTCTGTGCATTAATTAGCCCTGTAAAAAACAAGACAAGTGTTAGAATTGTGTTTTTCATACTATTTAAATTAAAAATGAATATTTAGTTGTTTCCCCAATCAGCTCCAAATTGGCGAAGGGTTGTTACTTTATTTTGATCGTTGATAAACCATATATTATAGAGGTGAAGCTTTTCAACAGAACCATCTTTGTAGAACCGATTTTCATTTTGAATGGTATGCACGATTCTTATTCCTTGACCTTTGTTTGAAAGAGGCAAGAATTTTAACGGTGTAGTTTGCACTGAGTCGAACTGACCCATCCATAGTCCAAGATCTTCATTGGCCATAATAATAGGCTCCTTCATATTGTAGGGATAAAACGTAATGGTGTCTCCCCATCGGCTTTGTACGCCGTCTAGGTCTAGGTTATTAAAATCGGCCATCATCCCCTTGATTAAGTCAACATCTTCTGCTTGACCTAACGAAAAAGAGTTGCCAGTTGGCACCCATTCTCCAGCCGAGTTTGTAATAGCCGGATTATTTTGATTACACGATAGTAGAGCAAGCGAAAAGAGCATTAAATAAGTTTTCATAATAGCCTATTTGGTTTGTTGCAATTAAAAATATAAATTTATATTTAAGTATAACTATTAAACCCACAAT
>DAIPYN010000004.1:0-5128 GCA_036782715.1 Flavobacteriaceae bacterium
GCAGGAGTCCAAGTGTGACGGTGCATATCTAACCAGATACCACCATCATACCAGTCACCACCTTTTTGAGTTACCGCCATCTCGTCAGTTGAAACCGACTGAACTGAGAAGTAACCACCGTGGTTAGCAGTACCGCCGTTACGAACTGCATCAAATACTGCAGTAAGAACGTCACTACCACCACCGGCAGCACCGGTAGAGATTCCCTCTACAGAGAAATCTTGTGTAAGATCCCCTACGAGATCCTCTTCAAGATCGGTACAAGAGTAGGTTAAACCTACAAGTCCGAAACCTAATAGAAGTTTGTGTAAGTTTTTCATATCAATTTTATTATTAGAAGTTAATGTTTACACCTAAAGTGAACGAACGTGCTGAATAGTAGCTATTTCTACGATCGATACCAGGAGCAAGTGGGTTACCATCTAAAAGATCGAATAACGCTGGCTCAGGATCAGATCCAGTATAGTTAGTAATCACGAACGCATTCTGTACGTTAAGTGATAAGTTCACGTTATCAGTGATAGGACGTGAAACTGTAAGGTTATCTAACTTGAAGAAGTCAGCTTTCTCAACATATAAAGATGAGAAGTTTGCGTTCTTAATCGCGTCGTTAGCAAGCTCAGTGTTAATGTAGTTGTACGATTTCTGAGAACCTACACGTGGCTCATAGAAAGCACGGAATGTGTTTACTAAGCTGTGACCAAATGCACCTCTGAAGAATGCATTAACCGTGTACTTACCAAGAGTAATTTGGTTAGACCATCCTAATTCTAGATCAGGAATACCGCTACCTAATACATCGAAGTCAACGTTTTCGTCAAGTGCGTTGTTTTGACCAACTACTAATTGACCATCACCGTTTACATCAACGAAGTTCTGAGAACCGTCAGTAACTGTACCGTCCCATACTGGGCCCCAGATTTGACCGATTTCTTCACCTACTTTAACGCGAGTTACAAAAGTATCATTCTGACCTGGAGCACCTAGGTTACCGAATTTATCAGCATCCTGAACATACTCATCAAGAACTACTGTGTTACGTGATAGAACAATACCTGTTGTATAGTTGTCAGTTACGTCATAGTTAAGAGCTAATTCAACACCATCAGATGATAATTGACCAGCATTCTCGAAACGACGATCGAAACCGTAAACTGCAGCATCTACGATACGGTTGATGATGAAGTCTTTCGAAGTTTGTTGGTAAATATCAAGTGTAGCAGAGAAACGATCCATAGTTAAATCGATACCGAAGTTAAGCTCAGCTTTTTCTTCCCACTTAAGGTTCGGGTTAGCGGCACGTAGAAGACCAGTAGATCCACCAGCAGCACCATCACCACCCCAAGACCATCCACGGATTTCTTGAGATAGACCGTAACCTCCTGGAAGGTTACCAGTTACCCCGTAAGAAGCACGAGCCTTAAGTTGTTGAACGCCTTCTAAACCAAGGAAAGAGTTTAAGTCAGCACCTAAACCAACGGCTGGGAAAGTACCCCAACGGTTATCAGCACCAAGCTTAGTTGAACCTTCACGACGAACAGACGCATTCAGATAGAAGTTGTCAGCGATCGTCATATTTAAACGAGCAAAATAAGCTTCAATTTCAGTATCAGGGTTTCTTGCTGAGTTAGCCGAAATCTGACCTGCATTTAATAGGTCTTGAGAGTATTCGATTGCATCGATGTAATCGATTTGATCACCAGGGAAATCACCTAGAGAAAAGTAAACCTCATTGTAGTTCTCTTTTTGGTACGAATAACCTCCAGTAACGGCAATATTCATATTGTCGTAAGATTTTCTCCAAGTAGCATAAGCTTCATTTAACTGAAAATCGAAGTTATTTTCGTAGAACTGAGCAGAACCCTTACGAACGGGAGAGTCAGCACCACCATTCCAAAGAGAAGTAGTTCTGTAGTATAGACGGTTTGCATAATCCGTAGATTGAACCGCAGAGCGGAAGTAAGCAGTTAGGTTATCATTAACGTTATATGCTAAATCAACACCGTAGTTCAACTCACGACGCTCACCATTATTGATGTTTTGCTTGATGATTGAAACTGGGTTGTAAGAATCAAATAAACCTAGTGTTTCAAAATATCCACCAAACTGGGCACCATTGAATGCATAAGGAGCGTTAGCTGCTAATACAGGAGCAGTTGGGTTATATAATGTAGCATATCGAAGTGCCTCGTTAAAACCGTTTTGCTGATCTCTTTGAGTAAATGAAGTATTAAAGTTGATTTTCAACTTATCATTTAATGCACGAGTTGAGAAATTTAAACGAGTGTTGAACTGCTCAAAACCGTTGTTTAAAAGAATACCTTCTGCATCACGAATGTTAGCAGAAATACGGTAAGAAGTAGAACCGTTTCCACCTGCAGCAGAAAGGTTATGAATCTGAGTGAATGCATCGCGAGTTACCTCATCAATCCAGTCAGTCTTAGACCCTAGATCACGACCACCAGCAGCAACAAACTCTTCTGGGCTCATGTAATCAATCTGGTTAAGAATACCAGAAGTAGAGAATTGACCGTTGTAGCTGATTTGAGTTGCACCAGCCTTACCTTTCTTGGTAGTAACAAGGATTACCCCTGAAGATCCACGAGAACCGTAAATCGCAGCAGCAGAAGCATCTTTAAGAACGTTGATGCTCTCGATATCGCTAGGATCAACGTTGTTCAATGAAGCTCCGATTACCCCATCGATAACCACAAGTGGAGAAGCGTTCGCACCGATAGTCGAAAGACCACGAAGACGAATTACTGCACCTGCATTAGGGTTACCCCCTCTGTTGTAGATCTGAAGACCTGCAACCTTACCTTGAAGTAATTGAGAAGCATCGTTGATTGCTCCTTTGTTGAACGACTCCTCGTCCACAGAAACTACTGCAGAAGTAATTTCTTTTTGTTGCTGAGAACCGTAACCAGTGATTACAACCTCCTCAAGCACGTTGCCCAACTCAAGTACTACATTAATAGTACTCTGGTTGCCGACAGTGATTTCTTGTGCAGTGTAACCTACATAAGAAAACACAAGCACATCTCCTGCACTAGCTGAAATCGAATAGTTACCATCGAAGTCTGCTGTAGTACCGGTAGCTGTACCTTTAACTACGACTGTTGCACCTGGTAGTGGTCCCTGATTATCAGAAACAGTACCTGAAACAGTCTGCGCCTCTGTCATACCGAAACACAACAGTGCCGCGAAAAACAGAAAACCTTTAAGCATCATTTTCATAAGAGTAAAGTTTAAGTTTAGTTTATTTTTGAGGCGTTAAAATAATGCAAATATTGCTACATACAAAATATCGGAAGGTAATTAAAGCTAGATTTGCATTTTTTCACAGCATAATTACCAAATCGGTAATTTTTTCACACTTTTTTGAAATCGAACTTTTGATTTTGCCGTCTGATTGAAGTTAAAATAGCGCAAAAAAATAAGCGAAAGTTCAACAAAAAAGCCGCACAAGGCGGCTTTTTAGCACTGAAATTAACTTCAAAGCTTAAATTTTGTCTGCTACCACTTTATAGGTAGGATCTTCGATAATGTTGACTTCTATTAAACTTTCTGCATTTTTTATCAATCTCAAGCAATCTTTACTGAGATGTTTTAAATGGATTTTCTTACCTGACTTAGCGTAGCGTTCGGTAACCTTATTTAACGCTTCAATAGCCGACATATCAACGACACGACTTTCTGCAAAGTCAATAACAACCTCTTCAGGATCACCAGCTACATCAAACTTTTCACTGAAAGCCGCTACTGAACCAAAGAAAAGCGGACCGTAGATTTCATAATGCTTAACTCCTGTTTCATCGATTCGCTTACGGGCACGAATTCGAACAGCGTTATCCCACGCAAAACCTAGAGCGGCAATTATAACACCAACGATAACTGCTAGGGCAAGATTGTGGAGGAACACCGTCACTAAGGTCACTAACACCATTACAAAAACATCTGACTTCGGCATTTTATTAAAGGTTCGTAGGCTAGCCCATTCGAACGTACCTATCGACACCATAATCATTAGCCCGGTTAATGCTGCCATAGGTACACGCTCTATCAGAGACGAGCCAAACATAACAAAGCTCAAAAGTCCGATTGCAGCAACGATTCCCGAAAGACGCGCTCGGGCTCCGTTAGAAACGTTGATGAGCGATTGTCCGATCATGGCACATCCACCCATTCCAGAAAACATTCCCGAAAGGGTATTAGCAAACCCTTGAGCTAAAGCCTCTTTGTTGGCAGAACCCCTCGTTTCGGTGATTTCATCAACAATGTTAAGAGTAAGTAGACTCTCTATCAGGCCAACACCAGCAATAATTAATGAATAGGGAGCAATCAATTTCAAGGACTCAAGTGTCCAATCGATCGCGGGAATATGAAAGGGTAAGAAACCACCTTTTATCGATGCGATATCCCCTACAGTACGCGTGTCTAAATTAAAGAAGGTTACTAATCCGAAAATGATTAAGATCGCAGCAAGTGAGGAAGGCACAACCTTGGTAAGTTTTGGCAAGAAATGAATAATAAACATCGTAAGGGCCACTAAACCGAGAAGGAGATATAAAGCAGACCCTTCTAGCCAATTTCCAGAGGCATCTTTAAACTGAGCCAATTGCGACATGAAAATGATAATTGCAAGACCATTAACAAAACCGAAAATTACCGGATGAGGCACCAAGCGAATAAACTTACCTAGGCGCAATAGACCAAACAAGATCTGAATAAGGCCCGCTAAGACTACGGCAGCGAAGACATATTCGACGCCGTGTGATTGTACCAATGAAACAAGAACTACAGCGACAGCACCGGTAGCACCTGAAATCATACCAGGCCGGCCACCAAAAACTGAAGTGATCAATGCCATTACAACAGCGGCGTACAACCCTGTTAATGGAGAAAGCCCAGCAATTAATGCAAAAGCAACAGCCTCAGGCACTAGTGCCAAAGCAACGGTTATACCCGACAGAATCTCGGTTTTGTAGCTAAAGGTGTAAGTAAAGTCGAAAAGTCTTAGATACTTCTTCATTTCGCGTTTTTGATTGATGGCGCGAAAATAGGGCTTTATTTAAGATTGAACCCCAAGTAGGTAACGTCGCTCCACCCACTTGAAACTGTAAAAAAG
>DAIPYN010000004.1:5228-88025 GCA_036782715.1 Flavobacteriaceae bacterium
GTGTACTTTTGAGAACCGGTTGCGCGATCCGTACCGATGTAGGTTCCGCCTTCACCCTTTTCCCATTTCGTACTCATATCTAGTAGATTCACGAAGAAATCGTTCGATAGTACACCTACCTTATTGGTGAACACACCGTTTGATGAAGAAGCGTGATTCGCGCCCAGCACGCGTAAACCTCCGACTAAAACCGTCATCTCTGGTGCACTTAAGGTTAATAATTGTGCTTTATCTACCAATAGTTCTTCTAACGGACGATCTGCTCTTCCCTTAGCAAAGTTTCTGAAACCATCAGCTTTGGGCTCAAGAACTGCGAACGAATCAACATCAGTCATTTCTGCGGTTGCATCAGTACGGCCAGGTGTAAATGGAACTTCTACAGAAACTCCTGCTTCTGTTGCAGCCTTTTCAACTGCTGCACAACCACCAAGAACGATAAGGTCAGCTATAGAAACTTTCTTATCTCCTTTAGCGTCAAAATCTGCTTTTACTTTCTCTAGAGAAGTAAGCACTTTAGATAGACGCTCGGGCTCATTTGCCTCCCAGAACTTCTGTGGAGATAATGCAATACGTGCTCCGTTAGCTCCACCTCTAAGATCTGAGCCTCTGAAGGTAGAAGCAGAAGACCATGCAGTGAAAACTAGATCGCTAATCGATAATCCTGAACCTAAGATTGCTGCTTTTAGTTCAGCTACATCTGAAGCTTCGATCTGCTTATAATCGGCAGCAGGAACTGGGTCTTGCCAGATTAAAGTTTCAGCTGGAACCTCAGGACCTACATAATTAGTTTTAGGACCCATATCACGGTGTGTTAACTTATACCAAGCTCTTGCGAATGCATCAGCAAACTCGTCTGGATTCTCGTAGAATCTTCTCGAAATTTTGTTGTAAGCAGGGTCTTCTATTAAAGCGATATCCGAGGTCGCCATCATTGGAGCATGGCGCTTATTTGGATTGTGCGCATCTGGAACCGCATCAGCAGCCTCACCGTTCTTCGGCTTCCACTGGTAGGCACCAGCCGGGCTCTTGGTTAGTTCCCACTCATATCCAAATAGTGTTTCAAAATAGCTATTATCCCACTGAATTGGGGTTGGCGTCCAAGCACCTTCAAGACCAGAGGTTATAGTATATTCACCATTACCCGTTCCGAAGCTATTTGCCCATCCGAACCCTTGTTGTTCAACCGGAGCCCCTTCTGGCTCAGGGCCAACGTGAGCAGTATCACCTGCACCGTGTGTCTTACCGAAAGTGTGACCACCTGCAACAAGCGCTACCGTCTCTTCATCGTTCATCGCCATTCGAGCAAAAGTCTCACGGATGTCACGTGCTGAAGCAAGAGGGTCTGGCTTACCGTTAGGACCTTCTGGGTTAACATAGATCAGACCCATTTGAACCGCAGCTAGTGGATTATCAAGCTCACGATCACCCGTGTAACGCTTGTCTCCTAACCATTCAGTTTCTGGTCCCCAGTAAATATCTCCTTCTGGCTCAAATACGTCTGCACGACCGCCACCAAAACCAAAAGTTTTGAAGCCCATCGTTTCAAGTGCAACATTACCAGTAAGAATCATTAGATCTGCCCATGAGAGCTTATTTCCATATTTCTGTTTGATTGGCCAAAGAAGACGACGAGCCTTATCGAGGTTTCCGTTATCTGGCCAGCTGTTTAGAGGAGCCATTCTCAACGTTCCTGCTCTTGCACCACCTCGGCCGTCTTGGATACGGTAAGTACCCGCACTGTGCCATGCCATTCTGATGAAGAATGGGCCGTAGTGACCGTAATCTGCAGGCCACCAGTCTTGAGAATCAGTCATTAAATGAGCTAAATCCTTCTTTAATTCTTCGTAGTTGATTGAAGCAAATTCCTTTCTATAATCGGTATTTGCTCCTGTAGGCTTCATTTCAGAAGTGTTTTGGTGAAGCATTCTGAGATTCAATTGCTCAGGCCACCAATCTGCGTTTGAAAATCCACCAGCAGCCGTGTGACGATGCTTAGCTCCCATTACTGGGCACTTTTCAATTCCTTCGTTTGTATCGTGTGAGTGCATAGTAAAATTTTTTTGCAAATTAATTCATATTAAGTGCGATAGGATCGCTTTCAGATAAGTTGTACTAATTGAATTATAAGATAATCTTATAAACTGAAATTACTCTAAAGTTTTTTGTTATAGTTAGTTCTGAAGCGCTTTCTCAGCTGCGATTCTTCCGCTACTTATCGCTGCATTTAGTGATGGGTAAAGCAAGTAATCGCCTGAGCGTAAAACAGTAGAGTCAACCTCTGGTGAGTCGGGATTATAGCAGATTTCAGAAATAATCGGTAGTGCCTTTTCAATCTTGAAATGCTTAACAAGCTTTCCTATTTCAATTCCTGAACGCTTGCTAATCTCCTCTCTAATCAACACCTCAAGCCGATCTGAATCATCCGAAACCCCAATAGCGGTAGCAGAAAGAATAGTAGTGTTGCGTCCTTCGAGTATATGTACTGAATTCACCGAATTTGATTCAGGAAACAAGCCAATCACGTCTTTTAATTTTTCAGAATACTTAGATGCTTTAGGCACTTCAAAGTAGAATACTTCAGTACCATGCCACTTCTGCTCCTTTTCTGCAAAAGTTTGTATGACCTTATCATGACGGTTTATAGCCTCCTCAATGGTTACTTTCTGATTCAACAACACCTTTGTTTTCGTGAGCTTTGCTGTGAGTTGATCAATTACTGATTGCATCCCTCTTTTCGGTAAAGCCGCATAACCATTCGAAAACATGTGAAAAACGAACTCGAACTGTTTCACTGAAGTTTGAAGTTCTTTCTCTAAGAAAATACCCCCATAGAAGGGCTTAAAAAATTGATTGACAAATCGCTTGCTGTATTTCGAATGCAGAGATTCGAGGGTCGATCGATCGCTTTGATTGAAGATTTCTTCTAAAGATAAGCCGCTAATTCTTCGCTGTTCAGCAAGCAGTTTTATTTTATCGAGTAGACTTGCAGATCTCGCCTTCATGGTAGGCCATAAAAAAGACAGATCTCTGAAGGCATCTCCGATCAGTTCTACCTTACCGTCTTTTCGAAAAATGTAGGCTCCCGGTTTAAAGTAATGTAGTTTGAGTGCTGATAGGTCGATGTATTTGATAACTTCAGGATAGGCAGTTAATAGTACCTGAAACCCATGGTCAAGGGGAATGTCATCAAATAAATCTGTTTTAACTCGACCCCCTAACTGGTCTGAGGATTCATATAAAGTAGGGAAAACACCTCTTGCTTCGAGTTCTAAGGCAGCAATAATACCACTGATACCACCACCAAGGATGGCAACGTCAAGAGAAGATGTCGACATTTAAACCGTAGGAACGTTCTTAATACGCTTTTCGATCTTCTGTTTTTTAACTGTCACGCGCTTCATCCAATCCATAAGATCAGGATCCTTAGACTCTTTATAAATCTCATTGATCGCAAGAACTATGGCTTTACCCTCTCTTGAATATTTTACACGATCACTTGTACTCATGTGACTCATGGCTAGTTTCTCGTATGCTTCGGCTTGTGTCAGTAAATCTTCTACAGGATTGTTCATCGAATTTCTTAAAAGGTTAAACAAATATGGGTTAAAAATGTGAGAATGTCTAACCTTTACTGCAAAGTTTAATAAAAGATTAAGAATAAGTCAAATTATTGACCAATCTCTCTTGCCTCAAAATCAACGATTTCTGCAGATTCAAAACGGTAATCAATCTCAATGGGGTTGCAGCATACCTCGCAATCTTCGACATAGACTTGTCTACCGTCGACAGGATCTAAAATCATTGAAATTTCTTCCCAACAATAGGGACACTGAAAAAAATGCTCAAACATTTATTTAGGCATTAAAAGACTCGATTTGATCACTAATCGATTCCCATTCTTGCATTTTGGTTTCTAACTCGGCCTTGAGTTCTTGATAACGATCCATATAACCAGGAGTCTTGACGAGCTCCTCATAACATTCTAAAAGCTCTTGATCTTTAGCAGCGATCGCCTCCTCGATCTCCGTAATTCGCTTTTCAATAGAACCCAGTTTATTACTGAGGGTTTTTAACTTTTTCTGATCTGTATAGCTCATCTGATTAGAAGACTTTTCTTCACCCTTGGTGTCAGGGGTTTGACTTTTCACCGTCGCCTTTTCAACTTCTCTAAAGTCATTTACCTTTCGCTGCTCCAAATAGAAATCAATATCTCCCAAATACGGTTTCACTTTATGATCTCTAAATTCGAAAACCTGATCTGTGAGCCCTTGTAGAAAATCTCGGTCGTGAGAAACAACGAGTAGGGTACCTCCAAAATTGAGCAGTGCACGTTTTAATACCTCCTTTGATTTAATATCCAAGTGGTTGGTCGGTTCGTCCATCACCAGCACATTGAAAGGCTGTAGTAACAATTTCGCAAGAGCAAGTCGATTACGCTCACCTCCCGATAGCACTTTTACCTGTTTATCCACATCGTCACCTCCGAACAGAAATGAACCCAAAATATCTCGAACCTGAGCTCGGTTTGATTCGTTGGCTGCGTCGATCATGGTGTCTAAAAGCGTCTTATCCCCATCAAGATATTCTGCTTGATTTTGGGCAAAATATCCAATTTCAACGTTGTGTCCGAGTTTAAATTGTCCCTCGTGCTCCAACTCACCCACAATGATCTTAGCAAGGGTAGACTTCCCTTGACCGTTTTGACCGACAAAGGCGGTTCTAGACCCTCGTTCAAGAAGAAAAGAAACTTCATTGAGTACTAAAGATTCAACATAAGACTTAGAAACCTTATCGAGTTCTAAAATGACTTTACCGGGTTGTTTAGACACCGGGAAACGAACGTTCATGACCGCTGTGTCAGTACCGTCCACTTCAATTCGATCAATCTTATCGAGCTTTTTAATCAGCGACTGAGCCATCGAGGCCTTAGTTGCCTTCGCCCGAAATTTTTCGATCAGTTTTTCGGTCTGTTGAATTTGCTTCTCTTGATTCTTCAGCGCATTCATTTGCTGTTCTCTAATCTCCTCTCGAAGCGCTAAGAACTGGGTATAAGGTTTCTGATAATCATAGATTCGACCTAGAGAAATTTCAATGGTACGATTCGTTACGTTATCTAAAAACATACGATCGTGAGATACAATCACTACGGCTCCTGGATACGAGTTCAAGAAGGTCTCCAACCAAAGTATCGACTCAATATCTAGGTGGTTTGTGGGCTCATCTAGAAGTAAAACGTCATGCTTTTGAAGGAGTAATTTGGCGAGTTCGATTCTCATACGCCATCCACCCGAAAAGGTGTCGGTTAAACGATCAAAGTCGGTTCTTTTAAACCCTAGACCTTGTAAAACACGCTCGGTTTCACCTTGATAATTATAACCCCCTAATATTTCATATCTCGTATTCAAATCACCAACCGCTACCATAAGATCATGATACTCCTCACTTTCGTAATCGGTTCTTGTGGCCAATTCGTGATTAACACGTTCCATTTCTCGCTCTACACTCTTTATTTCTGAAAACGCCTCATAGGATTCTTCGAGAACGGTGCGTCCCTGAACGAAGTCAATGTCTTGCTTTAAAACGCCAATGGTAATATTTCGATCACAAGCGAGGGTACCTTCATCAAGATCTAACTCCTTAGAAAGCACCTTGAGCATGGTCGATTTTCCGGCACCATTCTTACCAATTAAACCTACTCGGTCACCAGGACTGAGCTTGTAACTAACTCCCTGAAACAAATAGGTGCCCGAAAAAGATACGGCGGCGTTGTGTAGATTTAACATGGGCGCAAAGATACCACATCAGCTCACAAAATAAAGCTTAGTAACACAGGTTACTTTGATTACTTTCAGAGTCTTCTATCTTTGAATTACTAAGCGCAAAACCATGTTTAAAAAAGGAAGTAAACTCTACAGTATTTTCGGCTCGAAATGCCCGAAATGTCATGGAGAGAGCATGTATAAAAACCCGAACCCATTTAATATCGTTAGGGTGTACGATATGCCCGAGAGATGTTCGAAATGTGGAACAAAGTACAAA
This sequence comes from Flavobacteriaceae bacterium, assembly GCA_036782715.1. GTDB lineage: Bacteria > Bacteroidota > Bacteroidia > Flavobacteriales > Flavobacteriaceae > UBA3478. The sequence goes on from DAIPYN010000004.1 coordinate 11,268, forward strand.
ATCGAGCCCTCGTTCTTCTACGGAGCGATGTATGTTAGTTATGCCTTAGGCGTTGCCATCGCCGTGGCTGCCTTTATTACTAGTCGCTTCGTTATTGGCACTAGCATGATTACGGCATTTTTAAGCATTATCGGTTCGATCGTATTGCTCATGCCGATAAATATGCGCTTGGCACGAAATATCTGGATTAACTTTTTTATTAGCTATGATCCTGAGGCGGCCAAAGCGAGCGAAAACGGTCAATAGTAATTTCTTGAGGTAAGGGCTGGTTTTCTTCGATATGATAAAATAACTGCTCTGAGGTTATTGGGCCAATCATCACGCCTCTCGACCCCATTCCATTCAATACATGACCATTTGAATATTCTGGATGTGTACCTACTAAAGGTTTACGATCGGTAACTGTAGGTCGAACTCCTGCCACATGATCAATCACTTCAAAGGGTAATTTCAAAAACTTTTGAAGTTTTTCGATCAGCTCCTGCTTCGACGCTTCAGTTGGCACACTCGTCTTGTCCTTCCATTTGTAGGTCGCTCCTATTCGGTACAAATCGTCCCCTACCGGAATGATAAAAACTCCCGACTTAATCACTCTAGTTTCGTCTAGCCCCTTGCAACGAATAAGCAGTAACTCTCCTTTGGTACCGTTGAGTGGTAAATAATTGAAAAAAGGATTTTGCTTGATTCCGTATCCCTCGGCAAAAACAATGTGTTTTGCACGAAGCTCCCCGTAGTTAACCCCTTCGCTGAATTGCAATCGATTATAATCAAATCGCTCTTCAAGCAGTTGATTCTGATTTTTCAAATAAGCCTTGTAAGCAGATCTAAGAAGCGAGGTGTCTAATTTACCAGTTTCTAAAACCTCGGCTAGTTGAAAGGGTGCTTCGATACCTTCGTTAGTATTCACCTCGAAGCCATCTTTCATAAAGCGCTCATACCCCCTCTTATCGCGTGCCTCGTACCAAGCATTTTGCTCTGAAGGCGTATTCAAAATTCGTAAAGTGGGTATTTTTTGGTCAATCTCAACTCCCAAGAAGGCTGTTAATTCCTCGTAAAAAGGCATAGCGTAATCGAGTTGTTCAGCGGCATTATAGGCTAGGGTAAAACGCTTTAGTATTAAAGGATTATACAGCCCTCCGGCTACTTCTGATGCACATTGAGATTCATCACTGATCACTAAAAAAGATCGATGATGGCGCCTCAACTGTTCGGCAAAACAGATTCCCGCTAAGCCCGAGCCGACAATGATGTAATCGACTTCAGTTGACAAAATTATTGTTGTTTAGTTGGATTGAGAACGGTGGTTTGATTTTCCTCTTTCTTCTTACCCTTGAACAGATCAAATAATCGCTTACGCTGAGCTAATCGCTCTTCTTCAGCGGCTGTGCCTGAACTAAAATCAGGAAACTGTAGGTCGCGCTGTAAGGCAGCAATATCGTCTAGCTCATTATCTGTCTTATAAATTTCAGCTTTAAAAGTTCGGGTATTTAAAATGCGATCAAAAGATACCGGGAAGTTGGTATTGATGCTATTAAACGATGGGGTTGCGGCAAGTAGAGGCCGAACATCCGGGTACCATACCCAGAACAGCTCTACTAGGTACTCCTCTCCAGATTCACTGTCTACCTGATCAATAAAATTCACATCAGGGGCTACAGGAGCAATTCCTAAAATTCGATAGCGTAACTCTGATCTTCTTTTATCGAAATACCATACTCCTTTAACTCGATATTCTTTGATATCGTAAGCAGAAATATCGCGTTGAGCGATATAAGCCTCAGTTAAAGCCTTTCCTTGATTTAATAGTTCGAAACCAGCTGAAGTAGTATCTCTTTTCTGAATGGCAGGTAGTAAATCTTCAAACTGTCTAGTTTCTTCAAAGTAAGAATCTGAGTAGGCACGAAGACGTCCTGATTTCAGCGCTTTTAGTAAGGTATAGTAAAGCGAACGCTTTTCGGTACGTAGGGTATCTACCGGATAGTAAAGCACCTTATTCGTCTCCTCTTCTAGATTCACCTTTTCCCAAACCATTTTTGACCAGAGAATAGAACGATCAGCCACATTTTCGTATCGGATGATCGACTCATTATCATCAGGCGCCAACGCCTTGTCTTCGGCCTTAGGAACTTGAAACAGTTTAGCATTAGCCTGTGCGTTCGCAGCAGAGCTGAAGAATATCGTAAAAGCGAGTACTAATAAAACTCTCATCGCAGTGATTAGTTAATAATTTCAACAATTACCTGTGTGGCAGGCTTTAAAAAATACGAGGTGTCTGTGGTCGGATACGTTTTGATATCAAAAATTCGAACCACATCTCCACGAGAGGCTCTTCGAATCGCAGATACTGCCTTGGCATCCATTCGACTTCCTTTAACCTCGATCGTAGGCTGGTTAGGTATTTTCATTTTGAATCCACTTACAGCGATCGGCAAATCAAAATCAAAATCAACAAGCTCTGCTCCCACGATCGTCTTTTCAAGTTCAGATCGAGACATTCGTACACTTCCGAATTCACCTCGTACCGTTCCGCTCGGGGCAGGAACATCTTTAATCCTGAATTGAGAGGTAGTCGTTACTTGGCTTCCGTCAGGTAATTCTCCTTTCGCTTCGATTCTTAAAAACTCTCCTCGTGAAGGTCTCACCGTGTAGCTGCTTCCCCCTAAGGCTTTTAATCCAGGTGCTGTTGCCTGTACCTTATTGTTAGGGATACCAGGGATAGAAATCGTCATTGGATTATCTACTCCGCGATAAACCACATTCATTTTATCTGCCGAAATTACTGCTGTATTAGGCTTAGCTATGGTTGAGAATGATAGGTTTACAGGAACCTCTGTTTCTTCTCCGTTTTCAAGGAACAATAGACGTCCTTCTAGCCTATGATCACCAGGATTACCTGCAGCTACATTGAGTCGAACACGACCGTCCTCGATAAAGAAGTCTTTGTCCGCGTCCAGTGAAACGCCATCTAGTTTGAGGCTCACTTCATTAGGACGCGTTGTTCCGTCTTTACGTCCAAGAACGATTGCTCCATCAAAAGACTCGTCAGAGAAATAGGCTCCTTTTGATTGCTCGAGAAGAGTGGTATAGTTCGTCATAGACACCTCTCTAGTCAATTGTCCCTCAAGTAGCGATTGTAATATTTCTTGTTCAGTTGCCTCAACATCAGATTGCATGGCACTTATCTTGGTAAGCGAGGCAACAAGCGGGAACCCTTCGTAGTGGTAGTTCAACCATCCGAGTTTTTGACCGTCACGATTGGTAACCTCATGCTCCCCATCACCCGTCTCAAATCGCTCAACCACAGAGGCTCTTAAGGTCTCGTTCTGCTCTGGAATAATGCGAAGAAGTTCATTTTTGAAAGCATCAATACTCGCCACAAAGGCATCACCCTCCTCAGTTAAACGCTCCCCTTTAAAAAATTTGGCATCTAAGTAGTTGCTCAAATCCATCACCTCATAGTCAGAAGGGTCTTTTACCGTAGCCAGCATTTCAGATTTCAGCGTCTCTAGGTACGAAGAGAAACTTGTAGCCGCCTTTTCTAGATCTAAGGCATTTTGGTACAGTGGACCGAATTTAGCAGGGTTTTCACTCGCCTTTTGTTGCAACGAAAGAAGGTACTGAGTATTACTTACCGCAGTCTTCTCTATATTTCGTTCGAATTTCTCATTGAGCAAGCCAAATCCTGATAGCACCTCTTTACTCATGTTCAACGCAAGCATTGCGATAAACACAAGATACATGAGGTTAATCATGCGTTGTCTTGGTCCTAATCCTGAAGCCATACTTATTTTTTAAGTGCGCTTAACATGCCACTATACACCTCATTGAGTCCTTTAATATTTTCAACTAAAGGAACTAATTGCGATTGAAGAAGCGCAGTTTGCTCCGCTAATTCTTTATCAAGATGGGTTTTCTGCGTATTGGTCTCCACTTGTGAAGCATACATCTGTTGCAGCGATTGAAGATGCTCCGTCGTTTTAGCTAACTCTTGCGCATACTTCTCCGTTTGACCTAAGGCCTCCACAGAAGGTTGAATCTGCTTTGCAAGCTGTTCGAAATTTTCAATACTCTCAGCGAGTCGCTTCATGAGGTCTGCATCAACTTTGGCCTCGTTAAGTAGAGAGTCAATTTTTTTAGACAATAATCCTTCTGGCGTTTCAGGAGCAGTACTTGCCGAACCACCTCTTAATTGGGGGTAAACACGTGCCCAATCATAGTCTTCTTCGGGTTTTTCAAAGGCTGAGATACCAAAAATTAAAGCCTCAGTAATCAGACCAATACTAAGGAGTATAGAACCGTTTAAAAATCCGATCTCGAAGTGAGTTAACTTAAAAAGTGCTCCTAGAATCACGACTGATGCGCCGAGACCGTAAGCCATATTCATTGTTTTTTTAGAAAGCATATTAACGATCTTTAATTGTCAAGTTTTGGGGGCACGTAGTCACGAACGGTTCTAAAACCGATATAGGCACGTGCGGAATCTTTATGTTCATAATCACGAGTACTTACTCTAATAAAGTATGCGATGTCTTTCCAAGACCCTCCACGAATGGTCTTTTTAGGATTTTCAGGATCCACATAATTGGGGTTGAGTGGAGAAGTAAACTCATAGCTATCAGGGTTGTACGTTGAAGCCGTCCATTCGGCTACATTCCCAGCAATGTGATAGAGTTTTGAACTCCCCGGATGAAAATACTTAGGATCTTTCACCTTAGCCGCGTAAACCTCTCCATCGGCATCGTAACCGTTATCGGGTTTAAAATTCGCTTTATAGCCATTGTTTTTATGGATCAAATCTTCTCCCTCCCATGGGTAAATTAAGTCAGAATCTCCGTTTCTAGCGGCAAACTCCCACTCTGCTTCAGTGGGTAGTCGATAGGCGGGCACTGCTGGCTTTCCGAGTTTTTCGTAGTTCTCATTAATCGCATGAGTTTTGAAGTCGCAATATGCTTTCGCCTGTTCCCAATTCACCCCAACGATAGGGAAATCATCGTACTGCTCATGCCAGAAGTATTCGGTGAACATTTGCTCGTTTAGTGAGTATTCGAAATCTTTCATCCATGCAAGAGTGTCAGGATAAACAGACACCACCTCTTCGCGAACAAAGTCAATCGGATTTTGTTTTGGATTCTTAGAGGCCGCCTTGGCGTCAAACCAAGTATACTTGTATTTTAAATGCTTAACATCAAGCATGCGCTTACCATTGTAGGTTTCCCACTTCTCAAGAAACAGCGAGTCCATCACTTCTGCATAATAAATGTCAGGATATCGCTCAGGCTCCCACTCTAAATCCACATCCCAGTTCAGTTTTCTACCCGCGTAGATATCATCACTAAAGAGCAGGTAATTTTCATAATAGTACTTATCGGCAACCTTAGCGGTGTCAAGGGGTAAAAAAGCGTAGCGTCCTATTCCTTCATCCTCAGAGGTAAGCCCGAGATCCTCAGCTAGACGTGCCAACTTTGTGCGAGCAATCGAATCGCGCACATACTTTACGAATCGTCGGTATTCTTTATTCGACACCTCAGACTCATCGATTAAAAAATTCTTGATCGTTACCTCTTTTCGAGGGGCATCTTTTACGCCATAAGGATCATCCACAGTACCCATCGTGAATGTCCCGCTGAAGGGACCAATCATTACATCCTCTGAGCCTTTAGGTTTACGAAGGTCAAATGGGCCTTTCTGGGCCGTAGTCTCAGCCACAAAAAGTAGCGTACAGAATAGAAAGAGAAACTTAGATATAGTGTGAGTCTTCAACTTCATTGGGTTTTTCTGTGGAACGAATATCAAATATAACAATTTACTGCATCGATCTTCTGAAAGCTGACATCCAACGTTTAGGAACTTCATTGTCAAGAGCCTTGCGATAATCTGATTCTAAACAGGGCACTAAAAGCGGCTTATCTGTTGGTCTGGCAGCTTGTTCGAAATTTCCTTTCGGCACTTGGATCCACCAGCGTTCGGTTCGAAGTGATTTATAGAAAACAAGATGTTCTACATCAGTAGGAACATTAAATTTTAAAAAGTCAGGGTTTTCAGCGGTTGGTTCTTCATAGGTTCTAAGTGAATACCCTTCCATGAAATACCAGATCATCTGAGCCGCAAGTGCATTCGACTTGGTGTTATTAACCACCTCATAAACACCCGCTACTTTAACCGTATCTCCTATCCCAGCGTAACGCATAAGGGCGCAGATCTCGCGACCGGTAAACCCGTTCGGAGAAGCTTCATTCACCTCGCCAAGAGCACTAGCTTCAATACTTTTCATATCAACACTCAACAGATCAACCGACCGCAAAAGTGGTTCTACCCCTCGTATATCAGAAGTTAAAGCTCCTAAACGGTATAGTTCGAAGTGTAATTGATCGAGTAAATCAAGTTCTTCTTGAGCGACAAAATAAGATTGGTGACCCATTTGCGTAAGGTGGTACAAGTGGTTTGGAGGCTGTGTAATGATGCGCGAAAGATAGGCTTCTGGAGCCACCATTTCTTCACCAATACTCAAATCAAACTTGGCATCAACATGAGCTAAGTGGACCATCTTACCCGAACGGTCAAATCCGCGATAGGTAGCGTAGGTCAATCCCTGAACAGCGCCGATCACGATTAGTGTACAATCTTTTTTAAGTAACTCTTCAACAACTGTCGTGAGCAGGTATTCGGTGTCTTGAAGGGTATCGCCAGCGGTAATTGAACCCAAGTCGACCAGATTCACCGCCCAGTTACCCATGAATAAAGGATATAGCGCATTTCTAAAAGCCGAAGCATCAAAAATCTCCGTGCGCTTTCCAAAGGGGGTACGCTGTTCTTCTACCGTTAATAGCACAAGAGAACCATCTTTAATTTCTGGAACTCCCGACTTCACAGTGTGCTTTACAAACTGCTTACCTAGGCTTTGATCGGGTTGAAGCTCGTTGTGAGCCAATACCGAATCACTCACTGGCTGTAGAAAATCAAAGGTCATTGACGTTACTTTTTAGCCGATGGTTTCTTACGGGTTTTTTTAGCAGGCTTTGCAGCTTCTATCATCGCCTTTGCTTCATCTAAACTAATCGCAGTTGCATCGATTTCTTTGCCCAACTCAACTTTTAATTTTCCGCTAATGATATGGTGTCTACCCCATCTCGCCTTTTCGATACGAATATTTTCTTCAGGCCATGAGGCAATTAGCTTCTCGCGCTCTTTAACTTTTTTCTCCTCAATAAGCGCAACCATATCTGCCTCACTGAGGTTGTCGAAGTCATATCGCTTGTTGACATTTATGAAAAGGCTATTCCATTTAATAAAGGGGCCAAAGCGACCTGTTCCTTTAGTTACACCATGCCCTTCATATTCAAATATCGGGGCATCTGCTAACTCTTTTGCCTTGACTAGTTCAATTGCGCGATCAAGGGTGATTTCAAAGGCGTTATCCTCCTGGCCCATTGAAACGAATTTCTTTCCATACTTTACATACGGACCATATCGTCCAATATTTGCCTCTAAGCTTTCCCCATTGTATTCCCCAAGAGTTCGTGGAAGTTTGAAAAGATCTAATGCCTCTTCGAAAGTGATACTAGTAATTGATTGGTGCGGAAGCAAACCAGCGTATCGCGGAGTTTCCTCATCATTAGGGCTTCCGATCTGTGCCATGGGACCAAAGCGTCCTAATCGAACGATGACTTGACGACCCGAATCTGGATCAGTGCCGAGAAGGCGTTCACCGCTCGCACGCTCTGCGGTATCTTTTACTTTATCTACGGTCGGATGAAAATCGTCATAGAATTCTCTCATCAAGTTTCTCCAGGCAATTTCACCCGCGGCAATTTGGTCAAATTTCTCTTCAACCTCGGCCGTAAAATGATAGTCTACAATAGATGGGAAGTGTTCTACTAGAAAGTCACTTACTACAAAGCCAATATCGGTAGGAACTAGTTTACCTTTATCAGCCCCAACCTTTTCAGTCAAGGTTTTCGAAACGATTTCATCTTGTTTCAACCTTAGTTCTCTATAAGATCTATCGTTTCCTTCTATCGTACCCTTTTCGACATACTTCTTATCCATGATACGACTAATTGTAGCCGCATAGGTTGATGGTCTACCGATACCTAATTCCTCTAACTTTTTTACGAGTGATGCTTCAGAATATCGGTAAGGCGCGCGAGTAAATCGCTCGGTAGCATGAAGACTTTGGAGTGTTAATTCATCCCCAATAGTCATCATTGGTAAGAGACCGCTCTCTTCATCATCTTGATCATCAGTACCTTCTAGATAAACTTTCAAAAACCCTTCAAAGGTGATCATTTCGCCTTGAGCAGCGAACAGGTACTCATGAGTAGAAGCTGCAATTCCGACTTTCGTTCGTTCTAATTGAGCATCGCTCATTTGAGAAGCTAATGTTCTTTTGTAAATCAGTTCGTAAAGTCTAGCCTCATCTCTCTCAAGATTTGGTGATTTATTACCCATCTGTGTCGGCCTGATCGCCTCGTGTGCCTCTTGAGCACCCTTTGATTTGGTATTGTATGACCGAACTTGAAGATAATCACTACCGTATTGACCTTCAATTTCAGCACTAATCATGGCAATAGCTTCTGACGATAGATTTACACTATCCGTTCTCATGTAGGTAATAAGTCCTGCTTCATAGAGTCGCTGAGCTACCTGCATGGTTTTTCGTACTGGAAAATATAATTTTCTAGATGCCTCCTGTTGAAGCGTCGAGGTGGTGAAGGGAGCTGCAGGAGACTTTTTAGCCGGTTTTTTCTCGAGGGAAGAAACGGTAAAAACAGCTGATTTGTTTTGCTCTAAAAACTGCTCGGCAGATTCGAAATTTTCAAAATCTTTAGTCCCTTTAGCCTCTAATTTCGAACGATCACCCGTTTGAAAAAAGGCCTTGACTTTAAAACTAGGTTCAGGTAAAAACGCTTGAATTTCTCTTTCGCGCTCAGTGATTAGTCGCACTGCTACCGATTGCACGCGACCCGCAGATAAGCCCGGTTTTACCTTTCTCCATAAAACAGGAGAAAGCTCATATCCTACAATTCGGTCTAAGACTCTTCTCGCTTGTTGAGCGTCAACTAGATTTTCGTCAATGTTACGCGGACTTTGAATGGCTCTCTCAATCGCAGATTTCGTAATACTATTAAAAACAATTCTTTTGGTTTTGGCTTCAGGAAGCTCAAGGGTTTCCATCAAGTGCCAAGAGATCGCTTCTCCTTCTCGGTCTTCATCACTTGCGAGCCAAACGGTTTCGGCTTTTTGAGCTAACGTTTTTAATTTTTTTACCTGCGGTTTTGATCGATCACTAACCACATAATTAATCGCAAAATTGTTCTCGACATCAATACCCATATCGCTTTCTGGAAGGTCTGCGATATGACCATAACTACTCTCTACAACAAAGTCTTTCCCTAAAATTTTCTCAATAGTCTTGGCTTTAGCCGGTGACTCTACAATCACTAAATTTTTTGCCATAGCGGGTTTTTGGTTCAACACAAAAGTAGAACCTTTTTAATCACTGATTTTACTTTACTAGAAGTTGAACTGAAAAATAAAATTTTAAAGTTCTGTAATTCAGATGTTTACATTTGTGTAATTTTCTGATCCATCCAATTGATTCTTCGATTCAAGTAGTCTTTAAGCGCAGAAATCTCGGCATCGTAATCTACTTCGATACCCGTCCAGCGTTCAAAATTACGCTCAATTGCGCCCGAATCTTTGAGTGTTTTAACGTCTGCATCAATTCTCGATTCAATGGTAGAAATCTGAAGCGTTCCTGAACGAAGCGTTTGCCAACGACTCTTTAAAAGATTTTTAAAGGCGTCGTCCTCTAAAAGAATATCCCACCAGAAAGGTACCATCCAGGCATCCTCGCTCACGTAATCATTATAGTTGGCGATCCAATCTGATTCAGGAACTCGGTTCCACTTGCGATGGTATCCAATATTTAAATCCCACACCGGCCCTAGATGAATCGGCCCGTTGCGATCTTTATATAAAAAGGTGCTTAAGCGATAAGCGTCCTCGTTCATCGTTAACTCATTGAGTATGAAATAATCTACAAAACTTTGTAAGTCAATAAAGTTTGTATACGATCCGTCTCTAACTAGAAGAGCGCGCTCAAACTGTCCGATCTCACCTTGTAAATAGCTCTTCTGATCAGGAGTGATTAATTTATAGTCAGGATATTCGTAGACAAAATAGGTCTCTAAATATTGATTAGCGTGATACGGCTCTCCAAAGGGCGCTTCTTGAAGTTCTTCTCCGAAAATGCTGAAATCAGACCTAAAGCTGACTGCCTCGGTATACTTTGCATCGTCGGCCCAGTTGTTATCGAAATAGGATAACGGCTGCCCCGTACCTACTTCACTACCTGAGGTTTTGTCTATTTTAAAAATGTATCCGCCAGTCAAAGCGTCCCCACTATTATCGGCTTCAGTAATTGATTGAATATTAATTCGACTTTCATCACGCTTCAACTTTTCCATTAGCAGATAGATCCCTAAGTACTCCCCATTAATTTCAAGTTCTACGAATCTAGATCGCGCAGCATAATTCCCCATTGATCTGAATATTTCATAACCCAGACGGTGAAACAAAAAGGTAGTATCAAAAAGGGTGTTTGGAGCTCTGAAAACCTGACCCATTAAGATCCAATCTTCTTCTGCGGGCATACCTAATAATTCTACTGAAAGATCGTTGCCGGTCTCGTTCCAGGTTTCTACCCCAAAAGACTTTTTATCTGATAGACGATATGAAGTAGACCCTCGGTACTCAATTCCCATAAACTGCTTATGAGTTAGCTCGTTTCGTTCATAAATTCTCATCTCTCCACCTACCTTAGGCTCATTGAGAATAGGCGCGTCAGTAAGCACCTGAACATAAGGCAACAGGTCACTTGAACGATTTAAGGCTCCTGCAGGAGCGTCGCTAGAGCCCGATTTTAATTCACTCTCGCAAGAAAGCAAGCTTAGTGAGAGGATCAGAGCGAGAAATTTTACAGGCTTCAAGGTCATTATGGAAACAATGATATTATTTAATACTAACTTTAGACAAATCTAACACATGAATTTTCTACGGCTATTAGAATCCGGCGATTTAGGTCTGAGATTCTTAATTACTTTATTATTTGTGAGTCTTCTTATTGCCTTAGGGAGTTTCAAAAAAGAAAACCCTAAGCGAAATACCTATACCTATTTTGTGATTAGTACGGTCGTTTTTTTCTTATGTTTCACCCTAAACACTATTGATCTTAATCTAGGGATGGCCCTGGGTCTTTTTGCCATATTTGGTATCATTCGTTACCGCACAGAAACGATCAAAGCCCAAGAAATGACCTATCTATTTGCTTTCATTGGGCTAGCTGTAATTAATTCACTCGCACCCTTTGACCCTGTAAGCGAATTACTACCCCTTAACATATTAATTACTCTAAGTATTGCAGCGGCGCAGAAAGTTCTTCTTGATCGCGACATTGAAGTCGCTCAGAAAGAAACACTTGCTAAGGTCGTGATAGTTTTACCATTGAATAAGGAGGATGTTTTTGATAAAGCCATACTTAAAGAGCGCATAGAGCGTCAAATTCAAACGAATATCAAACGAATAGATCTTAGCCGAATTGACGAAGAGCTCAATCAAATTACCTACACCATATATCATTAAGTAATGCTGAAAAAAATTGTATTACCACTCATCCTATTCGGTTCTTTTCATCTTAGCGCTCAAAGCTCAAACCGACAATGGATTTCAATCGCGTACGAGGCTTTCGGATCAAAACAAAGCAGTCTTGCTTTCATTCAGCGTCTTCGATGGCAAGATCAAGAGTTTCATCAATGGATCAGTGAACTAGATTATAAGACCGATTTAGGTAATGATTTTTCTGCAGGAATTGAATTTCGTTACCTCCTAGAAAGCGACAGAACTGGAGCAATTCAAGGTAACCGATCAGCGGGCCGAGTGCGATTCAATCTCTATCACGAGTTAGAAACAGGTCTATTCGAATTAGAGAATAGAGCAGGTGTACAATACAAGAGAAGGTTTGACGATCAGAAAGAGGATTTAGCCATACGCTTTCGGCCACAAATCACTCCGAAGATTCGAAATTTCAAACACGACCCAAACCTAAGAGTCGAGTGGATCCAAAACCTAAGCGAATCAAAAGATTACAGTATTCGTTATGGAATTGACTTTCCTTTTAAATTCGATAAAAATCGATTAAAAGTCGGATACTTCATGGAAACCTCAAACCTCAAAGGTAAAGAGCACGTGTTTTATTTGAGGTATAAGTTCGGTCGGTAATTTAATTTCATTCTAAAAGAGAATTCTCTTTGATTTACGCAGAGAATCAACCGACCATCCATTGCGGCTCAAATCAACCTTTTTTTTTCTACTGTGGGCCACGTTGACATCCTCGTTGACTTTTAGTCAAGCCGAGTCTCTTGAGTTAACGATGAACCTAAATACGATTTCAGAGACCCATATCGCATCGCAATCTGAGCATCTGTTTAACACTAGTAGAAGCTATATTGAGACTGGCATTGCTCTAGAGTTAACCACAGAGAAATCACACTGGCAACTATTTACGAATATAGGTTTGATTCACGGAGCTTCTATCAGTGAACGTATCGGTGATCTTTATTTAGCATCAAGCATTGGTGCACAAGACTCCTTTCGCATGCAGAACTTATGGCTAGGCTATGAAAACGAAAAACGAAATCTTCAAATTCGTATCGGAAACCAAGCCGTTGATGATCTATTCATGGTAAGTGATCGAAGTAATTTTTTCATTCACGGGGCTGCAGCATATGTATTTACCTTTTCAATGAATGCACCCCAATGGCCCGTTGCATCACTAGGTTTATCCTCAAGTTTAAAGCTTTCAAACAATCAGACACTGAATTTTGGGATATACGGCTCAGACCCAGAAGTGACTGATGAATCTATAAACAACAACGGATTCCAACTGAGAAGAAACTACACAGGCGCCCTTAAAATTATTGAATGGTACAGAGCCAAAGGAAATAACCTTCTCAAACTCGGCTTTTTTAGCGACAATAATCGTTTTGGATTATACGAGGGTATAACCTCATCACTAAACGCCTTTTATTTAGTCAAAGAAGGTATGCTAACTCCCCAATCCTCGAGAATAGAACTATCTTATCACTTAGGATTTAGTCGTACTTTAAACGATCAAACTGCTCCCATTAATTACGATGTTCGAGCCGCTATTTATGCAAAGCCAACCGCGTGGAATAAGGAGGTGACTTTTGCGCTGGGTTATTTCTTTCCACATGTAAATCAAGACTATCTCGACGACCTCAATATTCGAAGCGAATCTTTTGGAGAGTTGAGTGCTTCACTACCCGTTCACAAAAACGCAACGATTCAGTTAAGTACACAATATATCCAAGGAGCAGGAGCATTAGAGGGAACAAATTCAGAACCAAGCTTTTTAGGAGTTTTAAGGTTTTACTATTCATTATAATTGACACTACCGACATTTTGTCAGTTTTTAGGTTTTTTGCGTACCTTTGATCCTCCAAAATTGCGAACTTGAACGAGCTAGAAAAGAATCCAAATCAGTACAACGGCGAAGCCCTAACCGTTGAAAATAAAGGGGGCGACCGCAAACTCTATATCGAGAGTTACGGATGTCAAATGAACTTCTCAGACAGCGAAATTGTTGCCTCTATTCTTAGTAAAGAGGGCTTTAGCACAACCACAATTTTAGAGGAGGCAGATCTAGTGCTTGTCAATACCTGCTCTATTCGCGAGAAGGCCGAGCAAACGGTTCGAAAGAGACTAGAAACTTTCAATGCGGTTAAATCTAAAAAACCAGATATGAAGGTGGGTGTTTTGGGATGCATGGCAGAACGGTTAAAACATCAATTTTTAGAGGAGGAAAAAATTGTCGACATGGTTGTGGGTCCTGATGCCTACAAAGATCTACCTAACCTCGTCGGAAAAGTAGACGAGGGAAGAGAGGCCGTAAATGTGATACTATCTAAAGAAGAGACCTATGGTGACATAGCTCCCGTTCGATTGGGGTCGAACGGAGTTACTGCATTTGTATCAATTACGAGAGGCTGTGACAACATGTGTACCTTCTGTGTAGTTCCATTTACTAGAGGTCGCGAACGTAGTAGAGATCCAGAATCTATCTTGAAAGAAGTGAATGATTTGTGGGACAAAGGATTTAAAGAAATCACCCTTTTAGGTCAAAATGTCGACTCTTATCTATGGTATGGAGGAGGTCTTAAAAAAGACTTTGAAAAGGCTACCGAAATGCAAAAAGCAACCGCGGTCAACTTTGCGGACCTTTTAGCTTTGGTTGCAGAGGCCCAGCCTAACATGAGAATTAGATTCTCTACGAGCAATCCACAGGATATGACCTTAGACGTAATCGAGGTCATGGCCAAGTATGATAACATCTGTAAATACATTCACCTTCCTGTACAGAGCGGATCCGATCGCATATTGGAGAAAATGAATCGTCTTCATACCCGCGAAGAATACATGAGGTTAATAGACAATATTCGATCGATCATTCCTGACTGCGGTATAAGTCAAGACATGATTGCCGGTTTCCCGACAGAAACTGAAGAAGATCATAAGGACACCCTTTCACTGATGGAGTATGTCAAGTACGATTTCGGATTTATGTTCGCCTATTCTGAACGTCCAGGAACTTTAGCCGGCAGAAAATTTGAGGATGACATTCCTGAAGATGTGAAAAAACGTCGATTGAACGAAATCATTCAATTGCAACAGAAGCACGCTTTATATCGCACTCAAAGTCACTTAGGTAAGACCGAAGAGGTATTGATTGAAGGTGATTCAAAAAAATCAGACCAGCACTGGATGGGCAGAAACTCTCAAAATACTGTGGTTGTTTTTGAGAAGGAACAGTATCAAATCGGTGATTACGTCAATGTAAAAATTGAAGACTGTACCTCAGCCACCCTTTTGGGTAAAGCTGTTGGATATGGAGTTCACCAAAGTTAAATCTTATGGATTCGGTTAATCAAATCAAGCAACGCTTTGAAATCATCGGTACGAACCGAAAGCTCGAAATGGCCATCGAGAAAGCGATTCGAGTGGGTCCAACCGATATCTCCGTACTCATTACCGGAGAAAGTGGTGTTGGTAAGGAGGTGATGCCTAAAATCATTCACTCTCAATCACACCGAAAACACCATAAGTTCATTGCCGTAAACTGCGGAGCTATTCCCGAAGGAACCATAGACTCAGAATTATTCGGACACGAGAAGGGTGCCTTCACGGGGGCCACTCAAACACGTCAAGGATATTTCGAGGTAGCCGACGGGGGCACTATTTTTCTAGATGAGGTTGGTGAGCTACCCCTACCTACACAAGTACGTCTCCTTCGTGTACTCGAAACTGGCGAATTCTTGAAAGTAGGTTCTTCTAAGGTGCAGAAAACAAATGTTCGAATCATCGCTGCCACCAATGTCAAGATGCAAGAAGCGATTCAAAAAGGCCAATTCCGAGAAGACCTTTTCTACCGTTTGAGCACGGTCGAAATCGAACTACCACCTCTTCGTGAACGCAAAGAAGACATTCACTTACTGTTTAGAAAATTTGCAGTTGACTTCTCGAGAAAATACAACATGCCTACCATTCGTCTAGAGGATGATGCCATACAATTATTAGAAAAATATCGCTGGCCAGGAAATATTCGACAGCTTAGAAATACGGCAGAGCAGCTCTCGGTTCTAGAGACCGAACGCAGCATAAGTGCCCTTACACTCAATCAGTACCTACCCCATTTGTCTGGAGATCATTTTCCCGCCTTAGTTGGAAAAAACAAACAAGACGACGGAGGAGATTTTAGCAGCGAAAGAGAAATCTTATACAAGATACTCTTTGACATGCGAGCAGATATCAATGAATTAAAGAAGATCACGGCCAACCTAACTGGAGGAGTTGTAGACCGCACCGAAGAAGTAGATGTAGAATCAAGAGCCTTATCTAACGAGAACACAGCAATACTCAGTCTTCCTGAAAATCGAAAATCTAGCCTTGTCGATGATTACGACTTCGCAGAGGAAATTCAAGAAGAAGAAACCTTATCATTGCATGAGAAAGAGATTGAACTCATTAAAAAATCTCTAGAGCGAAATGGTGGTCGAAGAAAAGCTGCTGCCGAAGAACTAGGGATTTCAGAGCGAACTCTCTACAGAAAAATAAAGCAATACGATCTATGAAAAAATTAGGTGTCGGCTTATTCGTAATTCTCCTATACTCTTGTGGTCTAAAGATTAATTACAATCTTTCGGGCGCCAGCGTAGGTACTGCTGAAAGTTTTCAGGTGAATTTCTTTCAAAATGTTGCTGATCAATCACCAGGGTCTACCATAGAACCTGGATTAGATCGGGACTTTACTATGGCACTTCAAGACCTAATTGTCAACCAAACCAGTCTTTCCCTGACCGGTTCAGGTGGCGACCTCGTTTATGAAGGCGAAATTGTGGCCTACAACGTTCAACCCATGACCGCAACAGCAAATCAAACTGCTGCTCAAAACCGCTTGAACATGGCGGTAAATGTTCGTTTTTACAACAACACCAAGGAAGATTCAAACTTCGAAAAGCGTTTTAGTTTCTTCTACGACTTTCCTGCGACGAGCCTTTTAGAAAGCGTAAAAGCAGAGGCACACGAGGTACTGTTTGATCGAATCACCCAAGATATTTTTAACGCCTCATTAGCAGACTGGTAATGCTTGTTAACGCTTCAACATATAATGACTGGCTCGAAAACTTCGAGAGAATAGATAAAGAAGGTCGTGAAGAAATTCGAAGAATAACGAAACGTTACCCTTATATGCAAAGTGCTTGGGCACTACTTTGGCTCTCAAGTGAGCAGCCTGAAACCAAACAATACGCGCTTCAAAGAGCCGCAAGTTTGAGTTCAAAGCACGCAATCTTACATGCTCTTGACTTAGGAATCAATGACTCCATTGATATTGACGAGTCAAGTATTTCTAGTGCATCGTATCAGCAAATTCAAGATGTCGAAGAGGAAATTGAATTAGCAGGCGTTAAACCCAGAGAAAATAGAGTTGCAAACGCCTTAACTCATGTTAAGCAAA
The DNA here is from genome assembly GCA_036782715.1 of Flavobacteriaceae bacterium. Lineage (GTDB taxonomy): Bacteria > Bacteroidota > Bacteroidia > Flavobacteriales > Flavobacteriaceae > UBA3478. Next base: position 28,360 of record DAIPYN010000004.1, read on the forward strand.
CTTTTGAAATTGAACTTCAAGAAGTAGTACCAAGTCCTCAAATCCCAATAGTTGAAAGGCCTAGTTTCGAAATTGAAGGATCTGTAGAGTCTGAAGAAACTAGCGTCCAAAAATCTTTTGCTGACTGGATGAAGCTGATGGTCAGCGGACAGACCATTGACCTTGTTGGTGGTATTAGCAGTAATGAACAAGAACGAAGATTTGCACTACTCGATCAGTTCATTGAAAGTAACCCTAAGATTAAAGCAGTAAGTGGTGAGCCAGAATCTCAAGTCAATTACGAAAATAAGTTCGACCTCGAAGATGTCGTTACAGAGACTTTAGCCCAACTTTTATTCGACCAAAAAAAATACGGGAAGGCAATTAAAGCCTACAAGGCCCTTTCTTTGAAATATCCAGAAAAAAGTAGTTTCTTTGCCAACCAAATTAAAAATGCCAAGGCCCTTAAAGCCAAGGATTAAGTGAAAAAACATGAGCACATTTAGCATATTTCTGATTCTAATCATTGCAGTTTCTCTGCTACTTATCTTAGTAGTAATGGTTCAAAACCCGAAAGGAGGAGGGCTTTCTTCTAGCTTTGGAGGTAGTACACAAGTAGTAGGTGGAGTTAAAAACACCAACGACTTTTTAGACAAAACTACATGGACGTTAGCTATTCTTCTTGCAGCCCTCATCCTATTATCGAATATTTCTTTAAGAAACGGATTCACGCAAAACGACTCGAAAGTACTAGACGGTAGCGAAGCTGTTATTGAAGAAGTTGCTCCAGCAGCGGTAGAGATTCCTGCAACCTCAACGGAGAACGAGGAGTAAAATCTACTTCAGCCTAAAAGATATTAGTGCCAGCTTGTCAGACAAGCTGGCATTTTTTATTACAGCTTGTCAGTTTTTTTCCTTTGGCATCATTTTCGTCTTTTAAGAAATCGAAAAACTTTTAAAATATATATTATGTCAAATCCAACTATCAAACCATTAGCTGACAGGGTTCTAGTTGAGCCCTTAGAGGCGGAGACTAAGACAGCCTCTGGTATTATTATTCCAGACACAGCAAAAGAGAAGCCTCAAAAAGGTACTGTTGTAGCTGTTGGTCCTGGAACTAAGGACGAGCCACTTACAGTTAAGGTAGGTGACACCGTACTTTATGGGAAATACGCAGGAACTGAGTTAAAGCTTGAGGGAACAGAGTACCTCATGATGCGTGAAAGTGACATTTTAGCAATTATCTAATTCGAAAAATTATGGCAAAGGATATCAAATTTGACATCGAAGCAAGAGACGGCCTAAAAAGAGGCGTCGATGCATTAGCAAACGCGGTTAAGGTAACACTTGGTCCGAAAGGAAGAAACGTAATCATTTCCAAGTCTTTTGGAGGCCCATCAGTTACTAAAGATGGAGTTAGCGTAGCAAAAGAAGTTGAGCTAACCGATGAGTTAGAAAACATGGGAGCTCAAATGGTGAAAGAAGTTGCTTCTAAAACCAATGATCTTGCAGGTGACGGTACCACTACTGCAACGGTTCTTGCACAAGCTATCGTGAAAGAAGGCTTAAAGAACGTAGCGGCAGGTGCGAATCCGATGGATCTAAAAAGAGGGATTGATAAGGCGGTTGAAGCCTTAGTAGAAGACCTTCACAAACAATCAAAAACGGTCGGTGACTCCACAGACAAAATCAAGCAGGTAGCCGCTATTTCTGCAAATAATGACGGAACGATTGGTGATTTAATCGCTCAAGCCTTCGAAAAAGTAGGTAAAGAGGGAGTAATCACTGTTGAGGAAGCGAAAGGTACTGATACGTATGTAGATGTAGTAGAAGGTATGCAATTCGATCGCGGATACCTATCACCTTACTTCGTTACCGATTCAGAGAAGATGACCACTGAGCTTGAAAGCCCGTACATCCTTCTTTACGACAAGAAGATTTCAGCAATGAAAGACTTATTACCCGTTCTTGAGCCCGTTGCTCAAAGTGGTAAACCTCTTTTAATTATCGCTGAAGATGTAGACGGTGAAGCCCTTGCTACCTTGGTAGTAAATAAACTTCGCGGATCACTTCGTATCGCTGCAGTTAAAGCTCCAGGATTTGGAGATCGTCGTAAGGCGATGCTTGAGGATATCGCTATCTTAACAGGTGGTACAGTAATCGCTGAAGAGCGCGGATTTAGCCTTGATAATACGACTATCGATATGTTAGGTACTGCAGAGAAAGTAAGTATTGATAAGGATAATACAACCATCGTAAATGGTGCTGGTAATGCAGATGACATTACTGCTCGTGTCAACCAAATCAAAGCTCAAATCGAGACCACAACTTCTGATTACGACAAAGAAAAACTACAAGAGCGTCTTGCGAAGTTAGCAGGTGGTGTTGCTGTTCTTTATGTGGGAGCTGCTTCAGAGGTTGAAATGAAAGAGAAGAAAGACCGTGTAGATGATGCACTTCACGCAACACGTGCTGCTGTTGAAGAAGGTATTGTTGCTGGTGGAGGTGTTGCACTAGTTCGTGCAAAATCGGTTCTTTCAAGCATCGAAACAACGAATGAAGACGAAAAAACCGGTATCCAAATCGTTGAGCGTGCTATTGAAGCACCACTGCGCACCATCGTAGAAAATGCAGGTGGAGAAGGTTCAGTAGTCGTATCTAAAGTTCTTGAAGGTAAAGACGACTTCGGATATGATGCCAAAACAGAACAATACGTAAACATGCTTGAGGCTGGAATTATCGATCCTAAGAAGGTTACTCGTGTGGCATTAGAGAATGCTGCATCGGTATCAGGTATGATTCTTACCACAGAGTGTGCATTAATCGATATTAAAGAAGATACACCTCCTGCAGGACCACCAATGGGTGGCGGAATGCCAGGCATGATGTAATCCACAATATCATACACAAAAAAAGCCCCCAAAATTGGGGGCTTTTCTTTTATAGGTAGGTATCTGACCTCCTTTAGAATAACATGTAGAAAGTCATCGCAAGCATGACCGCATTTTCAATGAATGTAGCTTCAGTCATTGGAAGCTTTAGTGCCGTACCCAAACAGGCACACTGAATTTGTCTCTTGTCTAGTAATGAACGAATTACACCAAGAGTAGTTGACCCTAAGATCACCAAGGTGATATATAACAGGAACTGAACCTCAAATCGTGTAATAAAAAGTGCTCCTAGAACCACTTCTAAAAATGGGTAAGCTTTTCCATAGAACGGCAGCTTTTTAGCGATGGGATCATACATAGCGAACGAAGGCGCAAAACCTTTCAAATCAAGAAATTTGAAAAAACTAAACACCAAGAAGAACCCACCCATAAAATCAAGCATAGCATCTTCAAGACTTGAGGTTGCCCAACGATATCCGCTAAATGCAAATAAATAAGCACCGATCAGGTAAAGCGGATATAATTGTTTCCACTTCGACACCTCCGCATTGTCTGAAAAGACAGGGGATGCCCTTAAGGTATATTTTTCAGCTAATCCTTCTGAAAGTGTAGCTTCAGGAAGCTTTTGGTTCGTGGACAAAATGACTTTACCACTTTCTTTTTCAATCTCAACTTCGCTTACCCCTTGCTTTTCAATATAAAATTCTTTGAGTTTAGCAACGCAGGACATGCAAGTAATTCCGTCGATATAAAAGGTCTGTTTCATTGGTAAAAATGAGAGGTTATTCTACTTTTGTAGTTTAACACAAAGGTAATGCAAGCACTCCAAAACGCCGTTTCTCAATTGGTTAACAACGAAGCCTTATCGGTAGGAGAACGTCTCGAGCAAATTTGCGAACTGTTGCGATCACGCATTGCTCATTATGACTGGGTAGGTTTCTACTTTCACGAAGACGCAACGCAAACTTTGAAACTCCGAGGATTTGCAGGAGAGCCTACTGATCATACCACAATCCCATTCGGAAAAGGAATCTGTGGCCAAGTAGCCCTATCGAATGAAAACTTTATCGTACCTGATGTTAGTGCCCAAGATAATTACATCGCTTGCAGTCTAACGGTAAAATCAGAGATCGTAATTCCACTTTTTAAAAATGGTAAGAACATCGGTCAAATAGATATCGACTCGCATACACCAGATCCTTTCACAGAAGAGGATGTAAAACTCTTAGAATTCGTCAATCAAAAAGTAGCAGAAATAGTATAATTATGAACTCAACAAAAACGATCCAATCCGCCTTAATATCTGTCTTTCACAAAGATGGTCTTGAACCCATTGTGAAGAAACTAAATGACCTTGGAGTGGTCCTTTATTCAACCGGGGGCACCGAAAAATTCATAAAAGACTTGGGGATTGATGTAATTGCCGTTGAGACCATTACAGACTACCCTTCAATTTTAGGGGGACGAGTAAAGACCCTTCACCCAAAGATTTTTGGAGGAATTCTTAACCGAAGTGAAGAAGCAGAAGATCAAAAAACACTTCAAGAATTTAAAATTCCTCAAATCGACCTAGTCATTGTTGACTTATATCCGTTTGAGAAAACCGTAGCGGATGGCGGAAGTCACCAGACGATTATTGAAAAAATTGATATTGGTGGTATTTCTCTTATTCGTGCAGCTGCAAAGAACTTTAACGATGTGGTTTGTATCTCATCAGTGAATCAATACAGCTCGCTTCTTAATATTCTTGAAGAGAAGCAAGGAGCAACTGACATCGCCGACCGTCAAAAATTTGCTGCTGAGTCTTTCGCGACATCGTCTCATTACGATACGGCAATTTTTAATTATTTCAATGGTAAAGAAGAACTGCCTGCGTTGCGTTTGAGTTCAAATGAAGCCAAGGTGCTTCGATACGGAGAAAACCCACACCAAAAAGGCTACTTCTTCGGTGATTTCGGTGATTTATTTGACCAATTACACGGAAAAGAGCTGTCATACAATAATTTACTCGACGTTGATGCTGCGCTTACACTGATGAGTGAGTTTAAAGATAATGAGCCAACGTTTGCCATTCTTAAACACAACAACGCTTGTGGGCTAGCCTCTAGAGAATCTCTAGTCGATGCTTATCGAGATGCATTAGCTGCAGACCCTGTTTCTGCATTTGGGGGCATTCTTATCGCCAACAAACCAATCGATGTAGCTACTGCGAAAGAAATTCAATCCTTATTTTGCGAAGTAGTTATCGCTCCTTCATTCGAAGAAGAAGCCCAGGCAATACTTAGCGAAAAGAAGAATCGAATATTACTTCGCCAAAAACACTGGAATCTACCTGAGAGTCAAGTAAGAACTGCTCTTAACGGATATCTGGTACAAGATCGCGATTCAAAAACAGATCTTGCAGAAGACCTTAAGGTGGTTACTAAAAAAGCCCCAACAACAGCAGAAATCGAAGACCTACTGTTTGCATCTAAAATTTGTAAACACACCAAATCGAATACCATTGTAATCGCCAAGAATAAACAGCTGATCGCAAGTGGAACAGGGCAAACCTCAAGAGTTGACGCTCTAAATCAGGCTATTCACAAAGCCAAGAGTTTCGATTTTGATTTAAACGGTTCGGTAATGGCCTCAGATGCATTCTTCCCTTTCCCCGACTGTGTTGAGATTGGAGATCATGCAGGAATTGTTTCAGTAATTCAACCTGGCGGTTCAATTAAAGACGAATTAAGTATTGAATACTGTGACGGAGCAGGAATGTCAATGGTAATGACAGGTACTCGTCATTTCAAACATTAATTTTCGTACATTCGAAAGCATCTACAGCAAGCGTAAACTATGGCCTTTTTTGATTTTTTAACCGAAGAGATAGCAATCGACCTTGGAACGGCTAACACACTGATCATTCACAATGGTAAGGTGGTTGTTGATAGCCCATCAATCGTAGCCCGCGATAGAATGTCAGGTAAAATCGTTGCCGTTGGTCAAGAGGCCAATCTCATGCAGGGTAAAACCCATGAAAATATCAAAACGATTCGACCCTTAAAAGACGGAGTTATTGCAGACTTCGACGCTTCTGAAAAGATGGTTGGTATGCTCATTAAAAGCGTACCCGCACTAAAGAAAAGACTATTTCCACCTTCGCTTCGTATGGTCATTTGTATTCCTTCGGGGATTACAGAGGTAGAGATGCGAGCCGTAAAAGAGTCTGCAGAACGAGTAAATGGTAAAGAGGTCTATCTGATCCATGAGCCTATGGCTGCCGCTATTGGTATCGGTCTAGATATCATGAAACCTAAAGGTAATATGATCGTTGATATCGGTGGAGGTACTACCGAAATTGCGGTAATTGCTCTTGGCGGTATCGTTGTAGATCGCTCAGTTAAAATTGCTGGTGATGTATTTACTAACGACATCATCAATTACATGCGTACCCAGCACAACTTATTCATTGGTGAGCGAACTGCTGAAAAGATTAAAATCGAATGTGGTTCGGCTACTGACGAGCTAGATAATCCGCCAGAAAACCTAGAAATTCAAGGTCGTGATTTACTATCTGGAAAACCGAAACAGATTATTATCGGATATCGAGAAGTGGCCAAGGCGTTAGATAAGTCTATTGTTCGTATCGAGGAGGCTGTGATGGAAACGCTATCTCAAACCCCACCAGAACTGGCTTCAGATATTTATAATTCAGGAATTTATCTTGCCGGTGGTGGCGCACTTCTTAGAGGGTTAGATCAACGTCTATCTGCCAAAACTGACCTACCGGTTTATATTTCTGAAGATCCACTTAGAGCAGTTGTACGTGGTACAGGAACATCTCTTAAACATCTCGAGACTTATAAAACAGTATTGATCCAATAATGGAGAAACTGCTAGCCTTATTGATTAATAGGCGTGCAGAGGTACTCACCCTTTTATTACTTGTCATTGGGCTGGGACTCACCGTTACCGCCGAGACACCACAACGCGCTAAGTGGCTAAGTTCTTCGAGCAAAGTCTCTGGAAGTATCTATCAACTGAAAGAGAATCTAGGAGACTACTTTGATCTAAAGCAGGTAAACCGGCGTTTATCTGAAGAAAATGCTCAACTACGTGAAGCTCTTTATCAATCGCAATTTGAGAAGGCACTCCTCGAAGGCAAATTTGGAAACACAGATACCTTAAAGCAGTATGTGGTGAGCCCTGCAAAAGTGATTAAAAACAGTGTTATTCGGGAAAAAAACCTAATCACTCTAAATAGAGGAGCTTACCAGGGTATTGTTCAAGATATGGGAGTGGTCTCAGACAAGGGGGTAGTTGGTGTCGTTGAACGAACCAGTGACCATTTTTCTACCGTGATATCATTACTTCATAAGGATCTTAGCATCAATGCAGCATTGAAAAACACGAAACATTTTGGTTCGCTAATTTGGGATACAAAAACGATTGATCGCTGCACATTAGTTGATCTTCCGAAAATTTCAAATATTCAAATTGGAGACACCATTGTAACCGGAGGCATGTCTAGCGTTTTCCCTGCCGGGATACCCATCGGTCAAGTAAGCGCCTATAGCATTCCGAACAATAGTAGTTTTTATAAAGCTGAAGTGCGACTTTTCAATGACATGTCGAATCTAGATCAGGTCTATGTCATCAAAAACACCTTGAAAGAGGAACAGGTTTCACTTGAAAATCAAACCAATGGATTCTAGTGGTCTAATACTCTTATGGCGTTTTATCTGGGTACTATTACTGCAAGTACTAGTATTTAGTGGCATCGAATTCTTTAGTGTGGCTCAGCCCATGCTTTTGGTACTATTCTTATTTACCTATCCTACCGAAAGCGATTATTCATTGAGCATCTTCTTATCGTTCTTACTAGGATTAGTTGCCGATAGCTTTACAGACACGCTTGCCCTCAATGCCTTAGCTATGACTGTGGCGGCCTATTTAAGACCTTCATTTTTGCGATTGGCTTATGGGATTAGCGTCGAATATTACAATGACAGTAAGCTACAAGGCAATCTAGGGCAACACAGTTATTTTCTTTTTTTACTGCTGTTAACACATCATTTTATTTTCTTCACCGCTGAAGTCTTCGACCTAAGCCGTGCTTTTGTAATTTTGAAACAATTGGTTATCCATCTACCACTTAGTTTTTTGGTCGGGTGGCTACTCATACAATTGTTTTCATTGCAAAAGCGTTAATCCTCTATGTCGCGATTTTTTTATTCGCTAGTTATCATCATTGTCGGCTTACTCTTCATTGGTAAGCTCGTCAGTTTGCAGCTATTTTATGAGGAATCTAACATTGTAGAGTCAGATCCAGCCATAACCAAGAACTACCTCTACCCCGAACGAGGTTTTATTTACGACAGAAACGAAAATTTACTCGTTGGTAATCAGCCCGCCTATGATGTTATGGTCACACCCCGAGAAGTGACATCACTAGACACCTTAGAATTCTTAAAACTCCTCGATTTAGAGAAGGAAGAATTCATCGATAAAATGGCAAGAGCCCGCAGGTATTCCACAAGACTACCCTCTGTGCTTGTAGCCAACCTCTCCAAAGAAAGTTATGCCGCGCTTCAAGAAAAACTTCGTCGCTTTCAAGGGTTCTTCATCCGCAAGAAATCATTAAGAGATTATTACACTACTAACGCCGCACACGTACTCGGTTATATCAGTGAAGTAAATACAGACGATGTACGAAGAAACAATTACTACATCCCCGGAGAAAACATCGGGAGAACAGGATTAGAACGACAATACGAACAAGTTTTACGCGGAAAAAAAGGGGTCAGTTATGTGCAAAAAGATCGATTTAATCGAGTTATCGGGCCCTACAAAGAGGGAAGCCTAGACAGTCTTCCAGAAATGGGTAAAAATATCCATATTACGATTGACAAGACACTTCAAGAATATGGAGAGCGTCTGATGAACGGCAAACGAGGAGGTATCGTTGCCATCGAACCTAAGACAGGTGAGATCCTAAGTATGATCAGTGGCCCCACCTATGACCCTTCTCTGCTTGTGGGAAGGCAGCGATCAACGAACTATACCACAATGTATTATGACAGTCTCTCAAGACCTACTTGGGATCGGTCAATCCTAGCTCAACCCTCTCCTGGATCCCCCTTTAAGGCACTGAATGCACTTGTGGCATTGCAAGAAGGTGCGATAAACCCCAGAACCACCTATACCTGCGATGAAGGCTTTTACGTAGCCGGCGTAAAGAGAGGATGCCACTGCGGTGGTGGAGTAAGAGATTTAAATTCAGGATTACTTCACTCCTGCAATGCTTATTTTGCTGAGAGCTTCAGGTCATTTTACCGAAAGTTTGAAACCACTACTGAAGCCCATGATACCTGGGAAGCACACATGAAAAGTTTCGGGTTAGGCAACTTTTTAGGTACAGACCTGCCCACTGGGGCCCCAGGAAGAATTCCATCCACTGAATTTTATGATCGCGCCTATGGACGAAATCGATGGGTTTCAACTTTTGTAATTTCAAATGCAATTGGACAGGGAGAAGTTGCCGCAACTCCCCTTCAGCTAGCCAATATGACCGCGGCTATTGCAAACCGAGGACACTTTATCACCCCACATCTTATAAAAGAGGTAGAAGGAGAAAACAGTATCGATTACAAATTCAGAGAGAAGCGGTATACCACCATCGACGAAAAGCATTTCGAGCCTGTAATTAAGGGAATGGAAGCCGTATATACCTCTGGGACTGCCCGGTTCTTACAAGTACCGGGAATACGCCTAGCTGGTAAAACAGGTACCGTAGAGAATTATACTCGTATCGATGGAGAGAAGGTTCAACTCACCGACCACTCGGTTTTTGTTGCTTTTGCTCCCGTTGAAAACCCTAAAATTGCTATCGCAGTGTATATTGAACACGGTTATTACGGGAATAGGTACGCCGGGCACATCGCCTCTCTCATGATCGAAAAATATCTAAAAGGCGAAATCAGTCGAGTAGATTTAGAAAAGCGAATGCTCGATAAGACCTTAGCGAAAGAATACGCCAAGCCAACAAGCGGAAAACCCTTTGAAATCAACGAATATGCGTGGTAATCTACTCATTTTTAGACTCGACTGGATCAGCATATTCCTACTGCTTTTTTTAATCGGTTTCGGCTGGGTAAACATCTATAGTACCACTGTGGGCAATGACCTATCTGGCCCATTACTCGACCTAGGTACTTTTTATGGTAAACAATTATTTTTTGTCATCCTCAGTCTAATGGTAGTCATTCTCTACAGTTTTATTCCCGACCAATTCATCGAGCGATTCTCAAGCGTATTTTATCTCATCGGAATTATCTTATTACTGGGTCTTTTTGTGTTTGGGAAAACCATCGCAGGGGCAACCTCATGGTACGATTTAGGGCCTTTTAACTTTCAGCCTTCAGAACTAATGAAAATGATTGTCGCCTTGGCACTTGCCAAATATATAAGCGACACCCAAGTAAATCTAAGATATAGTGCGCATCAGGGCTATGCTGTACTCTTACTTGTTTTACCCTCAATACTAGTCATCGCTCAACCTGATCCGGGAAGTGCGCTTGTGTTCTTTTCTCTATTTCTTGTCTTATTCAGAGAGGGCCTACCCCTTTATTATTTAACCTTCGTACTTTCATTTATTCTTGCTTTTGCGGCCACCTTAAAGTTTGGATTGACTTATACTTTCATTGGAGCAATCGCTCTTTATTTAAGCTATCTATGGGTAAAACCTAAGCACTTAAAAACACCGATATGGTTTAACATTTCTTATCCAGTCATCTTGTTTGCCATCATAGCTTCAACTACCTGGGTATATAACTCCGTATTCAAACAGCACCATAGAGATCGATTCTCACTTTGGTTAAACCTTGAAACCAACCAAGACCGGTTATTAGATATCAAACAAAGTATCGGATACAACACCTACCAAGCCAAGCAAGCCATCGCTTCAGGTAGATGGTCAGGCAAAGGCTTTCTCGAAGGAACCAGAACTAAAGGAGATTTCGTGCCTGCACAACACTCTGACTACATCTTTAGTTCGGTTGGAGAAGAATGGGGGTTCATTACTAGCGCACTCGTCATCTTAGCTTTTGTAGCCCTTTTACTTCGGTTTATTTACTTGGCTGATCGCCAGAAAAAGGCCTTTCACAGAATATACGGTTACGGTATCACGTCTATACTCTTCATCCATTTTAGCATAAACATAGGAATGGTATTAGGCATGTTGCCTACTATCGGAATACCCCTTCCCTTTTTTAGTTATGGAGGGTCAAGCCTGTTATTTTTCTGCTTGATGTGTTACATCTTCTTAAAGATGGATGCGAATCGACTGAAGACGCATTTCGACTAATGACCTATCCCTTAATTGGGTTTGGACGGTTATAGGTGTAACGTTTTAAATCTTTAAGCACCGCTATAGCTTCCTCTAGATAAACATCCTTAGCGAGTTCTTTATGCCATCGATCGCGTTTCTCTCGAAGTATAGAATCTTTTGTAAAAAGACTTTGCTCATAAGGCAATGAACTAAATTTCAGTCTTGTGTCGTATTTGTCAAGCGCTTCAAATTCTTTGGACTTCTTTTTCAAATCTTCTTTGTTCTTGCGGTACGATTTAAGATCCAAATAAGCCGTGTCATCGGCTCTTTGATCGCTAATCCATCGCGCCTCTTCGTCAAGCAGTTTGACATATTCATTCGCTTCTAATCGCTCTTGACTACTTTTCAAAACTCGCTCGAAATCGATTTGTTTATGCCAAGGAGTATAGTTAGCCGACGCTATTCGATCCCAAGAAAGTGGGTTGTCTTGATCGCGCTCACCCACATCAATGTAACTATAGCGATCAGGTATCACGATGTCTGAAGCTACCCCATCTAATTGGGTTGAGCCTCCGCTCACTCGATAAAACTTTTGAGTAGTGATTTTTAATGCACCTAAATCACCTAACTCGTTTGAGCGAATAATATTTGAAAGAGGAATAACATTCTGTACGGTTCCCTTACCATACGTTCTTTCGCTACCAATGATCACCGCGCGACCATAATCCTGTAAAGCGGCAGCTAAAATCTCTGAGGCAGAAGCTGAAAGTTCGTTGACTAAAACTACCAGTGGCCCGTCATATAAAATCCCCTTTTCAGGATCTTCTTGAACATCTCTTCGATCTCCGGCCGTTCGAACCTGAACCACAGGCCCCTGGTCTATAAAGTAGCCAGCCATATCAACCACCGTTTGCAAAGACCCTCCTCCATTATCTCTTAAATCTAAAACAATACCTTCAACGCCTTCCTCTTGCAAACGCTCAAGCTCAGCTTTGACATCGATAGCTGCGTTACGTTCGTTGTAATCATCAAAATCCACATAGAACTTAGGGAGATGAATAAGTCCGAATTCAGATTCTTCGTCTGAAATCTTTACTGATTTCGCATAACTCTCTTCAAGTTCAACCACATCGCGAATCACTGAAATTTCTTCAACGACACCGGTAGTGTGCTTCACGGTCAAATATACCGTTGTTCCTTTCGGGCCTTTAATCAATTCAATAGCGTCATCAAGGCGCATCCCTGAAATATCTACAGCTTCGCCTTCTTCTTGTCGTACCTTAAGCAATTCATCACCTACTTCAAGGGCTTTCGCTCTCCATACAGGACCTCCTGAGATAATCTCTACCACCGTAGTACCTTCAGGCTTCTTCTGTAAACGAGCACCAATACCTTCGAATTTACCAGACATAGCAATATCAAATCGATCCTTATCGGTAGGTGCAAAATAATAGGTGTGCGGATCAAAAGTTTCAACCACTGCATTGATGTAGGTTGAAAAGTAATCTTTACGGTCTAACTCCCCGATAAAATGAAAGTATTCGTAGAAAGTTCTCTTCAGTTCTTCTCTAGCCTTTTCTTGTAGCTCATTAAGTACTGATTGGTCAATAGCATCAACCTCAACCTCATTTTCACGAGCATATTTCTCTAGTTGAGCATCCATCACTGGTAAAAGGCTAATAGTAAGTTGCTGTACCCAACGATCTTCAAGTTCAGCCTTGGTAGTTACAAAAGGCATTTCATCATAGTCGATTTCAACTACTGAAGGAGAAGAAAGATCAAAAGAGTCTGAAAGTAATCGATCGTATCTAGCCTCAGCTTCTTCAATACGCTTAACCAGTAAGGTATAGGCTTCGTCAAAAAAGATCAATTCCTTATTAATCAATTGATCATCTATACTCAGACGGTATTTTTCAAATAATTCAATGTCTGAGGCTAAAAAATAGCGCTTGAGCGGATCCATTCCCTCAATGAAACGATTAAAGGCCTCTGCCGAAAATTGATCATCTAAATCTTTAGGACTATAATGTCCTTTCTCTAGCACATAAGTGATTAAATCAATAAGGAGTTTATCCTTATTGTCTGTTTCAAAACTGTGATTTTCAGTAAAACTGCAAGAGGCAAAACCGAGGAGTAGGACGAGTAAGCCCAAACCAAATTTCTTCTTCATTATCGCTATTTTGGTCGTAATACATCCCTAATTTACGCAAATTGGCCCTGTTCAGCCTTACGATTCTTGTTACATTTGGCTAAAAATTAACGCATTGTGAAGCGACCACTCATTTTAGTTACTAATGATGATGGATATAACGCGCCCGGCATCAATCATCTCATCGAATTTGTAAAAGAGATTGCAGAAGTGGTAGTAGTTGCCCCTGACAGTCCACAATCAGGCATGGGGCATGCCATAACTATAGACAATACATTAGAGGTACACCGACTCGATTTAGACGGTGCATACAAGGGATTGCAGGCTTACTCTACCAGTGGTACTCCTGCTGACTGCGTTAAACTTGCGTTACATGAAATTCTCGACCGCAAACCTGACCTAGTAGTTTCTGGAATCAATCACGGAGCAAATTCTTCTATCAATGTGATCTACTCTGGAACGATGAGCGCAGCGATTGAAGCGGGTGTAGAAGAGATACCTGCCATAGGATTTTCACTTTTAGACTATTCTTGGGGCGCCAATTTCGATGCTTGCAAAAGCGTAATTCAAACCCTTGTGAAAGAGGCCTTAGACAAAGGAATTCCTAGCGGAACCGTTCTCAATGTGAACATCCCTAAGACAGACGGCGCAGCAGTGAAAGGAATGAGAGTCTGTCGACAAGCCAAAGCCAATTGGAAAGAGCGATTTGATAAAAGGGTTAGCCCTACAGGAAAAGAATACTATTGGCTAACTGGAGATTTCATCCTTTTAGATGAAGGAGAGGATACCGACATCGCAGCGCTTGAAGCGGGCTATGTTTCTATTGTACCTACCCAATTCGATCTTACGGCACATCACAGCATGGCCCACATCAATTCTTGGAAAATCCATTAGACTGAAATTAGATTGCAGAAGCTTATCGTATCTTGTAATCAAACCGCTCAATGAAGTACTACCTCATCGCAGGAGAAGCCTCCGGAGACTTACACGCATCTAACCTAATTAAGGCGTTAAAGCATATCGATGCCGATGCTGACTTTAGGGCTATGGGAGGTGATACCATGAAAGAGGCTGGCGCCAAACTTTCAAAGCACTATTCAGAGATGAGTTTTATGGGATTTGCCGAGGTACTTCAAAATTTGAGGACCATTCGAAAAACCTTTGACTTTATCAAAAAAGACATTCAAAGCTTTAACCCTACTGCACTCATTCTTATCGATTTTTCAGGATTTAACTTGAGAATCGCAAAATGGGCGAATGAGCAAGGCATCCTGGTTCATTATTACATTGCACCACAGGTGTGGGCATCAAGATCGGGTAGAATTGAAAAAATTAGAGCCTATGTTGATCACTTGTATGTGACCCTGCCCTTTGAACCCGATTTCTATCGTAAATACAATCATGAAGCTACCTTCGTAGGTCATCCGCTCATCGATGCCATGGATAGTAGCAATGAGGCTGACACCGATCAATTTCTAAGGAATCAAGGCCTCGGTGAACGACCGATTATCGCATTACTTCCCGGTAGCCGAAAGCAAGAAATCAGTAGAATCTTACCCGAGCTCATTAAAGCAACAAAAGATTTTACAGCCTTTGATATTGTCGTTGCCGGTGCACCCTCTCAAACCCCATCTTTTTACGAACCCTATTCGCAAGGGGCAAAAATTATATTCGGCAAGACCCAGCAACTTCTTCAAGTAGCCCATTTAGCCGTTGTGACAAGCGGTACTGCAACTTTAGAAACTGCGCTAATAGGTACCCCACAAGTGGTAGTTTATAAAACTAGTTCGGTCTCATACGCTATTGGGAAGCGCATCGTGACCTTGAAATACATCTCTTTAGTAAATCTCATTCTTGACCGAATAGCCGTTAAAGAGCTCATACAAAAGGATTGTAACCCAAAGAAAATAAAGGCTGCCATCAATGAACTCCTCGATAGCGGCGTTCGAGAACGTATAGTCCAAGATTACCAAGAACTAATAAAAGCTCTTGGAGATTCAGGAGCTAGTGAAAGAACTGCAAAAGCGATTTATGCAAATACCCGCACACTTCTCGGTCAGGCTTTTGATCTATTGGATTAGCGGTATTTTACTCAGCAACTATTACACACCATCTATTTCTCTTTTACTGATTGCCTTCTGCAGTTGGATTCTAAGTACTCATTATAATTCAGTCTATCTTGAAGAGTTTCTTCTGGGTTGCTCTATTCTAATTCTATCTGCACATCTCACCCTGACCTTTCATTCAAAAGAAGAAACACCAGCGGAGGAGCCACTCATTATCTTCATCGAATCCTTTGAGGGGAACACCACAAAATACTTGCATTATAACGCCCAATGGAGAGAAGGTAGCTTTAAGGTTTTTAGTAAAGCGCCCATCGAGAACGCATACTACCTTATCAATGAACTTCCTAAGAAGGGATTTAATGAACAGCTTGTACTCTTTGTCGATGGCAATAAGTTAGCTGAATGGCAAAAACTAACCGAGATCCTATTTCATTTCCCTTTTCAATGGATCGCCTCGCTTAGAAATAGCGCCTCGAAACAATGGGAAAAGATGAAATTTTCACCCGTTCTCGTCGGATTTTATAGGGCATTGATCTTAGGAGACCGATCTATGCTAGCCCCAGAAATAAAAACCGCATTTCAGCAGCTCGGCCTTGCGCATGTTTTGGCTGTATCCGGCATGCATTTCGGACTCTGTTATTTACTTTTTAATGGCATTAGCCTACTCCTTCCATTTAAGTCGAGAAGAGGGTTTCGAGTAATGCTAAATATGAGTTATGCGGTAATTACAGGTCTCGGGGTATCTGTAATTAGAGCACTCATTTTCATCTTGATCTACGAATTAGGAATAGCACTTAAGAGACCTATAGATCGATGGCAGCTATTCATTGCAACGGCACTCATTTGTCTTATGTTGCAGCCCAACTGGATCTATGATGTAGGCTTTCAACTGAGCTTTATAGCTGTTTTAGGCATCTTCGTTGGTCTATACTTTTTAGATAATTTCGAATTACCTCAACTACTTAAAAAACCCATACAATTAGTAACGATTTCATTCTCGGCGCAACTAGCGGTTAGCCCGATATTAGCCTTTTACTTTGAAGAGTTATCCCTGACTGCACTCCCGTTTTCGATTATTGCCAGTCCCATAGTACCCATTGTAATGATCATCGGTGGGGCTGGATTATTCTTACCCATAGGGAGTATAACCAACCCACTAATTACGGGCTTATTAAAGCATCTGACTCATGTAACACCCAGAAGAGTCCAAATTTGTATTGACCTACCCGAGGTGATCAGTATTTATTTAATGCTAGGGCTATTAGTGTACGTCGCCCATCAGGCGCTTCATAAGCGGCGAAAAAAGGAGTACTAAAACACCTGCCCCTAAAGAATACTGTGCGATTAGCATAAAGCCATCCGTATATAACTCAAGGGTTTGTAAACCACCTGCAGCCGCAGAATCACCCTCAACCGATAGTTTTTTACCAATAAAACCTACCACCTGAAAAGCGAATGCTGAGGATAAGAACCATACTCCCATCATAAAAGCTACGATGCGCTTAGGAGACAATGAGGTGATTTTCGAAAGTCCAACGGGTGACATGAATAACTCTCCGATAGAGAGTAAGAAGTACATTAGAAGCAGGTAGCTAAAAGGAACTAATCCTTGTTCATTAGCACTTAGACCAGAAATCGCTAGTACATAAAAACTAGAACCAGCAAAAAGTAATCCCATTCCGAACTTGTACGGAGTTCTAGGATTTAGATTTCTACGTGACAACCAGGTCCAAAGCATCGAGATTGGAATCGCAAATAAGATGATAAACATCGAGTTTAAAGAATTCGTCTGAGCGGCAGACATTAAGGTTAACTCAACATTTCTGGCAGAGAACAGTGTAATCACACTTCCTGAAAGTTCATGAAAACCCCAAAATATAGTCATAAAAAGAGTGATCAAGATCGCCACAAATAGTTTCTTACGCTCATCTGCTGAGGCCTGATAGAGTATGTATCCTAGGTACGCTAATATCAGTACTCCTACTCCTTTGAAAATGAGGTTAACAATATTATCTTCTCCCAGTACAGGGCTATAAGAAGCCAGCAATAAAGCCATTACCGGAACCGATAACACACTTAAAATCGTTACCCAATTTTCTCGGCTAACCCCCATTTTTTTCTGAGTAAGCGCCTGATCATCTGGCGCCATTCCTTGGTCACCAAAAACACCAGATTTAATTCCGCGATAGAAAACGATGAGACCGGTTAACATACCGATTCCTGCAAGACCGAAACCATAGTGCCATCCGTAAGTGGCGGCAAGCCATCCGCATAAAAGAGGAGCTACCCAACCGCCGATGTTAATACCCATATAGAATATGGTAAATCCAGAATCCTTGCGGGGGTCCTTATCTGAATAAAGTGCTCCGACAAAAGTCGAAATATTGGGCTTAAAGTAAGCGTTACCAACGATGATTAACGAAAGAGCCAAAAAGAAGGTAATATTACTTTCAATGGCTAGTACAAAATGTCCTAAGGCCATTAAAACACCTCCTAAGAAGATGGATTTGCGTAAACCTAAAAGGTTATCTGAAATACGCCCTCCGATAACCGTACCGGCGTATACTAAAGAGCCATAAGAAGAATATACCGCTGCTGTTGCAAAGTCACGATTGGCTAGGGCTTCAAAGATTACATTCACCATATAAAGGGTGAGAAGCGCGCGCATACCATAGAAGCTAAAGCGCTCCCATAACTCGGCGAAAAAGAGGTAGAATAATCCCTTAGGATGTCCTAAAAGTGTTGGCTCTGAATTCTGCATAATTAAAGGTTGTTTTTAATGAATTCTGTCATTTTTGAGTACAGATGAAGACGAGTGTTTCCACCATAAATTCCGTGATTTCTATCGGGATAGATTGCCCAGTCAAAAGGCTTATTCGCTTGAATAAGAGCCTCGATCATACGCATTGAATTCTGAACGTGCACATTGTCATCCCCGCTACCGTGAACGAGTAGGTACTTGCCTTTTAAAAGCTCTGGATAATTAAAGGGCGACTCGTTATCGTATCCACCCGGGTTCTCCTCAGGGGTGCGTAAAAAACGCTCAGTGTATATGGTGTCATAAAACCTCCAGCTAGTAACAGGTGCTACGGCGATAGCCATTTCGAATACTTCGTTTCCTTTCAAAAGGGCATTTGTACTCATATGACCGCCGAAACTCCATCCCCAAATGCCGGTGCGCGTCTCATCGATATAATCAAGCTCAGAAAGTTTCTTGGCAGCAGCGATTTGATCTTCGGTCTCAAATTTTACGAGGTTTAGGTAAGTTGATTTTTTAAAATCTCTTCCCTTGAAACCAGTTCCGCGTCCGTCCACACAGGCAATAATATAACCCTGACTAGCCAGCATTTGATGCCAGTAGTCGTTCGAACCCATCCACTGATCGGCCACCTGCTGTGAACCAGGACCCGAATATTGAAACATCAATAGCGGATACTTCTTTGAAGGATCAAAATCATTCGGACGAATCATGTACATATTCAGCTGATTCGCACCTACGTTTAGGGTGCCAAATTCTTTTGGAGCAATGTCATAACCCTTTAATTTCTCAGCAAGCTTCGCATTGTCTTTAATCACGCTAAGGACACTTCCCGTTCTAGGGTCACGAAGGGTAAACTCATAGGGCGTCGTACTGCTACTATAGGTGCCTATAAAGTATTGAAAATCTTTAGAGAACTGGGCGTGATGTGTTCCTGCCCGATCGGTCAAACGTATTTTGTATTTGCCTTTGGTTGAAATTCGGTAAATCGCACGTTCAATTGATGAAGGCTCAGTAGATTGATAGAATATTCGATCCTTCTTTTTATCGTAACCATAAAAATTGGTCACCTCAAATTCACCACTGGTAATTTGACGAACCAACTTCCCTTCAGAACTATAAAGATAGATATGGTTGTAGCCGTCGCGCTCACTGGTCCAAATAAAATCATCCTTAGGTAAAAAGGTTAAATTATCGTGTAAGTCCACATAAGCCTCATCGGTTTCTTCTAATAAAGTGCCTACCTCCAATGTTTTTATGTTCACTTTATATAACATCAAACGATTTTGATGGCGATTTAAAGTTTGAACAGAGAGGTGTTCACTATGATTCATGAACTGTATTCTCGGTATGTAGTAATCTTGAGAAAGTGCAACACGACTATCTGTTCCTGAAGTCAAATCGATAACATGTACTTCTACCTCTGCATTATTCTCTCCCGCCTTTGGATACTTGAAACGATACTGGCTCGGATACAACTCGGTACCAAACACATCCATAGAAAACTCAGGCACCAAACTTTCATCAAACTTCAAGTAAGCTAAATGCGTACCCTCGGGACTCCACTCATAGGCTCTAACCAACGAAAATTCTTCTTCATAAACCCAATCGGCGTGCCCATTAATAATTGATCCATACTTTCCATCCTCAGTAAGCTGGCGACTTGACTTTGATGCAATCTCAAACACATACAAATTATTCTCAAAAACATAGGCCAACTTTGAGCCATCGGGAGAAAAAGTAGGAACTCGAATGAGTGAATCACTCACCTTAGTAAGTTCTTGGGTTTTGAAATCATAGACATAGTAAACCGCCTCTGATGAACGTCTGAATATCGGTTTACGCTTTGTAGCTAGTAATACACGACTTTCATCATCACTAAAAGCATATCCACTAAATCTAGGAATAGCGTCTCCTGAACTCAAAAGAACACCCTCAGATTGCATGTCACTGTAACGGTATTTTACAATCTGGCTCTTACCATCATGGTACTCAAGAACCGTATAAGCATCCCCTGAATTTAACGATCGTAAGTTGGCAATTCCCTCTGTTGAGAAGGCTCCTGACCAAATCTCTTCTAGGGTGATCGGTTGTTGTGAGAAAGAAAGACTGCTAACAAGTACTGCGAGGGCAGAAAAAAGGAATTTTTTCATCGTATATATATCTATAAACCCTCAAGTTTACTAAATATTTACCGAATACTAAAGCTCAGCCTAATCCTTATCTTTGCTTTCAAATTAGCCGAATGTCAAAGAAAATTGAAGGTTTCTCGAAATTAACCAAAGCTGAAAAGATTCATTGGGTTGCCGAAACCCATGGAGAAAATCCGAGTGCGTTTAAAGCTACCCTCGAGACTTACAATCATTCAAACCCTGAGGTTCAGAAAATTCACGACGAATTCATCGAGAATACGTTAACCAATCACTACTTACCACTAGGAGTAGCTCCTAACTTCTTAATTGATGGTAAATGGTATACCATTCCTATGGCTATTGAAGAGAGTTCAGTAGTTGCGGCAGCAAGTAAAGCAGCAAAATTTTGGAGTACTAAGGGCGGATTCCAAACAGAGGTATTAGGAACAGAAAAAGTAGGGCAAATACACCTGAACTATTATGGCGAGGCTGAAAAATTAAATCGATTTTTCAATGAGAACACCTCTAGATTCTTAGGCGAGCTTAGCTCGATTACCGAAAGTATGGAGCGCCGTGGAGGGGGTATACAAAGCATGCAACTTATCGACAAGACAAATGCTCTTGAAGGTTATTATCAAATCGATTTGCGTTTTGAAACCGCCGACGCTATGGGGGCTAACTTTATAAACACCTGTTTAGAGACCCTCGCTAAATCTTTTACTAGCGCAGCAACATCAGCCTTCGAAGCAGAGGAGTTACCTGAAGTGGTAATGAGCATACTGAGCAATTACGTACCCAATTGCGTAGTACGCGCAAGTGTAAGCGTTCCTCTTGAACAATTAGGAGCAAATCTGTCAGATGCTCAATCCTATGCCAAGAAGTTTGTTAGAGCGGTCCATATTGCACGCGAAGAACCCTATCGAGCAGTGACACACAATAAAGGAATTATGAATGGTGTTGATGCTGTAATTATTGCGACGGGAAATGACTTTAGAGCCGTAGAGGCAGGAGTCCATGCCTATGCATCCAAAGACGGTAAATACCGATCACTTAGCCAGGCAAAAATTGAAAATGACACCCTTTATTTCTGGTTAGATATTCCTCTTGCACTGGGAACTGTTGGCGGATTAACCTCTTTACATCCACTCGTAAAGAGATCTCTAGAAATTTTAGATAAGCCCTCAGCAAAAGAACTGATGCGAATTGTGGCGGTTGCAGGTCTGGCACAAAATTTTGCAGCGGTAAACTCTCTGGTCACCACGGGTATTCAAAAAGGGCACATGAAAATGCACCTATTGAATCTATTGAGTGCACTCGGAGCTTCTGAAGAGGAAAAACAAACCCTAAGCAAGCAATTTAGCGAACAAACCGTCACCAACTCAGCGGTTAAAGAGGCGCTAAACCAACTACGAAATGGCCGTTAGAAATTACTATACTAAAGGGAAACTTCTCCTTAGTGGAGCCTACGGAGTTCTTGATGGGGCGATTGGGTTTGCACTACCCACGAAATTGGGCCAACGATTTTGCTTTGAAATCGACAGTTCTAATACTATTCAATGTAAAGCGATAGATGATAAAGGTAATACTTGGTTTGAAGCTGAGTTTGATGTTAAAAGTCTAGCCCCGTTGAAGACAAGTTCTGAAGAGGTTGCAAACACGTTTTCGAAACTATTAATAGCGGCTCGTAGTTTGAATCCAGATTTTAACTATTCATTTACCCTTGAAACAACTCTTGAATTTAATCGAGAATGGGGTTTAGGATCTTCATCTACGCTTATCGCAGCTTTAGCCCAATTTGCATCGGTAAACGCCTATGAACTTCTAGACTCAGGGTTTAAAGGAAGCGGGTACGATATTGCTTGCGCAACCGCAGAAGGCCCCATTCGATTTCAACGCATCGGTAAAGAGGTGAGTATTACCCCTCTTAACTGGAGGCCAACATTTACAGATGAATTACATCTTGTTTATCTCAATCAAAAAATGAACAGTAGAGAAGCGATAATACATTATAGAAAAGCCCAAAGCTCTGATTATTTCTTGAATGAACTTTCGAGATTAAGCATTGCAATAAGCGAAGAAACCTCTGACATCAATCGCTTCGAAAAGCTACTATTAGAACAAGAAAACCTCTTAGCCAATCGATTAGACATTATCGCGATTGGTGATCAATTATTTTCCGATAGACCTGAGGGGGTTTTTGTCTCGCTTGGTGCATGGGGTGGGGACTTTGCCTTATTTACTGGCAAAAAAAATATCCCTTATCTAGAAGACAAGGGATATTCAACTATTTTGAAGCTCGAAGAGCTTTGTATCTATTAGTAAAAGATAGCTCGGTTATCTTTTATTTCAGCTTTTTCTTTAAGTGCGTAGAAGGCATTTGCCGCAGCTTGGTTTGCACGCTGCGCAGCAATCGTCTCAGTAAATGGAGCGTAAGTTGCTAGATCCATAGCTTCATTTTTCTCAGTGATTTTAAGGGCATAAACCCCATACTCACCTTCAATAAGCGAAGAAGTTTGACCTGCCTCTAAGGCTAAAGCTTTTCCTACCACGTAAGGCTCAGAACCGATTCCAGAGATCACACTTGAACGAGTCGTCATTGCTAAAGCAGATCCTGCATTAGCGGCACCCTGACCTTTAAGACTTTCGAAATTTGATGATCCATACTGATCTTTAAGCATAGCTGCTTTCTTTTGTTTTCTTAGAATAGGAAGAACTCTAGCTGAAGCTTGCTCGGGAGTTTGAACTCCTTCTTCGTACCTCTTTGTCATTTGAGCGATTACATATCCGCCAGCGATATCAAAACGACTAACATCACCAACTTTTCTGTCTGAGTCAAAGGCCCAACGCACAATGTTTCGTTGAGTACCTAAGCCAGGCAGGTTCTCGTCTAAAACTTTTAGTTGCGAAATCGGACGCACCGTATAACCCCCCTCATTTGCAATCGTTGAGAATGCATTAGGTTCAGCATCTGACACTTCCATTTCGAAAGTAGTAGCATCAGTAAATAAGGTGTTGGTTGTAGTTTCAGAAGGTTCGATACGAAGTGTCACTGTAGCTACAGAATACACATCGCGCTTAGCTTCAACTTTAACCACATGGTAACCAAACTCAGTTTCAACTAGGCCAATACGACCTACCGGATTATCAAAAATGAAATCGTTGAAAGCGTCTACCATAACACCCTCATTTACGAATCCTAAGTCTCCACCTTGAGTACCAGTAGGGCCATCAGATCCCTCACGCGCTAAATCAGCAAAAGCCTCATTACCGCTGCGAGCTCTTCTCAGGTATTCTTGAGCTTTAGTTCTCGCCTCATCTTTTGATCGCTCAATAGTAGATGCGGCTCTCTCTGCACCCTGGTAAGCCACTAAAATGTGACTTGAGCGAACACTACCGTTCTTTTTAGAATCAACTAACTTGCTAATCTTGTAGGTATTACCATCCTTGTACGGTCCATAAACCGCTCCTTTAGATAGCGCTGTAATTTGTGCCGCCGCAACCGCAGGTAAAGTTTCTGCCGTACGATATTCTAAATTACCAGCAACATCAGAGAAACGCTGAATGAAATC
Source organism: Flavobacteriaceae bacterium (assembly GCA_036782715.1). Lineage (GTDB taxonomy): Bacteria > Bacteroidota > Bacteroidia > Flavobacteriales > Flavobacteriaceae > UBA3478. Next base: position 52,215 of record DAIPYN010000004.1, read on the forward strand.
AGCCTCATCGGTTGTGTTTTTAAATCCTTGAACAGTTACACTACCCTTAGTCTCTTCACTGTACTCTTCCCGATCTTCTAAAAGGGAGGTGATTCGCGTTAACACCGCATCCTCATCTGCCTTAGACGGTTTCTCTTGAAAAAATACATAGCGTAAATCTCTTGCCTCTTCTTGCTTGAATTGCTTTGAATTCTCTGCAACGTAAGCGGCGATTTCTTCTTTCGATACGCTAACTAAGCTATCTGCTATACTTGAAAAAGGTAGTTGAACATAGTCAAAGCTTACCTTGTCATTTTGAAATTTGAAAGTACGCGCTCCTTCTTGTAGGGAAGTCGAAACTCCTGCCTTCACAAAATTGAAGTAAATCTGCTCCTTTGCCGCATTAATAATATTAGCCTCGTCAACCAACCAAGCATCATATTGGGCCGGGTTTGTAGCTTTCCAGCTCGCAACCGTTGCCTTGAATACGTATTCATCAAAAAAACCTTCGTCGTTCTGAAAGGCAGGAATGTTAGCGTAACCCGATGTACGAATGAAATCAACGATTTGATCTCCTTCGATGTTCAATCCAATCTTTTCGTGCTCTTGCTTCAAGATTTCTTTACGAACCTCTTGATCAAAAACGATATTTACGAGTTGACTATTTGAAAAACTTTGTCCATAAGCATTAGAAGCCATTTCTAAACTCTGTCTGAAGTCTTCAATTGATAACGGAGTATCATTTACCTCAGCTACATTATTTGAGAAGTCTCCCCCTTGAAATGCATTACTGGAAAAGATACCAGAAATAACAAATGAGAATAGCGCGAGGCCGATTACAATAATTAGTACACTAGTACGTTTACGAATGGTATTTAAAATCGCCATGATCTTAAGTGTTTTAGGTCTGCGAAACTACTTAAATTATTCGATGTATCGAAATGTTTATAGCTACTCAGACGGCTTTATTTCAAGTCTTATTTGTTCGATTCGATTACTTGATACTTTCTCTACGGTGAGTCGGTAGTCTTCAACTTCAATTTGATGTCCTAACTCGGGAATCGCCTCGGTATGATCCATCACTAATCCTCCGAGGGTTTCGTAATGTTCCTCTTCTGGTAGATTGAGTTTATAGGTTTGATTCAAATAGTCTACTTCAAGCCTTCCTGAAAATAGATAGACACCCTCCTCTACCGTTTCTTCGATGAGCTCGCTAACATCGTGTTCATCTTCGATTTCGCCGAACAATTCTTCCACAATATCCTCTATAGTAAGAATTCCAGAAGTACCGCCATATTCATCTAAAACCACCGCCATACTTCTTCGCTTTTTGGTGAGTAAATTCAAAATATCGTGAATAGGCATCGTTTCTGGAACGTATTCGACGGGCTTTAGAAGGGTTCTGATACTTCTCGGACGTTTAAAAAGATCAAAGGAATGGACATGCCCCACAATATTGTCAATTCGATCGCGATAGACCAAAATTTTAGAAAATCCTGTCTCTACAAAAACAGATCGCAAAGTCTTTATCGAGTCTCTTAGTTCAACCGCCGTAATTTCTGTTCTAGGAATCATCACCTCCCTTGCTTTCACCTCTGCAAATTCAAGTGCATTTTGAAAGATCTGCACCTCGGCATCAATTTCTTGATTGTCAGCTGCAGACTCCATCTGCTGACTGATGTAATCCCCTATTTCTAATTTGGTAAACGTAGCTTGCGGATTTTCAGCATCTGCCTTTACTAGCCTAAGCACCCAATCAGAGATTTTTAAAACCATCCAAGAAAAGCCCGAAAAAAGAGTGTAAAAAATATAAGCCGGAAGCGCCAAGGCCTTCATTAGCGTATTTGCATAGATCTGAAAGATTGCCTTGGGCAAAAATTCAGCCGTAAGAAGAATGACCAGCGTTGAAATTAAGGTATGGGTCAGTAACTGAAATTCACCGAAAACCACGGCAGCAATCGCGTTACTTTCTGGGGTTACTACCGGTAATATTTCGAGAAGTAATTTTCCCATGTAATAACCATAGATCACCAATGCCAAGTTATTACCAATAAGCATACTAGCTATAAACCTTGAAGGCGAAGCCGTTAGTCTAGAAAGCAATCGTGCTAATAGTCCCTTCTGTTTTTTCTCAAGTTCGATATGAATTCGATTCGAAGACACATAAGCAATCTCCATTCCTGAAAAGAAAGCAGAAAGTACTAGAGCGATAAGAATAAGAAATAGATAGTGGTTCAATGCTTATAGTCCCTTTTCGCGCTTCTCGAATTTTTTACGATAGTTTCTTCGAAAGAAGAACATACCAATAGACACCACAAAAAATACCCCGAACAATAATCGTTCATCACTTTCTGTTCCTAATAGTTCAATGAGACGATAACCCGAAAAAAAGGCTACCATCAAATACAAGTACTCAGTATAACGTAAGAGTTTTATCATACTCAAAAATAAAGAATCTAATGCTTAGTTCTCTGATTCTGAAATTTGCAGGATACCGCGAGTCTTCATCGCCTGTAGTGAAGAGAAATCTCGACTAAACTCCATCCCTTCTCCCGTCATTATCGTACCCTCCTCTGGGTTTTCAAATTCAAAAGGTTCCTCTGTAAAAATCCAATTTCTAGATCTACTCCAATAAAGCTGACTGGTTGTAAGCTCCTTATGATCATAGGTGTTGATTCTAACGTTACCACGCAGATCTACAATACCCGTTAATGAGTAATAGATAGCTGAGTCTGCAAAAATCTCGGTAGGCTGATGATCATCGTCGAAGAACGTCAAGTGTAGACCTTCAGGAAAAAGCTGATAGGGGAACATGCGATTCTCGTAGTTCTCATTGCGATCGGCCCGCAAAATAGCTACAACTCTGGTACTGTCAGACTGAAGTACCGACAGCGGTCGTACTGACTCTGTGTAGATCATTTCTAGATTTTCAACTACGCCCTGAGGCAGTTTCTTTTCAGCCTCAGTCAAGCTTACCTGCTTGAACTCTTCATTACAGGCTATAAACAGCATTGCCACAACAAATGCTGTGGCAACGCCTATAATTTTAGTATGTAAACCTTCTGTATTCAGACAGGATTAATTTAAGTTAGGAATGGTAACACTTCCACCCATCCAACATGAGAAATTGATCGTTTCTCCTGCACGGCCTGAGTTAAAAATATCGGTCTTAGAAGGGGCTTTTGCCTCATAAGAAGCTACCGCTTTGTTAGCTATGCTTCTCAATGAAGGATCAACGCGGCCCGCTCTAGCGGCAGTCTTCGCTGCTAACCAATACACCGCTCTCTTGTCGAATTGAGTCTCACCACAGTCGTTAGCACTGTCTGCATAAAGTGCAGCAAGGAGAATATATGCTCGACCATTCGCTGGGTTGGCCGCAATTGCCTTATTCAGGTAATTACGCGCTTGAACCTTACTACTTCTGCGAACGATGGTAGCGATTTTATAAAGGATGTTTGACTTTTTAAGATTATCTGTTTCTAATTCTACAGACTTATTGAAATCAGCAATCGCTCCTTTAGTGTCTCCTGCTTTTTGCTTTAATGTACCTCCATAAAGATAAGCATCTGCAGAAGGCTCAAGAGCCAACTGTGCCTCGAATAGTTTTCTAAACATCGGATCGTCTGTACAATCTTTTCCGAACATACGACCTACCGCACTTTTTACCCATTTCACATCAGTCTTACGCTCTTCATAACTCTTTTCATAAAGTGGAATCAAATTCTCACAGTCTGCAAGTGCTCCTAATTTTGCATCAATACTTGCAGCAATCTTACCGAAAGAAGTAGAATTAGTGCTATAAACCTTTAATCTTCTCGCATCTTTTGAACTAATAGTTCCTGCTTCTTCTAAAGGAAGTAGTTTGGTGATCTGCGCAGTTAAGGTGGCATTTTCCTCTTCAACTCTCGCAACTACTTCATCATATACCTCAAAGACTTCTTGAACGTCTTTCTTACCCTCTGCCTGTAAATCAACTAGAGAAGAAAAATAAAGATATAGCGCCTGAGGATTACTGAAGTTTTTACGGTCTGCCGCGAAAGCTTCTCCTAATTGAGCATAAATCTCCTCTCCTGAGATTTTCTTTTCAGATCGCTTTAAAAGAACCTTATCAATAGCCGTGTCAGCAACACCATAGTATTTCGGATAGTATTGAGCAGCTTTATCATATAGTTCTAAAAGCTGAGTGACAAAAGCATCGTGCTCTTCACCGGTTGAGTTCTTAATCTTATCCTTAAGAATACGCTCACCATAAAGGTAATTTGCACGGTTAATATCTGGGCATGTTTCATAAACCATTTTCCATGGTTCGTAAGCCGCATCATAATTTTTAACCTTAGCACTCTCAACAAAGATTGAAAGATTTGTCAAACACTCTTGATTGGGTGCCTGAGCTACGGCTAATGAAAGACCAAAAAGCCCAACGAAGAACGACATGAATAAACTCTTTTTCATAATACGTTATTAGTTTAAGGGTTCGAAAATACTATTTTTTGTACTAATTAATTCTTCTTTTAACAAACCAGCGGTCATTTAGCGATAAGCCCACATTCAAACCAAAATATTGCTCGTCAACTAATGCTGAAGTCGAAGTTCCACGCTTGCCAAGTTCAACTCCGATATTTAGATTCGAAAAGCGATCATTGGCGGTACTACCAATAGGTATTCCAAAACCTATTGAAACTACTTGATTCTGAAGCTCATCTCCTTCGATCAAAAGCCCAGTATTCTCCATTCTAAACCCAGCGCGGTAGGTGATTCTGTTGTAGATCCCGTTAATCGCAGTGTAATCGGGAATATAATAACCTCCGACTTTCAATGTACTGGCGGCGGTGTAGGTCGCATTATTAACGGCAAGAAAATCGTTTTTAAACTGGCTCATGTCTTGACTACTGTACTCAAAGCCCGCAAACCAGTTACGATCTTTTCCTACACCAAGACCTAAAGTTGTTTTAGATGGAACTTCTACTGTGGTCTCTGCAAGAACTCCTAAGTCTACATCAAGACGTTCTCTAGTAGCACCGTTAGCGGTTTGAAAAGTTCCAAGAGATTGGGTGTTCGTCGCATTGAGATTCATCTGCAGCTCTCGGTTAACCATGGCATGCAAACGATATTCTTGATCTCCTAACCTGAATTTACGGTTAGCTATCGCCGAAAGTGTAAGATCAAATCCCGAAATAGTCACTTCACGCTGATCAAAAGTACCTAGTTGTACGGCATCGATTGACTGGTAACGATCGTAGGCTAAATTTCCAAAATTATAATGAGCAGAGATACCGAAGCTAAGTCCCTCAATTGGCTGAAAACCCGTTGCCAGGTAAACACGGTTAATACCACCTGAACCTCTATAACTCGTTGTTACTTCATCCTGATTAACGTTCAAAGATGTTTTGAAAAGGTCATACCCAACATTACTAAAAGGCATTATACCAAAGGCAAAAGATGATTTTGGACTCAATGGAAAAGCCAACACGAGATAATCCAGATTCGTCACACGGCCTCGGTCACTAATATCTTCGTTAGCCGTTTCGTTCGGTGATTTAAAACGATAATTTTTGTTATGGGCCCCAACCGCGTAAGTTGTTAGTTTTAGCGATCCATAAGCGGCAGGATTTTGAAGATTAATATGGATACTATCTCCTAACATAGACAGCCCTCCCATCATTCGATTCTCGACGGTCGATTTTGCTCTAAAATCGCCTAAACCAAAATAAGAATAGGGGGAAACGGTTCCGTTTTGTCCCCAAAGAACTACCGATGTAAAAATCGCGAGTAAGGTAAGTCTTAATTTCATTGACTAAAGATTGTGCTCCAAGAGTGCATTTAAACCTTCTAAAAGAAAATTAGAATGGGCAAATATGCGGTTTTTTAGGCGGACTGAAAAGGACTGAGCGTCTCCTCCTGTTAAAATCACTGTTAAATCCGGGAATTCAGATTTATAATATTCGATGCGTTGATCGATCTCTGCTAAAAGTCCGAAAAAAGTAGAATTAAACATCGCCTGATGCGTATTGGTTCCTGTGACCTCTTTCTTTTCAAGAACATTTTCCAAAGTGGATAATTGAGGAAGACGACCAGTAAATGTATGCATTGCGTTTAGACGCATCTGCCAACCGGGACTGATACCTCCTCCGCGATGAAGACCTGAGCGATCTACCATATCATAGGTGATACAGCTTCCCATATCAATAACTAAAACATCAAGGCCAGGATAATTCGTTACCGCCGCCGCAACCAAAGCCTTACGGTCAGCGCCAAGCTTGCTCGCGTCCTCGTATTTCGAGTTAAAATTCAAGGATAGATTTTGATCTAAGTGAAAAACACGAACACGATCAGTCAAAACGCTTTCGTAATCAGTAGCTGATTCGGCTACCGAAGAAATAATAGCTTGACCAACATTCGGGTTTCTATGAAGCACTCCTCGAACCTCATCTTCAAAGGCAGATTTGTCGAAAGCTTTTACCTCTAAAAGGTTTTTACCCTCAAATACAGCCAATTTTATACGTGTATTTCCTATGTCAATCGTCAAATTCACCGTTTAAAGATCGTGATTTGCACGCTTAGGACCATTTTTTCATCCTTTTATTTTTTAGTAGTAATTTTAAAATTATATTTGCACCCGCTTGCACGCAAGCAAGGTCGGTACCTTAGCTCAGTTGGTAGAGCAACGGACTGAAAATCCGTGTGTCCCTGGTTCGATTCCTGGAGGTACCACTTAAAGCACAAAAGCTCATCCGAAAGGATGGGCTTTTGTCGTTTTAGAAGACCAACTGATCAAAATAAATCACCTACTTTTAATCTTTAACCTTATCTAATGAAAGACTGTCCTGAATGTAAATCACCCTATGGGTATCCGATGGGGGAACTATTTGCATGCCCTGAATGTGGACACGAATGGAATCCAGACGAAATTGACGAAAGTTCATTTATTAAAGATTCGAACGGGAATGTTTTAAACGACGGCGACACCGTCATCGTAATCAAAGATCTTCCCGTGAAAGGCGCTCCGAAACCCATAAAAGCTGGGACGAAGGTGAAAAATATCCGACTCACTGACGGAGATCACAATATCGACTGTAAAGTAGATGGATTCGGATCTATGGCATTGAAGTCAGAATTCGTTCGAAAGGCCTAGTTCGCTTAGGAGATTCTTGAATTCATCATTCTAAACCACAAGGGAGATAAAAGGGAAAGCACCATGCAAGTAGTATACCCAAAGGGCAATTGTGGGCTAGATTCTATACTTTCTAACACCTGATACTTTTTAGAGGCTCGATGATGGTGATCGCTATGACGGGTCAGTTCATAAAGCACCATTCTACCAATGACATGGTTTGAATTCCACGAATGTACAGGGGAAACGCGCTCATATCGATCATTCACTTTTTTACGAACTAGCCCATAATGTTCGATATAATTGATGGTCTCCAGTAAAAGTACAGCGACAAGGGCGATAAATACACCGAAAATCAAGCCTTGAACTCCCAACAAAACGTACAATAAGGCTAAATATACCGACTCAACGCAAAAGAAAAACAATAGTTCGTTATCAAGAGACCAAAAGCCTTTGCCATTCTTCTCTAACAGCCTTTTCTGAATATGGTAGGCAGATCTGACTTGACCAATGATTGAAGTAAACCAAAAGTGATATACGGATTGATTTTTTCTAGCCGTAGCAGGATCTTCAGGAGTGCCTATATTTCGATGATGACCTAAATTATGTTCGATAAAGAAGTGCATGTAGAGTGAAGGCAGCAACAACAGTTTCGCTAAAAATTGTTCAGCCTTAGTTTGCCTATGACCCAGTTCGTGAGCCACATTAATACCGTTTGTACCCGCTACTATTCCTATAGAAAACACAAGCCCGACCCATTCGTATCTGGTTAAATCTTTAGTAGTAAGAACTATTAATCCGTAAACCAGAATCCCTACAAGAATAGGCAAGTTCAAATACAACATCCAATCAAAAAGGACATTCTTTAATCGACTTGATTGGTCTTCTTCAGTGTAGCTGCTCTCAGATGAGGAGAAGACTAACTCAAGCAATGGAATTAAGCCAAATGCATACACAACGGTTAAAAAACTGAATAATCCTTTCAGCTCTAAAGCAATAATACAGCTGACTGGTATTGTATAGGCCAATAAGTACTTAATGTCTTTCATAGCAAATGAAATTATATACTTCTTAAAAATAAAAAAATAAGCTCATCTAGTTAAAGATGAGCTTATTAAGATCTATATTCTGAGAAATTTAATTTGAGAAAAAGTCTAAAGCCGACTGAGGTAATAGAACCTTATCAATTAAATGAATTACTCCATTCGAAGCCATGATGTCAGCTGCTTCAATGTTGGCATCTACTTCACTCGCGTCTCCAATAACGAATGCATTTCCCGAGGCAATTACTTCAATTTTATTATCGGAAAATGCCGTAACAACTTCTCCTGCTGCTAAATCGGTTGATTTTATTTCTCCAGGAACTACATGATAAAGTAAGATATTCTTCAATAAATCTATTTCTTCGGTTGTATCGAAATCGTCAAGGCCATTGTACTCACTCCCGAGTGCGTCTAATAAGGCTACAAATGCAGTATTAGTGGGTGCAAAAACAGTAAAAGGACCCTCTCCGTTAAGCGTATCAGCGAGGAAGGTTTTGATGACAGCATCACGTAAGACCGAAACACTCTCAGTAGCGACTGCGATATCAACGATAGTGTTTTGAGGTAACAATACATCTAGTACCTCTTGAGGCACTAGAACTTTATCAATGATATGTACAATACCATTAGACGTCAAAACGTCTGGGGTTAGTACCCTAGCATCTTCAGAGGTAGCATCTGAAATCCTAACTCCTCCCGATAAGGAAAAAGTTAATTCTCCTCCTTGAACGGTTTGCGCGGTCATCCCTTCTTGAATCATCGAAGATGAAACTGCCGAAGGCAATACATGATAGGATAAGATTTGTGCGAGGAGTAATTTTTCAGCGTCTGTATCAAAATCATCTAACGTGCTATAACCCGGCAAAGATTCGAATAAGGCCGTAAAGGCATCATTGGTTGGAGCAAAAACAGTGAATGGCCCATCCCCACTTAGTGTTTGAATAAGGTTCGTAGAAGACTCCTGATCTGCTTTTGTTAAAGCAGCAACAAGAGAATCTAAAAGATCCACATCAATCGCTGTTTCCACAATGTTCGGAATTTCACCAGAGGGGTTAGGAGTATAACCGTCATCATCAGAACAGCTACCTAATGAAAGTGATAATACTACTGTAAGGATACCTAAGAGTAACTTCTTCATTTTTTCTTTTCAAGGTACACAATTTTAAGTCTGTTTAAGAATAATTGAAAAATATTAAACAATATTTAACACCCTAAGCACTTTTAACCAACGTCGATTTTTAATAATAATTGAAAGTATAAGTGCAGCAATGGAAAGTTTAACCGCCGTGATAACCAAAGGAAATTGTCCCTGAAATACTCCTAAGTGTTTCGTATATATACCGTAGAGTGCCCAGATAATGGGTAACAGATATACCGTACTGGTTTGTTTAAAATACATAACCGTAGCGATTACAACAATTACAGGAAGTATGATGAGCATCCAGTGCTCCTCGTTTATACCTAGGGCATTCCAATTAAAGGCTACCAGTAAGGCGGTGAAATTGGCTACCGTCGCAACGGTAATCCATCCTAAATAGACCTCGAAAACAGCCTTAAAAAATCGTATTTCTTTCGAGGGTCGAGTAGATGATCTAAGCTCGGCTGTGAGATAGATAAGGCTTGTTAGCAATACGAGCATAAGTACTAGGGAGGTGACCACCTGTAAATAGTGCCAAACAAAAATCCAGGCCATATTTGCCAGGCTATTTATCGCAAACCAAGGAAATAATCTACTGACTATTGCCGTATCAGAGGTCATTAAGATTTTAATCAAGAACGCGAGCAGTCCCGAATAAATCAATCCCCAGATGCTAAATGCAAAACCAGCAGGAGTAAACAAATTCGGATAAAGTTCAGAAATCGCACCTGTAGTTAGACCATTAATGGGAAGAGCGTTTGCAGCTCCATTAACGGCAATGACTCCTACAAATAATAGCACATAAGCCGACCTCAAGAGAAAAAGGTTTCTGGGCATGAATGAGTATTTCTTTTAAAACTAGTAGTTTTATTTCAAAGTAGATCAAACATGCTAAGCTATTGGGAAAGCGTTTCGTTCATTAACTATGATTTGATTATCGTTGGCTCGGGAATCGTTGGTTTATCTACGGCTGTCAAATACAAAAAAAGACATCCCAATGCCACCATCGCTATTCTTGAGCGAGGTGTTTTTCCGAGTGGTGCAAGTACGAAAAATGCAGGGTTTGCCTGTTTCGGATCGATCTCAGAACTCGAAGACGATCTTCAAGAATGCAGCGAAGATGAGATCGTAGCAATAACCGAAAAACGCTATCGCGGAATTAGTGAACTGAGAAAACTACTAGGAGATGAGGCGATACAATTTGAACCGGTGGGAGGTTTTGAATTGGGTTTTGACCCATCCGCCTGCGATCGTATTCACTATTATAATGGGATTTTAGAAAATATTTTTCCGAGCGCTCCCTTTTCAGAGGTGTCTAAAGACCTAATAAACTATCCATTTTCGAAGAGAGTCACTCATCTAATCAAGAATCAGTTCGAGGGCACCATTCATACAGGAAAAATGATGCGAAGCCTCATCGATCGAGCTCTTGCATTGGGTATTCGAATTTATACCGGATGCGAGGTGAAACAACTTGAATTTGATACGAATCCTGTCAGAATCAGTACGATCACGAACGAACAAACTGTAGAATTCAGGGCTGCACAAATCGCGCTTTGCACCAACGCCTTTACTTCCTCACTACTACCTGACCTAGATTTAGAGCCAGGAAGAGGGCAGGTGCTAATCACTAAACCAATACCTCATCTAAATCTACAAGGTTCTTTTCATTACCATCGCGGATACCACTATTTCAGACCGATCGACAATCGTATCCTTCTAGGTGGGGGTAGACAACTAGACAAATCGGGTGAGACTAGCTTAGCTATTGAACCCAATGACCTTATTTTAAATCAATTAAAAGACGATTTACAAAATCTCATTTTACCCGGAATAGAGGTAGGTATCGAATCGAATTGGGCAGGTATTATGGCCTTTGGAAAATCGAAAAACCCCATCGTTAAAAAAGCCTCTGAAAACGTATTTATTGCGGCGAGGTTGGGCGGTATGGGGATAGCAATTGGTGCAGGAGTCGCCGATGATTTAATTCAGCTTTTAGAAACGTAATAAAGCATATCCCTTCAGCTGATACATCGTAAGTGTAGTAAGTGCCGACGTGGCCACCTCAAAACCAGGCAACAACTGTGACTTGTCTACCTTTCGTTTGAACATACTTTGCGAACAAACAACAATATTGACCCCTTGATCAATCAGTTCTTGGTACAAAGGAGCATGGGGATTATCTACGCCAAATTTTTCGCGGTAAAGTTCATTGCCTAGGGCTGTCCATAATGCACCGCCGTGAACGGCAACAATAACGTTCATATTTTCCTCAGGAACACCTCCCATGACGTGAAGATTCATTAGTCGGGCCAATTGATTTACCGAAAATGCCACTTTTGTTTTATCCTCCTCGCCGGTCATCAAATCGACTACGATGTTATAGGTGAGCGATGGGTCTGGCTTTAAGTCTGCTAAAGGTGCATCGACAACCGTTCCAAAATTTTCGATAACAGAATTTACTGGGGTCTGCCCAAATAAATTGGTGCAGACCCCCAGTACTAATAGATAAAAATATCTCATTAATTCAGTTTTAATCCTGGGAGCGAAGTGTCTGGTGCATCCTGAGTCCAAGGGTAAGTTTGTTTGATAGGTTTAGGTAAAATTTGATCCAGTGATTCTCCGTCGTAAACAAATCCATTCTTCACAACCATCTTTACCGAATTCGTATTGCGGATGTTATCTAACGGGTTTTTATCCAAAATAACTAAGTCGGCCAATTTACCAACCTCAACACTTCCTAAATCACCGGCTAATCCAATGGCTTCGGCTCCTAAGATGGTAGCTACTCGAAGAGCGTCGTAGTTCGACAGCCCACCACTTTGCATACTCCAAAGCTCCCAGTGATAGCCTAAACCTTGAAGCTGGCCATGTGAACCAACTCCTGCAAGACCTCCGGCCTCAACCAAGTCTTTTACGAAAACGGCGTGGTCCTCAAAAACGTGCTCCTCGTCCATGAACCATCCGGCATTACGGCGTCTTGACTTAGCGTCGAGCTCTGACTTGGGAGTAAAACGATTCAACTTTGGATCGCCATTCACGGGCTCAGTGGCGTAATAATAATTCTCAGCCCATGGTCCGCCATAAGCAACCAGAAGCGTTGGCGTGTAGGCAGTACCCGAGTACTGTACAAAGTCAACAAAATCTTTGTAAAGCGGATAAATAGGGAAACTATGCTCATGACCTGGGTAACCGTCTAAGATCTGAGTAACATTGAGTTTGAAGTCTAATCCTCCCTCGGTGGTAGGCATTAATTCTTGTTCCTTAGCTGCTTGAATAATCCATTGACGGTGCTTGCGATTACCTGTCAGATACATCTTGATCGTTTTAGTGTTGTAGTACTTTGAGTACTGCTTTAACACCTCTCTTGCGTGATCTAAACTTTTAATGTTATAGCCCCAATAACCCACACCAGGGCCTGTTGAATAAATTCGAGGGCCTGCTAGCATACCCGCCTCAACCATGTCAGCGTAGGTAAGAACATCGGTAGTACCTGTTTGTGGATCCCTAGTAGTGGTTACGCCGTATGCGAGATTTGCCGCGTAGGCCCAAACATGATTCTTGTGAAGCCCCCAACTTGGTCTAAGGTGGGCATGCGTATCTACGAAACCAGGTAGCAAGAATTTTCCTTGTAAGTCAATAGTTTCGGCTCCTAGCGGAATCTCAATTTCCTCATCTGCAGTATGAACCCCAGTAATGCGGTTGCCTACTACAACTACTGTTGCGTTTTTGATCACCTCATCCTCGCCTGCCATAGGAATCAGGGTAGCCCCAGTGTAGACTACGACTCCCGTAGGTATCGCGCGATTTACCTCCACAGCAACCGTTGACTCCACTGCCGTATAAGCCTCAGGCGCTTTTGGTTTTTCTGCAACTTCTTCAGCTTCTTCAGATGCTGTAGTATCCTCAGACGTATCGGCTTCATCGGCTTTCTTTTCAGCAGCTGCGACCTTAGCCTCCTTTTCAGCCTCTTTGAAGTCTTCTATTTCTTTATCGCGAGCCTCGGCAGCTGCGATATCGTAAGTGAATAGGGTATTACCTAGCATCCAGAATACCGTGTTTCCGTCTGAACTCCATGAAGGAAATTCACCCCCCATGGTAGTTAGTTTTCTTGATGGAAAAGCAGCGTTATCAGCGTTTCTTACATTGATCTTCACCCCGTCTGGTCCAACTTTAGGAACAGTTACGATGTAAATATCATTATTGATTTTAGCTAACGCATAGTTGCCTTTTGGTGCTCTTAATAAGGTGCTTGCCTTCGATGGCGGGCGCGAAGGTGCTTCAGGCTCATCTGACAATAAATGGTTGTCGGTATAAACCGAACCGTAAACAGTGATACCATCGACAGAGACATATTTCTTCTCATCGGTTCCGTCATAACGAATAGAAATTAAGGTTCCGTTTTGATTCAAATAGATTCGACCGTCATTCTGAGCAAAGTGCGCATTAGAATATCGATCAGCCTTTGTAATAAAGTTTTCTTGACTCATTGCTCTTGGAGCAAACCATACTAGGTCAGACTTAGACATAAATGCGTAAGGCCCGTCAGAATCTTCAAATTGCTGACGTTGGCCCTTGAAGGCCACGATTCTGTTCGAAGGACTCCACACAGGATTCTGGTACACCGCTGAAGAAGCAGAAACTCTCACAGGCTTTGAACGCTTAGAAAGTCCCACTTTATAAAGGTGTCCTCCATCTTTCTCACTCCAAGTTACAAAAGCGATCTCTTTGCTGTCTGGGCTCCATGTCGGCATCGCCTCGGTAAAATCAAAAGAAGTTAATCTTCTCGGTTTTTGATCAGTGAGGTTCATTACATACACTCTGTTCAGTGCCGTAAAAGCGATCATTGATTGATCAGGGGAAACAACTGCGTCGCGAATTTGCGTAACGTTAAAAGTGGGAGTGTCTTCGATCGGATACTCAAATTTCAACTGAGGCCCCATCGCTACCTTTTCGTTCACACTGAAATCAATCTCGCTAACGCGATTATCTAAATAAATGCGATTAAGCTTTCCGCCATAAGAGGCAATAATTGATTGGCTATCTGGCATAAATGACATCGCCGGCAACACCCCTAACGGAGCAATCGACTCTTGTTCGTCACGTTGTACCGGGTAGGCTAGCCAGCGTTCATCACCTGAGGTTAAATCACGAAGTACTAGGCCTGTTTGGTCGTTGTATCTAGATCCGTATACCAACCACTTTCCGTCAGGAGATAAAGTTGGGGCGAAAGCCGAACCGTAGCGACTCGTCATTGTCTTGCGCTTTCCATCAGTCAGGTCATAAGTTCCTAGTTGATATTGAGGAAGGCTTGCATTATACTGCCATGAATTTTGACGTTGAGAGTACCAAATATGATTGCCATCAGGGCTGAAGATAGGCTCTGAAATCTTCAAGTTATCAGGCTTACTGATCAGCTGTGTACCTGAGCCGCCCTCACGGTGATAGAGATGTAATTTGAAGTTTCTCGTACCCTTAACTACGGCGATATAATCACCATCTGGTGACCAATCTGCCGACTGCATATTAAAGGTGTCTCCTTTAGTTACTTGAATAGTATCCTGTTTTACGCGATCAATAATCCAAGCATTGTTGCCTCCGCTTCGATCAGAAATGAATAGTATCGAATTGCCATCAGGAGAATATTTCGGATGCGAATCAAAAGCAAGACCCTCAGTCACTCGGGTAGCCTGACCACCAGAAACGGGTAATTCGTAAATATCACCCAATAAATCAAAAACAAGCTTTACGCCAGAAGGATGCACATCCACCGACATCCAAGAACCCTCAGTAGTATTTAATTCGAAGAATCGTTCGGCTTCGAGAGGAAGCCCTTTCTTTTCCTTTTTTTCTTGTGCTGATGCAAGAATAGGTAATGCGAGAAGTATCGCGAGTAGCGTATTTTTCATATCAAACAAATTTGGCCATCTGAAGATAGCCAAATTGTTTGTTACTAAGTGTTAAAAAAGAGGGTTATACGAGTAGCAATACAACGGTCAACGCTGCACCTGCTACAGCAAAATACAAGCCTTTTTTGTAAATAGGCGCTCCAGTATTGAACATAAAGAATGCAGATACCGAGAAAAATAGTAATGAAATACCAAAGAAAATAGCCAACCAGAAAAGCGGATTGGTCGTATTCATCAAATGTAACTTATTCATTTTTTCAAGCAGCAAAGGATACTTAGTCTTGGTATATTGTGCTTCACCTGTAGCGGCGTTGTAAACACCATCACCGTTGAAGACAATCTGAAATCCATCGACCTTTTCTACTCGAATTCGAGTCTTAAGTGCAGGCCCAAGAGTTTCGGCATTTAACCCTGGCTCAACGACCACAGAAACGGTCTCTTTCTTCTTGAAAGTATCTGTATTTCTAAAGGTAAGTACGATGCCACTTAAAGCATAAACGGCCATAATTCCCGCTAGGAAGAATCCTAAATAGCGGTGAAATTCTCTGAATTTTTCTTGTGATTTTCTGCTCATTGTTAGATGTTGAGTAAGCAAGCTAGCAAAAGACCATTGAAGAAAAAAGTTAAAAAATCTAGTTGTTATTCCCGATACGCGACAACTCCTCTGCCGAACCGTTACCACGCTGCTTATTCTTACCGTAGTTTGAACCAAAGTTATAGGTCAATTGTAATTGTAAGGTCTGACGTGACCAGTCACTAATAACATTAGCATCAATCCCCGCATAGTTGATTCTACCGTAGAATTTTCGATTGAGAATGTCTCCGATTGACGCATTGATTTTGATCGCATCATCGACAAGAGTTTTACTGAAAGAAACGTTGAAATTAGCAATGTGATCGGTGATAATAACTCCCTCAAGACTTCCACTATTATAAAATGCCGACCAAGAAGAAGAAATGCCAAAAGGTAACTGTACATCAAGACTGGTGAACCAAGTGGCACTCCAACGATTGAGATAAAGTGGTACCTCAAGACTTGGAGCACTGTAATCGGTGTAATCGACGATCACCCCCGTAAACCCATCAAATGCTTTGCCAATAAAGCCAATAGGAGCGAATAATTGAAACTGATAGGATTCATAATCATCCAAGTTCACCGTTGCTCTAGAAACTTGAGCTGTAGCTTTATCTTGGGTTACTAATAAAAATAGCTCATCCTTAGCCGTTTGCCTACTTAGGGTGAAAAAGGGTTGCCCCTCGTAGGTAAGGCCCAATGAAAGATTATGAGTAAAAGAGGGTCGCAAGGTCGGATTCCCCCGCTCTGAAGTATAGGGGTCATAATAGCTTACAAAAGAGTTCAATGATGAGTAATCAGGGCGATTAATTCGATAACTATACGAGGCAACGGCAGCAAGTTCATCGGTAATCTTTCGGGTCAAACTAGCACTAGGAAATAGACGCTCAATATCTCTGACCAAAGTTTGATTATTGGTGATTGAGGTGCCTGCTGTTCGGCTGTCCTCATATCTAAGTCCCGCCGACAACTTATAATCATCCAAAGAGGCACTCCATTTTAAATAGATAGCCGCTATAGTTTCGTCAATTAAAAAACGATTGCTTTGCGCATCGACAAAGAGCGGATTGTTCTGATCACCCAGAGCGTATGATTTTAAATCGCTATCTGTAGCTACATCCGCATATTTTAGCCCCATCTGCCAGGTTGATTTTTCAGAAGGATTATAGGTGTAATCAAGGCGAAAAGTATTCACTCGAAAGGCCCCGTCTTGATCAAATCTTTGTGGCTCGAAGGGAACCTCATTTATTGCGATCGGCACCAAGCTACTCTCGCTCACATCTGAGAATCGAACGAAATTATAATCGGCCACTAGTTTATTCTTGTCATCCTTATACTCGTAGTAAGGGTTGATGTTTGTTGTGTTTCTCTGACGGTCAATCAGATTATCAGTCAATAAATCTGCACTAGAACCTGCGCTTTGTATTCCCGTTACACTAGCAGCGATTCGATCTGAATCGGTCTCTAAGAAGCTTGCATTGATCCCAGCTGAATGTTTTTCTGCCAAATAATAATCAACATTTAAACTCGACTGATACGTTCTTGGATCGTACGGGGATATTGAGGACTGATTATATGAAACTCCATCTAAAGCTCTTAAAATCGTTAGATCTTCTCTCCAAGCCGATTTTCTCGCACCTACATAGACCCTCCAATTGAGCCGATTGACATAACTCGCAATCGAGGCCGAAGTACCATACTCTGATTCATTGTCATAGCCTATTTGCGACCTTAGACTGCCTGTTGTTCCAAGCTTTGCGTTCCTTTTAAGTACCACATTAATCAGTGGCCCACTACCCTCAGCATCATACTCAGCTCCTGGTTGTTGAATGAGTTCGATACGAGCGATATTGTCGGCGGGAAAATCTCTAAGAAGTGCCTCAGTATCTATATAATCAGTTCGCTTTCCGTTAATTAGAATGGTCAAATTTCGACGACCGGCATAGCTCAGTTGACCATTGATTATAATCACCCCAGGGACATTTTTCATCACATCTTGAAGATTTGAACTCACTAGTTCTGAATTCTCCAAATCTAAAATCAACTTCTCTGCTGACTGACGAAGGGTGGGCCTATTACCCTGAACAATCACCTCATCGAGTGCAGTAGCCGATTCGCTCAAAACAATGCTCTGAGGAACCATATTTTGGTCAACCCGAATACCCGATTCATAGGAAGTAAAACCTAACAAAGACACTTTAAGGACATAGTCCCCTTCAGGCACATCAGTTATTAGGAAAACCCCCTCTTCTGTAGTTATGCCACCAAAAATCAAATTTGAATCTTCTGAACCTTGAAAAATCACACTGGCAAATGCTAACGGTTCACCAAGTTCATCCGCTACCGTTCCTTTAATTTCAAATTGGGCAGTAATCAATCCCGAGAAAAGTAATGTAGCTACTATTAAAAGTTGTTTCATGGTTAAGTTTTAGAGAAGAAACTTATATGACTCGTATCAATGACGATTTAATTCTATTTTTATAACATGTACCCAACAAAAACTTCGCTTCTCATTGCAATTCTTGTAATGAGTATAACCTCAATAGTTCTTGAAACTATTGCCCCTACCTGGGTCTATGGTATCGCGAAGGGGCTAACGACCGCTCTCGTTTTGCTTTTAGCATCAAGTAACAAGCAAATTTCTAGACTGGGAGCTCGAGTACTCACTGCGTTATTCTTTTGCCTATTAGGTGACATTGCCCTTATTTGGGAAGATGCTTTTTTACTAGGGCTTGGATTCTTCTTAATCGCGCATCTGCTCTTTATCAGGGCATTTATAGCACGATTTAAAATGAAGCTTCATTGGATCGCCCTTGCAATTGCTACTATTCTAGCCATTACCACTCTATATTTCATTTGGCCTAAGGTTTCAGGAATTTTACAGATTGCAATCCTCAGTTATGTCTTGGTGATCGGATTAATGAGTAGCCTATCGATGAGTATTGCTCTAAATCGAAGATCTAAAATTAGACTTCAATTAGGCCTAGGGGGCCTACTTTTTATGATATCGGATGCGCTTCTCGGGATTAATGCCTTTGTAAACCCAATCCCATTTGCCTCCATTCTTATCCTTACCACTTATTGGGGTGCTATCACTTCTCTCGCTGTTGCAGCTCGTGAATTTTAGTCTCTTACCCAGATAGCGATATCTCCAGGATTCAAGTTTATACTATATCCCTGACCACCATAAAGGCGTTGAGGCAGTCTTGCATGTTTCATTCCTCTCAATGAAATGCCTTGTTTGGTACCTACTAGTTGCCATAAACCTTCCTTCAACATTGGCGTATCAAAATACCCTTGAACCTTAGAAGGATTTAAGAGCACCAATACTCGATCATCAACTACATAACCTAATTGACCTTCGTTTTCTGGAAGAATAAATTGATAGTAATCCTCACTGGCCGAATCAACGCGAAATACTTCACCGTAGCTTGAGCTTCTAAACTCATTTAGACCCTTCCAGAACTTTTGCATCATTGCATAATCATTTCTATTCGTTGCGGTCGGACGTTTCCCTACCTGATCCCAGACAAATTGATTGGCGGTGCGATGATTATAGGTGTCCCGGTATCCGTGCATATATATTTTGAATCCGGCATTTGTAGTTTTTACCACCTCTTGCAATGGGGCATGAGCCTTACTTCGCATGATTTCAGAGCCTCCATGAGTAACGATGGGCCCCAGAGAAGTATACAATAAGGTGGCTGCAATACGATACGCATCCTGATCAACGGCTAATCGGCCATCAAAATCAGCTTCTGCAAATTGATCAGCTAGAGCGAAATTATCGTGTATATCAAGATAATTGATTCCACTAATCGGTGTCTTATCGGTATCAAATCGATTCGCCAGCCCCTTGATTACATTTTCGCGTTCATCGAACTTGCCCCCTGGCCATCCGCGGTCTTGATACTTATCTGAAAGTGTAAACACCGGTCCTTTAAATGCGTTTCGCGAGTTATCTTGAAAGAAAGTAATTGGTGAGTCTTCTTTATACCAATCCCAATCGGGGTTATTTTCAAACTCGGGATCATTTGAACCTATCCATGCCTCTCCATACACAATCTTATCCTCCCCTATCGCCTCCTTCAAAGCAATCAATGTCTGCTGATCGATCTGTCCTGCCAAGTCGATTCGAAACCCATCGATTCCGAACTCTTCGATATAATTTTTACACTGATCAATCAGCCAGCGCTGTACCATCGGACGATTCTCTGTCTTCACCTCATTCCCATAAGCACCGATGTGTTCTAGGTCTTTCGTTCGGTAGTAATACTGCTTATCAATACCATTGAAATTGAGGTATTGCTCCCCACCATCCATATTCTCTCCGGTATGATTGGGTACGATGTCAATAATCACCGCAATCCCCTGATCATGAAAAGCCTGAACAAGGTCTCTAAACTCATCTCGCTCCACACCGGGCTCTGAACCTTTCGTTCGATACTTAGATTCGACAGCCATCGCAAAAGTAGTGCGATACCCCCACTGATAATTCTCTAAAGCCACGCCTTGATCAATCATATAAGGGTCGTCTTTGAAAGAAGCCTTCCAATCTTCATCTGGAAAGTGCAAATACTCTTGAACCGGCATTAAGTGTACCACATTGATCCCCAAATCAACCAAATAATCAAAACCAATTTTCTCCCCGATCGAATTGCGTAACCCACTTGTGATTACTCCCTTAAAGGTTCCTTTATGACTGTCAATAATAGGCAATTGGTCACTGAAATCTTGAACGTGCATTTCATAGGCGATGACGTCTTTCATTGCTGGAATACCACCATCAAGAGGAGTAGCAGGGATCGTTTTTGACCAAATGCGTGCTCTACCCCAACTGGTATCAACTACCCTCGCATAGGGATCTCTTACGTGAGTCTTTGTCGTCTCATAAAAGAAATTCCCCTTATCACTGGGCCCATGTACCGTGAAATCATAATACATCCCAGACAAGTCTTTATTAAAAAAAGCCTCCCAAACCCCTTGATCATCAACCTTCATCTTAACGGTTTGACTCGCATTAGTGGCCGTTGAACTTTCATATAAATACAAATAAACCGAGGTCGCTCTAGGAGCGAATAATCGCACCTCTGTTTTTCCATTAACAAGCTCTGCACCTAAGGTTTTATCACTGTATAAATTTCGAAACCATCCATCAAACGAGACTTGAGTTTTAATTCCATTATTCAAATCCTCTAGATAATGGACTCTTCTAATATCGATGGGCTCTGAAGGAACAAGGAGCGCCTTAGAAGCTGTGTTCGGCAAGACTTTCTCAACTCCGATTTCTCGACCATCAATTCGCGTTAATCTGTAATCATTAGAATCAAAACTCGGTTTGAAATTGGTTAGTAATGCAACGGCTTTATCATCGAGTATTTCGGCTTTAAACGAGGGTACAAATGCGTCATATTTATACACCAGATTACCTCCCTTTTCATTCGTTGGGCTATGTGCTACCTCTTGCCACTGAGCATTATCGATTAGAAATTTAAATTCAGATTTAGCAGGAATCTTTACATCCTCTTCATTTTCGATAGTCAAACTCCAAATCGAACCTGAATTAGTTAGATCCCACTCCTCACTAAAAGCTGCATCCCAACCACGAAACGAACCGGTAACATATACACGATCGGGTACAGTACCATAGATATTTGCATCATACAAAAAGGTCAATCGATCACTAAATAAGGCATATCCTTGTTTCAATTGTTCTCCAGTAAAGGACTGCGCATTCACTGCAAAAAAGAAGCAGGTAAAGAAGATATAGGTCAGGAAATTTCTCATATCTCAAAGATAGTTTTGAGTGATCAAAAAAGACATTTATCTGGAATAGATTTTACAACTACAAGAAAATCAAGCACCTATACATTAATATGTTAAAATTTTTTGTTACTTAGTGATCCTCATTTTCTAAAAATGGCCACTTTATCTAAACAAAAAATACGCGTTGCGCGACTGCTAGAACATCAAACACTAGCGGTACACTCTCTATATTACGAAGGGAAGCGTTATACTAAAGTGGAATTAGAAAATATCCTAGAAGCTTATTATCGACGTCAAAGTCGTAAAACCTAATGAAGCGGCCGCTTCTTAATCATTCCACCCTTAGTGTCCTTGATCGGATATTGAATCACAAAGGCCTTAGGGTCTATTTTTTCAATTTCAAGAATTAGCTTACTAACCTCCAATCGCGTTACCACACAGAATAGAATATCCCGGTCGGGGAGTGATTGGCCTTGGCTTCCGAAACCAGCATCCGAACGAAACGAGGTAACCCCACGACCCATTTCGTACATAATTTGAGATTTAATGGTTGCAGAATCTGGAGAGACAATCATAACTCCGATATATTCTTCGATACCGTTAATGATGAAATCTACCGTTTTAGAAGCTACTATATAAGTCAAGATCGAATACATAGCGGTTTCTAGACTTAGGATAATAGCGCTAACCGAGAAGAGGATAACGTTGAAAATAGTAATCACATCGCCAACGGTAAGGCTCGTCTTTCGCGAAATAGAAAGGGCAAGTACCTCGGTTCCATCAATGACCGCGCCTCCTCTTATTGAGAGGCCGATGCCTGCGCCTAAGAAGAATCCGCCAAAAACAGCGATGAGTAATTTATCTGAAGTAATAACAGGAAATTCAAGGAGATGAACCAAAAGGGCTAAGCCCAGTATAGCGATACTACTCTTTACTGCGAAAGGAAAAGAGATTTGCCTTGAGCCCAAAACAATAAACGGAGCGTTGACGAGTATAATTAAAACCGATAAGTTGTAGCCCGTGAGTACTTCACCAAGAAGTGAAACTCCCATCGCGCCCCCATCAAGAAAGTGATTGGGAAGTAACAAACCTTTAAGACCGATGCTTGCTGAGAGCACACCGAGAAGTAAGAAAATCGTCTCTTTGATTCGAACTTTCAACATTAAGCGACCGAGCCTACTCATTACCATAAAATAAATCCTTTTCTCAAAGGTAAAGTAAGCTTGATTCATCGAGTAGTTCTTTCGCCTATATTTGCCGCATTATGGAAAGTATAAGTTACGGAGCGATCGCGGCGGTACTAACTACCACTGCTTTTTTACCTCAGGCCTTTAAAGTGATTCGCACAGGCGAAGCAAAAAGCTTGAGTCTTTCTATGTTTTTAATGATGTTCGTGGGGACCCTACTTTGGGCGCTTCATGGATTCGATTTAGAAGATAAACCCATGATTTATGCCAATCTCACCACATCCGGGTTGAATGCGGTGATATTGGTCATAAAAATCCGATCAATAATTCGCGAAAAACAAGCGAATTCTTAGTAAGCTAATCTGCTTTTTAGCAGACGAGTCACGATAAGCAGCAATAACGAAGTTGGATTATTCGAAAGTTTTGCTCGTGTGTTTCTCGCCATAATGCGAGAGCGATTTTCGTTTAATGAAATAGTCATTTTTGATTGATTGATGTGATTTTCGGAGCGCAAAAGTACGGCCGTTTTCTAATTAAAAAAAGGGCGATTTAAAAATAAACCGCCCTCGTCAACTAAAAAACAAATAAGCCCTAAGAAGGGTATAATTATTTAGGAAGTAAACCAGGATTCCAATAATAGTCTTCAGAGGTAATTAATCCTTCCTTATTTACTGTAATCTGAGAGTGGTGATACCCCGTTGAGGTATTCCCTGATTTTTTGTTTTTTACGGTCATCTCCCACCACGAAATAATAGTAACATCGTTGGCACCTTCGTATTCTAATAAATCGGGGTATCCAATTTCATTTATATCAACGACCTCATATTGTGCATAAAAGTCTTTAAGCATCGCTATCTCCTCATCAGGGTTTCGAGTGTCTTTCAAGTCTGTAATACTCATTACATCTCTGATGACAGCATTATCAGCATATAAGCCCCTCATTGATTCCAAATCACCTAAAGCGATATATGCGTACAACAATCGTGACTTAGCGATCATTTGATGATCCTTATAAATTGTACCGTTAGTTCTTGTAGACCAAGCATCATATGCTTTTTGCCACTTCAATTGACTATCTGAGACACCTAGACCTGCAATTTTAGATGCATCTTCATTCATGAAGAAAATAGAGTTTCTTGGGATATTTAACTCAATTCCCGTATTCTTATCAAAACCGCGCATGGCTTGATAGGTGTATACATGGATTTGCTTATCCTTCCCTTTTCCGAACTCCATGGCGTCAGAGTAGGCTGCACCCCGATTAGCGATATCAAAACCGATTACATTGGAACTTAGATAACGCGAGCGATTAATCATATTTTGTAATTTTTTTGGCTGTGGACGCATTTCGTTCATTTGCCACCATCGAAAATCTTGGGTAGTAAGATTCTGCATGGTAAGGGTATCTCCTTTGACAAATGCGTCAGTGAATTGATCAACAATATCTATCGCAGGATGTTGGTCATAAATTTTTCCATTAACGTTCTTAGTCTGCCCGAGAACCAGAGCTGAGCAAAGCATAAAAATAGATGCGAAAACTTGTTTCATGGTTAAATATTTAATTAGGGTTTAAGGATTAATTGGATGATGCGCCAGTTAGCCATTGCCATGTCGCTACTTGATAAAAACCGTCGGGATTGATTTCGGCCATATTGGATTGATCTGCAGGCCAGTTGATACCATCTCCTAAACGATAATTGAATAAGTCTTCAAGAGAAGAAAACATGTCCCAGGACATCACTGCAGCCCAGTCGGCTCCAGTCGGATGTATTTTTTGACCGGTACCCCAAGAGATCATGTTCATCTTTGATCCATTTTCTTGGAAAAAAGGCTTCCATAACTCTTTGTTTTCTTGAAGAAATGCGGCGCTATTAGCTGGTCTAGCGAAATTGAATTGGATGATAGAGTTCATATAATCGTCAGCACTAGAAACCATCCAAAGACCCGAATCAATTCGATACATTACTCGAACGTCCTTTCTCCAAGTGAACTTCGTTTGTAATTCTTGAAGCTCTTTGAACTCTTTCTTCGATAATACTTTTTCAGCATTATTCCAAAAAGCATTTTTTGGGCTTAAAGTTGCAGCAACAGAAGAATTTCCTTGAACGAACATATAATTATATTCTTCTTCATCATTCATACCGTCTAGTCTCACTGCTCTAAGAAAATTCCAAGCTGAAATATCTCCATTATTGACAGCAGATTGAGCGACTTTTTGAAAATACTTAGTCTGAACAGTTTCAAAAGCTTCTGTATCGCCCTCAATGAGTACTGCATGCATCGTGACAATAGCCCCTTCTTGTGCCCAGATAGCAACTGTAAATAATAGTAACAGGTAGGTTGTAATTCTTTTCATAATTGGGTTTGTTTTATGGTTATGTTGAACAATTTATATAATTTATTTTAAATTGCAATATAATAGTTTAATTATATTACACTATATTTATTATCTAAGTTGATTTTCATAATTAATCCTAACAAAAACTAATAATAAATGAGAAATTTAATTTTATGTGCACTTTATGTATTTACTATTTCCTGTACAGACAGCACCAACACAAATCCTGATTACAAGACGAATCTGGCAACAGCTAAAAAATTCATTGAGTTACACGCTGTGGAAGACTGGCAATCACAAGCTACCATGATTCATGATGAGTTAGACTGGCAACCACCTGTTTATGGAGCTAGTACATACGGTAAAACAGAACACATTGAAGCCATGAAGATGTACCAAGACTTATTTGATAACATTCAATATGAAGCTCAAAGCTGGCTACCAGGTGTAAACGAGGAGACGCTATTACCCGATGGGAGTGTTAGAACGTACGGGACTTGGACCGGAGTGCATACCGAAACAGGAATTCCATTCGAACTTACATCATACCATGCGATGGAATTTAAAGATGGAAAAATAGTCAGAGGAGGTGACTACTTTGACTTCAATGGACTCATGAATTCATTTAACCAATAAACCTAAATAATGATGAAAACTATTAAAAACACTTTATTCTTTTTACTACTTCTTGCTGGTGGGTTCATAGTTAATGCACAAGAAATGTATGTTTCTCTTTGGTATGGACAAATACAAAATAAGGATGTGTCTGAGCATATTGAATTAGAAAGAGAATACTATTCCAATTTTTGGCAACACCAGATCGACGAAGGAAATATCTTAGGCTGGGACATGTGGCAAATTCTTAATTCTGATGTGAATGAAATGACAACAACTTTTGTTTATGCCACCCTACATAGCGAGCCTACATTCACAACCACTGCATTAAGCTCAATCAAAGGTAAATCTTCAACTGATCGTAAGGCAGCGGAGAAGAGAGCTATGGGGCATTACATTAAAAACAAAGCCGTCACTACTAGTGTAAAAGGTGGATACGGACCTCAACTAGAACCTGGAGGTGTTCCCTCAGATATTGCCGTATTAAACTATATGGCTGTAGACCCTTATAAAGCAGATGAATACGAAAAAGCCGAGTTAGAAGTATTTATGCCTAATTTCAGAGAAAACGACCAAGTCAAAACAGGCTGGGGTCTTCATAAGATTCTTAACTATCTAGGTACTGATCACCCTGTCAACTATATCACTGTAGACTTTTACAACAGTCTTAACGACTTGTATGAAGTTAGAAATGCAACCGGAGAACTAGATGATGAGGCCGAAGAATTCTGGAGAAATTTCGAAGAAATTCGATCGATAAAGAATTCACACATCTTAAGAAAAGTTATGGTACTCAGATAAACCCAATCCAAACTTTGAGTACAAAAAAAAGGGAGTCAAAATGACTCCCTTTTTTCAATTAGAAACCGAAATTTTCGGCTCGAATTTTTTTATAGTTCTCGATGTAATGGTCAATCACCTCTTCCTGAGAAACCTTATCATTAAATGTCTTCCAGTTAGTTGTTCTCTCGGTATACTGAAAATCAACATGTTTGGTAGCCCAATTTTGAAGAGAATAAATCACTGGATATAAATCGATACCTGCATCTGTTAAGTAATACTCTTTGACTTTTCGGTCTGATTCTTTTTTTCGAAAATCGATAATACCCAAAGCGACTAACTTCTTTAATCTATCATTCAGAATATTAGAAGCAATGCCTTCAGAAGCTTTACGCAAGAAATCAGAATAGGTACTGTATCCTTTGAATAAATCTCTCACTATAATTAGCGACCAACGGTCACCCAACAAATCAAGACCAACCGCACATGCGCACTTAGGGCGCTCACTTTGATATTTAATTTTTTCTTTCACTTGAACATTTATTATTATCTAGTTATTCTCACTCGATGTTTAATAATTTGTTGTCAAATTTAAACAATATTATGTTTATTGCAAAACAAAATTAACAATAAATTTACGTTTTGGTAAAATTACTTTCTCGGTAATAAAGCTTCGATTAAAACTCCGAGAAGACCTAAAAAAATTCCTAAGAGAAACCCTTCTATCGGGTTACGACCTTTAAGCTCAGCGATATACTTTCCTAAGAATCCGAAAGCCGCAATAATCGCGAAAAGCATAAAATAAATCATCCCAAGACTTAACATAGACTACCTTTTGAAGTCAAAGATATCTCTATCCTTCAAATACGGAAGTTTTTTTCGAACCGCTTGAAGTTCTCCTTGAGAAAGCGTGTGAACTAAAACGCACTCGCCATTGTTCATACCCATTGACTCACCCATGGGGGTGAAAGCATTACTGTGACCGGGATACCCTTTAACTTTAGGATCATCACCAATACGATTGACCCCTATTGCATAACATTGGTTTTCAATGGCTCTTGCACAGAGCAAACTATCCCAGGCATTAACTCTGGGAGCCGGCCAATTCGCTACGCATAGAAATACGTCGTATGGGGTGTGATAGCGGGCCCAAGCTGGAAAGCGCAGATCGTAGCAAATCGAAAGCGAAAAGGTCCAGCCCTTATAATTGGCAAGCACTGGTTCTTGTCCTGGTTGAAAAACTTTTGCCTCATCGCCTAGAGCAAAAAGATGCTTCTTATCATAATGAACCACCTTTTTATCAGGAGTAACAAAATACATTCGATTGAAGTATTTACCATCAACCTCTACTGCGAGACTCCCCGTTACAGCCGCTTCTTTATTGAGCGCTAGCTGTCTCATCCATTGTAAGCACTGCTGGTCGCGAAGGTCGGTCTGATCAGGATCTTCAATAAAACCCGTACCAAACATTTCTGGCAAAACAATTAAGTCGGCATCAACATTTTCGATGAGCTTATCGATTTTTTCAAGATTTATCGGAGCATTTTTCCAAACGATATCAAATTGCACTAAGGCAACTTGTAATAAATCGGTCTTTAAATCGTCTCTCATGTAGCTAAAGTTACAGCACTTATCTTTGTTATAAACTAACCACTATGCTAAAGACCCTTTTTTCGCTTGAATTAAAAAGTCTTTTTCGATCTCCCACTTGGAAGCAAAACTTATGGATGCGTATCCTCATCGTTTTTGCGATCCTCTATTTTATTTTGATCTTTCTATCCCTTGGAGTGGGTGCCTACTATATTATTGAAAAGGCTGACATCGGTGAACCATTTAAAGTGATTAATCGCTATCTCATCTACTATCTCGGTTTTGATATCGTTTTCAGATACATGATGCAACCCATGCCAGTCACCAATGTGCAACCATTGCTTTATCAGAACATTAAAAAGGCAACCGTGGTTCACTTTTCTATGCTGAAAATGCTCTACTCCTTTTTTAATTGGAGTCACTTGTTTTTTCTCATTCCGTTAAGTATTATACTGGTTGTTGAAGGTCAGTCTTCAGGAGCGACAGGGGCGTGGAGTCTCTCTATTTATTTGTTGCTTCTGATCAACAACTACCTCAACGTTCTAGTCAACCAGAAGAATATCGTTTTCGCGGTAGTTGCAACTTTAGTTTTAGGTAGCGCAGGCCTGCAGTATTTTGGTGTTTTTGATATTACACCCTACACCCAGGTCTTTTTTAATGCGCTATTCGAAAAGTCGTGGCTGATTGCACCTATTTTGGCGATTGCCTTAGTCACCTACTATGCCGCTTTCTCGCATTTCAGATCGCTGATGTATCTGGATGCAGGATTGGCTAAGAAAAACGAAAGAACCATTTCAATTAGCGAAAATTACTTCAGTCGATTCGGAAAACTAGGACTTATCCTTCGAAATGATGTGGCACTAATCTTGCGCAATAAACGTGCTAGGCAAGCAGTATTCGCAGGGTTTTTCTTCATTTTCTATGGTTTATTATTTTTCACCGGTGCAGTCGAAGCCTATGAAAGTGATACTTGGAAGCTATTCGCGGGGATTTTTGTTAGCGGAGGCTTTCTTTTTAGCTTCGGACAGTACGTTCCCAGTTGGGACAGCCAATATTATCCGCTGCTAATGACCCAAAACATTACCTATCTGGAATACTTAAAATCAAAGTATACTCTTATTCAGGTATTCACTTTAGCCACCACCGTTCTCTCCAGTTGGTATCTCATCTTTGGTCTTGAAATTTTTAGTTATGTGCTTCTCGGGGCAATCTACAATTTGACCATTAACTCGGTGATTGTATTGTGGGGTGGGGCTTATGTGAGAACTAAAATCGATCTTACCTCAAATAAAAAAGCATTCGGAGATAAAAACGCATTCAACTATCGAACCCTTTTGTTGACGCTCCCGAAAATTGCGCTTCCGCTAGTTATTTACGGCGGATTCAATTACACCCTTGGGCCTATAGCTGCCAAAATCAGCATCGTAGTGGTATCTATCATCGGATACTTCTTAAAGCCCTACCTATTCAAAACCATTATCTCGATTTACCAAAAAGAAAAATACGAAACCCTTAAAGCTTACCGTTCATGATCAACGTATCTAACCTCAGTAAAACCTACAAGGACACCACTGTTCTATCGATTGAATCACTCCAATTATCGAAAGGAGAAATCATTGGTCTTGTCGGAAACAACGGAGCCGGAAAAACCACTTTCTTTAGTCTACTTCTAGACCTAATTAAACCATCAACGGGGTACATCGAAAACAACGAAATAAAAGTCAATGAATCAGAGGCTTGGAAATCAACGACCGCGGCCTTTATCGATGAGAGCTTTTTAATCGGATACCTCACCCCCGAAGAATACTTCAGTTTCATCGCCGGTCTGCGTTCAGTAAGCAAAGCAGATCTTGAGCTCTTCCTAGAGCGATTCGCTACATTTTTCAATGAAGAAATCTTAGGTAAAAACAAGTACATCAGAGACCTCTCTAAAG
Source organism: Flavobacteriaceae bacterium (assembly GCA_036782715.1). GTDB lineage: Bacteria > Bacteroidota > Bacteroidia > Flavobacteriales > Flavobacteriaceae > UBA3478. The sequence continues at coordinate 82,179 of DAIPYN010000004.1, forward strand.
GAAACCAGAAAAAAGTCGGAATCGCCGCTGCCTTCATTGGCGCCCCAGAGCTAGTCATTCTCGACGAACCCTTCGCCAACCTAGATCCTCGAGCGCAAATGCAACTGCAAAACCTTCTGCGTCAAATCAATGAAGACTTAGGATGTAGCATTTTTGTTTCTTCCCATGACCTTTTGCATGTCAGTGAGTTGTGTCAACGCATATTGATTTTGAACAAAGGCGAATTAGTTAAAGACGTAACCAAAGGGGAATGGTCTCTTGAGGCGTTACGTTCCTTTTTTATGGAAGAAATTGTGGTGACAGAAGAGGAATCATCTACTCCATTACCAGCGGACGAATAACCTCTGCCCATATCGCATAACCCGTACGATTCATGTGAAGTCGATCTTCAACGAAAAGATCTTCACGTACCTCTCCCCTTTGCAGCATCGGGGAATAAACATCAGCAAAAACAAGGCGATCGTCCTTCTTTGCTCTGCGTTCCACGGCTTTGTTTAAGGCTTCATATTCTTTTCGAAGTTCCCAACGAAGCGGGCTTGGTTTAGCAGCTATGTAAACAATTTCGGTTTCAGGATTATGCTCCCAAATTCTGGTAAAAATAGTGTCTAAATGTTCGAGTATCGTTCGGGTATCACGACCTGCAGCGATATCATTGTCTCCCTCATAAACAAACACCTGCTTCGGATCATACCGCAGCACCAAATCTCCTAAATAGTGATTCAGACCAAAGGCAGTCGAACCTCCAAATCCTGTATTGATAATCGGAGAACCTTTAGACAAAAGCCCCGCGTCACGCCACAATCGAACACTCGAACTACCTGTAAAAACGATAATTCCTGTATCCCATGTAGGCACCGGCCCGTCAGTGATTGCCGCAACTTCTTCGGCGAAGGCTTCTGCCTGTTTCAAATAAGTTATCTGCGGGTCATTTTGTGCAAAAACAACCGAAAAAGAGAAAAATATAACTAGCGTGTGAAGTATCGAACGAAACATAGGTCTTTGATTTACCGCAATTTACACATTAAAGCGACCACTTTTTGTTTAACGTTTAAATTCTCAAACTGAAATATTATTGCACTGAAAGTGTTGTAATTACCATTTTTAAAGGCTTTATTTGAAATAACAACAACTTAAACAAAAACACTTCTAACCATGAAATTGCGAACACTCTTCGCTTTTGTCTTATTCCTTTTTGTGTCATTTCTTCATGCTCAAGAAGGGTTTTACTACCAAGCAGCCATTCGAAATACCGACGGATCTCCTATCAGAAACACCACCGTTAATCTACAGCTAAGCATCCTCGAAAACGAAACGATTCGTTTTGAAGAAAATCACGAATTAGAAACGAACTCGAACGGCATCATTCATACCACTATTAGCTCTGGAGAAGTCATAACCGGTGAATGGAATGCCATCGACTGGAGTCAAAACCTTTCTCTCAAAGAGACGATTCTGCTCGATGGAGCGATTATTACAGAAAGCATCCGACCCATCTTAAAAGCTCCACGTGCTTATGTAGCCGACAAAGCACTCAGTCTCGCTGTATCATCGATTCATGCCGCACATGTAGTAAACGAAACTCTCTCAAACAATCATATTGCAAGTAATGCACAGATTGCCTTTGACAAGTTGGCTATTAGCCGTGAAGACATCGAAGATCTTGGTATAATTTCAACAGCTTACAGTGCAGGGGAGAATATTACCATCAGTGACTCGGGAGAAATTAGTACCCTAGATACCAATACCGAATATACAGCTGGATCAAACATTACGATTAACGAGGATGGGGTAATCAGCGCGACAGATACAGACACCAATACCACCTATTCGGCAGGTGACAATATCACCATAAACGATGAAAATGTTATCAGTGCGACAGACATCGATACCAATACGACCTATACCCTAGGATTTGAAGGTACCACCTTGTCTTTGACAGATTCAGAAGGGCATATTACCTCTTTTGATTTATCAAGTCTTGACACAGACACCAACACTACATACAGTTCGGGGACTAATATTAGCATCAGCGAAAGCGGCGAAATAAGTTCGATAGACACCAATACCGAATATACGGCGGGCGCTAATATTAACATTACCGAAGACGGGGTGATTAGTGCAATAGATACTGATACAACCTATAGTGCGGGATTAAATATTACAATTAGCGAGGAGGGTGTGATCAGTGCGACTGATACGGATACGAATACCGAATATACAGCTGGGAGCAATGTAAGTATCGATGCTAACAATGTGATAAGCTCGATAGACACCAATACTACCTACAGCGCAGGAACCAACATTACCATTGATGATGAAAATATTATCAGTTCAGTGGATACAGACACAAATACGACCTATACCCTGACCTTTGAAGGCTCTACCTTGACTTTGACCGATTCAGAGGGTAATTCAACGACGATTGATTTATCAGGTCTCGACACCGACACAAACACCACTTACTCGGCAGGGACTAATGTTACGATCGATGAAAACGGAGAGATTAGTTCGGTGGATACGAATACCGAATATACAGCGGGCGCTAATATTAACATTAACGAAGACGGGGTGATTAGTGCAACCGACACCGATACCAACACTACGTATACCGCAGGAACCAACATTACCATTGATAGTGACAATATAATCAGCGCAACAGATACCGACACCACCTATTCTGCAGGATCAGGGATCGAAATCACCAACGAAACCATCTCAATCAGCGCAACTGTGGTAACTAGCAACTTTCAAGGCTCAGTTACCGCCAATGCATTTGTCGGTGACGGTTCAGGCCTTACCAATCTCAGCATACCAAACGATGCTATAACCACCTCAAAGATTGCAGATGCTAGTATCACCTCAGATAAGATTGATAGTAGTGTGGATTACTTAAATGGAATCAACAGGAATACTTTAGTAAACTTTACCAATGGAAGTGAAACAGTCTTCACAAATTCTGGATCATCGGGTAATTTCCCACTATACTTAACAGGAAGCTCAAGTGTAACAGATACGAATACTACTGCTATCACTTTACCTCAAGGGTACAGTGTTGGATCCAATACAATGATTTTCATCACAAAGACTACCGCAGAAAACGCTGGGGCTGATATCATTTCCGAAAATGATACTGAGAATAATGCTATAAATGTAAAGGCTACATCAAACGGCGCACCTTACCCTCTTACTATTACCTTCAACTTCATGATTGTCAATTTTGACTACTAGAACTTTCACCCTTTTTCTTGTACTAATTTGCTGTATGAGTGCAGCAGCTCAAAGCACTGTATCTCCGTACTTGAATGTGACCAGTAGTGACGTGGCTCTTGTATTTTCAAGATTAGGCGGATTCTCAAGCGACACCTATTATACCGATAGTGCATTTGTTGAAACCGGATTCTTCAGTCTCCTAGGTGATCCTGAAGTAACTGATTCTGATAACGACGGGGTTAGCGATTACTACGATCTATGTGCTAACACAGAAATAAATGCGACTGTTGACACAGAAGGGTGTGAAGCCTTCTCGCTGCCCGCAAATAGTTTTCAAATCGCTGTGACCCATAACCCTTGCAGCACTAGCGAAGAAGGTTTAATTAAAATTTCGACCGAGCTCACAGGTTACGAATTTCAAGTTGAGTTTAATAACCAGCAATACAATTGGGATCCCAATGCCCAAGAGCTATTTTCTTTTGAGGCTTTAGCCTCAGGTATTTATTCTCTCTGCTTGAGTCCAACAGCAGTGAGCAGTTACAAACGTTGCTATGAAATTTCGATTAATAGTCCTGATCCGCTCGAAGTACAAAGCAAGGTTTCATGGCAAAAACGATTAGTCACTCTTAACTTGACTGGTACTGGTCCCTATACTATTATTCAAAACGATTCGGTTTACAAAAGTGATAAAGCTATTGAAGAAGTCTATCTGAAATCGGGCTTAAACACCATTTCGGTAAGGGGTTTAAGAGAGTGTTTAGGGTCTTTTGAGCAAGAGTACTTTTTGTCTGAAGAGGTGAGAATATTTCCAAATCCGGTAGAAGATCTAGCTCAGATTTATATTCAAGGCTTAGATAAACAGATCAGCCTCATCCTATTTGATCCTAGTGGCAAGGAGATTCACCGATCAGAAAAGATTATTCCCGAAAACCGAATCGTTGAGCTACCCACGAATCATCTAGCCTCAGGGGTGTACTTTTTATCGCTAAAATCAAAAAGTGTGAAAGAGGAGTTAACACTGATTAAAGCGTAATCTCTGTATCTTTAGAACAGAATCAATAAATCTGTACTACAAATGCGTCAACTGAGGTTAGTACTTGTTGCACTTCTTCTTGCAACTACTGGGCTTTATGCTCAGGAGGGATTTTACTATCAAGCGGTGATTAAAAACACAGACGGATCTCCTTTAAAAGAATCCGAAATCCGCATTCGCATTAGAATCATAGAAGGAGAAACAACCCTTCAATTTGAAGAAGTAAAAACCATTACTACCTCTCGAGAAGGGTTTGTAAGTTTTATCATTGGGGAGTCTAAACCTGATGAGTTTGCCACTATCAATTGGCAAGGAGAACTTTATCTACAAGACGAAGTAGATACGGGTGAAGGTTATGGCGCACCGACTAAGATGCCATTACTTAAAACCCCCCGCTCCTATATTTCAGACAGGGCGATAAGTGTACTTGACAATTCGATTACCTCAGCAAGTATTCTTGATCAAACCATATTGACCGAGGACTTGGCAGACAATTCAATCACAACCGAAAAACTGGCTGACTCTCTTATCACCTCTAATAAAATTGCAAAAAATGCTGTAGTAAAAGAGGCTGTCGCAACTGGCTCGATAAGTACTGAGGCCGTCATCGACTCAACCCTTACCAACATTGATATCAGCCCAAATGCAGCCATCGATGTATCTAAAATCAACATCCCCGACGGATCAATCACTTTAGAAAAAATCAACCTCGAAGACGGCATCATCAACTACTCTAAGCTAAATGTGGCGGATGGAGAAATTCCCTTCTCAAAAATCCTCATCCAAAACGAAGAAATACCTTTCGAAAAGGTAAATATCAGCCAGGAAAACATCAACGGACTAGGCATCGTGTCCAATTATACCGGCGGATCAAACCTGAGCATCACCGAAACCACCATCGATCTCGATGATGAAATCACTCTCGCAAAAGTAACTGCCGATTTTATTGGAGATGTGTATAATGCAGATTCAGAGCGCGTACTCGAAGTAGGAACTACTGATAACGCTGCAATCTACACCGGAAACGTAACAGGAAATCTCACCGGGAACTTAATCGGCGGAGGCGGAAAAACTATACTAACTAATGGCAATAATACCACACTAGCAAAATATTTTGGCGACACTTATTACCGCGAGGAAAATGGAACAGAAACTCAGCTAATCGACTCGAAAAACAAAATCTTCTTTGGAACCTTTAAAGGAAATCTAGAAGGTAGTTGGGAAGGAAATGTAATTGGTCAAGGAAACGAAGTCATTCTTGATCCAATAACTGAAGATGGCAGTGCGCTATTTACTGGTAACGTGATTGGAAATTTAACAGGAGATGTTACAGGAGACGTAACCGGCGATCTAACTGGAGATGTTGTTGCAACAGATATAACAACAACCAATCTAGAGGCTACCGACATTACCGCAACAGGAACAATCACTGGTAATGTGACTGGTGATATCCTAGCCGATGACGGAACAATCACGCTCAACAATGGAGATACCAATACAAATTCAACATTTGCGGGTAATGCAGCAACAGCAACTACGCTTTCTCAAACCCTGAGTATTGAGAAGGGTGGAACAGGAGCAATCAGCGCAGCAGATGCAAGAAC
>DAIPYN010000005.1:0-62045 GCA_036782715.1 Flavobacteriaceae bacterium
ATCTGCCATTGAAAAGAGAAAGGAGCAAATCGGAGCCGACGGAGCCTTGCTTACGAATCCAGAAGGGTCGGTTTACCAAGTAAACTTTATTGAAAAGATCTTAGCAACCGTTTTAGCTAAAATATCCAACTACATTCCTGAAGGTGGAATCTGGATGAATACCCAAAGACCCGAATGGAACGACGCCAACAACGCCCTTGTTGGGAACGGAGTTTCTATGGTAACACTTTACTACCTCAGAAGATTCTTAGCTTTCTTTAAAGAGTTAATCAGTAAATCGGCGGTTTCTGAAGTTCAAATCTCGGTAGAACTGAAGAAGTGTTTTGATCAAATTCATGAAACGCTTGAAGGCTCAACTCATTTTCTAAAAGGTTCGATAAACGACCAGCAGCGAATGCAGGTCTTATCGGGATTAGGAGAGGCAGCTAGTAACTACAGGCAAACCATCTATGACCAGGACTTCTCAGGAAAGAAGACTGCTTTTAAAACAAGTGAGTTTTTGACCTTTATAGAGGTTGCTCTAAAACACCTTGAGTATTCTATAGAATCTAACCAGCGTGAAGACCAATTGTATCACGCCTATAACTTAATGACCGTAACTGAAGATAAAGGAGTAGCCATTAGCTACTTACCTGAGATGTTAGAAGGCCAGGTAGCTGTTCTAAGTTCAGGGTATCTCGATACCGAGGCAAGTTTAGCCGTACTCGATGCACTTAAGGCAAGTAAACTCTTTAGAGAGGATCAATACAGCTATGTGCTTTATCCGAACAAAACTTTACCTAGATTCCTAGAAAAGAATAACATTAGCCCTGTTGAGGTTTCAGCGTCTGAGCTTCTAAGCAAACTCGTTTTAGAAGGCAACAGAGATATTATAATCAAAGACTGTGAAGGTGGATACCATTTCAATGGAAACTTTAAAAATATCCGATTCTTAAGAGATGCTCTGAACCACCTTCCCAATCACTATCAAGATTTGGTAGAAAAGGAGCAGCCAAAAATCGAAGCGATATACGAACAAATCTTCAACCATAAAGCCTTTACAGGAAGATCTGGCACCTTCTTCGGTTATGAAGGATTAGGTTCGATTTACTGGCACATGGTATCTAAACTTAGACTTGCTGCCTTTGAGGTAACTAAGAAGGCTGTAGATCAATCTGCATCTCAAACAACGATTGGCCAGTTATTCGATCATTATTTTGAGATCAATGCAGGTATTGGAGTACATAAATCTCCAGAGCTCTATGGGGCCTTCCCTACAGACCCTTACTCTCATACCCCAGGTGGTAAAGGAGCTCAGCAACCAGGAATGACTGGGCAAGTGAAAGAAGATATCCTTTGTCGATTTGGAGAACTTGGAGTTCGCGTATCGAACGGGATACTAAGCTTTGATCCAACCCTAATTCCTGAATCTGAATATTTGAAAAATACTCAAGTATTCGAGTATTACAATCTCAATCAGTCTCTTCAAAAGGTAGAGCTATCGAAAGGTTCTCTAGCGTATACCATATGTCAAGTACCTGTTATTTATAGAAAGGATGGAGATACTACGATAACAATAATTTTTAAGGATTTAAGCACTAAGACCATTGAAGGTAATTCGCTTAGTAAAGAATATAGCGACGCTATTTTCAATCGTTCAGGTAACATCAAACAACTTATTGTAACCATCTAAAGTCATGAGAAAAGGTAAGGTTCGACCCACGATCAGTAGAATAACTGGATTATACAGAATCCTCTTTGTTCTCCTATTGGGGTTAATGCTATTTTCATGCGAGACAAAATCGACAACTATGCAAAGTAAGAATGCTTCAGAACTTTTAGGCAATCCAAATTACCAAGCAATATCCTATGGAGGTTACCGAAAAGAAAGTAGAGAATTTCAGCCAACCATAGACCAACTTAAAGAAGATCTAAGAATCCTGTATACTATGGGAATTAGGATCGTTCGCACCTACAACGTACAACTTCCGCACGCTACTAACGTGGTTAAAGCCATTGCGGAGTTAAAAAAGGAAGATCCCAATTTTGAGATGTATGTAATGCTCGGTGCCTGGATCGATTGTGAAGGGGCATGGACAAGCAGCCCTAACCATGAAAAGGAAGACTACGCTGCAAACAAAATAGAGATTGAGCGTGCCGTAGAACTCACTCGTGCCTATCCCGATATCATAAAGGTAATCGCGGTAGGAAACGAAGCTATGGTTCATTGGGCAGCCTCTTATTTTGTAAAGCCCGATGTAATTCTAGGATGGGTAAATTATTTACAAACCTTAAAAGCTAAGGGAGATCTTCCCAAAGAGCTCTGGATCACCAGTTCTGACAATTTCGCCTCCTGGGGAGGTGGTGGATCAGAATACCATAATGAGGATCTAGTGCAACTTGCTAAAGCGGTAGATTATATTTCGATGCATACTTATCCGTTCCATGATACTCATTACAACCCTTCTTTCTGGAATATAGAAGCAGTGAAGACCTACAAGGATTCCAATGACGTGAATAGTCTTCTGATGAAGTCTGCAGTGAATTATAGCAAGATGCAGTACGAACAAGTGTCCAATTATCTAAAATCTATCGGAGTAGATAAACCTATCCATATCGGTGAAACTGGCTGGGCTAGTAAATCAGATGGATTCTATGGACCCAATGGATCAAAGGCAGCTGACGAATTAAAACAATCCCTGTATTATACGGGGATGCGTGAATGGACAGACAATGAAGGTATTAGCTGTTTCTATTTTGAGGCCTTTGATGAACCTTGGAAAAGCTCGGCTAACCCCAACGACTCTGAAAATCACTTTGGACTATTCACCCGCGACGGAAAAGCAAAATACGCCTTATGGCAACTAGTAGATTCAGGCGTATTTGAAGGTTTAAATCGTGATGGTAAACCTATCACAAAGTCTTATAACGGAGCATCTGAATTATTAAATAAAGATGTTCATTTACCGGTTTTAAAATAAAGGAGAGCAATGATTAGATATTTCCAAGCCATCATCCTATCGCTATTCGCAGGGCTGTTTTTCAATTCTTGTTCCCTCCTTAGTGATCAGAATAGCATCGTCAAAATCAAAGATGACCAGATCACCATTAACGATAGACCCTTCTTTATAAAGGGTATATGTTACCACCCTGTTGAGAAGGGTGAGACGATGAGAAGTTTTGGGCAAATCGAAAAAGATTTGAAACTCATTAAGGCAGCAGGAGTAAATACCATAAGAGTTTATGAACCCATAGCATCAAGAGAAATACTCGATCGCATCTACGATGCAGGGCTACGGGTAATTATTAGTTTCGGATTTAACCAAGGAGGCGTTTATGATCTGCAATCTGAGACCTATCTCGATTATGTAGAGACGTTTAAATCTCACCCAGCAATTCTTCTATGGGAACTTGGGAATGAATACAACTATCACCCCGAATGGTTCGGCGGATCGGTAGATTATTGGTACACGGTTCTCAATGAATCTGCTACTGCAATCAAACAAATAGACACCAAACATCCTGTAGCTACGGCACATGGAGAAGTTCCGAGTGAAGACCTCATTCAAAGATTAGATCAAATAGACCTGTGGGGTCTCAATGTCTATAGATGGGATCAACCCGCTACTGCACTTGAAGAATTTTCTAAGATCAGTTCTAAGCCGGTTTACTTCTCAGAGCTTGGTGCCGACAGTTATATGACTATAGAAAATGAAGGCTACACTTTAGGTTATAATGAGACCGCACAAGCAGACGCTACTCAAACGATTTTAGATCAAGTACTGACCCCGAACACAACCGCGACAGGGGCAATCGTATTTTCATTTACCGACGGATGGTGGAAAGCAGGTTCTCCTGACACCCAAGATGTGGGAGGATGGACTCCAGGAAGTAGTGGAGTCCCCTACGATGCTACTGCAAATGAAGAGTATTGGGGAATCGTTACTTTAGACCGAGAGCAAAAAGAAGCTTATGAGGTCGTTAAAAAGGCCTTTAAGTCTTTCAGATAGAAACTAAACAATTAACGATATGAGTAATCAAAATTCAAACGGAGCATCTAGCGTTTCAATGGGACAAAAAATCGCATTTGGCTTTGGAATGCTCGCCAACCAGATGTTCCCCGCAGCCTTGGGTGTTTTCATCATCGTATTGGTACAGGATCTAGGATTCGCTGCCCTTCTGTGGGGTATCATTCAATTTGTACCTAGAATATTCGATGCAATCACAGACCCTATCATGGGGTATATCTCAGACAATACCCGATCCAAATGGGGCCGTCGAAGATTATACGTACTCATCGGAGCCCTCATAATGGGATTAGCTTATATTTTTATGTGGCAGCTTCACAAAGATGATGGTGTCGTTTTTAACTTTATTTATTTTCTATCGTGGTCACTAGTGTTTTACCTAGGACTCACCATTTTTAGTGTACCCTATGTGGCTATGGGTTATGAGATTAGTGAAGATTTTCATGAACGTACAGAAATCATGGCTATCGCGCAATTCATTGGGCAATGGGCTTGGGTTATCGCTCCATGGTTCTGGGTAGTTTTATATGACCCGAGTTGGTTTCCTGAAGGAGCCGACCAAGGGGTAAGAGAGCTTTCGATCTGGGTGGCAATTCCTTGTACTCTTTTTGCAGCTATACCTGCATTATTTATAAAGACTAAGTCTACTCTCGATAGAACCGATTTTCAGCCTATCAAGGCAATGAACATTATTAAAAGTGTCAGAGGCATTTTCTCATCTGCGTTTGAAGCCTTTAAAATCAAGCAGTTCAGACAGATTGCGTCTGCAACCTTTTTGATCTTTAATTCATTCAATGTAATCGCCGCTTATACCTTTTTGATTATTGTACACTACTTGTTCAATAGCGACCCAGCAAGCGCAGGTACCTGGCCAGCAATGCACGGATCGGTAGGAGCGCTGATTACAACCTTCTTAGTCATACCTATTGTCACTAAAATGTCTAAGATTCTCGGAAAGAAAAGAGCCTTTATCGTCTCTCAACTCATATCGATTATCGGATACATTCTGTTCTGGTTCTTATTCGTACCCGGCAAACCCTATCTATTCCTCTTCGCACTCCCCTTTCATTCTTTTGGAATTGGAAGTTTGTTCACCATTATGATGAGTATGACCGCAGACGTTTGCGATCTTGATGAACTGAATACCGGCAAGCGAAGAGAAGGAGTCCTAGGCGCCGTTTACTGGTGGATGGTAAAATTAGGATTCGGCATTGCAGCACTTTTAGGCGGATTCTTTTTATCGGTAGTAGGCTTCGACGCTGAAAATGTAACCGAATCGTCTATTACAGGAATGCGAATATTTTACACTCTTTTACCTATCGCAGGAGTCATTGCTGCCATCTTAATCATGAAAAACTATGACATCACTGAGGAAAAAGCAGCCCAAATTAAAAAAGAACTTAGCGCTAAAAAGGGAGAATAAACGATGTCTATTAGAAGAAATAAAATACAATCCTTACTAGGAGTAGATGTTAAGTATCTGAATCAAGAGGACCTAAAATCCTCAAGCCGCGATCTTTTAGAGTCTGGAATGCATGGAATCTGTTATAGCCCTTATGAGGGATCACAAAAACCCGGAGACCCTATTTCAGAAAAACAAATACGCCGAAAGCTCGAGCTATTGCGGCCTTACACTCAGTGGATCAGAACCTTTTCTTGTACTGACCAAAACGAGACTATACCCAGATTAGCCAAGGAATATGGCTTCAAGACACTTGTTGGGGCATGGCTAGGTGAGGATCTCGAAAAAAATGAAGAGGAATTACAAGGACTCATCGATTTATGTAACTCAGGGTATGTCGATATCGCCGCTGTCGGTAACGAGGTTATGTATCGCGAAGAACTCTCAGAGGAACAATTAATCAATTACATTCATCAAGCAAAACAGAAAATCAAAGGAATTCCCGTTGGTTACGTAGATGCCTATTATGAATTTACCGACTATCCGAAAATAGCGGAGGCTTGCGACGTCATACTGGCCAATTGTTACCCCTACTGGGAGGGATGCAGTATTGATTATTCTCTGATCTACATGAAACAGATGTACCAGCAGGCTCAACGAGCAGCGGCGGGCAAACCGGTTATTATTACCGAAACCGGATGGCCTAGTCAGGGCGAACCTCTCGGAGCAGCAGTTCCTGGTTACAGCAATGCACTCAAATACTTTATTGATGCAATTTCGTGGTCTAAAGAAGAGGATATACCGATGTTTTATTTTTCAGCTTTTGATGAATCATGGAAGGTGAGTGCTGAAGGGAGTGTAGGAGCCTATTGGGGGTTATGGGACCAAAACCATCAACTCAAATTCTAAAGAGTTAATTAAACGCGTCTCGATTAGGTAAGGTGTGCTTACTCAGCACCCGTTTAGCATCAGAAATAACTGCAATTTCTTTTTGAAGACGGTAAAGCTTTTCACTAGCTTCTTTTCTCGCACGATCTAAATCTACGATAGGATTCGGATAATCGATTCCTTTTCTAAAGTCATAAAAGATCTCATCCATCGGGGTAAGCGCTGCAGGGTTATGAACCAAAGCTTGAGGCAACTTGGATAGTTCAGGGACCCACTTTAAAATGAAAACTGCATCTGGGTCGTGCTTCACACTATTCGACAATGGGCTATAAATTCGAATCTGGTTAATTCCTGTTTCGCCTGCTTGCATCTGTAGTTGCGGATAATGAATTCCAGGCTCAAAATCTAAAAACTGTCGCGCCAAATGTGGACTAATCACTTGCCAGGGCAGCCAAAGGTGATGGGTAGCAAAAGAAACTAGAAGTGCACGCATTCTAAAATTAAGATATCCTGTTGCATTGAGGCAACGCATCGCCGCATCTACAAGTGGCGCCCCTGTCAACCCTTTTTCCCAAGCCTCTAAAAAAATGGGATTGATGGGCTTGTTCAAGGTCAAATACCCTCGATTTACCGGCTCGAACTCTATACGATCTTCCATCTCAAATTTTTGAATAAAATGAGCCTGCCATCTGAGCCTTGAGCGAAATGACGATAACGATCTTTTCGGTTTTGCATTTTCATACACCCTTGTCGTAGCTTGAAATACCTCTTTAACAGATAAACATCCAAAGGCGATGTAAGGAGATAGTCTGCTGCAGCTAATTCGGGAATCTAATGGTTTAGAAATATGTCGGTTATAGTTTTTAAAACGCTCGTTCAAAAAGCTGTTCAAATAACGCAATCCCATATTTCTTCCGCCCTTTTGCCGATCGGTAGATCGATCTTCAGGTAGTGTTAAGAGGTTCATTTTATTTTCTACTTGAGAAAGTAGTGTGCTGCTAACGACCGATCTTTTCGACCATGAGGGGCGTGAAATAGAAGAGTCCATGAAAGCCTCCCACCGATCTCTCCAACCCAACCGGTGTTTGAGACCACGCTCCACCCCATTCGTATTGAACTCTAGCCATGGGATATTTTCCTGTGCTAGTACTCTAGAGAACCTTTTGTCTCGATCGAAAGTGATTTTTAAACCCGTTTCTCGATAACTATAAACACTTATTATTTCAAAAATTTCACTGAGTCGAGTAAAGTTTTCTGAAACTGATCCATACATCTGCAACACACGGGTATCTATTGCTTGTAAAAAGCCATCAAAGTCTTTCAAACTCTCAGAAATGAAGTGCCAGTGTCTTGCGCTGTAGTGCTTATCACTGAGTAGTATAGGCTCGAAGTTATACCATAAAATAACAGGATAACCCGAATCAATCGCCTTTGAAATCGGCTCATGATCTTCCCACCGCAAATCACGTTTTAACCAAACTAAAGCAACCTTTGGTCTGTTCTCTCTCATAGCTAGTCTAAAGATAATGTAACATAGGTTACTAATAAGGATGTTCGCTAATGCTACCTTTGAACCACTTTCGATTTTAACCTATTTTTGAAAGAACACCTATTCAATAAATAACATGCTAACCGATCTTCAATCTGTTTATGGATCACTTCTCGAAGCCTCTCTACTTCAAGAGATCAACCAAGTGGGTACCTACAGACAAATACAGGCAGGAACCGAGATCATCAGACCGGGAGAGTATATTAAAAGTATTCCCCTTTTAATCTCAGGAGCCATTAAAGTAATTCGTGAGTATGACGACGGAGAAGAACTTCTTCTTTACTATGTCGAAGAAGGAAATACTTGTTCCATGTCTATGGCCTGCTGCACCGAACAAAAAAGAAGTACCATTAAAGCGGTAGCTGAAGTTGACACTCTTTTAATCGTGATTCCTAATCAAAAATTAGAGGAGTGGATAGGTAGATATCCGAGATGGAGAAGTTTCATCTTTGCGAGTTATCAAAACCGTCTCGAAGAGATGCTATCTAGTCTTGAAAAAGTAGCGTTTGAACGATTAGATGAAAGACTCATTGAGTACCTCAAAGAAAAGGGTCGAATCAACGGTGAAAACAGTATTCACCAAACTCATAAAGAAATCGCAGATGAGCTTCATAGTTCTCGAGTGGTAATCTCGAGGTTACTTAAAAAATTAGAGAACCTTGGTCATATAAAGCTACATAGAAACCATATTGAACTTTTTGATCTTTAAGTAATGAAATCTATCCTTCAGTTTATTCCAATCCTTCAATGGTTGCCTAATTATAAAAAAGCACATCTTTCAGGTGATCTATCGGCAGGATTAACTGTGGGAATTATGCTTATTCCGCAAGGAATGGCTTACGCCATGCTCGCCGGTCTACCTCCGGTTTTTGGTTTATATGCCTCCTTAATTCCACAAGTAATCTATGCACTCCTAGGAACTTCTAGGCAGCTTAGTGTTGCACCTGTAGCTATGGACTCTCTACTGGTAGCAGCGGGCTTAGGAGCGCTTTCACTTAGTGGTATTGAGGAATACACTTCAATGGCTATTTACCTTGCCCTTTTCATGGGAAGTATTCAATTCTTACTAGGTATCGTAAAGATGGGATTCTTAGTAAATTTCTTATCCAAGCCTGTTATTAGTGGGTTTACCTCTGCCGCTGCCTTAATCATTGGGCTCAGCCAATTAAAGCATTTACTCGGAGCTCCCATAGAAAACAGCAATCAAATCCATATTCTATTAGGGAATACCCTTGAAGTACTCGATCAGGTCAATGTTTATGCTATCGCCCTGGGCGTTGCGGCGATTCTAATTATAAAAGCAATCAAGAAATGGGCTCCTAAGATTCCAGCCGCACTGGTGGTAACTATCTTAGGAATTGTGATCACCTATGCTTTCAACCTCAGCGAATACGGACTTAATATCGTTAAAGAGGTTCCTTCAGGCTTACCAAAGCTTGGGCTGCCAGAATTCTCAATGGATCGCTTCAACGATCTAGCTCCAATAGCAGTTACTCTTGCACTTATTGCATTTATGGAAGCCATTTCAGTAGCAAAGGCAATCGAAGAACGTAAGGGGCTTCAAGAGGTGAGACCGAATCAAGAACTTATAGCGATCGGAATGGCCAATGTAGTAGGGTCTATTTTTCAATCGTACCCCGTCACTGGAGGATTTTCGAGAACCGCAGTAAACGACCAAGCTGGTGCATCTACACCGCTTGCCTCGATCATTAGTGCGTTAATTGTAGGGCTAACGCTACTATTTTTAACTCCACTTTTTTATCATCTACCCAAAACGGTACTTGCCGCCATTATCATGGTAGCAGTTTTCGGGCTGATTGATTTTGCCTACCCTGTTCGACTCTTTAGAAAAAGAAAGGACGAATTTGCTATACTCGTAATTACTTTTCTGACTACGCTAACTATTGGTATTACTGAAGGTATCATCCTAGGGGTACTAATCTCACTAGGCTTAATGATTTTTAGAACCTCACAACCTCACTATGCAATTCTAGGAAGGATAAAGGACTCTACCCATTATCGAAATGTGAAACGATTTGACAAAGAGGTTAGCATCGACCCAGAAGTGCTTTTCTTTCGATTCGATGGCCAATTATATTTCGGAAATAAGGATTATTTCAAAACTGAGCTTACTCAGGCAGTGGAGTCAAATGGCAGCGAATTAAAAGGAATTGTTTTATCGGTTGAGGCGATTAATTATATCGACTCGACAGCAGCACATATGTTGAGACAACTCTTTCGCCAGCTCGAAGAAAAAGGAATAAAGATTACGATTTCAGGACCTATCGGGCCGATTAGAGACATCTTAAAAAGAAGCGAGATCGTCGATCTCATAGGGAAACAATCCTTCTTTGATAACGCACACGATGCCTTTTTATTCATCAAGGGAGATGAAAATAAAATCGATGAGTATTCAAGGAAAATAGCCTTAGAATCAAAAGAATAGACTTTTGTAACTTAGGTAACTATGTAATAGGATTACCTCTATTAACTTTGACACACTTTAAACAGTACGCGACATGAAAATAGAACAAATTTATACCGGATGTTTAGCTCAAGGAGCTTACTACATTGAAAGCCAAGGAGAGGTAGCCATTATTGATCCTCTAAGAGAGGTAAAGCCTTATCTCGAAAAGGCTAAAGAAGCTAATGCTAAAATCAAGTACATTTTTGAAACTCACTTTCACGCAGACTTCGTGAGTGGACACTTAAGTTTAGCCAAAGAATCAGGTGCCCCTATTATTTATGGGCCAAATGCCAACCCTAGTTTTGATGCCATTATCGCTAAAGATGGTCAAGAATTCAAGTTAGGAGAAGTTACCATCGTAGTGCTTCACACGCCAGGGCATACCATGGAGTCTACTACCTATTTACTACGAGATGCTAACGGTAAAGACCATGCTATTTTTAGCGGAGACACTTTATTTTTAGGAGATGTTGGACGCCCTGATCTAGCTCAAAAAGCAGCTGATATGACGCAAGAACAATTAGCGGAAACACTTTTTGATAGTTTGAGAACTAAGATCATGCCTCTTTCAGATGAAATCACTGTTTATCCTGGTCACGGAGCCGGTTCAGCTTGTGGTAAAAACATGATGAAAGAGACCGTTGACTCCTTAGGGAATCAGAAAAAAATGAATTATGCCTTACGTGCAGACATGACTAAGGCCGAGTTTGTAAAAGAAGTTACCGACGGTCTGCTGCCTCCGCCTCAATACTTCCCATTAAATGTGAAGATGAACAAGGAAGGATACGACCACTTCGACGAAGTATTAGAAAGAGGATCGACTCCTTTAAGTCCTGAGGCTTTTGAGGATGTCGCTAATCAAACAGGCGCACTAGTTATTGATGTTCGTCATCAAGATGATTTCGTAAAAGGGCATATCCCGCGTTCGATCTTCATCGGTTTAGACGGTAGTTTTGCCCCATGGGTAGGAGCGCTAATTGCTGATGTCGAGCAACCCTTATTAATCGTCACTCCAGAGGGACGCGAAGAAGAGACTATTACCCGTTTAGCACGTGTAGGTTTTGATAACACCTTGGGATACCTAGAAGGAGGTTTCGAGTCTTGGAAAAATGCAGGTAAAGAATTCGACACCATTGATACGATTTCTGCTGAAGATTTAAAATCAAAACTAGCATCTAACGATACTGAAGTTTTTGATGTACGCAAGGATACCGAGTTCTATGCACACCGTATACCTAGTGCCAAGAACACCCCACTAGATTACCTCAACGACCACTTAGGTGAATTTCCTGAAAATAAGTCATTCTTCGTCCACTGTGCCGGAGGATACCGCTCGGTAATCGCAGGTTCGATACTGAAGAGTCGAGGAATTCATAATTTTATTGATATTACTGGGGGGTTTAAAGCTATCGAAGCAGCAGAAATAAAGTTGACTGACTATGTGTGTCCGTCAACGATGCCTTCGAAATAAACCTAATAATTTCAAGTTTACTGCCCTGTGTAACTTTAGTTACACAGGGTTTTTCGTTTTATTACTAGCTTTTCTCTCAACTTTAACTAAACGATAAACACTATGTCAACTTCTTATCAAGTTCTAATTATTGGGGGAGGTACTGCTGGTATCATGGCAGCATCTCGTTTACAGAAATTAGATTCATCACTCTCAATCGCCATTATCGAGCCTGCCGACACTCACTATTACCAACCCGCGTGGACCTTAGTGGGTGCTGGAGCTTTTGATTATAAAAAAACTGCCAAACCTATGGCAGAGGTAATGCCAAAAGGGGTTTCATGGGTGAAAGACTTTGCGGTTTCATTCGATCCTGAGAACAACTCAGTAAGCACGAAAGAAAGTGGTGACATCTCCTATGATTACTTAATTGTAGCTCCAGGACTTGTTATGGAGCCTAGTATGATTAAAGGTTTACCTGAAGCTCTTGATAAAGGGGTTGTTTGCAGTAACTACACCGATCCAGAACACACTTGGAAATTACTGCAAGACTTTAAAGGAGGAAATGCAATCTTCACACAGCCGGCGACACCCATTAAATGTGGTGGTGCTCCACAGAAAATTGCTTATCTGGCTGCAGATTACCTCAAGAAACAGGGACTATCTAAGAAATCTAATGTAATGTTTGCTACCCCGGGTAGCGTAATTTTTGGTGTACCGGTAATCAGAGAAACTTTAATGAAGGTCATTGGCAAATACAATATTAAGTTTCATCCGTACAATACGCCCGTAGAAATCGATTCAAAGAAAAAAATCGTTTATTTCCTTGATAAGACTCCAGAAGACCACGCTTATTTTGTTCAAAAAGAAGGAAGCTCCTTCGGTACAGATAATATGTTCGGCGCAACAAAAACTGAAGATGGTAGAATTGCGGTACCATTCGACTTTCTCCATATTGCTCCACCTCAAGCAGCACCGAAATTTATTAGAGAGTCGACCCTAGCCAATGATGGGGGCTGGTTGAGCGTTGATAAGCACACCCTACAGCACACCAAGTATGCTAACGTATTTGGATTAGGTGATGTAGCCGGGTTACCGACTGCAAAAACAGGAGCTGCAATTCGCAAGCAAGTTCCAGTAGTATTGGACAACATCTTACGTTTAATCAAATCAAATACTATCGGCTCTAAATCCTATAATGGCTACTCATCTTGTCCGCTGGTTACAGGCTATGGTAAAATGGTACTTGCAGAATTTGATTACGACAACAACTTTACTCCAGATCCAAAACTCAAACAAATGCTCGTATTCGACTCATCGAAAGAACATTGGAGACTATGGATGTTGAAAAAGTTCGGACTTCCCTATCTGTATTGGAATAAAATGCTAAAAGGAGAGGACGTATAATTTTTACATATGTAACCTAGATTACACCCACTTACCCAGTGGGTGTTTTATTTTTGAAACGTGAAAAAATGATCCTATGGAATTGATAATGCAACCCTGGCCATGGTATGTTTCTGGCCCACTCATCGCGCTTGTGATGTTTTTCTTAATCTTCTCAGGAAGAAACTTTGGTATGTCTGGTAATTTACGCATCATGTGTGCCGCCCTTAGTGGAGACAAAGCTTGTGACTTCTTTCGTTTTGACTGGAAGGCTCAACGTTGGAATTTAGTTTTCGCTCTGGGGGCAATTTTAGGTGGCTTCGTGGCCGCCGAATTTTTAAGCGCTGATACCGCAGTAGCAATCACAGAAGGTACCATCGAAAAACTGACCCAGTATGGCTTTACAGACGGTGGAGCCGCCTACCTCCCAGAACAACTATTCAGTTTAGATTCCCTTAGCGATCCCTATACATTGCTGTTGCTAGCCATTGGAGGGTTTCTCGTTGGATTCGGTTCTAGATATGCAGGCGGATGTACTTCAGGACACGCAATCTCTGGATTAAGCGACCTTCAACTTCCATCACTCATCGCAGTGATAGGTTTCTTTATCGGAGGCCTCTTTATGGTTCATGTTCTATTCCCAATTTTATTCTAAAAACACGATTTACCCATGAAAACACTAAAATATTTAATTACAGGTATCGTATTTGGAGTTATTATGTTCAAATCAGAAGCGGCTTCCTGGTTTAGAATCTTTGAAATGTTCCAGTTTAATTCGTTCCACATGTACGGAATTATCGGTTCGGCTCTTGCCACCGGAGTTATAGGGATTCAACTTATTAAACGTCTCAAACTGAAGTCCTTCTCTGGGGAAGAAATTATCATTCCTCCGAAGGCAAAAGGATGGAAAAACTATTTGTTTGGAGGTATTTTATTTGGTTTAGGATGGGGACTTGCCGGAGCATGTCCTGGCCCAATTTTCACCTTAATTGGAGCAGGTTTTCTTCCGCTGATTTTAGTCCTTGTATTCGCAGTACTCGGCACTTTCGTTTACGGAATCCTTAGACCCAAACTACCTCATTAAAAGTCCTTAAACTTATTTTTGTTTATTGATTTTTAAAAATACTTAAACAATTTGTATATTTGAAGTACGGCGCATTCTAAACCTGGCGCCGTACTTGCTATGAAAACAGATTCTTTAGATACCCAAAAAATAAGTAAAAGCCTCTCAGACTTTGATTTTGACGAAATTGGAGACGAACATCTTTACACAGGATTGCAAACCCCTATGCGCAAAGATGCTTTTGCACTAACTGACCAGCAGAAGAAAGAGAAAATCTCCCATCTTTTCGAACAGATCATGCATGTCATGGGATTAGATCTCTCTGATGATTCTCTAAAAGGCACTCCAAAACGAGTTGCCAAAATGTATATCGATGAGATATTTTCAGGGTTAAATCCAAAGAATAAACCAAGTGTTGCCTTATTCGAAAACAAGTATGAATACGGTCAAATGCTGGTTGAAAAAGACATTACCTTTTATTCCAATTGTGAGCATCATTTTGTACCTATCATCGGCAAAGCTCATGTAGCTTATATCTCATCGGGCCAAGTTATTGGCTTATCGAAGCTGAATCGTATCGTTCAGTATTACGCCAAGCGACCACAGGTTCAAGAGAGACTTACGAATCAGATTGGTACCGATTTACAAGAATTATTAGCCACTGAAGATGTTGCCGTAATTATTGACGCCAAACATTTATGCGTTTCTTCTAGAGGCATAAAAGACGACACTTCTGCTACCGTCACGTCGTTCTACGGAGGCGAGTTCAAGAAACCCGAAAAATTAGCCGAATTACATCGCTATATCTACAAATAATGAAACTATTCGATTCGTTAGCAAACACCTTTAAAAAAGTAGATCAAGGAATGTCCAAAGCTACAGAAATGCCACAGTTTGAAATACAAACCTTGCAAGGGAGCAAGATTGACTGGGGTAAATTCGACGGTAAGTATTTGCTTTTTGTGAATGTTGCTTCTGCTTGTGGCTTTACCCCACAATACAAGGGTCTTCAAAAACTGTACGAAACCTATAAAGAACAACTAGAAATTATAGGCCTTCCTTGTAATCAATTCGGAGCTCAAGAACCAGGAAATGCCGACGAGATTACCTCATTCTGTGAATTAAATTTTGGTGTTTCATTCACACTAACAGAAAAGATTGCAGTGAAGGGAGTGAAACAGCATCCGCTATACCAATGGCTTACAGATGCCAATGAAAATGGAATGAAGAGTAGTTCTGTTAAATGGAATTTTCAAAAATATTTAGTGGGTCCAGATCGTAAACTGATTGACTACTACTATTCGACTACCGATCCACTTTCAAAGAAAATCACCCGTCATTTTGAGTAAGAAAAAGAAGCCCGATTCGGTAGTATACAATGAAGATTCAGAACAGTTCGATGCGTTTCTGAAACCTTACTCGACTTCAGTCTCTGCACCTGTAATAGAACCTACCGACCTAACCGGATGGAAACAAAAAGGGGCACACAGCGTTAATGCACGGTTTCAAGCGAGAATTGACGAGCTTAAAACCGCCTATCAAAAAATGATGAAAGAACTAGAGGACAATCAGAAGGTTTATCAAGCTTCTTTCAAATTTGAGCCGGTCATCGGAAAAACGTACCACCTATATCACCATCCGGAGCGCGGACTATTTCTTTCGATTCTGTCCCCCGGAGAATGTCAATTTGACTTTGAAGGAAGTTACCGACTCGATGCCGATCAAACTTGGTCTAGAATAGATTCTTAAAACAAAAAAGGCAGTCAAATCAACTGCCTTAAACACCTTTGTGTACCTTGGGTGGGGATCGAACCCACACTTCCGAAGAAACTGGATTTTGAATCCAGCGCGTCTACCAATTCCGCCACCAAGGCAAAATGCGGAGCAAAGCTAAGAAATAAATTCACTTTATCGAGCTGATTTTTCGCTTAAGGTTAGGAGCCAGCTGAATAATTTAACTACATTTGCAATCCTTTTAAACAAAGGTATTTAGATGGCTGTCACCAAATTAACACCAAAAATCTTTGCTTGTACCCAAAGCATACCATTAGCCGAGCAAATTGCCAAGGCCTATGGTCAGCCTTTAGGTAAGGTGAATTTTTCACGTTATTCAGACGGGGAATACCAGCCAAGCTTCGAAGAGTCGGTTCGAGGAACTCGAGTTTTTATCATAGGATCAACCAATCCTAGCTCTGATAATTTGATGGAAATGTTGCTAATGCTTGATGCTGCTAAACGCGCCTCGGCTAGACATATCACCGCCGTTTTACCTTATTACGGTTGGGCTCGTCAAGACCGAAAAGACAAGCCACGTGTACCCATTGCTGCAAAGCTAGTTGCAAAAATGCTTGAAACTGCCGGAGCAACTCGAATCATCACCATGGATCTGCACGCAGATCAGATTCAAGGGTTCTTCGAGAAACCGGTCGACCACTTGTTTGCATCTACCATCTTCTTACCTCACTTAAAAGAATTAAACCTCCCTAATCTTTGTATAGCATCCCCAGACATGGGTGGATCAAAGCGAGCTTACACCTATTCTAAGGCACTCGAATCTGATGTAGTGATTTGCTACAAGCAAAGAGAAAAAGCCAATGTGATTTCTCACATGGAACTCATTGGGGAAGTTCAAGGAAAAAACGTAGTGTTAGTCGATGACATGGTAGATACTGCAGGCACCTTAACAAGAGCTGCTGACCTAATGGTTGAAAGAGGCGCTTTAAGTGTACGGGCAATTACCACCCATGGTCTTCTATCGGGCAATGCCTATGAGAGAATCGAAAATTCGAAACTCACCGAACTGATCATTACCGATTCTATTTCAAAGGAGCACCCTAGCTCTAAAATCAAAGTATTGAGTTGTGCCGAACTATTCGCAGATGTGATGCATCGTGTGCATACGAACACCTCAATTTCATCTAAGTTTGTACTTTAATTTTTTATACAATGCAATCAATTACTATTAACGGATCAAAAAGAGAAAGCGTAGGCAAAGTAGCTACTAAGGCCTTACGTAATGCTGAACTGGTTCCTTGCGTATTATACGGAGGAGAAGCACCTATCCACTTTTCAGCAGAAGAAAAAAGCTTCAAAAACCTCGTGTATACGCCAAACGCGCACACGGTGGTAATTGAACTAGGAAATGGTGAAAAGTATGAAGCAGTAATGCAAGACATTCAATTTCACCCAGTGACTGACCGAATTCTCCATATTGATTTCTATCAATTATTTGAGGATAAGCCAGTTACCATGCAAATCCCTGTTAGACTTCAAGGAAACTCTCCTGGGGTTATGAACGGTGGTCGTTTAATGTTTAGAAAGCGTAAGCTTACAGTTAAGG
Source organism: Flavobacteriaceae bacterium (assembly GCA_036782715.1). Taxonomy (GTDB): domain Bacteria; phylum Bacteroidota; class Bacteroidia; order Flavobacteriales; family Flavobacteriaceae; genus UBA3478. The sequence continues at coordinate 17,553 of DAIPYN010000005.1, forward strand.
CGCTACCTGCGAACCTTCCTGACATAATCAACGTAGATATTTCTAAACTTAGAATTGGAGGTAACATTTCAGTAGTGAATGTTCTTTCTGATGATTACACTTTCTTACACCCTGACAACACCACTATCGTTCAGGTTAAAACTTCTCGAAATGCGGTTGATGACGAAGAGGAAGAAACTGAAGAAGGTGCAGAAGGCGGAGAAGCAGAAGCTCCTGCAGCAGAATAATTTGAATTTTAAGCATTCAATAAATACCCGCCGTCAGCGCTTGCTGACGGCGGTCTTTTTTTATCCTAATTTTGTAGCTGACCTTAAAAGAAGATGAAGAAGTTTTTAATTGTAGGTTTAGGTAATATAGGAGCCAAATATGAGGGCACTCGTCACAATATTGGCTTTGAAATTATTAATCAGGTTGCAAAAAGGCTTGAAGCAAATTTTGAAGAGGTGAAACACGGCAGCATGGCCAAGGCTAGTTATAAAGGAAGAACCTGCTTTCTTCTAAAGCCAAACACCTATATGAACTTAAGCGGTAAAGCAGTCGCCTATCATATGCAGCAAGAAAAGATAGGCTTAGATGAGCTGCTTATTATAACCGACGACTTGAATCTCCCTTTCGGAACGCTGAGAATCAAACCTAAGGGTTCTGATGGTGGGCATAATGGCTTAAAAGATATACAATCTAGATTAAGCACTCCCAATTATCCTCGGTTTAGATTTGGTATTGGAAACGCCTTTGAACAGGGGCGACAAGTAGACTTTGTTTTGGGTGGTTGGTCAGAAGAAGAACAATCGAGGCTACAAGAAAGATTAGAACAGTCAGCTAAAGCGATTGAAAGCTTTGTCTTTACAGGACTTTCAAGAACTATGAATACCTTTAACAATACTTAATTTATCCTGAGGGCGAGCGAATGAAAGTCATTGATAAGGTAGATAATTACCATAACAATACTCCTACGGTTTTAACGATAGGAACTTTTGATGGTGTGCACATAGGGCATACTAAGATTATACAACGATTAGTCGTTGATGCTCAATCTAAAGGTTATAAGTCGTGTCTTCTTACGTTCTTTCCACATCCGCGAGCGGTACTTCAAAGAGATTTATCGATTAAACTATTGACTACCATGGACGAAAAAGCCAAGAGATTAGAATCTTTGGGTCTTGACTCTTTGGTAATTCATCCGTTTAGTAGAGAATTTTCTCGTCTTAAAGCAAGAGAATATGTAGAACAAATTCTCGTCGAGAAGCTTCGTGTGAAAAAAATTGTTGTAGGCTATGACCATCGATTTGGAAGAAACCGAGAAGCCGACATTAATGAACTTCGCTATTATTCTCAACTCTTCGATTTTGAAGTGGAAGAAATTGGTCCTCAAGACATTGACGACGTAGCTGTGAGTTCAACAAAAATCAGAGCCGCCCTCACAGAAGGAGCAGTAGATAAGGCTAATCAATATCTTGGTTACACCTATAGGGTTGAAGGGGTCGTACAAAAAGGAAATGGAATTGGCCGAGAAATCGGGTTTCCGACGGCAAATCTTCATGAGATTCATCCGACAAAGTTGATTCCCGCTGAGGGTGCTTATATCGTAAGTGCACCATATAGAGGAACTCTTCTGAAAGGAATTATGAATATTGGGAAAAACCCAACGGTCGGGGGCAAGGGGTTACACCTCGAAGTACACTTCCTAGATTTTAACAGTGAACTATACAATGAGCGTCTCAGCGTCCGCTTCCATAAAAGAATTAGAAGTGAACAGAAGTTTGACAACTTAGAGGCATTAAAAAATCAGTTAGAAATAGATAAGTCAAGCGCGATTAGCTTCTTTAAAAAGGCCATGCTTACCTAGACTTTTCTACTTTTGCAGCAAACTTAATTTTCCATGCTACAGATACAGGCGATTCGAGAAAATACAGAGAAAGTCATTACGGCTCTTAAGAAACGTGGGTTTAAATCAGATGAAATTATACCTAAAATTTTAGACCTTGATGCTTCGAGAAGAGAGACTCAAACCGAATTAGATCAGGTGCTAGCTGAATCTAATCAATTATCTGAAAGCATTGGAAAGCTTTTTAAAAGTGCGAAAGCAAGTGAAGCAGAACCGCTTAAAGTTAAGAGTGGGGAACTGAAAGAAAAGAGTAAGGAGCTGAACGAAAAACTGCACGAGGTAGCAAATGAGCTTGAAAGCCTACTCTATCAAGTACCAAATACACCGAATGAAATTGTTCCTGAAGGAAAAACTCCTGAAGAGAATGAGGTCGTATTTAGCAAAGGTATAATCCCTTCCCTTCACACCGGTGCTAAACCTCATTGGGAATTAGCTACCGACTATGATTTGATTGATTTCGAGTTAGGGGTTAAGATTTCAGGTGCCGGCTTCCCCGTGTACAAAGGGAAAGGGGCTCGTTTACAACGCGCCCTCATTAATTTCTTTCTAGATCAAAACATCGCAGCAGGTTATGCCGAGGTACAACCACCTCACCTGATCAACGAAGCCTCAGGATATGGTACAGGGCAGTTACCCGACAAAGAAGGTCAAATGTACCATGTAACCGGAGACGATCTTTACCTAATACCAACTGCTGAAGTGCCTGTAACCAATATCTTAAGAGATTCATTACTCAAAGAAGAAGAGTTACCTATCGCAATGACAGCTTATACCCCTTGTTTTAGAAGAGAGGCAGGTAGTTATGGGGCGGATGTTCGTGGATTAAACCGCTTGCATCAATTCGATAAGGTTGAGATTGTACGCGTTGAGAAGCCTGAGAATTCATATCAGGCGCTGGACCAAATGGTCGAACATGTAAAAACGATTTTAGAGGCACTTGACCTCCCCTACCGTATTTTGAGATTATGTGCCGGTGATATGGGATTCACCTCGGCCCTCACTTATGACTTTGAGGTTTATTCAGCCGCTCAAAACAGATGGTTAGAGATCAGTTCTGTTTCAAATTTTGAAACCTTTCAATCGAATCGTTTGAAGCTCAGATATAAATCAAAGGATGGCAAGAAGGCATTGGCTCACACCTTGAATGGAAGTTCACTTGCGCTTCCGAGAGTATTAGCTGCACTTTTAGAGAACCATCAACATGAAGATGGAATTCATATCCCAACAGCCCTTCAAGCATATACTCACTTTAGCAAAATAGACTAGATCCTATGCTCATCTACAATATCACTACTCACATAGAATCTCAAATCGAATCAGAATGGGTCGAGTGGATGAGACAGACCTACATACCACTCATGTTTGCCACGGGTAAGTTTCGTGCAGCAACCTTCACTAAAGTAGTACAAGAATCACATATTGAGGGTAAAAGCTACAGTGTTCAATACACCACGCCTAATAAAGCGACATTAGAGTCCTTTTTGGCCGAAGACGCTCCACGATTAGAGCTAGAGGCGCAAAACAAATTTGGAAATCAGGCCTTATCCTTTGCCACAGAATTAGAACTTATCGGACAGGCTCAAATCAAAGAGGCATAATGAAGGGGCGTCGTGAATCCTCTGAACCCGTTCGCGCTAAAAAGCATCTAGGACAGCATTTTTTGAAAGATCAACAGATCGCCTCTAAAATTGCTAACACTTTAAGTTTAGAAGGTTACAAGCATGTATTAGAAATAGGGCCAGGAACCGGAGTTCTCACCCAGTTTTTAATTAACAAACCTATTGCCCTTGAAGTCATTGATCTCGATAGAGAATCGATTGAGTATCTGCGCACCACCTTTGTTGAGGAGCATCAGCCAAAAGCGCTGACCATTACCGAAGGAGATTTTCTCAAAAAAGATTTAGCCGAATTTTTCAATGGTGAACCATTCGCTATTACCGGGAATTTTCCTTATAACATCTCTACCCAGATTGTCTTCAAGATGCTCGAATATCGAGATCGAATTCCCGAATTCACCGGGATGTTTCAAAAAGAGGTCGCACAACGCATTTGCGAAAAACCTGGAACCAAAGCCTATGGCATACTCAGTGTTCTAGTTCAAGCCTTTTATGACGCTTCCTATGCCTTTACGGTGCATCCGCAAGTTTTTGAACCCCCTCCCAAGGTTCAATCTGGAGTCATCATACTCAAACGTAAAGAGAATCAAAACATCAATTGTTCGATTCCCCTATTTTTCAGAGTAGTTAAAACCGCCTTCAATCAAAGACGCAAAACCATTCGAAATTCATTAAAGACCTTCGAACTTCCTGCAAATGTCACAGAAGACACTATATTTGATCTAAGGCCAGAGCGTCTCGGTGTAACAGAATTTATCCGTTTAACTCAACTCATTGAAAATGCAACCCTTTAAGCTTACTGAAGAGTTTTTAGCCAAGGTTCGATTGCTCATTGAAGCGACCAATGAGCGCGAATTGCTTGCGCTTTTCGAGGAGTTACACTATGCCGATATCGCTGAAATCATCAATGAACTAGAGACTCCAGAGGCTATTTATCTCATTCGTTTATTAGATTCAGAACGCACTGGAGATGTACTAACCGAACTTGATGAAGATCTTAGAGAAGAGATTTTAGCAGAGCTAAGTGCCACTGAGATTGCCACCGAACTTTCTGAAATCGACACCGATGATGCGGTAGATATAATCACTGAACTCTCTGAAGATTTAGCTAAGGAGGTAATCTCCGAAATCGAAGACCGGGAACACGCTGCAGAGATCTTAGAACTCATGCGCTATGGCGAAGATACCGCTGGGGGTCTTATGGCAAAGGAGCTCATACAAGTCAATGAAAACTGGAATATTACCACCTGCGTCAGAGAAATGAGAGCGCAAGCAGAATATGTAACTCGGGTGCATTCCATTTATGTTGTTGACGATAATAATGTTCTGAAAGGACGACTTTCACTAAAAGACCTACTTACTAGCCCAAATGACGCCCATATCAAGGATGTGTATATCCCAAAGGTAGACTATGTAGGTGTTCATGAAAAATCAGAAGAGGTTGCTAAGGTCATGGCAAAATATGATTTGGAGGCGATCCCAGTAGTCGATGAAATGAATCGTCTGGTCGGTAGAATCACTATCGACGACATTGTGGATGTGATTAGAGAAGAAGCCGATAAAGACTATCAGCAAATGGCGGGGATCACCCAAGATGTTGAGGCAGATGATAGCATCTTAGATCTAACCCGAGCTCGACTGCCTTGGTTGGTGGTAGGATTAATTGGAGGTCTAGGGGCCGCTATGATCATGGGAGGCTTTGAAGATATCATCAGTGAACATGCAATTTTATTCTTTTTCACTCCCTTAATTGCAGCGATGGCAGGTAATGTTGGAGTACAATCTAGCGCGATTATTGTACAAGGTATCGCGAATGACGATATTAAGGGAAGTATCGCCTCTCGATTATCAAAAGAAATGCTACTTGCCCTATTTAACGGGGTCATCTTGGCCGTTTTACTTTTTGCAAGTACATGGCTTTGGAAGGGTCATCTATTGCCTGCATTAGCCATTTCACTTTCTCTAATTGTAGTCATTGTTATGGCAGGGCTAATCGGCACGTTCATCCCCCTATTCTTGAATAAAAGAGGAATTGATCCAGCCGTTGCTACAGGCCCTTTTATCACTACAAGCAATGATATCTTTGGAATTTTAATCTATTTCTGGATGGCCAAGATCATCTTAGGAATATGAGTCGAAAGGTTTTACATCTCGACAGCAATCACCCGGTAATCGCCGAAGGGCTAGAACAACTCGGCTTTCAAAACGAGTACGATTACACGAGCACTTACAAGGAAGTCCTCGAGAAAATTGAAGATTACGAAGGACTGATTATCCGTTCAAGAATTCCGGTCGATCAGCGTCTGTTAGCTAAAGCCGAAAATCTAAAGTTCATCGGGAGAATCGGTGCTGGATTAGAAAATATTGATCTCGTAGCGGCCGAAAATCAAAAAATCTTTTTAGCAGCTGCGCCCGAAGGTAATCGCAACGCAGTAGCTGAGCATACCCTAGGCTTACTACTATCCCTATTCAATAAGCTAAATGTGGCAGACAAAGAAGTACGCTCGGGACTTTGGAGAAGAGAAGAAAATAGAGGCCTTGAACTCGATGGAAAAACCGTTGGTATTATCGGGTATGGAAACATGGGTAAACAATTTGCCAAAAAATTAAAAGGCTTTGATGTAGATACTTTATGCTTTGATTTAAAAGCAAATGTTGGAGATGAAAATGCGCGTCAAGTAAGTATCGAGGAACTTAGAGAGCAAACAGACATTTTAAGTTTACATCTACCCCAAACTCCAGAAACCATTCATCTAATCGATACTGCGTTTATCAAACAGATGAAAAAACCCTTTTGGCTCCTCAACACAGGGAGAGGAAGTGCAGTGAAAACCGAAGATTTAGTTAGCGCCCTTAAGAACGGGAAAATCAAAGGTGCAGGTTTAGATGTCCTAGAATACGAGAGCAAATCATTCACCAATCTTTTTGAACACTCCAATAAACCTGAAGCATTCTCTTATTTAATTCAGGCAGATAATGTAGTACTGACTCCTCATGTTGCTGGCTGGAGTATTGAGAGCTATTATCTGTTATCTAAAGTAGTTTTAGATAAGATTGAAAGTCATCTGAGATAAAAGTATTTTTTTCTTCATTTAATCGTAATATTGCAATATACCAATGGGATTAAGCAAATCATATATATTCAGTGAGAAACACCAAGATCTTGCTCTATTTTTTAGAGTACTGTCTAACCCTGCTCGACTGGCAATAATCGAGCACATCATCAAGCAGGAAAATTGCATCTGTGGAGATTTAGTTAATGAAATCGGTCTTGCTCAACCAACAATTTCACAACACTTAAAAGAAATTAAAAGTATCGGGTTACTGAAAGGTCATATTCAAGGCCCTCAAATTAAATACTGTATTGATACCAAGAGGTGGCAAGAAATTAAACAGGCCCTTGAACTATTTTTTAACCAATCTAAACCCTTCGACTGTTCTAATGAAAACGAATGAACTTATTGAATTACTAGAAAAGAATTCATCCAAACAATTAATTTTTGAATATCTATCAGGAGCTTTCACAGAGTCTGATTATCATATAACTGAAGTAAAAAACATATCCATTGAGGCGATTAATTGTGGAGGCGGGGTTGAAACTTGGAACGAAACCGTAATTCAGCTTTGGGAAAATCCCTATTCAACTGAAATAGGTACCACTATGAAAACAGACAAAGCTTTACAAATACTTGAGCGAGTTCAGAGGCAGAGACCACTTAATGTGGAAGCAGAAGTTCGCTTTGAATACGGTAACAAAAGATTTCATACCTGTATTCAATCGGTTAAAGAAATTGCACAAAACAGTCGCGCTCTAATTGTCAGTCTCGGAGAAGTAAAAGCAGACTGCAAAGACAAGGAAGCGTGCGGTATTGAAATACCAGTATCAGAATCGAAGTGCGCACCAGGTAGCGGATGCTGTTAAAATACAGAATTATGAAAAAGAATATCCTCGTATTATGCACAGGAAACTCATGTAGAAGCCAAATGGCACATGGATTTCTAAATGCTCTAGCCTCAGAGTATGCAACCATTTACAGTGCAGGAATTGAAACTCACGGATTAAACCCAGGAGCCGTCTCCATTATGAAAGAGGCCGGCATTGACATTTCTACTCATACCTCAAATCATGTAGACGAATACCAGGGTGTTCAATGGGATTTTATACTCACCGTATGTGATCATGCGAAAGAGAACTGTCCTTACCTACCTGCACCAGACGCGAAGAGATTTCATCACAACTTTTTCGATCCCTCTAAGGTTGAGGGAAGTAGCGAAGAAAAACATGCTGCTTTTTTAAAAACAAGGGAACAAATAAGAGAATATATAATTACCTTTGTTAACGAAAATTTAACCTAGTTAAATTTATTGGGTTTAGTTTAACTAGGAATTACAGAAGAGCACTTCGAAGGTCAACATTTAATTGGGTTTGTTTGGTATCATTTAACGATGATATACAGTTGGCCTTCAGCTCTTTTGTTCAGAATGAGTAACTACCTGTAGCGTCTGATCGGTACGCTGCTCTACTAAAATTCGTTCTTCTTTTGGTATGACGCTAAGCGACTCTTCATCGAAATGACGAATCGTGTACAAAGACACCCCTTTATGGCAATTCACTTTGAATTCTGCCTCTAATTCAGGTAAAAGACCGTCAATTCCTTCGAAACGATTATCTAAACAAACCTTAAAACTAATCGCTGAATTTTGGATCAAGTCAACTTTCAAACGATACTTGGCAAATAAGTTAAAAAGCTTACCAAAGTGCTGTTCAACCATAAATGAGAAGTCTTGTGTGGCCAATTCTAACAAAACTTGATTCTTCTTCACAATAAAACAGGGTACCAGAGGTATAAGCGCTGCACCACCAGTCACCGTTGTTCCTTTCGCGCTTAAGTCAACGAATGATCGCACATGTAAAGGAATGGCTCTTCTTTGAAGAGGCTGAAGCGTCTTTGGGTGAATAACCGAAGCACCATAAAAAGCGAGTTCAATCGCCTCGCGGTAAGAGATTTGATTCAGTAATTGGGTCTCAGTGAAGTATCTAGGGTCCGCATTTAAAACTCCAGGAACATCCTTCCAAATACTCACTGATGACGCCTCGAGTGCATAAGCCAGAATAGCAGCAGTATAATCTGAGCCTTCCCTACCTAGCGTAGTAGTGAAGTTATTAGTGTCACTACCTAAAAAACCTTGAGTAACAATTAACTGTTCAGTCTCTTTCAGCGAAAAAACTTTTTCTGCGGTTGCTTCCCAATTTACGGTAGCATCTCTATAAGAATTATCTGTTTTGATGAGAGTACGCACGTCGTACCAGGTATTATCAATACCCACCTCAGCGAGATAGGCACTCAATATTCGTGTCGATAATAGTTCACCATAACCAACAATTTGATCATAAATGAACGATTTATTGAGCGACTTATTCCAAGTAATAAACCCAACAATCTCATCAAACATTCGTTCAATATCTGCTCGTACCTGATCGGCGCGATCTCCAAACAATTCATCGATAATGGCACGATGAAAATCGACTACCGGTGCGATCGATTGATTTACTGCCTCAACAACATCTTTGTTGTCGCTCTTAGCCTTGAAATAATCGGCAACTACAACTTCCATGGCATTGGTGGTTTTACCCATGGCAGAAACCACCATGCACACATCCTGATGACCCTCTGTTTTTAGTACATGAGCCACGTTGGCGATACTTTGAGCATCTTTAACCGAAGCTCCTCCAAATTTAAAAACTCTTTTACGCATTATTTTCGAGTTGAACGACATACCAATTTTTTAACACCTTCGCACCTTTACTTTCATAAAGGGATATAGCATTTGTGTTCCAGTCTAATACTTCCCATCCGATTCTTCGCACCTTAATCATCTTCCCGTAGGCGATCACGTGGTCTAGTAAAGCTGATCCGATTCCTTTCCCTCGATGTTCAACCTCAACGATAAGGTCTTCAAGGTGGAGTGCCTTGCCTTTCCAGGTTGAATATCGGAGATAAGTGAGTGCTATTCCTATCACTTTGTGGGTTTCTGAATCTTCGGCCACAAAACAATGATACAAGGGCTGATCTCCAAATCCATCGTTAGCTACTTCTTCTAAAGAAAGTACCATTTCATTCTCAGCCTCTTCGAATAGCGCTAATTCTTGAATTAATCGATGAATATCCCCAACATCTGAGCGTACTGCATCTCTAATGATAAAGCCCATAAATCTCGCATTTTGGTGGATCAAAGGTATTTGAAATGTCTAGCTACTACAAATACCCCTGAAGCTCTCACAAAAGCCGTCAAAATTGTTGTAGTTTAGGTAATTCTAAGAGGTCCAATTGCTATGAAACCAGACCTTCTCAGTTTTACATCTAAAGGAATCTACTGTGCCGCGGCCGATGTCTATCTCGACCCCTGGCGACCGGTGGACAAGGCGATTATTTCCCATGCTCATGCAGACCATAGCCGTTTTGGAAATAAAAAATATATCGCACACAACCACAGCGTTCCAGTGATGAAGCACCGGCTAGGGGCGATCAATATTCAAGGAGTTTCTTGGAATGACCCCTTTAGTGTAAACGGTGTCGAATTCACCTTATACCCCGCTGGACACATTGTAGGCTCATCTCTTATTAGAGTACAGCACAAAGGAGAGATTGCACTTTTTACCGGAGATTACAAACTCGAAAACGATGGTCTTAGCACTCCACTCGAAATGCAACGCTGCCATACACTGATTACCGAATGCACTTTTGGATTACCGATTTTTAGGTGGAAACCTCAACAAGAAGTATTTTCAGAAATAGCCAACTGGTGGAACTTCAATCAACAGAATTTATTTACTAGTGTGATTTATGCCTATAGTTTAGGAAAGGCACAAAGACTATTACATCAACTCCAATCCACTAATGGCCCTATCCTAGTTCATCCTGCTATTGCAGTAGTCAATGAGTCATTATCGCAGATTGTTTCTTTTGAAAATGTAGAGACCTTAACGGCTGATAAAAATCCGATAGACTACCCTGGAGCACTGCTTATTCTACCTCCATCAGGCAGAGAAGCTAAATACCTAAAGAAATGGGGAGAACTTAAAACAGCAAGTGCGAGCGGATGGATGGCTACCCGAGGTAACCGAAGAAGAAGAAATGTCGACAGAGGTTTTGTAATCTCAGATCACTGCGACTTTGACGCACTCAATACCTGCATAAAATACAGCGAAGCCGAAAAGGTAATCTGTACTCATGGGTTCACCGATATCTATTCCAAATATCTAAGAGGAATTGGGTTTAACGCAGGAACCGAGCATGCTGAATTTGAAGAAGAGGAAGTTGAAAATAGTACAGACCTACTGGTACAATGAAAGACTTCTCACTACTCATTCAGCGTTTAGATCAACTCACCAAAACCAGTGAAAAAGTGAAAGTGCTGAGTGATTACTTTAAGACTGCACCACAAAAAGATGTAGTCTGGGCAATCGCGATCTGGTCGCATAGAAGACCCAAAAGACCGGTCTCAACAACACTTCTAAGGGCATGGGCTGCAGAATTAGCTGGGGTAGAACATTGGTTATTTGAAGATAGTTATCACATCGTTGGTGATTTAGCAGAAACTATTGCTTTACTAACCTGTGCAAAGGAGATATCAATCCATTCTTCAGAAGAATCTCTAAGTACCATTATCGAAGACATCATAGCGCTGAAAACACAGCCAGAAGACCACAAGAAAACCTACATCATCAGAAAATGGGCTGAACTTAATTATTTCGGAAGTTTCACTTTTACCAAATTACTCACTGGAGGTTTCCGAATTGGAATCAGTCAAAAACTGATGACCAAAGCTCTGGAGAGCGCCTTTGATATTCCTTCCGATCAAATTGCCTATCGACTTATGGGTAAATGGGACCCCAAAGAAGTCACCTTAAAGAAACTTTTATTTGACGATGACCCAGAAGCAAATCAGTCGAGACCTTACCCTTTCTTTCTGGCTTATCCTATAGAAAATACACTTGAAGATCTAGGAGATGTTTCTCAGTGGAGCATTGAACATAAATGGGACGGAATACGCGCCCAACTCATCAAAAGAAACGAAACGTTTGCCATTTGGTCAAGAGGAGAAGAGCTCATTACTGAACAATTCCCCGAATTACATCGAATCAAAGACCAACTAAAAGAGGATGTAGTTATCGACGGGGAGATCATTCCAATAAAAGACGGCTTACCCGATCACTTCGGCACACTTCAAAAAAGACTCAATCGAAAAAGAGTGACCCATTCTCTGTTAGAGGAAGCTCCCGTCGTGTTTCGAGCCTATGATCTGCTAGAATATCAAGGCAAGGACCTTCGAGAACGAACTTACCTCGAGCGCAGAAATTATCTAGAAAGCCTCCCATTTAGTGAGCCGTTACAGCTATCAAAATTTAAAATCTTCAAAAACTGGCAAGAAGTTGAAAAGGAAAGACTTCGTTCTAAAGAAGTAAAAAGCGAAGGCCTCATGCTAAAACACCTAGACAGCACCTATGGAGTAGGTCGTAAAAAAGGAGATTGGTTCAAATATAAAAATGACCCTCTCAATTGCGATGCAATCTTAACCTATGTAATGCGAGGTCATGGTCGAAGAAGTAGCCTTTACACCGATTTCACTTTTGCGCTATGGGATAGAGATCCTAAAGACCCTGAAGCACAATTGGTAACCTTTGCTAAAGCCTATTCCGGGCTCACTGACCAGGAATTCAAAGAAATTAATCGATGGATTCGATCGAATGCCCTCGAAAAATTCGGACCCGTCAGAGCGGTTAAACCTGAACTTGTTTTTGAAATTGCCTTTGAGGGAGTCGCCCCATCCTCGAGACACAAAAGCGGCTATGCGACAAGATTTCCTCGAATTGTACGATGGAGAAAGGACAAAAAAATCGATGAAGCCAACCGGCTAGAAGACCTTAAAAATTTAGTGCGCTAGAGATGAAAGGTCCTATCGAAAATATTATTTCGTGGTTTGAAGAAAAAAAATGGGAGCCCTTTCCATTTCAAAAGGATTGCTGTAACGCCTACCTTAAAGGTAGTTCGGGTTTATTAATGGCACCCACGGGCTCAGGTAAAACCTTAGCTCTCGGGGCCCCAATCTTGCAATCCATAGACCCGAAGAAAAAAGGCTTACAAGCCTTGTGGATCACGCCCCTTAGAGCGTTATCTCAAGAAATTTTCGAGGCTCTAGAAAAGGCCTCTAAAGAAATGAAACTCAACATTGAAGTAGGGCTTCGTAACGGAGATACTTCTAACAAAGAAAGAACGAAGCAACGAAAGGCGCTTCCTCCATTACTAATCACCACCCCTGAAAGTCTTCAATTACTTCTTGCTTCTAAAGGTTATGAGACCCGGTTTCAACATTTAAGAAGTATCGTTATCGACGAGTGGCATGATTTATATGCTAGCAAACGTGGAGCACTTCTAGAGTTGGGATTATCCCGACTTCGAGGAATTAATCCAAAGCTTCAAGTTTGGGGAATAAGTGCTACCCTAGGCGACCCCCTTCTTGCATTATCGGTTTTAAAAGGTAGCGTCATTGAAAATGAGAAAGTACCTGAAGGGTGGGCCATTATTCAATCGAACCTAACCAAAGAGATATTGATTGAATCACTCATCTCCGAGAAAGCCGATCGATTCCCTTGGCGCGGGCACCTAGGCCTTCATCTTATCGATCAAATCGGCCCATTGTTAGAAGCAAGTAAAAGCATTCTCATTTTTACCAATACTCGCAGTCAATGCGAAATTTGGTTTCAGGCATTACTCTCCCACTACCCTGATTTAGCCGGTCAAATGGCCATGCACCATAGTTCAATTGAGAAAAACACCCGGCTTTGGGTAGAAAATGCGCTTAGAAACGAGAGCCTAAAAGTTGTAGTATGTACCTCGAGTCTCGACTTAGGGGTTGACTTCGCTCCGGTCGAAACGGTAATTCAAGTTGGCGGACCCAAAAGTATCGCGAGGCTGATGCAACGTGCAGGTCGAAGCGGACACCAACCTGGCGCTCAAAGCAAGTTGTACTTTCTACCGACCCATGCCATGGAAATCATAGAATCGGCAGCGCTTAAAATTGCCGTTCAAGAGAAACAGATCGAAGCAAGTGTACCCTACCTTAATTCCTATGATTTACTTATTCAATATTTAACCACCCTTGCCATTTCTGATGGGTTTTACCCTCACCAGATACTTCCTGAAGTTCAAAGTACCTTTTGTTTCCAAACCCTATCTGAGGAAGAATGGAACTGGATTCTTCGATTTATTACCACCGGTGGAAATTGCTTAGAAAATTATGACGAATATCAGCGCGTAACCATTGAAGACGATGGAAAATACTTAGTGACCAAACGTTCGATCGCCATGCGTCATCGTTTTCAGATAGGAACCATTGTATCAGATGCTACTCTAGCAGTACACTTTATTAGCGGAGGATTCATTGGTACTCTAGAGGAGTGGTTCGTCTCACAATTACAACCAGGCGATCACTTTACCTTTGCAGGACGTGTTCTAGAATTTATCCGAGTTCGTGAAATGAAAGTCCAAGTGCGGTTAAGCAAAACTAAATCGAGTAAAGTTCCCGCATGGATGGGCGGACGACTGTCATTTAGTTCTGAAATGTCAATGTATTTGCAATCAGCACTTACCAAGCTCGATAAAAAAAGTAAAGAACTAACCAAAGAAATAAAGGGCCTTGAAGCCGTTTTTGAGGCACAAAAAAAGGAGAGTATTATCCCTGACAAACACACCTTTTTAGCCGAAACCTTTAAGACAAAAGAAGGTTATCATCACCTTTTCTACACTTTTGAGGGTCGCTTTATCAATGAAGCCTTAGCTAATCTTTTAGCCTATCGGTTAAGTCTGTTACATCCAATAAGTTGCTCCCTCGCCTATAATGATTATGGATTTGAGTTACTCTCTGATCAGCCCATTGATATAGAAGAAATTGAAACCCAAGAACTTTGGTCCACAAGAGATTTAATGATTGATCTAAGAGCAAGTATTAACCTCAGCGAACTCTCACGTAGGAGCTTTAGAGATATCGCGGTAATTAGTGGGCTCGTATTTAACGGATACCCCGGAAAGCCAGTTAAAACCAAACACCTCCAAAGTTCGAGTCAGTTGGTTTATGAGGTGTTCAAAAGCTATGAGCCCGACAACCTGTTAATGCTTCAAGCCGAGAGAGAGGTCTTTGAACATCAACTCGAATTTGACCGTTTAAAAAGAGTGCTTGAAAATATCAATCGCAAAAACACCCACATCGCTAGATGCGAGAAGCCCACTCCTTTTTCATTTCCTATCATCACCGACCGTTTGAGAGCGCGGCTATCGAACGAAGATCTCGAAAAACGAATTCAAAAAATGATTCAACAGCTATGACCTTGAACTTTGCCGATCAATCCTTTGAATTACATCCGTCTGGCGCCTTATTTTGGCCCAATGAGGAGTTGCTAATTATTAGCGATGTTCATTTAGGGAAGATTACTCATTTCAGAAAACATGGGATGCCCATACCCAATGAGGCGGTTGTAGAAAACTTTGAAAAACTCGACCAGGTGATCGATTCTTTCAATCCTGCAGAATTGATTTTTCTTGGAGACTTATTTCACTCTTCTTTCAATAACGAATTTGATCAATTCAAATTATGGGTTGAAAACCAAAGTATACCTGTACGTTTAATAAAAGGGAATCACGAGGTTTTAGAGGACAGTACTTATGAATCATTCGGAATTGAAGTTGAATCTCATATGACGTTCGATACGTTTCGATTACAGCATCATCCAGAAGAGGATGATCATAGCCTACCCGTTATTTGTGGCCATATACACCCCGCTTATCTTTTAAAAGGAAAAGCAAGAGATCAAATAAAGCTTAAGTGCTTTCATGCCTCAGAGACACAGCTTACTCTACCCGCTTTTGGAGTTTTTACGGGAAGCCATCTGATTACCCCTCAACCCAACGATCAAATAGTCTTACTGACCGGCGACCGTCTAATTGCCATTTAGAACTATCTTTGCACCGCCTTTATGAGTTCGATTTCTGAACAAATCATTCAAAAATTCACCACCTCAAATTCTTTTGAGGCCGTGCTGTCGCGTATAGAAAATACTAGTGGAGAGGTGAAAATTACTGGCCTGACACAATCAGGAATTTCCATATTTATCTCAAGCGGTCATCAAAATAATCAAAAGAACTGGCTAGTTATCGTTGAAGACAAAGAGGCAGCTGCATACATTCAGAACGACTTAGAACGATTCCTTGGAAAAGATGAGGCGCTCTTTTATCCCGCTTCTTATCGTCGTCCCTATGAAATCGAAGCGATCGACAATGCGAATGTACTCATGCGATCCGAAGTGCTTCAGCAACTTTCTGAAAGCAAGAAACCAAAGGTAATTGTAACATATACCGATGCGCTGCTAGAAAAAATCATTACCAAAAAGGATTTCGTAAGTCAACGTATCGATCTTAAAACAGGAGATCAGGTCGGATTAGATTTTATCAACGAAAGCCTATTCGAGTTCGGGTTTGAACGCACCGACTTTGTAACCGAACCTGGTGAGTTCTCTGTTCGAGGAGGCATCATAGACGTTTACTCCTTTGCCCACGACTTACCTTATCGTATAGAATTTTTTGGTAATGAGGTAGAAAGCATAAGAACCTTCGATATCGAAACTCAGCTATCGAAAGATGCTGTTAGTAGTCTAACCATCGTACCGAATATGGATCGATCGGCAAGTGTTCAAGAACGAATTTCATTCTTAGAATATTTTGATCCAGAAAATACCACGGTGTTTATTCAAGAAATCGAGGTGATCAAGAAAAAACTAGATGAGCTATACGAAAAAGCCGAGCAACAGTTTGAGAAGTTAGATAGTCCACTCAAACACGCTCATCCTTCTGCCCTTTTCAGCAATTCAAAAACCTTAGAGAAAGACCTTTCATCTCACTCTTTTGCCCGATTAGAAAAAGAACGTTCTGAGGACAGTATCGACTTTAAACAAAAAAGTCAACCCGCCTTCAATAAACGATTTGATCTTCTTTGGAAAGAACTTCAAGGGAAAAAGGAAGACGGATATACTTGTTATTTGCACTGCAGTTCAACGCAACAGGTAGATCGTTTTAAAGAAATATTTGCCAAGCATGAGACTGATCTTCCGTACACTCCCGTAATTATGCCGCTGATGGGTGGTTTTGTAGATGGACAGGCAAAACTCTGCTGTTATACCGACCATGAAATCTTCGAACGTTATCACAAATTTAGTGTTCGTGGAGCAGCGGCGAAAAAGCAGAAACTCAGTTTAGCAGAACTTAACAAACTGGAGGTCGGAGACTACGTTACGCATATTGATCACGGAATAGGAACCTTCGGAGGACTTAAGAAAATAGAAGTGGAGGGTAAAATGCAGGAAGCGATCAAGTTGATTTACGGCGATCGAGACATCTTGTATGTGAGTATTCATTCACTTCATAAAATCGCCAAATACAATGGCAAAGACGGAGTACCCCCAAAACTCTATAAGCTTGGATCTGGAGCTTGGCAAAAAGTCAAGGAAAAGACCAAATCGCATGTCAAAAAGGTTGCCTTTGATCTTATTCAGGTCTATGCTAAAAGACGATTAGAAAAAGGCTTTCAGTTTGGTCCCGACTCTTATTTACAGCATGAACTCGAGGCTTCCTTTATCTATGAAGATACTCCCGATCAAGAGAAAGCAACTAGAGAAGTTAAGGCCGACATGGAGCGTGATCGTCCTATGGATCGTCTGGTTTGTGGAGATGTTGGTTTTGGTAAAACCGAAGTTGCTATCCGAGCAGCCTTCAAAGCTGTAGATAATGGAAAACAAGTAGCCGTGCTTGTACCCACCACTATTCTGGCCTTTCAACATGCAAAGACCTTTGCCAAACGTTTAGAAGACTTACCGGTTCGAGTAGATTTCTTAAACCGTTTCAGAACCGCTAAAGAGAAGAAGGAGGTCTTAGAGGATGTAAAAACAGGGAAGGTTGATATTCTTATCGGAACCCATCAGATTGTCAACAAAAATGTCAAGTTTAAAGACTTAGGACTACTTATCGTAGATGAGGAGCAAAAGTTTGGGGTTTCGGTAAAAGAACGAATCAAATCATTCAAGGCAAGCATTGATGTACTTACCCTCACGGCAACGCCTATACCTAGAACGCTCCAGTTTAGTTTGATGGCAGCAAGAGACTTATCGGTAATCAGTACTCCGCCGCCCAACCGATATCCGATTGAAAGTAGTGTCATACGCTTTGATTTAGAGACCATTCGTGAGGCAGTTAGCTTTGAAATTGAGCGTGGCGGACAAGTTTATTTCATACACAATCGCATCGAGAATATAAAGGAAGTTGCGGGGATGATTCAACAACTCGTTCCTGACGCACGAATCAGAACCGGTCACGGTAGAATGGACGGTAAAGATCTCGAAGAACTCATGCTCGATTTCATGAATGGAAATTTCGATGTTCTGGTTTCCACTACCATCGTTGAGAGTGGACTCGACATACCCAACGCGAACACCATTTTAATCCACAACGCACACAGTTTTGGTTTAAGCGATTTGCATCAAATGCGCGGTAGGGTCGGACGATCGAATAAAAAGGCATTCTGTTATTTCATCACAGATCCATTTGAATCTCTAACCAGTGAGGCAAGAAAAAGAATGGAAGCTTTAGCTCAATTCACTGAACTGGGAAGCGGGTTCCAAATTGCGATGAAAGATCTTGAAATAAGAGGGGCGGGTGATTTATTAGGAGGTGAACAAAGTGGTTTCATCACAGATATTGGATTTGACACCTACCAGAAAATCGTTTCTGAGGCTATCGAAGAACTAAAAAACAATGAATTTAAATCGCTCTACGAGGAAGAAAAAGAGAAGGAAGAAGTAAAAGAGTACATCAGAGAAGTACAAATAGACACTGATTTAGAATTGCTCTTTCCCGATGATTATATCAATGCAAACGCCGAGCGTTTAAGTCTTTACCAAGAGTTGAGTGAAATTGAAAGTGCTGAAGCGTTAACCAGTTTTACAAAACGATTAATAGATCGATTTGGGCCGCTTCCACCCGCGGCAAATGATCTCCTTCTGTCTATTTCACTGAAGTGGATCGCCAAGTCACTTGGTATTGAAAAAATCGTATTCAAACGAGAAACACTGATCGGGTACTTCTTGTCAGATAGCCAATCAGAATTCTATCAAAGTGCAGCTTTTCAGCATTTAATCAAGGCTTCGGCTACCTTGCCTTGTGCCTTGAAAGAAAAACCTTCAAAGAATGGCCCGCGATTACTGATTCGCTTCGATCAAATCCAATCGCTAGAAGAAGCAATAGACGCTCTTAAACAACTGCAACTATAGGGCTTTTAACGCCTTAATTACCGTAAAAGCTTTATCTGCCTCAGGGTCATCTACAATGATGGTAAATTCGTTCGTGGTAGAAATCACCTCGTGAAGAACAATACCCTCCCAAGCTAGACGCTGAAAGATAAAGTAATATACACCGGGGACAGTCACGTTCTCATGCGGCAGTTTAACTGTTACTGAAGCAAGATTGGTAACCTTTTGGGTCATGCGCTCACCACTAAAAAGATCTTCGATATACTTCTCTAATCGATCGCTCACCACAATATTGATTTCGTTGACCCCGCGAGAAGAAGTATAGAAAACATCGGGATTTCGGTGAATCTCACGCATGAGTTCTGCCTGTTTTTCAAGAATACTCTCGGAGGTTAAAAATGTAAAATCAACTAAAGAGGAGCGCACCGTAATCTCTCCAATATTCTTCAAAACCTTTACAATCTTATGAGTAGCTCTAAACTCTAGGTGTTCTGAAAGACGCTTAAGTGCCATTACGATGGCACCTTCACGCACCTCTTTTCCCAAATAAGATTCAATTTCAGGTCGTATCTGACGTGATAAAGATGTAAGGTTAATGATGCCTTCAGCTAAGGCCGACTGAAGAAATGGCTTACGGTGAATGACGCTTTCTACGACTGATGAAATGGTCTTCATATAGTTAATTTACACAGTTTGTTTTATTTATAACAATGCGTCAAATGTATAAAGAAATGTCGATAAGATGCGAGATTTGTGAATTTTTCTGGTTTAAGTAGACTCCCACTAGGTCGATTCGCAACTCCTCAACTTCAGAAATTCGATGCACATAGAAAGAGCCTATAGCCTGCAATCTGGCAAATTGCGCTTTGGAAATACGTTGAATAAATTGCTTTGTAGTTAAAAATCGTGTGCTCGACTTAACCTCAACGATCACTAAAAGTCGCTCCCTAATTGCAAGAATATCAGCTTCTAAATGACCGAGTCTTATATTTTGATGAAGAATACGGTATCCTCGTTTTTCAAGGAAAGATACTGCTTCTATCTGGCCAAGATCCCCTATTCTTTTACTCATTGACCTTAAAATTAATAGACAAAATATTCAAGATTCGTTTGATAAACATCTAGAATCGATTCGATAAAGAATTAACTATTTTTGCGTTCAAATCATCAGTGAATGTCAGACTCGAAAAAACGATATACTCTTACCGCCGCACTACCCTACACCAATGGACCTATTCATATTGGGCATTTAGCTGGAGTATATGTGCCAGCAGACATCTTTGCACGTTACAAAAGACTCCAAGGCCATGATGTAGCCTTCATTTGTGGCAGTGACGAACATGGTGTTGCTATATCGATGAAGGCTCGAAAAGAAGGGATCACGCCTAAAGAGGTCATAGATACTTACGATACGATCATTCGAAAATCTTTTGAAGATTTCGGAATCTCTTTCGACAATTACTCAAGAACCTCTAGAGACATTCACCACAAGACTGCTCAAGATTTTTTCACAAAACTCCTCGAGCAAAATGATTTCATTGAAGAAACTAGCGAACAATTATTTGACGCCGAGACCAATATGTTCTTAGCTGATCGTTTTGTTACGGGGACTTGTCCTAAATGTCAAAACCCAGAAGCTTACGGTGACCAATGCGAAAAGTGTGGATCAAGTTTAAACGCTACCGATCTGATAAATCCTAAGAGTACTTTAAGTGGCGCAACGCCCTCTCTTAAATCAACCACACACTGGTACCTACCCCTAGATAAAAGTGAGGTTTTCTTAAAAAAATGGATTTTAGAAGATCACAAGGAAGATTGGAAATCAAATGTTTATGGCCAATGTAAATCTTGGATTGATGATGGGCTTCGTCCAAGAGCGGTTACCAGAGATCTTGATTGGGGTATCAAAGTCCCCCTTGAATCTGCAGACGGCAAGGTATTATATGTATGGTTCGAGGCACCTATCGGATACATTTCATCCACCAAAGAATGGGCAGATCAAAAAGGAATTGACTGGGAACCTTACTGGAAAGATGAGAACACCTCTCTTATTCACTTTATAGGAAAGGATAACATCGTATTCCATTGTATTATATTCCCCGCACTTTTAAAGGCGCATGGAGATTATATTCTCCCAGAAAATGTCCCGGCTAATGAGTTTTTGAATTTAGAAGGACAAAAACTTTCGACCTCTAAAAACTGGGCAGTTTGGCTCCATGAATATCTTGAAGACTTCGAAGGAATGCAAGACGCTTTGAGATATGTTTTAACCATTAATGCTCCTGAAACCAAAGACAACGACTTCACTTGGGATGATTTTCAGGCCCGAGTAAATAACGAACTGGTTTCTGTTTATGGGAACTTCATTAATCGAGTAGTTGTTCTAAGTCAGAAATACTATGATGGAATTGTTCCAGAGGCTGGACCATTAAGCGATGCAGACAAACAAGTACTGCAACAATTACAAGAAGCCCCTTCTGCAATTGAGAAATCGCTAGACCGATATCGATTTAGGGAGGCAGCTGGTCTTTTAATGGGTGTTGCGAGACTAGGTAATAAATATCTAGCTGACCATGAACCTTGGAAACTGATAAAATCTGATCCTGAGCGCGTTAAAACCATCATGAATGTAGCGCTTCAACTTGCAGCTGGTCTTGCCTATCTCTCTGAGCCATTCTTGCCATTTTCAACCGAAAAGTTGAAGAAAATGCTCAATTTAAAGACCATTGAAAACCCTTTTGAATACCTCAAATCTGCAAGCGTTCTAGTCTCTGCAGGTCAAAACCTAGGAACTTCTGAATTACTGTTCAGAAAGATTGAAGACACTGAGATACAAAATCAGTTAGATAAACTAAAGTCAACAGAAAAAGATTCTATCCACATGCAAGAACCACAAAAACCTGCCATTAACTATGACACCTTTAGTAGTCTTGATTTAAGAGTTGGCACAATACTTTCTGCTGAAAAAATGCCTAAAGCTGATCGATTACTCGTTTTGAAGGTGGATACTGGACTTGACCAAAGAACCATTGTATCTGGGATTGCAGAACATTTCTCACCTGAAGAGGTGGTTGGAAAAAAGGTTTGCGTTCTGATGAATCTTGAACCACGCAAACTTAGAGGTGTAGAAAGTCAAGGTATGCTGCTCATGGCAACAGACCCTGAAGGAAAACTAAGTTTCATGAGTCCTGAAGATGCAGTAGCTGCAGGGAGCCCTATTTCTTAATGCTAAAAATTGCTTTCGATTCAATTTATGTTCTAGATCTACCAGAAGGCCATAGGTTTCCTATACTCAAGTATGATCTACTTCCTAAGCAGTTGATTCATGAAGGCACCTGCAGTGAAGAGAACTTCTTCTCTCCTGAGTTTCTCGACCCTAGTGACGCTCTAAGCGTTCACACAGAATCTTACTTTCGGCGATTAATAAATTCAGATCTCACTCCCAAAGAGGTGAGAAAAATAGGATTCCCATTATCTCAACATCTCATTGATCGAGAACAAAGAATCGCGCAGGGAACTATCCAAAATTGTTATCACGCATTTAATCACGGAATATCTATTAATATCGCAGGAGGCACGCATCACGCCTATGCCGATCATGGAGAGGCCTTTTGTCTATTAAATGATCAGGCGATCGCTGCTTCTCATCTCATTCGTAAAGGTCTCATCAAAAAAGCACTTATTATCGATCTTGACGTACACCAAGGAAATGGAACGGCATCTATTTTTCAAAAGGACCCCTCAGTATTCACATTCTCTGTGCATGGAGCTGCTAATTATCCCTTTAAAAAAGAAGAGTCAGATTTAGACCTTCCTCTTCCTAAGGGATGTAGCGATCTTGACTATTTAGCGCTCCTAGATGAGTATCTTGACCCTTTAATCGAAGAGGTACAACCTGACTTCATTTTTTATCTCTCAGGAGTAGACATTCTAGAGACTGATCGATTAGGAACCTTAGGCCTAACCCTTAATGGATGTAAGGAGAGAGACCATAAGGTTCTAAATCTTGCGCATTCAAAAGGCATTCCTATTCAATGTTCGATGGGTGGTGGTTATTCGAAAGATATAAGGGTAATTGTAGAGGCTCACGCCAATCTCTTTCGAATTGCCCAATACCTCTACGACTAGAAAACCTCTGTTTCTATAGCAGCTTCGGGCTTACCTAAAAGTAACAAATCGGAGCAACGAATTTCTGTAATGCGCTTCTTTTGACCTTCATTGTCGTCATAAGATCGATGAGTAATTCGTCCAGAAACAGCGATCTCCTTGCCCTTCTGAACATACTTCTCTGCAATTTCAGCTTGGCGATCCCAAGCAATGATCGTATGCCATTCTGTAGAAATGGTTCTTTCTCCTGCCGCATTATTGTAAATTTCGTTAGTGGCTAAACTAAACTTTGCAAGTTTCTTGCCTCCTTGTAGCTCGGTGATTTCTGGGTCGTTGCCAACGTAACCTATTAGTTGGGCTTGATTTCTTAGTGCATTCATAAAATTGATTTTGCTTCAAAGTTGAAGACTGAGAATTCATCTTTTCGGGTTGTAAACGGATAGAAACGTTTAAATATCCTAGCACCAATTTTAATAACTACTGAGTGTTATTTGCAGTGAAGGTCTTCTTCTTTGCACCAAACAGATTTCATATGAACAGAGGTTGTAAAGTTTGTAAGGAACCCTTATTTGGTAGAACAGATCAAAAGTTTTGCAGTGATGCTTGTAGGAGTCATCATCACAATTTAAAGAATCAAAAAAAGAATCAGAGCTTTTACAGTACCCATCGAGTACTTCAAAACAATTACAAAATTTTAAGAGGCTATGTTAGTGAAGAATATACCGAATGCAACCTAAGTGAATTAAATCGACAAGGGTTTAGACCCTCGTGCATCACTGAGGTAGAAAAAGGACAAGAGGGTGGCCTTCCAAAATACTATCTTTACGATATTGGTTATCACTTTTTAACCTCGGAGAAAATCAAAATATTCAAACGCGTCAAGATTGATTAAAATTGGAATTTTAGGAGAAGGCTGGCTTGGGAGTTATCTCCTACAAAGACTTCAAGAAAATGGATTCGACGTTAGAGGAGCCGAAACCTTTGGATGCTATTTTAGAAATAACCAGTGGGAAGGTGAACTCGATGAGTTTCTAGAGGGCTTATCCTATTTAATCATTACTATACCCAGTGGCGCTAGCAGAAATACTTCTGATTCTAAGGAAGGGAATCTTTTCTTATTCAGACAATTAATAGGTCACCTAAATAAGAATCCGAACCTAACCGTTTTCTATACTAGTAGTATCTCTGTCTATGGAAAAACAGAAAGAGTCATTGATGAAAACACAAAACTTGACCCGAAAACTTCCTCAGCGAAAGTAATTACCAGAATTGAGGAGGTATTTCAAAAGGGTCAACTCCAAAGGTTCAATGCTCTGAGACTAGGAGGTCTTATCGGAGAAGACAGACACCCTATCTATAGTCTATTGAGCACGCAGAAAAGGATAGCGGCAGATGAATTGATCAATTTTATTGACCGTGAAGACATTTTTCAATGTATCCAATGGCTCTTTGATCATCCTCAAGAAGGCCCCTTAAACCTAGTGGCCCCTTTTCATCCCACTAAGAAGGAGTATTATACGAGAATAGCTGAAGAAAGAAATTTAGGCCTTCCGATTTTTAGAGAAGGAGGTATCGCCTCAGAGATAATTTCCCTAAAGCTACCCCTAAAACAACTATGTACTAGAGGGATTTAATTACCGTTTCGCTCCCACTGAAGCGAAATATAACTCATTAGCCCCTTATAGGCATTAAAAGTATCTTCTAAGATTGTTGAGTCAAATTGACCCTCTGAAAGCTTTTCTTTCAAACGAAAAAGTTCGGTTTTCAAAAGATCTAGTCGACTTAAATATCCTGGGCTTCCAATCTCCTCCGGTTTTTGCTGATTTTCTAGGTTTTCAATACTCTTCAAAACATTTTCTACCGCTAATAGTAGATCCTCTGAGTTGTTTACCTTATAAAGCGCCTCATAGGTCTGTGAAAACAATTGAAGTGTTGGCCAATTGCGAAAGAGCCCACTACTATTCGAAATAGAAATTTCTGGAAGGGAGTCTAACTGTATCTCTTTTGAGGTTTCAACGAGGATAGGAGCTTCTTGTTTTTTAGGGTTACAAGAAAGCAGAACTAGTCCTAAAAAGAACGCTAGAAATCGAATCATAAGACCAAATTACGATAATTGAAAAGACTATTTTTGTTAACACAAAACGAATCGAAGAATATGTCGTCAAAAGTTCTTGTAATAGGATCTGAAGGTCAAATCGGCACAGAATTGTGCTTGGAACTTGAGAAGCGGGATGATGTTGTTCTTTATCGCGCTGACATTCGGCTACTGACCAATAGTGAACGTCGTTTGTATCGTTTAGATGCCACAGATCAAAGGAGTATCAAGCAGTTAATAAGTGACCTTAAAATTGATGAAGTTTATCTAATGGCCGCTTTATTAAGTGCTAAGGGTGAGGAGAATCCAAAACTAGCTTGGGATCTCAATATGAACAGCCTTCTTCATCTACTCGATCTGGCCAAGGAAGGACTTTATAAAAAACTCTTCTGGCCCTCTAGTATTGCTGTTTTTGGCCCCGACAGCCCCAAAGTGGACACCCCACAAAACACCACAATTAATCCAAGTACTGTTTACGGTATCAGCAAACGTTCTGGTGAATTCTGGTGTGATTATTATTTTAATAAATACGGGGTAGATGTACGAAGCATTCGTTACCCAGGTCTAATAAGTCACGCAACCGAACCAGGTGGTGGGACAACAGATTATTCGGTTGCCATCGTCAAAGAAGCTTTAAAAAAAGGAAAATATACATCCTATCTTAAAGGAGACACCATTTTACCGATGCTCTTTATGCCTGATGCCATAAAAGCTACACTCGCTTTAATGGATGCTCCAAAAGATTCGATCACCATAAGAACTTCTTATAATTTAGGCGGATTTGAAACTAGTCCCGAACTCATAGCTCATTCGATACGTCGATTCATCCCTTCATTCGAAATCAGTTACTCAATAGATTTTAGACAAGAAATTGCCGATTCTTGGCCTCAAAGCATCAGCGATGAAAACGCGATTACCGACTGGGGGTTTGAGGCAGAATACGACCTTGACCAAACGGTTGAAGCGATGATAGAGGCCTTAAAATAACTGATAAAAGTAGGCTTTTAGTACCTTTGCATTATGCTAGAATGGTTTAATATCTTTTGGGAAAGTACCATTGGAGTTTTCGATTTTTACAAGCGAAATCTCTTTTTCGAAACTTCATGGAGTCAAAACTATTTATGGGGCCTACTATTGATTTCGCTAATCGTTTGGGGTCTTGAAATCCTTTTCCCATGGAGAAAATCACAAGCGATTTTCAGAAAAGAATTCTTTACAGACCTATTTCACATGGGGTTCAATTTTGTTTTGTTCAGCATATTCATTTCTGGGTTTTACGCAGTACTTTCAAAAGCGTTTGGTTCTCTTGGTATAGAGCTGCAAAACCTTGCCTTCATTGATATCAAGAGAATACCAGAATGGCTCGGGTTACTCCTCTTTTTCATCCTTGTCGATTTCTTCGGTTGGCTAACTCATATATTTCTCCACAAGATTCCGATTTTTTGGAAGTTTCATAAAGTCCACCATAGTGTTCATGAAATGGGTTTTGCTGCGCATTTTAGATATCACTGGATGGAGAATATACTTTACAAGCCATTTAAAACCTTAGCCGTTTTACTCATTGGAGGATTTGAGCCCGAGCAAGCGTACTTCATTCATTTTGCCGCTATACTGATCGGTCACCTAAATCATGCAAACATCAAACTAAACTATGGATGGCTTCGGTTCGTATTAAACAACCCAGTGATGCACTTGCAACACCATGCAAAGAATTTACCCCAGAATCACTCCTACGGAGTTAACTTTGGAATTAGCTTATCTATCTGGGATTACCTATTTCGAACCGCTTATGTACCTGACGATAACGGAAATCTAGAAATCGGCTACGTCGGTGATGAGGAGATGCCAAAAGGCTTTATTTCTCAACAATTGTTTGGCCTTAAAAGAAAGTAATGATTCAGATTGGCACTACTCTAGTTACTGAGGATCTTATCGAAAAAGACTTCGTCTGCAATTTAAATGCCTGCAAAGGTGCTTGCTGTGTAGCTGGTGAATACGGTGCTCCATTAGAGTCTTGGGAGGCCGAAAAGCTCGAGGAACTATTGCCAAAAATAAAGCCTTACTTACGTGAAGAAGGTATTGAGGCTATTGAAGAACAAGGCACCCATGTTACCGGAGAAGACGGCGATCTAGAGACCCCATTAGTAAACGGTAAAGAGTGTGCATACCTCACCTTTAATGACCAAGGTCAAGGAGTCTGCGGAATAGAATCAGCCTACTTAGAGGGTACCATCGATTATCACAAACCCGTAAGCTGCCATTTATATCCGGTGAGAGTAACGAAATACACTTCATTTGAGGCTGTCAATTACCACCGTTGGGAAATTTGTGATTCCGCTTGTACGCTCGGAAAAGAACTAAAAATTCCTATTTATCAATTCGTTAAGAACGCACTCATAAGAAAGTTTGGCCAAGAGTGGTATGAAGAATTAGAGAAAGCCGCCGAACTTTGGAAACAAGAAAAGGGTCTTGTTTAAGGACTGAAAAAGTTTCTAAATTTTTCTTGAAAAGAAAACCCTAGGGTTTATAGGAACTGAACTCACATTTCAACATTTTCTGTTAAAAACTTATCGGTCAACGAGCCCAAACTCGCTTTACCCAAGGTGTTTGTTTTTACATCTTTGTTAGTCCCTGGTCTGTACCAGAATCCATCTATTTTAAGAATTAAAAACAAAGCTATGTCATCTGCAGTAGAACCCATTTTACAAGACAATCCAGACCGATTTGTAATTTTTCCGATCAAACATCATGACCTTTGGCAATGGTACAAAACTTCAGAAGCCTCATTCTGGACCGCCGAAGAAATCGATCTTTCACAAGATGCGAACGACTGGGAAAATAAACTGAATGACGATGAGCGTTACTTCATTAAGCATATTCTTGCTTTCTTCGCAGCATCAGATGGTATCGTAAATGAGAATCTAGCAGAAAACTTTGTGAATGAGGTGCAGTACTCAGAAGCAAAATTCTTTTATGGGTTTCAAATTATGATGGAAAACATCCACTCAGAGACCTATTCATTACTTATTGATACTTACGTTAAAGACGAGAAAGAGAAGAACACTCTTTTCAAGGCAATCGAAAATTTCCCTGCCATTAAGAAAAAGGCAGACTGGGCGCTGAAATGGATTGAATCTCCAAGCTTTGCTGAGCGACTAATCGCTTTCGCTGCGGTTGAGGGTATCTTCTTTTCAGGAGCTTTCTGTTCTATTTTCTGGTTAAAAAAGCGAGGACTTATGCCAGGACTGACTTTCTCTAACGAATTGATCTCGAGAGACGAAGGGATGCACTGTGACTTCGCTGTACACCTGCACAATAATCACCTAGTCAATAAGGTTCCGACCGAAAGAATCAAAGAGATCATTATTAACGCTCTAGACATCGAGCGCGAATTTATTACTGAATCCCTTCCTGCGAGTTTAATTGGTATGAACTCGAAGCTGATGACCCAATACCTAGAATTCGTTACAGATCGTCTTCTAGTAGAATTAGGTTGTGAGAAAGAGTACAATGCAACAAACCCATTTGATTTCATGGACATGATCTCTCTTCAAGGTAAAACCAACTTCTTTGAAAAGAAAGTGAGCGAGTACCAAAAAGCGGGTGTAAAACAAACTGAAGCTAACAAAGACGATAAAGATCCATTTGCATTTGATGCAGACTTTTAATTAATACCATTCACCTAGCCAACCCTTAAAACCTTTCGATATGCATGTAGTAAAAAGAGACGGGAGACAAGAGCCCGTAATGTTCGACAAAATCACCACAAGAATCCGCAAATTATGCTATGGCTTAAGTCCACTGGTAGACCCAGTAAAAGTAGCGATGCGTGTTATCGATGGTTTATACGACGGCGTTACTACATCAGAATTAGATAACCTTGCGGCAGAGGTGGCGGCTACAATGACCACTACCCACCCAGACTTCGCACAGTTAGCAGCGAGAATCTCAGTTTCAAACCTGCATAAAAACACCAAAAAGTCGTTCTCAGAAACCATGGACGACTTGTATAACTACGTCAACCCAAGAACTGGTAAGAAAGGGCCACTTCTTTCTGACGAAGTACACAAGGTGATTATGGATAACGCAGAAAAACTCGATTCATGCATTATCTACGATCGTGATTTTGGTTACGATTACTTCGGTTTTAAAACTCTAGAGCGCTCCTATCTTTTGAAGATCAATGGTAAGATCGTAGAAAGACCTCAGCACATGCTGATGAGAGTTTCTGTAGGGATTCATCCAAAAGACTTAGATGCTGCTATCGAAACCTATGACTTAATGTCTAAGCGTTACTTTACACACGCGACCCCAACCCTGTTTAATTCAGGAACCCCTAAACCCCAAATGTCATCGTGCTTTCTACTAACCATGAAAGACGACAGTATTGATGGTATTTATGACACCTTGAAACAGACCGCTAAAATCTCGCAGTCTGCAGGAGGTATCGGTCTTTCAATTCACAACATTAGAGCGACAGGGTCTTATATATCAGGAACCAACGGTACCTCTAATGGTATTGTTCCGATGCTTCGAGTATACAACGACACCGCTCGTTATGTAGATCAAGGGGGTGGGAAGAGAAAAGGAAGTTTCGCGATGTATATCGAACCATGGCATGCAGATATTTTTGATTTCCTTGATCTTAAAAAGAATCACGGTAAAGAAGAAATGCGTGCGCGTGACCTTTTCTACGCGATGTGGATCCCCGATCTATTTATGAAGCGGGTTGAGGCCAACGAAGATTGGACGCTAATGTGTCCTAACGAGTGTCCAGGATTATTCGATAACCACAGCGAAGAATTCGACAAGTTATACCTTAAGTACGAAGCTGAAGACAGAGGACGTAAAACCGTGAAAGCACGTGAGCTTTGGGAGAAAATTCTAGAATCTCAAATCGAGACAGGTACTCCTTATATGCTTTACAAGGATGCTGCCAATCGCAAGAGCAATCAAAAGAATTTAGGTACCATCAGATCATCAAATCTTTGTACTGAAATCCTAGAGTACACCTCAGAAGACGAGGTTGCTGTATGTAACCTTGCGTCAATTGCGCTTCCTATGTTTGTGAAGGACGGCAAATTTGACCACCAAGAACTTTTTGATGTCACCAAACGAGTAACACGCAACCTCAACACGGTAATCGATCGCAATTACTATCCAGTAGTAGAAGCCGAGAACTCAAATATGCGTCACCGCCCTGTAGGATTAGGAGTTCAGGGGCTTGCCGATGCTTTCATCATGATGCGTCTACCGTTCACATCTGACGAAGCGAAAAAACTAAACCAAGAAATTTTTGAAACGCTTTATTTCGCTGCAGTAAGCGCATCAATGGAAATGGCGATTGAAGAAGGGCCTTACAGCAGCTATAAAGGATCTCCAATTTCTGAAGGTAAATTCCAATACGAACTTTGGGGAATCAAAGATGACGAACTCTCTGGCCGTTGGGATTGGGATGCACTGCGTAAGCAGGTACTAAAACACGGTGTAAGAAACTCACTCCTTGTAGCACCAATGCCAACTGCCTCTACCTCTCAAATCTTAGGTAATAATGAGTGTTTTGAGCCATACACCTCAAATTTATACACCCGTCGTGTACTATCAGGAGAATTCATTGTAGTAAATAAACACCTCCTTAGAGATCTAGTTCGTCTTGGCTTGTGGAATGAAAACATGAAGCAAGAGCTCATGAGAGCCAACGGATCGGTTCAGCATATTGACGGAATTCCAGAAGATATCAAAGAGCTTTACAAAACTGCATGGGAATTGAGTATGAAGGATGTTATCGATATGAGCCGTCACAGAGGTTACTTTATCGATCAGTCTCAATCATTAAACCTTTTCATGGAAAATGCGAGCTTTAGCAAATTGACCTCAATGCACTTCTATGCGTGGAAGAGTGGGTTAAAGACGGGTATGTACTATCTAAGAACTAAAGCCGCTACAGACGCCATTAAATTCACCCTAGACAATACCAAGAAAGCTGCCCCAGTAGCAGTATCCGCAGAAGCTCAAATTAAAGTGGCTGAAGAAGACGCTGCAAGCATCCGCGAGAAAGAAGTAGATGTAGAACCGATGAGTCCTGAAGAAATGAAGGAGCTTATCAGAAGATCAAAAGAGGGTCAAGGAGATGACGACTGTTTGATGTGTGGATCTTAATTACTCGCTGCCATAAGTAATTAAGAAACACAAAAAAGCCCGCACCAATGGTGCGGGCTTTTTTTACTTAAACTATTGAAGCCTTATTCAGACCAAGCTTTACCGCCAGTAAGCGTTTGTAAATCATCACAAGCGATATACTCACCTGGTACTGGTAAATAAGCAAGAACATTCTCACCGATATACTCAGAACCTTTGTAAGCGCTAATGGTCATACTTCGTAAATCTCCAGCAAACGCATAAGCATCTGAAGAAATAGACTCATCTCTATCACCGAATAAGGTTGTGAAACTATCTACAAGGTTCGCTTCACTAACCGCTGCCAGAGAACTAGCTCCGGTTGATTCAGTTACAAAGCTTGCGAAAGCTGTTAATTGACTTTTAACTCGATCTTGAGCCTCAGCGTCATAACATTCAGCAATCAACTTATCGATAAATACATGAACATTCACTTCAGAAGCAGAAGGGGTGTCTGTAGCTGGCAAAATCACATCAATTGCCTTAACTAAAAATGAACCTTCTTCACTTGAGAAGAATTGTGGTGTCCATGCTAATCCGTCTGAAGAGCTACAACTCTGCAGAATGGATAAAACCGTAGGAGTGGCAACGGCAAAACCGAAAGCCTTTCCTAAATTCTTAAGTGCGTCTCTTCTTTCCATCAGATATTTCCGTTTTTAAGTTCTTGAACTGCATGATTAGCTGCACGTGCTGTAAACGCCATGTAAGTAAGCGATGGGTTTACACAGTTTGCAGAAGTCATGAAAGAACCATCAGTTACATAAACATTTTTACAAGCGTGTACTTGGTTGTATCCGTTAAGTACCGAAGTCTTAGGATCACGCCCCATACGAGCGGTACCCATTTCGTGGATACCTAGACCAATTGCGTAGCTTCCATTGAATGAGAAGATATCCTTAGCTCCTGCTTTCTCAAGCATTTGTTCGGCTTGATCTCGCATGTCTTTACGCATCGCGATTTCATTCTCTTTAATCGTTGCATTAAAGGTCTGTGTAGGTAATCCCCACTGATCTAGCTTATCGTAGTCGAGGGTGAAACGGTTATCCTCATAAGGTAGAATTTCACCAAATCCGTAGAAAGTAGCACTCCACTGACCAGGTCCTAGGATGTTCTCTTTAAGTTGTGGCCCGAACTTAGCTTCAGCAATTAGATCATTATAATTACTTCTGCTAGCTCCACCCTGATACCCGTAAAGGCCTTTGAAATCTTTACGATTGGTAGATCCACCAACATTTCTAAATGAAGGCACATACCAACCAGCAACCTTACGTCCTTTGTAGTATTTATCTTCTAAGCCTTCCATGATACCTACAGCACCAACATTTAAGTGGTGGTCCATGATATTACGTCCTAGTTGATCGCTATCATTTCCTAAACCATTAGGGAAACGATCAGACCGCGATTGCATTAAAATCGAAGTTGATGCAATTGCAGAAGCACATAAGAATACAACTTTAGCCTTGAATTCAAACTCTTCTTTCGTCACACGATCGATTACTTTAACACCCGTAGCCTTTTGAGTATCTGCATCGTAGATCACCTCGGTAACGATAGAATCAGGACGAAGGGTTAAGTTTCCTGTGCGTTCAGCAACAGGAAGTGTTGACGAAAGGCTGCTAAAGTATGACCCGAAAGGACACCCTCTGATACAGCGATTTCTGTATTGACAACGAATACGTCCGTCACCATCAAATTGCTTATCACTTGTAATGTGCGCCACACGACCTGGTGTAAGTACGCGGCCATCAAAATGCTCAGCAACTTTATCCTTGATTTTCTCCTCAGCACAATTAAATGGCATCGGAGGCTCAAATTCACTATCAGGTAATTGAGACAATCCTAGTGACTCACCCGAAACCCCAATAAACTTCTCAACATGAGAATACCAAGGAGCGATATCCTTATATCGAACCGGCCAATCAACAGCAACTCCATTACGAGCATTTGACTCAAAACTGATATCACTCCAACGATAAGAATGTCTTCCCCACATAATTGAACGTCCACCGACGTGGTATCCACGCATCCAGTCAAAACGCTCAGTTTCATTGTAAGGATGATCAACATCATCTACAAACCAGTGTGAAGAAGATTTACGTGTGGTGTAACCCGTGCGTGACTGCTTTTGCTGTCTCGCGGCCTCTTCAACCGTTTGGCGATCACCATTAGGTAAATCCCACTTGTCAAGGTTAGCGGTCGGATAATCTTCGCGGTGTTTTTTCATAGGTCCTCTTTCGAGAACTAAAGTCTTCAAGCCGTTTTCGCACAACTCTTTTGCCGCCCAGCCACCGCTAATACCGGTACCAACGACAATCGCGTCATACGATTCTTGCTCTTCGTTGAAATAAAATTTACTCATCGTTGTCAATAGTTTAGTTGGCACAATTTAGAGAAACCAATGATATTTTTCTACATTTAGTGGCCTTTTGAGTTAAACTTTAACAAGATAACAACTAAACAATACTAATCCTTACACAATAATCAATTATGAAAACAAGCATACGCATTCAACTCTCGTTTATGATGTTCCTAGAATTTTTTATCTGGGGTGGTTGGTTTGTAACTATGGGTATTTTCTTACCGAGCACCTTAGGAGCAACAGGATCAGAAAGTGCGATGGCCTATTCTACTCAGAGTTGGGGAGCGATTATTGCTCCATTTATTATTGGTCTTATCGCCGATCGATATTTCAATGCCGAGAGAATTCTAGGGGTGCTTCACCTTGTAGGAGCATTTTTAATGTATCAAATGTCGGCGGCAGAGAATTTTGAAGTGTTCTACCCCTATGTATTGGGGTACATGATTGCCTACATGCCAACCCTTGCCCTAGTAAACTCTGTTTCCTTTAATCAGATGACCAACCCGGCAAAAGAGTTTTCTCCGATCCGCGTTTTTGGTACGATCGGATGGATTCTCGCCGGATTAATCATCAGCTTCGTTTTCAAATGGGATGCCCCTGAATCAGTAGCACAGGGAGCACTTAGAAACACTTTCTTAATGACGGGTATCGCTTCTGCAATCTTAGGATTATTCAGCTTTACACTTCCTAAAACACCTCCTACTGCTAAAAAAGGAGCCGTGACAGTTAGCGATATTTTAGGACTCGACGCACTGAGCCTTCTGAAAGACAGAAACTTTTTGGTATTCTTTTTATCGTCGGTACTTATCTGTATTCCATTAGCATTCTACTATCAGCACGCAGCACAATTCTTAGGTGAAATTGAAGTAGCCAACCCAGCCGGTAAAATGACTATCGGACAAATCTCCGAAGTTCTATTCATGCTTCTTTTACCGGTATTTTTCACCCGTTTCGGATTCAAGAAAACCATTCTAGTAGGTATGGCTGCTTGGGCAGTTCGTTATTTCCTATTC
Source organism: Flavobacteriaceae bacterium (assembly GCA_036782715.1). Classification (GTDB taxonomy): domain Bacteria; phylum Bacteroidota; class Bacteroidia; order Flavobacteriales; family Flavobacteriaceae; genus UBA3478. The sequence goes on from DAIPYN010000005.1 coordinate 52,157, forward strand.
TCCATCGGAAACGCAGATGACGGAGTTTTCCTATTATTAATCGGTATCGCCCTACACGGTATTTGCTACGATTTCTTCTTTGTGTCAGGTCAGATTTACACGGATACGAAGGCAGGTGACAGTGTAAAAAGTGCTGCGCAAGGTCTAATTACTTTAGCTACCTATGGTGTAGGAATGCTTGTAGGTTTTTGGATTGCCGGACAAATCACTGATAGCTACGCTCTTAGCAATGGTGGTCATGACTGGAAACAAATTTGGGTGCTTCCTGCCCTTTTCGCTATTGGGGTTTTTGTGTTATTTGCGGTATTTTTCCGTTCTGAAAAAGTTGAATACAAATCATAATTATGCCGAAGAAAATCAAACTTGGAATACTAGGTGGTGGAGGTGACTCCTTAATCGGAATTGTTCACCGAATTGCAGCATTTATTAATGACAACTACGAAATTGTCGGAGGAGTTTTCAATCCCGACAAAAACGTAAGTATCGAATTTGCAAAACATATCGATATTCCGACCCATCGCATCTATGCGACAGTTGAAGAGTTAGTGGCTGCAGAAAATGCGCTACCCGAAGAGGAGCGCATGCAAGTAGTCAGTATCCTGACCCCTAACTTTCTTCATTTTCCGATGGCAAAAACGCTTCTTGAAAATGGATTCAACGTGATCTGTGAGAAGCCGATGACTACCACCTATGAAGAGGCTAAAGAAATCGCAGCACTTCAAGAAAAAGGGGGAGCGGTGTTCGCACTTACACACACCTATACCGGATACCCGATGGTACGTCAAATGAGAGAAATGATTCGCTCAGGAGCTATTGGAGACGTTCACAAGGTGGATGTTCAGTACTACCAAGGCTGGATCAATCCGCTCATTCACGATGAAGCCTCAAGAAAAGCAACTTGGAGATTGGATCCTGAAAAATCAGGAATTTCATGCTGTGTTGGGGATATCGGAGTTCACGCCTTTAACCTTGTAGAATACACCACAGGTCTGGAAATAAAAGAAGTACTAAGCGACTTCAATTTCTTATACGATGACAACGTAATGGATGTGGATGCTACCGTATTAGTTCGCCTTGACAAACATGTAAAAGGAGTGGTTCGATCGAGCCAAATTGCTACAGCCGAAGAAAACAATATTGTTCTTTCCATCTATGGAAAAGAGGGTGGCTTAAAATGGGAACAAGAAAACCCCAATTACCTCTACCTGCTTAAAGAAGGGCAACCCATGCAAGTTCTTAAGCCAGGACATGGATACAACAGCGAGTTTTCATTAGAGGGTACCAAAGTACCTCCAGGGCACCCTGAAGGGCTTTTCGATGCAATGGCCAATATTTACCTGGGAGTTGCGAAAGCGGTTCGCGGAGAAACCTATCATGACGGGGCATTCCCAACAGTTACTGATGGCCTTCGCGGAATGAACTTCATTGAAGCCACCGTTGAATCGAATGCTAAAGGAAATGTTTGGGTCACTTTAGACGCTCAACAATAAAAAACAACGCTATGAAAACGATTAAAGGACCTGCGGTATTTCTAGCGCAGTTTATCGACAATAAACCCCCATTTAATTCCCTAGAAGGGCTATGTCAATGGGCAGCAGACTTAGGATATAAAGGAATTCAAATCCCAACTTGGGAATCTTTCTTAATTGATTTAGATAAGGCGGCCGAAAGCCAAGACTATTGTGACGAACTCAAAGGAAAGATCGCTTCATTTGGATTAGAAATCACCGAGCTATCGACTCACCTTCAAGGTCAGTTAGTAGCAGTACACCCTGCCTATGATCTGATGTTCGACAATTTTGCACCTGATGCCGTAAAAAACAATCCAAAAGCAAGAACAGAGTGGGCGATTGACACAGTTAAAAAAGCAGCTACAGCAAGTAGACGTTTAGGCCTTAATGCACATGCCACCTTTTCGGGTTCACTATTATGGCACACGATGCACCCTTGGCCTCAACGCCCTGCAGGTTTAGTTGAAATGGGCTTCGAAGAATTAGCAAAAAGATGGATGCCTATTTTGAATCACTTCGACAAAGAAGGCGTTGATGTCTGTTACGAGGTTCACCCAGGAGAAGATATTCACGATGGGGATACTTTCGAACGTTTTCTCGAAGCAACCGGCAATCATAAACGCGTAAATATTCTTTATGATCCAAGTCATTTTGTGCTTCAACAGCTTGACTATATCGAATACATCGATCATTACCATGAATTCATCAAGGCCTTCCATGTAAAAGACTCAGAGTTTAATCCGACCGGAAAAAAAGGAGCCTTCGGAGGATACAACGATTGGTCTGATCGCGCAGGACGTTACAGATCTCCTGGTGATGGGCAAGTAGACTTTAAAACCATTTTCTCTAAACTTACCCAATACGGATGTGATGTTTGGGCTGTAATGGAATGGGAATGTTGCATTAAGAGCCCAGAACAAGGAGCCAGAGAAGGTGCTGCATTTATCAAAAATCATATCATTGAAGCCACCGAAAAAACCTTTGACGATTTTGCAGGAGGCGATGTCAATAAAGACGAACTTAAAAAGATCTTAGGACTATGAAAGCAACCGCTTTAATTGCACTTGGAGCCCTTATTGTTGGCTGTGCAAATCCAACTCAGAAAGCCGCCGAGACAACCACTCAAGAAAACGATTGGGAGATTCTTTTCGATGGTACTACCACAGATAAATGGAAGCAATACAATGGGGATTCCATGTCAGAGGCATGGAAGATCGAAGATGGAGCACTCGTATTTTATCCACCTAAAGAAGGTTCTCAATGGGGAAAAGGTCACAATATTGTTACCAAAGAAAACTACCATAGCTTTGAGTTAGCACTTGAATACAAAGTTGCAGAGGGAGCCAATAGTGGAGTTTTCTGGGGCATTATCGAAGACGAACGTCTTGCAGAACCTTACCTAAGTGGTCCAGAAATTCAGGTCTTAGATAATGAAAGACATCCTGACGCAAAAGCAGGTCTTACTCATCAAGCTGGTGCGCTTTACGATATGGTTGCCCCTTCAAAAGACGTCACCTTGCCTGCAGGAGAATGGAATACCCTATTCATCACTATTGACTACTTTACCAATCAAGGAATTGTGAAACAAAATGGCGAAGAAATTGTAAACTTCCCAGTACATGGCGAAGGGTGGAACGAGCTTGTTGCCAATTCTAAGTTTGCCGATTGGACAGCTTTCGGTAAATATCGTACCGGTAAAATTGGGCTTCAAGATCACGGCGATGTGGTTGCCTACCGAAATATTAAAATTAGAAGAATAAACGCTCCAAATATGGAACAAGAACCTACTACTCCAGAGGCAACTGAATTATATGAGCCCGTACCTCCAAGAGTAACACCCGGTGTAAACGGCAGTGCTCCTAGCGATGCTATCGTATTGTTTGATGGTACCTCATTAGACGTATGGGAAAGTGCTAACGGTGGTGAGGCGCCATGGATTTTAAATGAAGATGGAAGTATGACCGTTGCCGATCGAACAGGTGACATCAGAACTAAAGAAGTATTCGGAAGCGTTCAATTGCATCTAGAGTGGAGATCTCCGGCAGACGTACGAGGATCTAACCAGTCACGCGCTAATAGCGGTGTATTTCTGCAAGAAAAGTATGAGGTTCAGGTGTTAGACAACAATGACAACCCAACCTATGTAAATGGTCAAGTGGGTTCTATTTACAAACAAGCAATTCCATTAGCAATGGCTTCAGTGCCTTCAGGAGAATGGAATACCTACGACATTATTTTTCATGCTCCAGAGTTTGACGAGGCAGGAAACCGAACCAAAGCCGGTACACTAACGGTAATACACAACGGAGTCCTTATTCAAGACCACTACGAGCTAAAAGGAACTACCGAATACATCGGATGGCCAAAGAACACTCCGCACGGACCAGGTCCTCTTAGACTGCAAGATCACGGTGACAACTCTGGTGTGAGCTACAGAAACATTTGGATTAGACCTCTTTAAATAGGGGTCTTTTCCTACCTTTGCGGCCTATGATACACTCGATGACCGGATTCGGTCGACATATAGAGCACTTAGGCACAGAAAAAATTACCGTTGAGTTTAAATCACTGAACAGTAAAAACCTAGATCTTAATCTAAGGTTACCACAAACACTTCGCGCTCACGAAATTGATTTTCGAAAGAAAATAGCTGAACAGCTTACTCGAGGAAAGGTTGAGGCTTATATCTATATCGAGTCAGAAACGGTGAGAACACCTGCTCAAATCAATGAGCCCGTTGTTTCAGAATACTTAAGGCAAATCAAGAATTTTGCAGAAGGGGATGATTTAGCCACATTAGCCTTAGCCCTTAAAATGCCTGAGTCACTCACTCAAGAAAAGCAGGAAGCAGACGAAAATCAAATACTCAGTGTAAATACTGCCTTAGACAAGGCCCTAGAAGCCCTTATTAGCTTTAGAAAACAAGAAGGTGAACAATTGATGCTCGATATTCAATCGCGTATTGATTTAATCGCAAAGCATCTCGAAGAGGTACTCGCTTTAGATGAGAATCGAAGAGAAGGGGTTCGAAGTCGTTTAGAACAAGCCGTCGCCCAACTGAAAGAATCTGTAGATGAGAATAGATTCGAGCAAGAACTCATCTACTATCTTGAGAAATATGATATTACCGAAGAGAAGGTTCGATTAAAAAATCATCTTTCTTACTTTCTAAAAACAGCCACTGAAAGTGAAGCACCTGGTAAAAAGCTAGGCTTTATCGCTCAAGAGATAGGGCGTGAAATCAACACGATTGGCTCTAAGGCTAATGATGCCTCGATTCAACGTGAGGTAGTGCAAATGAAAGATGAACTTGAAAAAATTAAAGAACAATTATTAAATGTCCTTTAACACCGACAAGCTTATCGTCTTTTCAGCACCCTCGGGTAGTGGCAAAACAACGATTGTTAGACACTTACTAGAGCAAACAGACCTGCCTCTAGCCTTTTCAATTTCAGCCACTACTAGAGCTCCCAGAGGCACAGAAAAAGATGGTGAAGATTATTATTTCCTAAGTCCAGAGGCTTTTAAAAGTAAGATTGAAAAAGGTGAGTTTTTAGAATACGAAGAAGTCTATCCTGGATTGTTCTATGGTACCTTAGCATCTGAGGTAAAGCGACTTTGGAATGAAAAAAAAGCGGTACTCTTCGATATTGACGTTATGGGAGGTATGTCGATAAAAAAGAGCTTTCCGGCCGAAACGTTAACGGTATTTGTTCAGCCCCCATCGATCAAGACTCTTGAAAAGCGATTAAGGTCTAGAAATACGGATACCGAAGAAACGCTACAAATTAGACTCAGTAAGGCACAACAAGAATTAGAACAGGCACAGGCCTTTGATGAGATTGTAATCAATGACGACCTTGCAACCGCACTATCGCAAACTGAAGAAATCGTAAGATCCTTTTTAGCGAAATGAGTGAGAAAAAGAAAATAGGACTGTTTTTCGGGACATTCAACCCTATGCATCGGGCACACTTACTCCTCGCCAATCATATTGCAGAGAATAGTGATCTATATCAAGTATGGTTCGTCATTACTCCGAAAAGCCCATTCAAAAAGAAGGTTAGTCTAGCGAGTGATATTGATCGTTATCAGATGGTTTACGATGCGATTGAAGATTATCCGAAATTCAGAGCGAGTAAGATTGAATTTGGCCTTCCTCAGCCGAACTACACTGCAGATACGCTTGCGCACCTAGAAGAGCAGACCAATTATCAGTACGATTTCAGTCTAATTATGGGAGAAGACAATCTTGCTCATTTTCATAAGTGGAAGAATTACGAATCACTATTAGCCAATTACCGAATATTAGTGTACCCAAGGGTAAGTCCGCTCAGAACTCCTCCACCTGAAGAAATCGATCAACACCAAAGTGTGCAACGTATTAAAGCACCGATTATCGAGCTCTCTTCTTCTTATGTTAGAGAACAGATTAAGCTAGGACACGAGGTGAGACCGCTTTTACCCGACTCCGTGTTTGAGTTTATCGATTCGAAGAATCTCTATCGCTAAAGAGTTCGTCTGTGCCGATATAAGACCCATCGTTATTGTAATACCAAGAACGAATCTTTGGCATCTTTATTCCTTCAACCGTTTCGATTTCTTCTAACAGGATGTATTCCCCGTCTCCGATCGCCTCATTGTGGTAGAATTGGTAAGCGATTAACGCATAATTTTCAGGGTTGAAATAGAAATACCAGGTATCTGATCCGACCGAAGGGTCATAAGTAACACGCATTCTTATCGACTCTTTCCCGTGAAAAACTACTCGTTCAGTCTTAGGATCGATTTGTGCACCGGGATCGTTGAGTTTCATCGGCAGACCATACAAATAAGTGTGGTAATCACGTAACTTCAGTGTTCGTGCCTGAGTTAACGAATCCTTAGCAGCATACACTCCCTTATCGATTCGATAGGTTTTAATATCGTCACCTCTAGTTTCGATGAGTTCGAAATATTCTTGCGGCAAATCGATGATCACCTCTCTTGTAAAAGAAGGCTTGTCTTTTGAAGTTACCTCAATGGTAAAGGCTCCACTAAATTGCTCCCAATTTCCTTCAGGGTCGTGGTACCCTATTGAAGAAGCTAAAATATCCTTAGCCCATGCTTGTGCTGATAGATTTGCCGGGAATAATAATACACTCCCTAGAATCATTAAAAGATTGCGCATCGTCTGTTTTATCTTAAAGGTAAGGGAATAGAATTAAGTATATTCGCTTAAAAGGAATGACTATGAACTGGGAGCACTTATTATCCTTGTCACGTGAGGGGGATACGGTCAAAAGACTAAGAAGCGATCAAGATGAAACTCGGCTAGGATTCGAAGTGGATTATGATCGAATCATCTTCTCTTCGGCCTTTAGAAGTTTACAAGACAAGACCCAAGTAGTTCCCCTTCCTATTCAAGCGGCAAGCAGAAAAGGATTCGTACATACCCGACTCACTCATAGTCTTGAAGTCTCGGTAGTCGGACGTAGTATCGGGCGTCTCGCCGGAAAGATCATTCTCGATCGCCATCCCGAATTAATTTCAGAAGGTTATCGTTTCAATGATTTTGGTGCTATTGTAGCAGCGGCAGCCTTAGCCCATGATATCGGCAATCCACCATTTGGTCACAGTGGGGAAAAAGCAATCGGAAATTTCTTCTCCAAAGGGCCCGGTAAAATTTATGCTGACAAACTCTCTGAGGGGCAATATACCGACCTTATCAAATTTGAAGGTAATGCGAATGGCCTAAGACTTTTGATCGAAAGCAGAGAAGGTGTTCCTGGAGGTTTAAGGTTAAGCTATGCTACTTTAGGGGCCTTTGTAAAGTATCCGAAAGCCTCCATTCCTCATCAACTAACTACTCACGTAGCCGATAAAAAGTATGGTGTGTTTGAAGCCAACTGGGAATCATACACTCAAATAGCTAGCCAGTTGGGTCTTCAAAAAGAGAAAGGCGGTTACCATCGTCACCCTTTAGTTTACCTCGTAGAAGCCGCCGACGATATTTGTTATACCCTCATTGATTTTGAAGATGCTATTAACATGGGGTATATCTCTGAAGACTATGCCTTAGAAAATCTAATCAATCTGGTCAAGAACCAAATTGATGGAGCAAAGTATCGCAGTTTGACCACCACCGCTGATAGAATCAGTTATTTACGAGCATTAGCAATCGGCACTCTAGTGAGCGAGGCTGTTCAACTATTTGCTGATCATGAGGAGGCTATCTTAGCTGGGCAACTTGAAAAAAGTTTGATTGATTACAGTGCACACAGTGCAGCCATAAGGGATATCATTGATCTTAGTGTGAAAAACCTATACCAAGCAGACGAGGTGATTGAAAAAGAAATTGCCGGATATCAAATCATCAGTAATCTGCTCGAGCACACCTCTGCAGCCCTATGTACCCAAGCTGCAGATCAAAAAACAGTTTACGATAAGCTTATTTTAAGTCGCATACCTACCCCCTATCAATCGGCACCCGGTCAAGATTTATATAAGAGTTTATTAAATGCCTCAAGCTTTGTAGCAAGCCTTTCTGATTCTCAGGCGATTCAACTAAACCAGACGATCCAGGGTATCTTTTAAAACCTGCTCGACACTAGTCAGGTCTAGCCCTATGTGTTTATAGAGCTCATCTACCTTCCCCTGAGGAACGAATTGATCGCTAACCCCCATGCATTTAGCCTCTCCTTTAAAGCCGAGTGAATTTAGCTGGTATATGATTCCTTGCCCCCAAGAGCCTTCAATCGCTCCCTCTTCAAGAGTAATTACCGCTTCGTAGTGTTTAGAAATATGATTTAATAGCTCCATATCGAAGGGCTTGATAAAGGGAAAGTGATAGCTGTCTACGGCGTAAGAAGATAACTCCTCAGCATAAGTAGATAAAGTACCCGTAGACAAAAGCGCAATTCGAGCTTGGTTAGATGGGTTAATGGAGAAGGCTTTACCCCATTCTAAAGCATTGCCCTTAGGAGTGAAATCAAAAATATCTGCTGAACCTCTAGGGTATCGAATTCCTACTGGGCCCAAAAGTTGACCTGACTGAAACTGTTCCACAACCGTTTTCAAACTTTGATACAACTCTTCTGGATTTTTTGGCGCAAGCAGCGAAAAGTTAGGTATCGAACGAAGGGCTGCAATATCAAACATGCCGTGATGAGTAGGACCGTCCTCTCCTACAATTCCTGCTCGATCTATGGCAAAAATGACCGGAAGCTTCTGAAGTGCTACATCGTGAATAACCTGATCGTAGGCTCTTTGCAAAAAAGTCGAATATAGGTGACATATGGGAAGAAGCCCCTCAGTTGCCAGCCCCGCAGAGAAGGTTACCGCGTGTTGTTCTGCAATCCCCACATCGAAAGTTCTTTCGGGGTAGGCTTCCTTAAATAAATGCAGTCCACTACCCGATAACATCGCTGGCGTGACGGCTACCAATCGCTGCTCATTCTCTCCTAAGCGTACCATTGAACGAGCAAATACATCTTGATATTTCAATGGCTCGTTAGAGGTGATTCGTTCTCCGGTAGTTGGCTCAAATTTCCCAGGCGCATGATACGTTATTTGGTCGGCTTCTGCTTGCGCTAACCCTTTACCCTTAATGGTTCGAATATGAATAAGCTGAGGGCCTTTTTTTGACTTGGCGTCCTGAAAGGCAGCGATTAAATCTTCTAGGTTGTGACCATCAATTACCCCCGAATAGGCTAATCCGAGCGACTCAAAGAAGTTCGGATGATTGAAATCCTCGATTTGATTCAAATACTGCTTTAAAGATCCAGTACTTGGATCAATACCCATATTATTATCGTTAAGAACTACAATAACATTGGCCTTGATTTCTGCAATATGATTCAGGGCTTCGAAGGCCATCCCTCCCACAATCGAAGCATCTCCTATAACTGCAATAAAATGATTGTTCTTGTGAGCGAGTTGATTAGCCACTGCCATACCCATGGCAGCAGAAATAGAAGTAGAACTGTGACCCGTACCAAAAGAATCATAAACCGACTCCTCACGCTTTGGAAAGCCGCTTATTCCATTAAAGGTCCTTAAGGTATCAAAGACCTCATCCCGACCCGTTATTAATTTATGAGCGTAAATCTGATGACCCACATCAAAAACGACTCCATCCGAAGGGGTATCAAAAACCTTGTGCAAAGCGACAGTAAGTTCTACGACGCCTAAACTCGCACCAAGGTGTCCGCCTCGTTTAGCCACTACATGAATAATACGCTCGCGCAAGTAATTGGTAAGCGAAAGAAGCTCCTCGTAGTTGAGCAAACGTAAAGTCTGTGGACTTAAATTTTGAAACCCTGTCTCCATTGAAACACAAAGGTAGTAGGTAATATTTGAATACCTTTGAGGAATCATGCAAGACCCTTTCGACGACA
>DAIPYN010000005.1:62145-64937 GCA_036782715.1 Flavobacteriaceae bacterium
ACCTTAGAACCTTGTCAAATGTGCGCCGGGGCCTTGTATTGGTCTCAAATATCTCGAATAGTATATGCGGCTTCAGACCTAAAACGAGGCTTCAATACCATGGGAGGTCAACTCCACCCAAAAACGGTCTTAGAAAAAGGACCACTAGCAGAGGAAAGTGAAGCGATACTGAAACAGTTTTTCAGTCAGCGCCGTTAACTTGAGTGGGGTCCTTCTTGTCGGATTGCATCTTCTTGATATTCTCCTCAGTAAGCATATAGTCTTTCATCTTCTTACCAGGGCTTTCAACCAGAAGAAAGAGCGGCATCACCACAAAGAAAATCATCACGGTTCCTAAACCTTTCAATCGATTCGATAGTTCAGGCTCGAGGTCAAGTAAAAATCCAGCTAAAATGATGGCAATTGCAGTAATGAATAGTAGAAGAATGCCCCATCGTTTTTTCTGCAAAGCGATCACCTTCTTAAGACTTTTTAAGGCTAAGATGAAGTTCGTCTAGTTGCTCCTGAGTAGTACGAGCTGGTGCATCAATCATTACATCTCTACCACTATTGTTCTTAGGGAACGCAATGAAATCACGAATGGTCTCGGCTCCACCTAAAATGGCTACTAAACGGTCTAATCCAAAGGCAATTCCACCATGTGGAGGTGCACCGTATTCGAAGGCATCCATTAAGAATCCGAACTGTTCTTTAGCCTCTTCAGGCGTAAACCCTAGGTGTTTGAACATGAGCTGTTGAGTAGTTTTATCGTGAATTCGAATAGAGCCTCCTCCAATTTCATTACCGTTAAGAACTAAATCATAGGCATTAGCCTTAACTGCTCCTGGGTCGGTGTCTAATAAATCGATTTGTTCTGGCTTAGGCGAAGTAAATGGGTGGTGCATTGCATGGTATCTTCCGGTTTCCTCATCCTTTTCTAAAAGTGGGAAATCAACAACCCATAGGGGTGCAAATTCATCTGACTTTCTAAGCCCTAATTTTTCGGCCATATACATGCGAAGTGCACTCATTTGCGTTCTAGTGGATGAAAGATCACCAGACAACACAAGGATTAAATCTCCAGCTTGAGCGCCCGTTTTCTGAGCCCATGCGGCTAGATCTTCGGCATCATAAAATTTATCTACTGACGACTTGAAAGTACCGTCCTCATTACAGCGAACATAGACTAAACCTTTGGCTCCAATTTGAGGTCGTTTCACCCAATCAATAAGGGCATCGATTTCTTTACGGGTATAAGTATTAGCTCCAGGAACCGCGATACCAACTACATACTCGGCACTATTAAATACCTGAAAATCTTTATGTTGGGCAACTTCATTAAGATGAGTGAGCTCCATGCCAAATCGAATATCTGGCTTGTCGTTTCCGTAACGTTCCATCGCCTCATCATAGCTCATTACCGGGAATTTACCGGTCTCTACCCCATGAATCTCCTTCAACAAATGAGCCGTTAAACCTTCGAAAGTATTTAATACATCCTCTTGGGTTACAAAGGACATTTCACAGTCGATCTGAGTAAATTCAGGCTGTCGATCAGCTCTTAAATCTTCATCTCTAAAACACTTAACAATCTGAAAATACTTGTCCATTCCTCCAACCATAAGCAGTTGCTTAAACGTTTGAGGCGACTGTGGTAGGGCATAAAATTGCTCAGGATTCATTCGACTCGGAACCAAGAAATCACGAGCTCCTTCAGGGGTAGACTTAATAAGATATGGGGTTTCTACCTCTATAAATCCTTTTGATGAGAGGTAATTTCGAACGAGCATACTAATCTTATGTCTAAAGATTAGGTTGTTCTTCACTGGGTTACGGCGGATATCTAGGTAGCGATACTTCATGCGAAGCTCATCACCACCATCGGTCTGATCTTCAATGGTAAATGGCGGAAGCTTTGCCGTATTCAGAACCGTCAACTCACTGACTAACACCTCGACTGCACCCGTAGCTAAATTTGGGTTTCCTGAACTGCGCTCAATGACAGTACCCTTAACCTGAATCACACATTCTCTTCCTAAACCTCTGGCCTTTTCCAGTAGTGCAGAATCAGTGCGCTCCTCATCTAAAACCAATTGAGTGATACCGTACCGGTCTCTCAAATCGATCCAGAGTACAAAACCTTTGTCTCTGATCTTAGAGATCCAACCTGATAAGACAACTTCTTTATTTACATCCGATGCGCGAAGGGCGCCACAGTCAACAGTTCTAAACATAATCAATGAGGCACTAGGACAATGAAAATAGTGCTTGGCAAAAATACGAACGGCATTTGATTCAAGACTCTATTGCACTCAAAATCATCCAATGTAAATTTAATGTTAACAAAAAATCGTTGTTTTGTAAATTTATTGTTAACTTTGTGTAAATATAAAATCAAAGCCATATGAAAAACGCACTATTTTTAGGTTTATTGATGCTAGGAGTATCAGTATCCACGGCGCAAGTGAAAGCTTCAGAAAACACCGAGAAGGTTGAGTCTGTGAGTTATGACACTAAATCAAATGGCGATTCAGTTGAAATAACGTATCGTCATGCAAATGGGATGATTGCCCAGCAGGGATACCTGAAAGACAAGAAACCAGTAGGTGTTTGGAAACAATTCGACACCGACGGGCATGTAATTGCCAAAGGAACCTATGTAGAAGGAAAGAGAGAAGGAACTTGGTTCTTCTTAACCAATGAAGGAATTCGCATTGCGAATTACTCAAACAATCAACTAGTAAGTCATGCCATCAGTAAAGATGGTTATGCACTACTCAACGATTAAACACCAAGATTTAAGTTCAAAAAAA
>DAIPYN010000005.1:65037-80749 GCA_036782715.1 Flavobacteriaceae bacterium
GTATAATCTAGGAGTACTACCCCATTATTTACCACAATCCCTGCAAGAGCGATAATTCCCATCATCGTCATCATAATTACAAAAGGCCAACCGGTTACCATCAGCCCTCCGAAAACTCCAATGAGACTTAGGAAGATTGCAATCATAATGATCAGTGGCTTCGAAATCCCACTAAACTGAAAGATGAGGATAAAGAAAATGAGTGCCAAACCAGTGAAGAATGCCCCCATCAAGAACGACTGCTGCTTATTTTGCTCCTCAATTTGTCCGGTGTAATCAATGGCCACCCCGTCAGGAAGATCTCCAAAAGACTGCATCTCTGTTTGAATCTGATCGACGATTTGAGTTGCATTACCACCAGGAGTTAATGCCGAATAAAGCGTAATCACTCGCTTTCCGTTTTTATGTTTGATTGAAGAGAATCCTGAAGTGTTTCTCGCACTAGCAACGGCAGAAACTGGGACTTCTTTAATCTGGCCATTCGCTGGATCCCTAAATATGATTCGCTGCTCAAATAAGGCGCTCTTGTCGTATTTCAGGTCTTTATTGAAGCGAACATTGATGTCATAATCCTCTCCATTTTCTTTGTAAATACCTGCCTTTTCTCCAAATAACGAACGGCGAAGTTGAAGGCCCACTTGAGCGACAGCAACCCCAAGGTCACCTGCTTTTTTACGATCTACATAGACTTCTAATGCTGGTTTATCTTTAGTAACATCGAGCTTGATACCCTCCATTCCATCAATACTCTTTTCATTGATGAAATTCTTCATCTGAGTACCTAAAGCCATCAATTCATCATAATCATCACCCTGAACCTCGATATTTACCGGATATCCTGTTGGTGGACCTGTCGGGTCTTTCTCAACAGAAATAATAACTCCTGGGTAAACCCCCGCAAGTGCTTCTTGAATTCGCTTTCTGAGTGCTTCACTGTCTAAACCCTTACGTTCCTTAAACTCGCGCATTTGAATGACCAATTTGCCTCGGTGAGGCATTTCTGCAGCAGAACCTCCCTCAGTAAAAGGGTTTTCGGCGCCTTTACCAACCTGAGCAATAGCGGTCTCTACTAGGGCATTCTTACCATCGATTTGGTATACAGGATCGTTAATAATGGCGTAAACTCGCTCTTCGATGGACTTGGTAAGCTCGTTAGTTTTCTCAATATCGGTTCCTTGCGGATATTCGATATAGATAATCACCTGTTTGGGGGTATTGTCTGGGAAAAATTCGATCTTGGTTCTACCCATTCCGATAGAAGCACCAAATCCCATAAATGCTACGATAAGAAGTAGCGTAGTGCCTAAGAAATAGTAATATACATTTCTACCTCTAAGAGCTACCTTTAACTGTCGTTCATAGAAATTCTCAAGACGAACCAATGCATTATTCTGAAAACGCAGTGTTGCTTTATAAAGAAATCCTTTGTAGGCCCACATCATGAGAACGGTTGCAATCATCAATGAACCGAATCCACGAACTGCACCTCCAAGTAGGATAATAAACCCTCCGATAGGCACAAAAATGGCGGTCAGTTTCAATAGAAATTTCGTTGGAAGTGGCTTCTCACCAACCACCATAAACTGAGAAACTAACATCGAATTCATAAAGATCGCAACAAAAAGCGAAGACCCTAAAACCACCGATAAAGTGATCGGGAAGAAAATCATGAACTGTCCCATTACTCCTGGCCAGGTACCAAGCGGCACAAAAGCGGCCACTGTAGTAGCGGTTGAAATGATAATAGGTATAGCGATTTCTCCAATTCCCTTTTTGGCTGCCTCTATACGCGACATTTTTTCAGTGTCCATTAATCGGTAAACATTTTCTACCACTACTACCCCATTGTCTACTAGCATCCCAAGTCCCATGATCAGTCCAAATAAGATCATCGTATTCAACGTGTATCCAAGGGCACTCAGAATCATAAAGGAAATAAACATCGACATTGGAATAGCGAACCCAACAAAGAGTGCATTTCTAAAACCTAAGAAGAACATGAGCACGGCAACTACTAGAATCACCCCAAAGATGATGTTGTTCACTAAATCGTCCACTTGATTAATGGTCGTGGCAGAAGTGTCGCTAGTAATCGTCACTTCTAGGTCTGAAGGCAGAATATTAGTTTTGGCCTCATCAATAATATCGTAAATCTGCTGGGCAGCATCTACCGCATTTTGACCTGAACGCTTTTTAATATCAAGCATCACAACACGCTTTTGAGACTCTCTTGCGTAGGTAGTACGCTCCTCTTCTTTAAAGCTTACTTCTGCGATATCTCTTAAATAGACCGAACCATTTTCTGCTTTAACTACAAAATTCTCAAGCTCTGAAGGATCTTCAATTTCACCTAAGATTCTAATCGTTCTGCGCTGCCCACTCGAAACCATGTTACCGGCAGAAAGCGTCATATTTCCGTTAGCAATCGAACCAAGAATATCATTAAAACTCACCTTCGATGCCATCATCTTGTAAACATCTACAGCTACCTCTACCTCTTTGTCCTGCGCACCTCGAATATCGACCTCTTTAATTTGTGGAAGATCTTCAATAGCATCCTCTAAATATTCGGCGTAAGACTTTAATTGCTCTGTCGTGTAATCTCCTTTGAGGTTTACATTCATGATAGGCTGAGACTCAGCAATATTTAGATCAAAAACATTAGGCTCAACCTTTGCACCGTTAAAAACAGGCCAATCTTCACTTGCCTTTTCGATGTCTACCTCATTTTGAACCCGAACCTTCGCCTCAGCGATAGTCACCGACTCTTCAAATTCTACCATAATCATCCCGTAGTCTTCTTGAGAAGTACTGGTGAATTTGGTGACGTTTGAGATATTTTTAATTCGATCCTCTAGCGGGTCGATCACTAGTCGCTCGATATCTTCGGCAGTATTCCCCGGGTAAACGGTACTTACATAAATCTTGGTCTCAATTACCTCAGGAAATTCTTCTCGCGGCATCGCAAAGTATGAGGCAAGACCTACGGTGAA
Organism: Flavobacteriaceae bacterium; assembly: GCA_036782715.1. Classification (GTDB taxonomy): domain Bacteria; phylum Bacteroidota; class Bacteroidia; order Flavobacteriales; family Flavobacteriaceae; genus UBA3478. The sequence goes on from DAIPYN010000005.1 coordinate 68,031, forward strand.
GAAAAGGGCAATTAACACATAGATAATCGTCGGGTTATCTATTGCCCAAGAAGCTAAGCGATATTCTTTATTCGCGTTTTTTGATGCTTTATTCATCACTAATTAGTTTAACCACTTTACAGGTTGATTATCTGATACCTTTTTAGCCCCTTCAGTAATAAGTAGCGCTCCCTTTTCAACTCCTTCTAACACTTCAATAAAGTCCTTTGAAGTTTTTCCAGTTTCAATAATTAGACGCTTGGCAATGTATCCTTCAGTCGACTTTTCTAGAGCAAAACAGTATTGCTGACCCTCTGCATTTTCTGAAACCACTGACTGAGGAATCATGATCGCTGACTTATTCGAATAATCGTTTATCGCGACCGAAGCCATTAAATTTGGTCTTATGAAACCACTTTTATTTTCTAGCGGAATTTCTACAGTAAACGAACGATTGCTTGGGTTGATCACCTTGCTAACTCTTGAGATACGTGCATCAATCTCTTCCCCGATAGCAGATAAATTCACGCGAACTTTAGAGCCTTCACTAATAGAAGTAATATGAGTCTCAGGTACGTCAACCTCAACATAAACCTCATCAATATTTACCACTCTAAATAATTCTGAACCCATACCTGGAGCAACGATCGTTCCTGGCTCCTTGAAAATCTGATCTACGGTTCCATCAAAAGGAGCTCGTACTACTGATTTCTCTGCCTGAAGACTTAAAGCATCAACGGCTTTTTCTGCCGACTCAAATTGGGTTTTAGCCTGAAGAAATTGAATCTCAGATCCAATATTTTGAGACCAAAGACGCTCCTGACGATTAAAAAGGGTTTCTGCAAGTACGAGTTGAGATTTAGCTTGCGCAAGCTGAGCTAATAGTCCGCCGTCATCGATTCTGGCAAGTACTTGATTCTTTTCTACCTTCTGGCCCTCAACAACGAAGACCTCTAGTAATTGACCCGGCATTTCAGGATAGACATTGATGTTTTTCATAGTTTTCACTGTGCCTTGAAAAGAGGTGAAGTGATTAAACTCTTGCAGAGTCACCTCATAAGTAGCTACAAGCGGTAAACTTGCTGACTTATCGAGAGAAGCAATAACCACGTCTAAACGTTTAATATCAGCATCAAGTACATTACGCTGGGCAGATAGTTCGGTGCGCTTTGCCCTTAAAAGGTTTTCATCGTTTGAAGCGATGAGTTCGTCAATAGATCCTGACGATTTTGTTTGACAAGAAACGCTAACAAGACCCAGCGTTAATAATAAAGTCCAAATAGATGATTTCATAATAGGTGGTTAAAGCGATTCATTTAAAAAGTTTGCTAAATCAGTATGTGAGGTCACTACCGAAACAAGAGCAGACAAATACTCTTGTTGGGCAGCAAAAAGCTGTAATTGTGCTTCACGAAGCTCAAAACTACTAGCCATACCCTCTTTGAATTTGATTTCATTCTTGTCAGCAATGCGCTGAGCGAGATCTAAATTATCTTTAGTGGTGACTACCTGCTCACGTGCCAAGGTTAATGCACTGGTCAGGGTCTCGAACTGTAATGCTAACATTCGTTCGGTCTCTGTTTTCGTATTTTGAGCCTTTAAATCAGCAATCTTCGCTCTCTGAGTATTTGCCGATCGAAGGAGTGAACTGAAAAGTGGGATTTGCAGATTTAACCCCAAAATTGCAGTGTTGAAGTACTTTTTATCGGGATCTAAAAAATCAAAGGTGTCTCCGAATGAATTAGCCCCTAGACTTAGACTGCTACTTAGCGTAGGTAAAGCTTTACTCTTAGCCAACTTTAATTCAAGAGAGCGCTGATCAGTTAGATTCTGAACCATCCGATAATCGACATTCTTGGTGAGGTCAAAATCGGTTGGGATTTCTTCTACCATTTCAATACCTACTAAACGCTCAAGTGTATCGAGTAAGTAAATAGGATCATTAACCTCTCTACCCATCATCACATTCAACATTTGCTTGCTAATCTTAGCCAAGCGATAGGCATTACGTTCATTACTTTGTAGGGTTTTAAAAGTAAGTCGTAACTGATCGACAGTCTCTTCTTCACCTAAGCCATTTTTCAAAAGCGCCGTCGCTTCGAAAAGATTTCGCTCAATCTGCGCCACATTTTTTGAGAGTAATTCAGCACTTTGAGCCGCCATAAGCGCGTTAGCGTAGGCCGAAACTATTGACGCTCTAACCTCTAACGCCGTTTTGTCGTAGGCGTTTTGAGAATAATCTAGAAAGGTTCTTGTCGCCTGTACTCCAACTACATAAGAACCATCAAAGATGAGCTGATTCCAAGTGACCGATGCATTTAAACTTTGAGGTTGCCCAAAAACCACCTCTGAAAATGTTCCAGGTTCTCCACCAAAAAATTCGGCAGGAATTTGTGCTACAGGCTGTTTTAACTGATTCTGGTAATTTACTGAACCCTGAATCTGCGGAAGTCCAGAAGCAATCGTTGCCCATTTTTGAGCCAAAGCATCCTTTTTGTCAGCAGCGGCGTTTTTGATTGATGCATTTTCGATGAGTGCATAATCTATTGCTTGCTCTAGGGTAAAGCTAGAGATCGACTCCTGACTAAAGGTCGATGCACTAACTAAAAAGACAAGTACTTGAAGGGTCTTTTTCATTCTTTATGGTTAATTAAATAGGTTTCGAGGTAAGCCGCTCCTTTTGCAGTGGCAATACCTCTGACGTGATAGATTATATGTTGAAAAATCAACTCTTGGGTATTGAATAGTTTCTCTGGAAATTCTTGAGGGTCTCTAAGCGAGAAATAAGTAAAGAAGTAAAGTCTAAAAATCATTTCGGGATTCATATCGTCTCGATAAACTCCTAGTTCAATTCCTCTGCGGATATTCGACATCAAAAAGTCTCTCATCATCATGAGCTGCTCATCTTTCAAACGTTTAAAAAGCGCAGGAAAATATTTCTGAAGCTGATATTGAGGAGAACTCTTTTCATTCTTCAAAAAGCGACGAACAATTTGACGTACCTCAAAAAGCTCATCGATCGGGTGCAGTTCCTTCGTCGCTAGCTGATCAATGCTAGCATTGATCGTACTGCAAAGATGAAGAGTTGAACACTCGACTAGATGTGACTTGTTTTCGAAAAAGGAATAGATCGTCTTCTTGGAGATCGCCAGCTCTTTGGCGAGATCATCCATCGTAACACTCTTGAAGCCTAAGTCCAAGAACATTTGAGTCGCTTTATGCAGAATTTCCTTTTTCAAGGTTGCAAAGATACGATACCGGAAACTTTTAAAACGAAAAAAGTTTCCAGAGTTAATAATTATTTAACGAAAAGACCACCGCCAATTTTCTCCTACTTTTGTGAAAACTTGTCTATGGAAGCCTTTATCCCGTATCAGAAAGCAATCGTTGCCTATTTAGAAGCATACTCGAGCGAAAAAGAACCTAGAAATTTATACGCTCCGATTGAATATATTTTGAACTTAGGAGGAAAAAGACTTCGACCTTCTTTAGTCCTTGCAGCAGCAGAATTATATGGAGTTCATCACGAAAAGGCATTGCCAGCAGCAGCAGCCATCGAAGTCTTTCACAATTTCACCCTAGTACATGACGATATTATGGATGAGGCTGCGCTTCGAAGAGGAAAACCAACCATTCACGAAAAATGGGACCTCAATACGGGTATTCTCTCAGGAGATGCAATGCTCATTGAAGCCTACCGATATTTTGAAAGCTATCCTCCTAGCCTAGCCCTCTCCCTTTTAAAACTGTTCAACAAGACGGCGCTCGAAGTTTGCGAAGGACAACAATACGACGTTGATTTCGAAACCCGAACAGATGTAACCGAATCAGAATATCTACAAATGATTCAATATAAGACCGCTGTACTCGTAGGCTGTGCCTTACAAATGGGAGCACTAATCGGTGAGGCCTCTGAAAAGGAATCAAACCACCTTTATCAATTCGGGCTACTATTGGGTACTGCCTTTCAAATACAAGATGACTATTTAGACGCCTTTGGGTCTCCAGAGAATTTTGGAAAGACGGTAGGTGGTGATATTATTGAGAACAAAAAGACGCTACTCTACATCAAAGCTTTTGAACTCGCTAATGAGGAGCAAAAAAGTGCGCTTGAACTTGCCTATCAAGATCAAACCGCAAAAAAGGTCGAACGAGTTAAGGAATTGTTTGTAGCTACCGGAGCCGAGGCCTCTGTAAAACAAGCGGTACAAGCCTATACTGAGTTATCCTTAAAAGAACTTGAAAAGTTGAGTGTTGCCGATAACAAGAAGGAACTATTAACCCAATTTGCACATTCATTAATGATTAGAAACCTTTAAAAAGCCATCTGAAAAAGGCTTTGATAAAGGGGATAGGTCGATTGGCAGACATAATCGATAGCTCTTGTAAAAAACTGGTTTTTTCATCTAAGAACTGTAAAATTAACTGCGGTTGGCGCTTTTCAAAAAGACGCACAAAAAGTCTTGAACCCTCTCCATTTTTTCGATCCAATAGATCAAGTAGTAACAGGTCGTATAACCAGAAACGATCTTTAAACTTTAATTTCGGAAGTCTCTCAGAATCTTTTTCGATATGATCAGCAATTTGCTTTACCCTTTGCAAGCTTCGATTGAAAGCGAAACCTGTCGAAGGTTTGGCCCATCCGCCATTCAGACCAATAGGTAATACTCGTGAAGATAAAGGTCGCCAAAGCGGATGTGAACTCATAGGAATACTCCCCTTCTCTCGAGAAATCACTTTGTAGTTTGAAATCTCTTTCAAAGCGAGATACTCGTGTATCGCTTCCTCATAATCAGAATCTTTTAAGGGTTGGTGCGAAAACAAAGTATATTCAAAAAGAGCACGAGTCGTTGAAGTGGGAAGTACGTACATGAATCGGGTATTTCCCTTCTGCTGAACGCTAAAATCCATAAAATCTGCTTTACTCGCATCGAACACCTCTTGATTTGTTTCGATTTCAAGACCGATGAAATGCTGTTGTAAAACGGGATATCTAGACTTTGCGAGCCGATCATAACTAAACCTAGAGTCAAAGCAAATTTTAGCCGATTTAGATGCCCCTGAAGCCAAGTGGATATGAACTACATCCTTTTTACAATCAATACACTCGACCTCATCCTGAATAAAATCAATTTGCGGATGATTCTGTAGAATGGGTCTGTAGTGATCGTGAAAGTCGGCACCTTCGATACGGTTATAGGTGTAAGGATGAATTGAGGCGTACTGTTTATCATCCTGATCGCTAACAGCAATATGAGTGTACTTATGATTAACTAGAAAATCTAAGGAGTGACCAGATTCAGCCCAAAAGCACCAAGTACGCTCTCGGTAATCTCCACCCTCTCGATCAACAATAAGTAGTTTTTTAGTCGATAAACTAGATCGATTAACTAGCTCTACAGCTAGCAATGTACCTGCGGCACCTGCACCGATTATCGCAAAATCATAGCTCATTTTAGTAAAGATAGTGTTTCAATTCATCGAAATCCATTAGTTTTGCATACCAAAACAAATTTTATGGAGGCGATTTTCTCTTATTTTGAGCAACTCAACCCAGTACGTGCAGCATTCTACGCTACTCTTTTTACATGGGGAGTGACTGCTGCCGGAGCAGCACTGGTTTTTCTATTTAAAACGATGAACCGAGCAGTACTCGATGGGTTTTTAGGATTCACAGGAGGAGTAATGGTAGCTGCTAGTTTTTGGAGTTTGCTAGCTCCAGGTATCGAAATGAGCGAAGGCGAAGGCTTTAATAAGGTAATTCCCGCAGCTGTTGGTTTTATATTAGGTGCTGCTTTCATCTTTGGTTTAGATAAGGTATTACCTCACATACATATCAATTTTAAAGAAGATGAAAAGGAAGGAATTAAAACTCCCTGGAGAAGAACCACCCTTCTTACCCTTGCCATCACGCTTCACAACATTCCTGAAGGACTAGCGATTGGGGTGTTATTTGGCGGAGTGGCCGCTGGTTTTGAGGGAGCTACCGTTGCAGGGGCAGTAACACTTGCTTTGGGTATTGGTCTTCAAAATTTCCCCGAAGGTTTTGCTGTTGCAATGCCACTGAGAAGACATGGATTAAGTCGATTTAAAAGCTTCTTGTACGGCCAATCTTCAGCCCTTGTAGAACCTATTGCCGCAGTGGTTGGGGCATGGGCAGTAATGACCTTTGAACCCATTCTTCCCTATGCTCTAGCATTCGCAGCTGGAGCGATGATCTTTGTTGTGGTAGAAGAGGTAATCCCAGAAACCCAAAGAGACAAATACACCGATATTGCTTCGATGGGATTCATTATAGGATTCGTCATTATGATGACCCTTGACGTCGCTTTAGGGTAACTATTTTCTACTAGAAATTCAATAACTTGTAAGAAGCTTAAATACGCTTCATATGAGATCCTTATTATTCCTTGTTTTTTCAGTATTGGGCCTGTACGTCTCGGCACAAGAATCCTTCGAAATGATGGATATCTTTCAGTTACAATACGCCAATGACGTGCAAATTTCTCCCAATGGTAAACAAATTGTATATCGCAAAATGGGATTTGATCTCATTGAAGACCGTGCTACAGGAAACCTATGGGTTTATGAAATTGAGACCGGCGCTCATTATAAATTAACCCCTTTCGATCAGTCTGAATCAAGCCCGAGGTGGTCTCCGAGTGGAGATCGAATTGCCTTCACTGCAAGTGGTTCGAAAGGCTCTGAAATTTACATTTACTGGGTCGCTCAGCAAAGTCTAGCACGAATCACTCAACTCAGCCAAAGTCCTAGCAATCTATCCTGGTCCCCTAAAGGTGATGAAATTGCTTTTAGCAGTTTTGTTCCAGAGGCTCCACCTATCGTAGCAAAAATACCTGCCGCTCCCAAAGGGGCTAAATGGGCTGGCAAACCTCGAATTACCGATCGATTAAAGCACGAGGCAGACGGTCGAGGATATATGGCACCAGGATTTACTCATATTTTCAAGGTAAGTGCCTCAGGAGGAGCTGTACAACAGTTGACTAAAGGTCGATATAATCATAGAGGACCCATTAGTTGGTCTGCAGACGCAGAGTCCCTCTTTTTCTCTGGAAACCGCAGCGATGACTGGGAGTACGATTTTAGAAACTCTGAAATCTATACCGTTTCAAGTAGTGGTGGTAAGGTCACTGCAATAACCCACCGCGATGGTCCTGATCGTAATGCGATTGTTTCTCCCGACGGAAAAAAAATTGCTTATCTCGGATATACCGATAGAAGAGAGGCTTTTCAGAATACGCAATTACATATCATGAACCTGGATGGCTCTGATATTGAAGTAATCAGCAACGATCTCGACATCAATATTAGCGCAATTGCTTGGGACACAAAATCTCAAGGGATGTACATCAGTTATGACAATCATGGTAATGGAAAAATCGCCCACCTATCCTTAAGTAAAAAACTCACTCTCTTAGCCGAGAATCTCGGAGGTACCAGTCTTGGTCGTCCTTACGGCTCAGGAATGTTTAGCGTATCACAAAACGGCACCTTAGCTTATACGCATTCTACCCCAGACCATCCGGCCGACATTGCTATTGTTTCAAAGGGTAAAACCAAACGACTTACCAACTTGAACAAAGCTCTATTCGAGCAAAAAACACTGGGGAAAGTTGAGGAGGTATGGTACCACTCATCGATAGACGACAGAAATATTCAAGGGTGGGTGGTGTATCCGCCGAACTATGACGCTGCAAAGAAATATCCGGTAATGGTTGAAAATCACGGCGGTCCAATTCTTAATTACGGAGATCGCTTTTCTATCGAAATGCAACTGTTTGCATCGGCAGGATACATTGTCTTCTATCCCAACCCTAGAGGAAGCACTAGCTACGGCGAAGAATTTGCTAATCTCTTACTGAACAACTACCCCGGTGAAGATTACAATGATGTGATGGACGGAGTTGACGCCCTAATCGAAAAGGGTATCGCTCACGAAGACGGGCTCTTTGTAACTGGCGGAAGCGCAGGTGGAATTATGTCTGCATGGATGATTGGTAAAAACAATCGATTCGAAGCAGCCGCTGTTGTCAAACCGGTAATGAACTGGATTTCAAAATTACTAGTAGCCGACAACTATTATGGCTATGCCAATACTAGATATCCCGGCCAAGTCTGGGAAAACCCCATGAATTACTGGAATTTTTCACCCATCTCACTCGTTGGCAATGTCGAAACCCCTACCCTAGTAATGGTAGGTATGGAAGATCTAAGAACGCCACCGAGCGAAGCAAAACAGCTTTATCACGCACTAAAACTTCGCAAAAAAGAAACGGTACTGGTTGAAATCCCTGAAGCGAGTCATGGCATAGCTAACCGTCCTTCTAATCTAATGACTAAAGTAGCGCATGTGGTAGCATGGTTTGATAGGTACAGAAATTGGTAATCCTGTGAAATTCATCCTTCTATATCTTGCCTCTGTTTTAGCGGTTACTAATCATCCGGTAGAAATAGATGTTACCCTTCCTGAAAACGCGACAGGCAAACTTTACCTTGTGATCTATGATAACAAGGACGACTTCTTAGGAGAAAAAGGTGAATTAAACGTTTATGATATCTCTGAACTTCAAAACAATCCAAAGATTAAATTAAACGCGGTTAAAGAAGGAACTTATGCGTTCGTTGCTTTTATCGACGAAAACAATAACGGTAAAATGGATAAAAATCGACTAGGTATTCCTAAAGAGCCCATTGGTTTCTCGGTATCAAAAATGGGACTCTTTGGGCCCCCATCTTTCAAAAAGGCCAGCTATCAGATACCGGGTACAAAAAGTGTTGAATTGGTTATTGAGCGTTTTTAGTGACAATTACAATCATCTCCGCAGCCGCTGTTTTTTTTGGTAAAGCGTAACGCTAAATAAATAATCGCCGCCGCTAGTACTGCTAATACAATGTATTCTTGAACACCCATTAGATCAGCGTTTGATAAGCAATTAATGCAGATAAGTAGGCTAAGAGGGTCATATAACCAAGCTGAATCATGGGCCATTTCCACGAGTTGGTCTCTTTTCGAACTACAGCGATGGTACTCATACACTGCATAGCGAATGCATAAAAAAGTAGAATTGAAACTCCTGATGCGAGATTAAAAATTGGTTTACCGAGCTCGTCGGTCTCAAGCGCCATTCTACCAACAATTGTCGATTCACTTTCTTCGCCAACACTGTAAATAGTTGCAAGGGTTCCCACAAAAACTTCTCTCGCCGCAAATGAAGTAATCACAGCGATACCAATTTTCCAGTCATAACCCAAAGGTTTTACCACAGGCTCAATAATCTTGCCTAGTACACCAATGTAGCTGTGCTCTAATTTGTAGCTCGAAATCTTCTGAGACAGTTCTTCATCACTCAAGTTTAATCCTTGCTGCTGAATCTGCTGAATGACCTCAGCTTCTGCGTTTTTAAAAGAATCACTGTATCCGTTCGAACCTAAAAACCAGATAACTACCGACAAGGCAAGAATAATCTTACCTGCTTCTAGAACAAAACTCTTAGTCTTCTCAAAGACCGTAATAGCTACATTTCTAAACTGAGGTGGTTTAAAGGTTGGCATCTCGATCATAAAAAACGAGCGGCGTTCAATGTTTAATCCTCTATTTAATATGGCAGCTGCAACGACGGCTGCTAAAAACCCTAATAGATATAGTCCGGTAAGTACCAGTGCCTGATAGCCCAGACCCAGGAATCGACCTTCAGGAATCACTAGCGCGATTATAATAAGATAGACCGGTAACCTAGCTGAACAAGTGGTAAATGGCACAACCATGATGGTAATGAGTCGTTCTTTCCAATTTTCTATGGTTCTAGTAGCCATCACTGCGGGGATCGCACAGGCCATACCTGACATTAATGGTACTACGCTCTTACCACTGAGGCCAAAAGGCTTCATGATGCGATCCATTAGAAAAACCACACGAGACATGTATCCACTCTCTTCGAGTATCGAGATAAATAAGAATAGGAATGCGATTTGAGGAATAAAGATTACTACCCCTCCGATACCCGCAACGATACCTTCGGCTAATAAGTCGGTAAGTACTCCTGAAGGTAAAGTTGCCTTAATCCATTCACTGGCAGAAGCGAAGAAATGATCAATAGCATCCATCGGATAGCTACTGAAATCAAAAATCGCCTGAAACATGGTAAAAAGAATCACAAAGAAGATGAGGTAACCAAAAATCTTGTGGGTAAAAATTCGATCTAAAACCCCTTGTATACCATCTGCCTTGGATAGATCTTTTTGGTACCCCTCTTTAAGTGCATTGTTAATATACTTGTAGCGAAGAACCGTCTCTCTGTGCTGCATTTTTTGAAGCTCTGCCTTCGATTTGGTACTGAAAGCAGATCGATCTGGGATTACCTTCTTCTCAATAGGCATAAAATTGACGTCTTGAGTAATCGCAAGCCATAGCTTGTACGCATCAATCTTCGGGAAAGTGGTTTTTAAATTCTCAAAATAGGCCTTGTCAGTATCTGTAATATCTAAACTAGGCCGGTCTGAAATCGACTTATAATCAGAGAGTATCGCTTTTAAATCTTCAATTCCAGTGTCGTTTCGTGAACTGAGTAATGCAATTCGTGTATCTAGAGATGATTCAAGTGAAGGAACGTCAATTTCAATACCTAAGCGTTTCATACGATCAGACATATTGATCACAAGAATCGTTCGAAGACCCAAGTCTTTAATTTGAGTGAAAAGTAGAAGGTTACGCTTTAAGTTTTCTACGTCAGCAATAACCACAACTACATCAGGAAAGTCGGGATCTCTTCGATTTAAAAGAATTTCAACAGCTACACTCTCATCTAAAGAAGTGGTGTTCAAACTGTAAGTTCCTGGCAGATCATAAATGATAGCATTCAAGTCAGGGCCAAAAGAACAAGCACCTGTTTTCTTTTCAACGGTAATACCAGGGTAATTACCCACTTTCTGACGAAGCCCAGTAAGTGCATTGAAAATAGAAGTCTTTCCCGTATTTGGATTACCAATGAGCGCTACTTTCAAAGGACTACTCATTCCTATAGATCTAAAGAAATTAAGCCAGCTATTTCTCTACGTATAGAAATGCGATTACCTGCGACTAAATAATATAGAGGATCATTTAAAGGAGCAATCTGAAGCAACTGAACTTCATTACCTGGAAGACAGCCTAACTCCATTAATTTCACAGGAAGTCTCTCGTCGATACTATCTGCAATGATTGCTTTTTGACCGATTTTTAATTCGAGGAGGTTAGTCACTGTTCTTATTTAGAATAAATTTAAAGAAGCAAATTTACCTTTTTTTAATCAACCTACTTCTCTTCCTCGCTATTTTTCAAGATCTCTATATCTGAAAGCAGTCGATCCATTTCCTCTTCTTTGGTCCCGTCGTAGAATCCTCTAATTCTTCGTTGTTTGTCAACGAGTATGAAATTCTCGGTATGAATCATGTCAAACAGGCCTCCATCACCATCTTCTTGCACCGCTAAATACGATTTACGCGCTAATTCATAAATCTGCTTTTTGTCACCAGTGACTAAATTCCACTTAGCGTCGTTCACCCCTTTTACGATAGCATATTTCTTTAATTGAGCCACCGAATCGATTTCTGGAGTTACCGAATGAGAAAGCAATAGAACTTCAGGATCGTTAGCTAAAGCAGCCTGAACCTCAACCAAGTTCGCCGTCATGATCGGACAAATCGTAGGGCAAGTAGTAAAGAAAAAATCAGCCACGTAAATCTTATCTCGGTAGTTCTCTTGAGTAATCGTATCCCCATTCTGATTGAGTAAACTGAAATCGGCAATACGATGATACTTTTTTACATGCTGGAGGCTAGAATCAACCAGCTCAGCGTTGACCATATTCGGTTGATAAATCGGCAAACGCTTTTTCGGCTGAAGTGCATTGTAAATCAAATACATGATCACCGAACTGAGTAAAGCAAAGAAGATGAAAAATCGCTTGTAATGGCTGAAGAATGAGCGCATATTACAAAGGTACTAAGCAAAGCGAATTCTTTCGGTCATTATCGGTAACTTTGTGTCTTATTTTACAAAACATGAGCGTTCAGATCATTCAATTCATACTTAGTTTATCGCTTCTTATCGTTCTTCATGAACTAGGACACTTTATTCCCGCACTAATCTTTAAGACTCGAGTAGAGAAATTCTATTTATTCTTCGATATCAAGTATTCCCTATTTAAAAAGAAGATTGGCGATACGGTATATGGGATCGGATGGCTCCCACTCGGTGGATATGTAAAAATTGCCGGAATGATCGATGAATCGATGGACAAAGAGCAGCTTGCTAAACCCCCAAAACCCTGGGAGTTTCGTTCAAAACCCGCTTGGCAACGACTCATCATCATGCTCGGTGGAGTGACTGTGAATTTTATTCTAGCAGTCATCATTTATATCGGTCTCTCTTTTGCCTATGGTGATCAGTACATTATAAATGATTCTGTTCAAGGGGGTGTCTGGGTAGTAGAAGAGGAAATAGGTTCTAGTGTAGGTATTCAAACCGGTGACAAAATTATCGCTGTAGATGGAGAGCCTGTGGAGCGATTCTCAGCTATTTTTCTAGAACTAATTAACGGAAACGAATTCACCATTGAAAGAAACGGGGAACTTCTCACCCTACCTATTCCGGTAGACTTCATTTCTACCCTAATCGATGAAGAAGACAAGGCGCGCTTTCTAACTTATCGTATGCCCTTTGTTGTAGCTGATATTCCTGA
>DAIPYN010000006.1:0-14675 GCA_036782715.1 Flavobacteriaceae bacterium
TTTTTACGGGGTCTCAACTACCTATAGGAGATCTTAGAACCGACGCGAAGGAGAATTTAATTACTTCTGTACAAATAGCCAGTCTCAGGACGGCTGATAATGAACCTGTACTAAAGGAGGTGGGATTGTATTTCGAATACAAATTATATCGAGCGAATCGAAGTATTAAGTTAAGTGCTGAGCATTTCGAGGCTTTTAGTTCTCCAAATATGCAACCCTTAATTACTGCTGGGGTACATCTTGATTATGACACTCGAAATTTTATCGAAACAAAAGCTATTCCGGGTATTCGCGCACTAGCTCGCATTCCTGCGTCTGTTTATCTATTAAAGTTACATCCGAACATTTCTCAATGGGCTTTTCGGTTAGTTGAGCAAGCAGAGGGTATTAAAACCGTTGTACTTGAAACCTTTGGTGCAGGCAATGCTATGAAATCTAAGGAGCTCGTTCGAATGCTTCAATATTGTCAAGAGAAGGGGATTACTGTAATTAATTGTACCCAATGCGCTAAAGGCTCTGTCTCTATGGGTATGTATGAGGCAAGTAGCGGTTTTAAAAAGTTTGGGGTTCTTGATGGAGGGGATATGACTACAGAAGCCACGCTTGCTAAGGCGATGGTTTTAGGTGCTCTAAATTTGGAGGTAGTAGATTTTAGAAAAACACTCATTTCTCCATTATGTGGTGAAATTTCTAGAAATTAACCCATCCAATTTTTTTACGTCTGTTATTTTTTGTTTCTTGGTCATCGCTTCTAAAAGAGCAAAACATTATTTTTTATCTTTAACTCGTTAACTAACAAATCTTAAGTCAAAAAAAAATGAAAAAAATATCGTTAACCTTAGCTACTGCTGGAATGTTCATCTTAGGTTCAGCTTCTGCTTCTGCAGCTGTTCTTCAAGAAGAGGCTGCTGCTTCTAAAGGATTTACTCAAGTGCTTAAAGAGCAGTTTATTCAAGGGGGTCCTGCCTTCATGGGTATTGTACTTCTTTGTCTTATCTTAGGTCTTGCTGTTGCCATTGAGCGTATCATTTACCTTAATATGGCTACAACAAACACTTCAAAACTTAAAGAGAGTGTTGAAGAGGCTTTAGCTTCAGGTGGGGTTGAAGAGGCAAAAAATGTTTGTCGTGAGACTGCTGGTCCTGTTGCTTCAATTTACTACCAAGGTTTAGAGCGCTCAGGTGAAGGTCTTGAGGCTGCTGAGAAAGCGGTTGTTTCTTTCGGAGGAGTTCAAATGGGACAACTTGAGAAAAACGTTTCTTGGTTATCACTTTTCATCGCTATTGCACCGATGCTTGGATTCATGGGTACGGTAATCGGTATGATTCAGGCCTTCCAAAAGATCGCTGCTGTAGGTAACCTATCGGCTTCACTTATTGCAGGTGATATCCAAGTAGCACTTTTAACTACCGTATTCGGTCTTATTACTGCGATTATCCTTCAGATTTTCTACAACTACATTATTGCAAAAATTGATGCGATTGTAAATGATATGGAAGATTCTTCTATCTCATTAATCGACATGCTTGCCGCTTCTAAGAAGTAATTTGTAGAACGTATAAAATCTTAAGTCATGCAAAAAATCATTAAAATAGTTCTAATCGTCCTAGGGGTGCTTTCTGCGATCCTATGGTACAGTCTACCAGCTTCGGATATGCCGCCAAGCCAGGCGATTGAGAGCCTTCCAATGGATCTTATGTTTAAGATCGTATTCCTATTACTGTTAATTGCTACTGCTGCTTCTGTATTCTTTGGATTGAAGAAGACTTTTACTTCAGAAGGTGGTCTTAAGCAAGTTCTAAAAACTCTTGCTTTCGCAGGAGTGCTTACACTTGTCGGTTACCTAACAGCAGGTGGAGAAGAAGCTGTTGTTGAGGCAGTTCAAACAGAAAGAGGATTAACTACAACCGTGGGTACAGTAAAAACTATTGGTACACTGCTTAACATCTTCTTCGGGATGGTGCTTATCGCGATTGTACTTATGGTAATTCCTAGCCTAAAGCGTTTAACCGGAAGATAAAAATTCAGAGATATGCCAAGAAGAAAAGGAGCACCAGAGGTTAATGCCGGCTCTATGGCGGATATCGCATTCTTGCTACTCATCTTTTTCCTAGTAACTACTACTATTGAAACAGATGCTGGACTCGACCGAATGCTTCCGCCGATTGAACCGCCCGATACCGATGTCGTAATTAAGCAAAAGAATATCTTCACTGTAAGTATCAATAAGTCTGGTCAACTTTTAGTTGAAGAAGAACTTATGAACTTAGAAGATCTTAGAAATGCTGCTATTGCATTCTTAGATAACGGTGGAGCACCTGCAGGTTCACCAGAGTACTGTAATTATTGTCAAGGAAAGCGTGATGCATCTTCATCAGATAATCCGCAAAAGGCGATTATTTCTTTGAAGAACGATCGTGAAACACCTTACAAGACTTACATTACTGTTCAAAATGAATTAGTTGGTGCTTATAATGACCTTAGAAACCGTGAGTCTCGACGTTTACACAACAGAGACTTTACAGAGATGGAGAGTGAATATCTAAATCCTGAAACCCCTTCTAGTGTTCGTGACGAACTTAAAGAGAAGGTTCAGCGTATTCAAGAGCTATTCCCTCAAAAACTATCTGAGGCTGAAACGAGTAAAATTTAATTTTAAGAATTAGAGATCATGTCAAAATTTGCCAAGAAAAAAGACGGGGATTTGCCAGCGGTATCGACAGCTTCGCTTCCTGATATCGTATTCATGCTACTCTTTTTCTTTATGACGGTAACTACAATGAAGGATAGCTCACTACTTGTAGAGAATGTTCTTCCTAATGCCGATCAGATTAAGAAACTCGAGAAAAAGGACCGTGTGATTTATATCTACGCTGGTAAGCCAACCCAAGAGTATGCAAAGACTTTTGGAGAGGAGCCTAAGATTCAGTTGAACGATAAGTTCGCGAATGTTAATGAGGTAGGTTCTTATGTTTTAGCAGAAAGAGCTACTAAACCACAAGAACTTCAAAATGTACTTACAACAGCTCTAAAAGTCGATAAGAATGCCTCTATGGGTATTGTTATGGATATTAAGCAAGAGCTTAGAAAAGTAAATGCACTGAAAGTTAACTATACTACTTATGAGGGTAATGCCTTCAACAATATTCAGTAGAAAGTTTTCTGATAGTATTTAAAAAGGCCTCCAATGGAGGCCTTTTTTATTATAAGCTTTTTCTCAATCGCGCAACGGGTAGGTCGAGTTGCTCACGATATTTCGCAACAGTTCGTCGAGCTATCTTATATCCTTTTTCTTTCAGTAGTTTGCCTAATTTCTCATCGGTGAGGGGCTTACTTTTGTCTTCTTTTTCGATTAGTTCTTTTAGAATGGATTTAATTTCTCTGGTGGATACGCTCTCACCCTCTTCATTCGTCATTGCCTCAGAGAAGTAGCTTTTAACTAGTTGAGTCCCGTACGGAGTGTCTATGTACTTGCTGTTGGCTACCCGTGATATGGTTGAGATATCTAGACCTGTAAGCTCTGCAATATCTCTTAAAATCATCGGCTTTAAATCTCTTTCATCTCCACTTAGAAAGTAAGCCGTTTGATAATTAACAATTGCCTGAAGGGTTATAATAAGGGTTTGTTGTCGTTGTCTTATCGCATCAATGAACCATTTGGCTGCATCTAATTTTTGTTTTACAAACTGTACGGCCTCCTTTTGCGCCGCGTTACTGCCTCCTTGTTTATAGGTCTCAAAAAGTTCTTTATAAGAACGGGAGAGGTGAAGCTCTGGTGCATTTCTTGCGTTCAGTTGTAGGTCGATTTGATCGTCTTCAATCCTTAAAATAAAGTCGGGTACAATTTGACGGTTCATTCGAAGTCCTGTTGAAAAACCGCCTCCGGGTTTAGGATTAAGTCTTTCAATTTTTGTAATCGCCGTTTTTAAAGCGTCTTCATCGATTTTGTGCTTTTGTAGGATTTTGTCAAAGTGCTTTTTAGAAAACAGGTCGAAACTTTCGTCGATGATTTCGATAGCCAAATCACGCGAGGTACTTTTTGTTTGACGTTTTAATTGTAGGCTAAGGCATTCTGATATATCTCTTGCTCCGATTCCTGCTGGGTCTAGTTGTTGGACCGTAACAAGGGCCTCTTTAAGTTGGTCTTCATTTATGAATAGACCCACGCTAAATGCGAGGTCGTCGATAATATCTTCTAAAGGTCTTCGGAGGTAACCACTTTCATCGAGACTTCCGACTAGATATTCTGCGATTAGATATTGCTCAGGCTCCAGATTAAAGGTGGATAGCTGCTCGATCAAATAGCCATAGAAGGTTTGCCCTGCAGCATAGGGTGTTTGATTTTCATCTTCAGCTGGAGAACTTGATATACTCGTTTTATAATCTGGAGTATCGTCATCACTCAGATACTCTTCAATGTTGATTTCCTCAGATTGATTTTCTTCGGTCGATTCAAATTCGTCATTCGTTTCGATTTCGAAGGGGTCTTCAGACTCTTCCTTGCCTGTTTCTAAGGCAGGGTTTTCTTCAATCTCTTGCTTAATACGTTCCTCAAATGCTTGAGTGGGCAGCTGAATTAACTTCATCAGCTGAATCTGCTGTGGTGACAGCTTTTGACTTAGCTTTAATTGAAGGTGCTGCTTTAACATGTACTAAAATTCTGCGTTCTGGGGTGTGCGTGGGTAAGGTATTACATCGCGGATATTTCCCATACCCGATGCAAATAATACGAGTCTTTCGAATCCGAGACCAAAACCGCTGTGAACCGCTGATCCAAAGCGTCTTAGATCAAGATACCAATAGAGCTCTTCTTCATCGATACCTAAAACTTCCATTTTCTTTTTCAGAACATCTAGGCGTTCTTCACGTTGTGATCCACCAACGATCTCTCCAATGCCCGGAAAAAGTACATCCATTGCTCTTACGGTCTTCTCATCGTCATTTAAACGCATGTAAAAGGCTTTGATGTTGGCTGGGTAATTATAAAGGATTACAGGTGCATTAAAATGCTTTTCAACAAGGTATCTTTCGTGTTCACTCTGCAAATCGATACCCCATTCATCAACAGGGTATTTAAAACGCTTCTTTTTATTGGCTTTAGAGTTTCTTAGAACGTCAATGGCTTCAGTGTAACTTACTCTCTTGAATTCATTATCGACAACAAAACGAAGTTTTTCGATAAGAGGCATTGGGCTTCTCTCGTTCTGAGGTTTGGTTTTTTCTTCGTCTAATAATCTGTTTTCAAGAAATTCGAGGTCTTCTTTACAGTGTTCGAGTACATAAGAAATAGTGTACTTAATAAAGTCCTCTGCGAGTTCCATATTGTCTTCGAGATCGTAAAAGGCCATTTCTGGTTCGATCATCCAGAACTCTGCGAGGTGTCTTGAAGTATTTGAATTCTCTGCTCTAAAGGTTGGACCGAAGGTGTATATTTTACCCAGCCCCATGGCATAGGTTTCTCCTTCAAGCTGTCCAGACACCGTTAGATTCGTTTCTTTTCCGAAAAAGTCTTCCTTGTGGTCGATATTTCCTTCTTCGTTTAAAGGTGGATTCTTTGGGTCTAAGGTGGAAACCCTGAACATTTCCCCAGCGCCTTCAGCATCTGATCCGGTAATAATTGGGGTGTGCATATAGAAGAATCCTTGCTCGTTAAAATATTGATGAACGGCAAATGCTAGTTTCGAACGAACGCGCATGATTGCGGAAAAGGTATTCGTTCTGATACGTAGGTGAGCTTTCTCACGAAGAAATTCTAAACTATGTTTTTTCGGTTGAATAGGGTATTGATTAGGATCAGAGGATCCTAGAAGTTCGATTGTCGCTACTTGCACCTCAACGTTTTGACCCTTTCCTTGACTTTCTTCTAACTTACCGGTTATTTTTAAGCATGCCCCAGTATTAATTTCTCTTAGAAGTTTTTCATCGGTATTTTCAAAATCAATAACACACTGAAGGTTTCGTAAAGTTGAACCATCGTTAATGGCTATAAAGCGATTGCTTCTAAAGGTTCTTACCCATCCCATTACAATCACCTCATTTCCTATTTGAGGGTCTTCAAGTAGTGATTTGATCGTTGCTGTCTTCATTTCCTTATTTCTATATAGTAAAGATACTTGTTCTAAAGGGGACCTCTAAGCTTCTGTCTCTACATCTTTTGGTAGAATGTCGATTTTAGGTTGCTTAAGCACTCGGTTATTCGCAATGTTTCTTTCTAATGAAAGTAAAAGACATGGTAATAAAACAAGATTAGCAAGCATAGCGAACAAGAGGGTAGCAGATATTAATCCTCCTAAGGCCTTTGTTCCTCCGTAATTACTGATCATGAATACCGAGAATCCGAAAAACAACACAATCGAGGTATAGAACATACTTACCCCAGTTTCTTTAAGTGCAGCGTAAACTGATTTCTTGATTTGCCAATTATTTTGAACCAACTCTTGTCGATATTTTGCTAAGAAGTGGATCGTGTCATCGACTGAAATTCCGAATGCAATACTGAAGATAAGAATGGTAGAGGGTTTTATGGGAACTCCAATGAATCCCATTATACCGGCAGTAATAATTAGCGGTAATAGATTGGGAACTAGAGAAATGATAATCATTTGGAATGACCTAAAGAGATAGGCCATAAGCAGTGAGATTAATACTACCGCGAGAAATAAGGAAAGTACCAAATTGTTTACCAGGTATCGCGTGCCCTTTAAGTAGAGTAGTGCCTTTCCTGTAAGCGCCACATCATACCGTTCTTTTGGGAAGATTTTTTCTATGGATTTATTCAAATCTTCTTCAATTTCTTCCATGCGACTCGTCTTTACGTCTTTCATCATGAGTGAAAGTCGTATGCGTCTTTTTTCGCTATCCACCATTGAGCTCGTCAGATCTGCCTCACCGCTTAAAGCCGTATTTGCAGCATCTAGGATGAAATTGCGCTCTTGTCTTGTGGGTAATTGGTAATATTTTCGAAGTCCCTTGTAATAAGCCTGTTTCGCGTATTTGAAGAGGTTGCTGATCGATAGGGGAGTCGATAGTTCAGGGTTTTCTCCAATTTCTTCAGACAGCTTTTCAACTCTAGATAGAGTAGCCCCTGATAGGGCACCATTTTCTCTTCCGGTATCTACCAGTATCTCTACTGGTAAGATTCCATTAAAGTCTTTTTCATAGAAGAGAATGTCTTCGTAAAAATCTGTGTTTTTAGGAAGGTCTTCGATTCGGCTACCTGTTATTTCAATTTGATAAATACCAATAATACTCAAGACGAGTAAAACCACCGAGGTGATGTAAACGGTAATTCGATGCTCTCGAACAATATTTTCCATGGTTTTCACAAAAAGGTCAATCCACGGAGTGTTTAAGTGCTGCAAGTGTTTGTTTTTAGGCAGCGACATGTAGCTATAAATGATAGGAATAATTAATAGGGACAGTAAGAATATTCCAATGATATTTATCGAAGCTACAATTCCGAATTCTCGAAGTAGGCTGCTGCTCAATATGATAAAGGTGGCGAATCCTGAGGCTGTAGTTAGATTGGTCATTAGGGTTGCGTTCCCTACTTTAGAGATCACACGGATGAGTGATCGTGCCTGATTCCCATGCTTTTTTACTTCCTGCTGATATTTATTAATGAGAAAAATACAGTTGGGGATTCCGATTACAATGATTAGAGGAGGTATCAGTGCCGTTAAGATGGTTATTTCGAAGCCTAATAAACCGATAATACCAAACGACCAACTTACTCCAACTAGAACAACCACCATGGATATGAAGGTCGCTCTGTAACTTCTGAAGAAAAAGAAAAAGATAAGAGCCGTGACCAGTAACGCTCCGATGACAAACAGAATCATTTCCTTCTTTAGAGTTTCTGCATTTCTAGTTTTGATATAAGGCATACCAGAAATTTTCGCATCGGCTCCAGAAGCTCTCTCAAAGTTCTCTACAAGACTTTTGAACTCATTGAGAATGAACTCACTTCGAACCTTGGTATTGACCACATCGGGGTCCATAAACGCGACGGTACGAATGGCTCTACTATTCGTATCGTAAATAAGGTTTTCGTAGAACGGGAGACGTTCAAATAAATGGTAGAGTTTAGATTTGGCATTCTCGTCACTGAGCGCCTCTCTTGGATTAAATGCTTGCGCTTCGAGCTGATTACCCGAACGAACGATTTCTTCAATATTGTCTAAGGAAACGACAGAAACAATTTCAGGGGCAGCCTCTAGTTGTTTACTAAGTCTATTCCATGCGTTGAAGGAATTGGCTGTAAATAGATCTCTGCCTTCTACCGCAATTAAAATGGCATTGTCTTCTGCACCGAACACATCGGTGAATTGAGTGTATTTGATAATCTCTGGGTGGTCGGTGGGTAGTACCGAAGTTTCCTCATTAGAGAATTTGACATGTCTCCATTGAGAAACGAAAAATGCGGTGAGTAGTACTAAACCAGCAATCCACCAGACGCGATTTCTCAAAATGATTCGCGCCATAAAAGGCCAGAAGCCTTCAAAAAATGTTGCTAGTTTCCCCATGCTGGGTTATACCTTCATGATCTCTGCCTCTTTCACGCTAAAAGCGCTTTCGACCTTCGCAATAAACTTGTCAGTCAGTTCTTGCACATCTGACTCGGCGTTTTTTAATAGATCTTCAGAGATTTCAATTTTCTTTAATTCTTTATTGGCTTCTTGACGTGCAGAACGGATACCGATTTTTGCATCTTCTGAATCTGCTTTCGCCTGTTTAGCGAGGTCTCTACGACGCTCCTCAGTTAGTGGAGGAACATTAATGATGATAATATCTCCATTGTTCATCGGATTGAACCCTAAATTCGAATTGATAATCGATTTTTCAATCTCACCGAGTAGGTTTTTCTCCCAAGGTTGAACAACTAAAGTTCTTGCGTCTGGGGTATTGACATTCGCTACCTGTGATAGAGGAGTTTGAGCTCCATAATAGTCAACAGTGACTGAAGAAAGCATTACAGGGTTGGCTTTACCAGCTCTAATTTTGACAAATGCTTTTTCAAGGTGAGTGATAGAGGCAGTCATTTGTTCTTCTGCCATATCTAAAATCATCTGTATCTCTTCGTTCATAGTCTTATAAATTAACAACGGTACCCACGTCTTCACCAGTGACTACCTTCATTAGATTTCCTTCCTTATTCATGTCAAAAACAACGATTGGGAGCTCATTTTCTTGACTCAGTGTGAAAGCGGTGGTATCCATCACTTTTAGACCTTTTCTCAAAACATCCTCAAAAGTTATTTCGTTATATCGTGTTGCGTTCTGATCTTTCTCAGGGTCAGCACTGTAGATACCGTCAACTCGGGTTCCTTTCAGAATTACATCTGCTTTAATTTCAATAGCTCTCAATACCGCAGCTGAATCGGTTGTAAAGTAAGGGTTTCCTGTACCACCACCGAAGATCACCACTCTTCCTTTTTCAAGGTGACGCATGGCTCTTCTGCGAATGAACGGTTCTGCAACCTCATCGATTTTGATGGCTGTTTGAACACGTGTTTCAATCCCTTCGTTTTCTAGACTACTCTGTAAAGCGAGTGCATTAATCACTGTCGCTAGCATTCCCATGTGATCCCCTTGTACACGGTCTACTCCTTTGCTCGAACCTGACAGGCCTCTGAAGATATTACCTCCACCGATGACGATGGCAACCTCAACTCCCTTATCTATAACGGCTTTGATTTCTTCTGCGTATTCTTTTAAACGGTCAGGGTCAATACCGTATTGCTGGTTCCCCATCAGAGCTTCTCCGCTCAATTTTAGTAGGATTCTTTGGTAGCGCATGAGTATAAGATTCTAGCGGCAAAAATAAACAAAAAAGCCATCCTTATTAAGGATGGCTTTTGCTTTATCGGTGAATTCGGATTATCCTAATGCTACTCTTTTAAAACCAGTAACCGTTAATGAAGCGTCAACTGATTTTACATAAGCAGCTACACTCTGCTTGCTATCCTTGATAAAATCTTGGTTTACTAGGGTGTTATCCTTAAAGAATCTACCTAATTTACCTTTAGCGATTTTCTCTAGCATCTCCTCTGGTTTACCTTCTTGACGAAGTTGATCTTTAGCGATTTCGATTTCTTTATCGATCGTTTCTTGATCTACGCCAGCTTCATCAAGGGCTACAGGATTCATAGCCGCTGCTTGCATTGCTACATTTTTAGCAGTCTCTTCAGCACCTTCTACATTTGCAGATAGACCAACAATTGTAGCGATTTTATTACCAGCGTGGATGTAAGAACCGATGAAAGGAGCTTCTAAAGTTTCGTAGCTTCCAATTTCTAGTTTCTCACCAATTACACCAGTTTGCTCGATTAGCTTGTCGGCAACGGTTAGTGCTCCCATAGAAGAAGCAAGAAGTTCTTCTTTTGAGTTCGTGTTTAATGCAATCGCTGCGATTTCATTTGCTAAATCTACAAACGAATCATTTTTAGCAACGAAGTCTGTTTCGCAGTTAAGAGTGATGGCAACAGCCTTGTTCTTAGCGTCGTTAACTAATGCGATAGCGGCACCTTCAGATGATTCGCGGTCAGCACGGTTAGCAGCAACTTTTTGTCCTTTTTTACGAAGGATTTCAATCGCTTTATCAAAATCACCTTCAGCTTCAACTAGGGCTTTTTTACAGTCCATCATTCCAGCTCCGGTAGTTTTACGCAGTTGATTTACGTCTGCAGCAGAAATTTTGCTCATTTCAATTTTATTAAAGATGGGAGGTGAATATCAATCGAATTACCTGGCCCAAGGTTAAGATAATGTTGTACTTAAATTATTTTTTGTCTTCAGTTGCCTTTGAATCTTTTCCAGCTTCTTCAAGAACAGCTGCATTCGTGATTTCAGCTTCTAAATCACCTTCGCTTTTGTCTTGCTTTTCAGCTTTACGAGCGCTTAAACCTTCAGCAATCGCCTCAGTAGTTGAAGCCATAATTACCTCGATAGATTTTCCAGCATCATCATTCGCAGGAATTACGAAATCGATTGGTCTAGGATCGCAGTTGGTATCTACCATCGCGAAGATTGGAATGTTCAGTTTAAGAGCTTCTTTAACCGCGATGTGTTCACGCATTACGTCAACTACGAATAGAGCTCCTGGTAGACGTGTCATGTCAGCAATAGAACCTAAATTCTTCTCTAGCTTAGCACGTAAACGATCTACTTGAAGTCTTTCTTTCTTAGAAAGCGTATTGAATGTACCGTCTTTTTTCATTCGATCGATAGCACTCATTTTCTTAACTGCTTTACGGATAGTAACGAAGTTAGTTAGCATACCACCTGGCCAACGCTCAGTGATATATGGCATACCTACGGCACCTACTTTTTCGGCAACGATGCCTTTGGCTTGTTTTTTTGTAGCTACGAAAAGAATTTTACGACCTGAAGCAGCAATTTTCTTTAGGGCTTCGTTAGCCTCTTCTAGTTTGGCAGCAGTTTTGTAAAGGTTGATTACGTGAATCCCATTGCGCTCCATGTAGATGTAAGGAGCCATGTTTGGATTCCATTTACGGGTTAGGTGTCCAAAGTGTACACCAGCATCTAAAAGATGTTTAACGTCAGTTTTTGACATGATTACATTTAGTTTACGTTCTGATTTAGCAATAATTCAGTGGTTGAAAATTTTCGCGCCTGAACCATTTAGATGCTAAACTAAACAGGGTTATACAAAAAAATAAAAAGGAACAATTGTTCCTTTTTGGTATTAACGTTTCGAGAATTGGAATTTCTTTCTCGCTTTCTTTTGTCCGAATTTCTTTCTTTCTACCATTCTTGGGTCTCTAGTTAGAAGCCCTTCTGGTTTAAGAGAAGTTCTGAACTCTGTGTCAATTTCACATAGCGCTCTAGAAATTGCTAAACGAACTGCCTCAGCTTGACCGGTGATTCCACCTCCGAATACGTTTACTTTAACGTCGTATTTACCAACAGTTTCGGTAAGTTCGAATGGCTGATTCACTTTGTACTGAAGTGGAGCAGTTGAAAAATAGTTTTCTAGGTCGCGCTTGTTAACCGTTACTTTACCAGAACCTTCGCTAAGATAAACTCTAGCAACAGCGGTTTTTCTTCTTCCAATCTTGTGTACTACTGACATGTACTACTATTTAAGGTTGTTAAGATTAATTGGTGTTGGCTTTTGAGCTTCTTGACCGTGCTCGCTGCCAGCATATACTCTAAGGTTTCTGAATAATTCAGCACCTAATTTGTTCTTTGGAAGCATCCCTTTTACAGCGTTTTCAATGATACGCTCTGGGTGCTTAACAAATAGTTCTTTGGTAGTTACTGAACGCTGACCTCCTGGGTAACCAGTATATCTTAAGTACTCCTTGTCCGTTGCTTTATTACCTTTTAATACTACTTTTTCAGCATTGATGATCACAACGTTATCACCACAATCTACGTGAGGGGTGAAATCGGTTTTATACTTACCACGAATGATTTTAGCTACTTTAGAAGCTAGACGACCTAAAACTTCGCCTTCTGCATCTACTAAAACCCACTGTTTATTGACGGTCGACGCGTTTGCCGAAATCGTCTTGTAACTTAATGTATCCACTACTTTAAACTATTTAATATCCGATCGTTAGATATAACGGGCTGCAAATGTACAATTATTCAATAGATTTCCAAATACTTGAAACTAAGATTTTTTAGTACGCTTAATGCGCCTCTAACCAGTTGGTACCCCCCCCGATATCAACTTTTAATTGAACGGGTAGTTTGAAGGCGTTTTCCATTCGCTCTGTTATAAGTTGTTTCAATGCCTCAATCTCGGTTTTATGTGCGTCGAAAACCAATTCATCATGCACCTGCAATAACATTTTACTCTTCATTTTTTTCTCCTGTAATTCGGCATGAATGTCAATCATTGCTTTTTTTATGATGTCTGCCGCTGAACCTTGAATAGGGGCATTGATGGCATTTCGTTCGGCTGCTGATCGTACAATGGCATTGGAAGATTGAATTCCAGCTAAATATCTTTTTCTGCCCATAACAGTGCTTACATAACCTTCTTCTCTTGCATGCTCAACTTGATCGGCAATGAACGAGGTGAGTTTTGGATAGGTTTTATAGTACAATTCAATGAGCTCCTTTGATTCGCTTCTGGAAAGATTCGTTTGATTGCTCAACCCAAAAGCAGATACTCCATATAAAATTCCGAAGTTGACAGTCTTGGCTTGACTTCGTTGTTCTCTAGTAACTGCATCGATAGCAACATTAAAGACTCTTGAGGCTGTGTCGGCATGAATATCTTGATTGGATTCAAATGCCGCCATCATCGTGTCTTCTTCGCTGAGGGCCGCTATGATTCGGAGTTCAATTTGGGAATAATCAGCTGCCAGTAAAATATGATCCTCATCTTTAGCGATAAACGCCTGTCTGATTCTTCGCCCTTGTGCGGTACGTATGGGGATGTTTTGCAGGTTAGGATTTACACTACTCAGCCTACCCGTAGCGGCTACCGTTTGCATGAATTCTGTGTGAACTCTTTGAGTGTTCGGGTTAACCTGTTGGGGGAGCGCATCGACATAGGTACTTTTCAGTTTGGTTAAGCTTCGGTAGGCCAAAATATCTTTGGCGATTTGATGCTCTTTTGCCAATTCGGTGAGTATGTCTTCTCCGGTAGCGTACTGTCCGGTTTTTGTTTTTTTAGGTTTTTTCGCGAGTTGAAGATTTTCGAATAATATGATTCCGAGTTGTTTGGGGGATCCAATATTAAAGGTCTCTCCGGCTTGCTCGTAGATCTGATTCTCGAGCTTCTCAATTTGACTTGAAAATTCAGAATTCAGTTCAGATAAATAGGGGGTGTCTAGACGAATTCCATTGAGTTCCATCTTCGCTAATACTCGAAGTAGTGGAATCTCGATTTCTTCAAAAAGTACTTTTAAATTATCCTTTTGAAGCTCTAGCTTAAAATGATGGTATAGTTGTAATCCGATATCTGCGTCTTCGCACAAGACTTTGATTTTAGTTTCCTCAGGCCATTCGCTGAATTTTCCTTTTGGATGTAACTCCAGTCGTTTTCCCAAATACGTTTCGCTTAGAACTCTTCGATCATGCCTCATGTCGGGGTTAATCAGGTAATGGGCTAGCAAGGTGTCGAAAAGATTCCCTTTTAAATCGATTCCTTCGCGAAGGAGGCTTTTCAGTGCTGTTTTTAATTCCTGACCAATGAATTTTTTGTTAGAAGCGAAAACCGATTTAAGTTTCTCTAGTTTGAATTCGCGCTCCTCTGACAGATCGAGATAGTATCCTTTCTGCGCCTCCCATGAGAATCCGATCGCTATGATTTGAGGTTCGAACGCATCAATATCATCGTAAGAAAAGCTCAAGCTGATCTCTTCTTTGCTCTCTAAAACTTGAATGAATCGACTAAAAGTTCCTGGACTATTGATTACTTGATAAAAGGATGCCTCACTCGGTACCTTCGATTCATCTGAAGCTTGATTGGTTTCGAAAAGAGAAAATTGACCTGAACCCGGAACAGCAGTTTTTTCTTCTTTAACAGGTGTCGAGCTATTTTCTCCATCTGAACTACTTTTTGAAAAGGTTTTGATAAACTGATCTTTCATTCGACGAAACTCGAGTACCTCAAAGTGTTCGGTAACCTTTTCAATATCTGGTTCAGATAGTTCAAAACTTGTTGGGTCAAATTGTACATCACAATCGATCTT
>DAIPYN010000006.1:14775-80513 GCA_036782715.1 Flavobacteriaceae bacterium
ACGCCGAATCGTTCTTGAATCTCTGGTATGCCCCAGATTTCAATATCACCTCCTCCTCGCGCAGGGCGATACATGAAAATATTTTCACTTACCAGTTGTCCAAAGTCCTTGTCAGGAGTAACCATGTAAACCTTAAAATTTTCTTTCTCGGCTTGTTTTGAGAGGGTGCCTATTAAATCATCTGCCTCGTAGCCCTCCTTTACAATGACTGGAATGTGCATCGCCTTTAGAAGGGCCTCGATATGTGGAACGGCAAATTTGATGGCTTCAGGGGTACTTTCTCTATTTGCCTTGTAGTCTTCGAATAATTCAGTTCTTTCTACACTTCCGCCTTTGTCAAAACAAACCGCCAAGTATTCTGGGTTTTCTTTTCGAATCAGATCAAGAAGGGAATTCATGAAGCCCATAACGGCTGAGGTATCTTCACCCTTTGAATTGATTCGAGGGTTTTTAATCAGGGCGTAGTAACCTCTAAATATTAGTGCGTAAGCATCGACGAGAAATAAACGTTTGTTGGGTGTATTCGACATGTTTTACTGGAATAAAAACGAGAAAGCAAGATAACCGATTTTAATGGTAACTGGCCCCTTTTAGCTGTATTTTTGCCAAACACAATATCGTACATGGGCTATTTTGCATTTGTTTTTACGACCCTTTATCTAGGGCTTTCGATCTATCTTTTTTATCACTTGAGGAGGATGAAAATCTCAAAGGGCTTGTTCTGGTCCTTGGTTGTGTTTTTTATGAGTAGTTTTTTGTTAGGAGCTGCTGCCAGTTGGATAGAAATACCACTTTCAAAGGTGACAGAATCATGGTTTAGGGCTTTCGTATTTGCTTGTTTTGTAGCTCTTTTAATGAGTACCCCGATTTTCTTTTTACGAGATCTAGTTAGTGCGGTTAAAAAAGGATATATCCGACTCACTTCTAAGGAAGAGACTTCGACGAAAGCCTTTCGGTCGCGCCGAGATTTCTTGTCTTCTGCAGCCGTTACAGTAGGAGCAGTACCGTTTACCTCCTTACTTGCGGGTATTGGTGGCAAATACAACTATAAAATTCACAACTACGAATTGACGTTTTCTAACCTTTCCAAAGCTTTTGATGGTTTCAAGGTGGTGCAGCTATCTGATCTTCATTTAGGGAGTTTTGATGATTTAGATGCGGTTGCTGAAGGTTTAGATTTGGTCAATGAGCAGCGACCTGATTTGTTGTTGTTTACTGGTGATATGGTTAATAATAAATCCTACGAAGCAGACCCTTTCATTTCAATGCTCGGTAAGCTTAAGGCTCCATATGGTAAATTCAGTGTTTTGGGGAATCATGATTACGCTACTTACAATGATGATTTCGATTCTGAACAGGCGCGTGCAGATGTTGAGCGTTTGATCGGTCTTCAGGAGCAGATGGGTTTTAGAAACTTGAGAAATGAATCGATTAAAATCACCTCTGGAGATGATTATTTTCAACTTGTTGGGGTAGAGAACTGGGGAGCTGGACGATTTTTAAAGGCCGGTGATTTGAATAGAGCTTCGAAGGGACTGAATCCAGATGTGTTCACGCTACTTATGTCTCATGATCCATCACATTGGGAAGCTGAGGTTATCGATCATGATCATCGGTTCGATTTAACGCTCAGCGGACATACTCATGGATTTCAATATGGTATCGAAGTAGCAGGTTTACAATGGAGTCCTTCTAAATTTCGTTATCCACAGTGGGCGGGTATGTACGAAAAGAAAGAACGGCTAATTAATGTCAACCGAGGTTTTGGATTTTTAGGTTATCCAGGAAGATTTGGAATATGGCCTGAGATTACCGTGATTACCTTAAAATCTGCATAGAAGAATGTTAGAATTTGCAATTTTACTAACTTGCAACTTCAATTGAAATTGATATGTCAAAATTTGGCGAGCTTATAGATCTTAGTGTCCCGGTGTTATTCCACTTCTACGCAGAGTGGAATGATGATTCTGTTGCCATGGCTCCCGTGCTCAACGATGTTGCAGCCGCATCGGGTGACCGTGCAAAGGTGATTAAAATTGATGTCGATAAGAATCAAGAATTAGCTCAAGCGCTTCGTATTAAAAGTTTACCTACCCTTGTAATTTACAAACGAGGTGAAATGGTGTGGCGACAGAGCGGAGAATTAGACGCGAATACGCTTCTTGGTATTCTAAACGAATACGTTTAATTCACTAAATATTCTCCAGAGCTTTCAAGTACTTCTATTAGCTGCTCTAATTGAGTATTAAATTCGTCGGTATATGGATCGATGAATTCGTTATCTCCCATATCGCTTGATATATCGATAACTCTTCTGCAAGCTTCTAAGTCTCTGTATATTTCCTCGATTCTGAGGTAGCTTTCGTCAGCATCTAGACTCGCATAATACCTTAGACGATCTAAGTAGATAGTCAGTAATTCTTTACTCAGTTTCTGTGCCTTTTCGTCTTTTTGAATACTGTAGTATCCTTGAATAAAAGGTTCGACGAATGTGTAGAATTTAAAGGTCTTAAGAGGCATTTTAGTTACACCTAGGTCTAATACTTCTTCTGCCATTTCAAGGCGATCCTCAACAATGAGTTGCTCGGCTAATCGTGCAAGATTACTTCTAAAGGTGATTCCTTGCGCTCTGGTTTGAGTGTCAATATAAATCCATTCATCCTCGCTGTTTCCCCAATCCCAGCTCATAACGATATTATACATGAGTTGGCTGTCTATTCGTCCTATATCGAAACCTCCATTGTCCGGGGTAAGGATTGGTACTAGTTTAAACACTAAGCCATCGAGCTGAAGATAATCTTTCATGTATAAGTATTCGGCAGAATCTAAACTTCCGCCTGAGAAATAGATGGGCCTAGACCAATCATTGGCGTTTAAGATATCTAGCATTAGTAACCGGTTCTTTGCAAGAGCCGACTGCGGAAGATCGATATCGATGTAGTCGACGATAAGCTCTGAGTCCTGCGGCTTAACGATACCGCTTTTGAGAACCGCTTCCTTATTAACGGGTACTCTGATTTTATGGGTCGGATAATAAACAATATCTAACTGCTCAGGTTCGAATTGACTAAGATCTGCTCCTTGCTTTTCTAGGAGGTAGCTGATTTTTGTTTCTTTTCGACCACTGCTTACCCAATCCATGAAATCAGCAAGTAACCAGCGCTCCTCTTGAATTTCAGGGACAGGTTGATAATACAGTAAATCTCTTGTTCCGTAGCGATACTTTTGGTGCGTTAGTTTTGATGGAATAGGACTGCTTTCATAAGCCTGACGCTTCATTTGGTCGATGTACCAGTCAGTCGCTAAAAGGCTTGAGTTTACGATACGAACATCGGTACGATAACCTTCAATTTCTTGCAGATACCATAGAGGGAAGGTGTCATTGTCTCCGATAGTAAAGAGCAGAGCATCTTTATTCTCTACACAAGAGTCTAAGTAAGTTTTTGCAGTAGCTCGTGCAGTATAGCGATTAGATCGGTCATGATCATCCCAATTTTCAAATGCCATTAGTAGGGGAATGAGAATGAGCAGACTTCCTAATGCTAACTGTTTTTGCGGTTGTTGTACAATACCTTTAAGCCTCTCGAAGACGGCATAAGCTCCAAGGCCAATCCAAACCGAGAAAATGAAGAATGATCCAACGAGCGAATAATCTCTTTCTCGAGGTTGAAATAGGGTTGGATTCGTGTAGAATTGAATGGCTAAACCGGTAAACACAAAGAAAACCAGTAGTGACCAAAAAGATTTCCAGTCCCGTTTAGCGTGAAAATAGGCTCCGATTAATCCTAGAATTAAGGGTAGAAAGTAATAAGTATTACGAGCTTTATTTTCTTTTAAATCTTTAGGTAGATTGTTTTGATTACCTAGGCGAATACTATCAATAAATGGAATTCCACTCAACCATTCACCTTGTGCATTGAAACGCCCCTGTTCGTCAGAGGCTCTTCCAGTGAAATTCCACATAAAATACCTCCAATACATATAACCAAACTGAAAATCGAATAGGTAAGTTAGGTTTTGTGCAATTGTCGGAGGTTTAATCTCTATATAGTCAGAGAAGTTCTTCAAGAAGTCGAGGTATTGCGCTGTTTCAATTTCTCCTTGAGCACTCCTCGTTTTAAATTCATTGACTGCTTTTCTCAGTTCGGTATTACCTAGGTATTCGGGTCTTATAGAAAAGTCTAATCGACCGTAAAATTTCATGTAGTTTTCGGCCGAAGATGGGCTCCACATTCTAGGGAGTAGGCCAATGTGATTTGGATTCGGTCCTTGAATAGCCCCCTTGTAATTGTTTACAATTTCATAGCGACCCAATTTGTGATTCTTTTCGTATTTCGGTTTTCCGTCTTGATCTGGGCCAGCTTCAGCGAAATAATCGGAGTAGTATGAACCATAAAAAGGACTTTCTGGGGCCGGATATTGTTCGCGGTTATAATAAGCCAGAAGAGCTCGAGCATCTTCAGGATTATTCTCATTGACCACCGTACCCGCATTAGCTCGTATAGGTAGCATTAGCCAAGTAGAAAGACCTAGAAAGAAAAAGAATACACTATGTGTAAGTAAAGACCAGATGGGGTTACTCGCTTTATTCGAGCGCTTAATGGCGTATAGGAATGCGGCAGTTAAAACAATACCGAGAAAAATACTTCCTGAGTTAAAGGGTAATCCTATACTGTTTACCATGAAGATTTCTACCGCCCCAAATAGTCTCAATATATAAGTAAGGGAAAATTTAAATACTAAAAATAAAAGGGCTACCACACTCACATGAGCGACAATAAAGTTTTTAATGGTAATCTGATGATACTTCTTGAAATAGTAGAGTAGACCAATAGATGGAATCGCCAGGAATCCCATAAATTGAATTCCAAAGACCAATCCGACAACAAAACTTATGAGCAATACCCATCGGTCAGCTTTCTCATCTTTGAGCTCATCGGTCCAACGAATTCCTAAATAAAGTAGGAGTGCCATCATTAGACTAGCCATGGCGTAAACTTCAGTTTCAACAGCGTTAAACCAAAAGCTATCTGAAAAACAAAGCGCTAGTGCTCCAATGATACTTGCGATTACCAGTTTCAATTCTTCAGTGGATGTTTCAGAATGTCTGATAATTCTTCGAATTAATCGATGAATGATTTGATAAGTAAGTAAAATGGTGAGTGCACTAGAAAACACGGAGACAGAGTTCACCATAAGTGCTATCTTCTCTGGATCACCAAAGGCGAAAAGTGCGGCAAAAGCTCCAATAATTTGAAAAAGAGGGGCTCCAGGGGGGTGACCTACCTGTAATTTTGCAGAAGTAGCTATGTATTCTCCAGCATCCCAAAAGCTAACAGTGGGCTCAACGGTAAGCCCATAAGTTAAAAGAGCAACTGTAAATACTAGCCAAGCACCAATATTTTGATAACTCATTTTCTTTATTATTTCCCTCATTGTAAAAATCTTTTTGGAGCGAAGACGAAATTACCATTTTTAATTTTTGCTAATTCTAAGAATATTCTAAATTTGCACCCTCGATTGAGTCTTGGCCTATGGTGTAATTGGTAACACAGCTGATTTTGGTTCAGTCGTTCAAGGTTCGAGTCCTTGTAGGCCAACCAACTTTCTTCAAGCTTAGCTTGAACGTTTAGTAAAAGACATGAAGAGGGGACATTTGTCCCCTCTTTTATTAGGTAGTATGGAATTTAAAGAACAAGTATTAACGCTTCTAAATCAGGCTTTTGAGAAAAGGCCAGATCTCTTTTTGATCAATTTTTCGATGGACGCTCAGAGTCACATTGAAATTATAATCGATGGGGATAAAGGGGTTAGTATTAATGATTGTGTAGAAATTTCTAGAGCTATCGAGCATCAATTAGATCGTGAAGTTCATGACTTTTCGTTGAGCGTTCAGTCTTCTGGGGCTACCGCCCCACTTAAGTTGGCACGTCAATATCCGCAACACAAGGGTAGAACGTTGAAAGTGAAATCTGAAGGTGCTGAAGTTAAAGGAAAACTTATCGAGGTAACCGATAAAACAATTACCTTAGAATGGAGCGAGAGAGTTCCTAAAGAGGTAGGTAAAGGAAAACAAACAGTGGTTCGAAAAGAAACCATTGCTTATAATACTATTGATCAAGCACAAATTGTGTTAACGTTTTAATCGCTAATTATGGAGAATTTAGCACTTATTGAGTCGTTTTCTGAATTCAAGGACGACAAGTTTATCGACAGAGTAACCCTCATGGCTATTCTTGAAGAAGTGTTCAGAAATGCTTTAAAAAGAAAGTTCGGTTCGGATGATAACTTCGACATCATTATTAATCCAGACAAAGGTGACTTAGAGATTTGGAGAAACCGAATCGTAGTTGAGGATGATATGGTTGAGGATGAAAACGAGCAGATTTCATTGTCTGAAGCTCGTAAAATCGAACCTGACTTTGAGGTAGGTGAGGATGTTTCAGAAGAGGTGAAGCTGATCGATCTTGGAAGACGTTCGATCTTAGCACTACGACAGAACTTAGTTGCAAGGATTCAAGAGCACGATAATACCACCATCTACAAACAATTCAAGGATCTTGAAGGTGAGATTTACACTGCTGAGGTGCACCATATTCGCCATAAAGCGGTAATATTATTAGATGATGAAGGAAATGAGATCATTCTTCCGAAGGATCGTCAAATTCCTTCTGACTTCTTTAGAAAAGGCGATAATATTCGCGGAATTATCGAGAGCGTTGAGCTTAAAGGGGTAAAACCTGCGATTATTTTGTCTAGAACTTCTCCTAAGTTTCTGGAGCAGCTCTTCACTCAAGAGATTCCTGAGGTTTTCGATGGCTTGATTACTATTAAAAAAGTCGTTCGTATCCCTGGAGAAAAGGCAAAAGTGGCTGTAGATTCGTATGACGATCGTATTGATCCAGTAGGAGCATGTGTAGGAATGAAGGGTTCTCGTATTCACGGTATCGTAAGAGAGCTAGGAAATGAAAACATCGATGTAATTAATTGGACGAATAACAAACAACTCCTTGTAACACGTGCATTAAGCCCAGCTCGTGTAAGTTCGGTTAAGCTGAATGATGAAGATATGACTGCTCAGGTTTATTTAAAGCCTGAAGAAGTTTCTAAAGCAATCGGACGAAGTGGTCATAATATTCGACTAGCGGGTCAACTGACCGGTTATGAAATCGATGTATTTAGAGAAGGTGTTGAGGAAGATGTCGAGTTGACTGAGTTCTCTGACGAAATCGATGCATGGATTATTCAAGAATTCAAGAAGATTGGTCTAGATACAGCTAGAAGTGTATTAGAACTAGATATTGAGGATCTTATAAAACGTACTGACCTTGAAGAGGAGACTGTTCAAGAGGTTGTCAAAATACTAAAAGCAGAGTTTGAGGACTAACCTCTTATATTTGTAAACCCGACCCTTAAAAAGGTAATAGCATAATTTATGTCTGAAGAAAAGACCATTAGAATTAATAAAGTACTCCGAGAACTTAATATTTCTCTCGATCGTGCTGTAGAGCATTTGAAAGAGAAGGGACATGAGATCGAAGCTCGTCCTACTACCAAAATTAGTACTGTGGAGTACCAAGTTTTGCTTGATGAGTTTCAGACAGATATGTCTAAAAAAGTTGCCTCTATTGAGGTAGGAGAAGAGAATAGAAAAGAAAAAGAAGCGCTACTTCAGCAAATTGAAAAAGAACAGGAGGAGAAGAAGGCAATTAAAGAGAAGGAGCCGACTGTCATTAGAGGAAAAGCCACGCTTTCTGGTCCTAAACAGGTAGGTAAGATTGATTTAAACCCCAAGGAAGAGGTAGTCGTAGAGCCTGAGAAGGTACAAGAAAAGGAACAGGAACCTGTTGTAGAAGAGGTTAAAGAGCCTGTAAAAGAAGAGCAGCCGGCTGAGGTGAAACAAGCAGCAACAGCCGAAGCACCAAAAGAAGAAGAGGTTAAAGAAGAAAGTCCTGCTGCAGAACCGAAGAGTGAACAAATTAAAACCAAATACCAGACCTTATCAGGTCCTAAAATCGTTGGGGCGAAGATTGATCTCACTCAATTTGAAAAGAAAAAGAAGCCTGCAGAGTCAAATGCTGATAATGATCGCAAGCGCAAGCGTAAGAGAATTGTTAGCGATAAGAATACACCTAAAGGCGGAAATAAAAGAGGTGGTAGAAATCAGCCTCAAGTTCAACGTGCTGAACCCACTGAAGAAGAGGTTCAAAGACAGGTTCGCGAAACTTTAGAAAAGCTTCAAGGAAAGTCTTCTAAAGGCAAAGGGGCGCGTTACAGAAAAGAAAAGAGAGATCTTCACGAGCAACAAAGAGAGCGCGAGCAAGAACAGCAAGAGCTTGAGAGCAAGGTTCTTAAAGTGACAGAGTTTGTTACTGTGAATGAAGTTGCTACCATGATGGATGTGTCTTCAACCCAAGTGATTTCTGCATGTATGTCGTTAGGAATCATGGTTACCATGAATCAGAGATTAGATGCTGAAACCTTAACGATTGTTGCTGATGAGTTTGGCTATGAGGTTGATTTCATGCAAGCTGAGCTTGAGGAGACAGTAATTGAAGAAATCACAGATGCCGAAGATGATCTTCAAGCGAGAGCGCCAATTGTTACTGTGATGGGTCACGTAGATCACGGTAAAACTTCGTTACTTGATCATATTAGAAAAGAGAATGTAATCGCTGGTGAGAGTGGGGGTATTACTCAACACATCGGTGCTTACGGTGTAACTCTTGAAAGCGGTCAGAAAATATCGTTTTTAGATACTCCTGGTCACGAAGCCTTTACGGCGATGCGTGCTAGAGGTGCACAGGTTACTGATATCGCAATCATTGTTGTTGCGGCGGATGATGACATCATGCCTCAGACGAAAGAAGCAATTGCTCACGCGCAAGCCGCTGGAGTA
The DNA here is from genome assembly GCA_036782715.1 of Flavobacteriaceae bacterium. GTDB lineage: Bacteria > Bacteroidota > Bacteroidia > Flavobacteriales > Flavobacteriaceae > UBA3478. The sequence goes on from DAIPYN010000006.1 coordinate 23,675, forward strand.
CCGATGGTATTTGCGATTAACAAAATAGACCGTCCAACAGCTAATCCAGACAAGATTAAAGAGGGACTTGCTGCCATGAATCTCTTGGTAGAGGACTGGGGTGGTAAAATTCAATCTCATGACATTTCTGCTAAAACAGGTCAGGGAGTGAATGAGCTTCTCGAAAAGGTTCTTCTAGAGGCTGAACTTTTAGAACTGAAGGCTAATCCTGATCGCGAGGCTACGGGTACCGTGGTTGAGGCTTTCCTAGATAAGGGTAGAGGTTATGTATCTACCGTACTTGTCCAAAATGGAACCCTACGAATAGGAGATTATGTTCTTGCAGGAACCTCAAGTGGTAAAATACGTGCCATGCAGGATGAGCGTGGAAAAAATATCAAGGAAGCAGGTCCTGCTACACCGATATCTATCTTAGGACTCGATGGAGCTCCTCAAGCTGGTGATCGTTTTAATGTATTGAAGGATGAGCGTGAAGCAAAGCAAATTGCTCAGAAACGATCTCAGTTACAAAGAGAGCAAAGTGTTCGAGCTCAACGTCAGCTTACCTTAGATGAGATTGGTAGACGTATTGCAGTCGGAGATTTCCAAGAACTTAATATTATCCTTAAAGGGGACGTAGATGGTTCGGTAGAGGCTTTAACCGATTCGTTCCAGAAACTCTCAACCGAGGAAATTCAAGTCAATATCATCCACAAAGGTGTTGGTGCTATTACTGAGTCTGATGTGTTACTTGCCAGTGCTTCATCAGCGGTAGTGATCGGATTTAACGTTCGACCCATGGCAAATGCTCGTACAGTTGCAGAGAAGGAAGAAGTTGATATCCGCACCTACTCAATTATCTACGATGCTATCGATGATATCAAGAAAGCCATGGAGGGCATGTTGAGTCCTGAAATGAAAGAAGAAGTCACCGGTACTGCAGAAATTCGTGAAACCTTTAAGATTTCTAAGATTGGAACCATCGCAGGTTGTATGGTTCTTTCAGGAAAAATATTTAGAAACTCTAAGATTCGTGTTATACGCGATGGTGTTGTAGCCTTCGATGGTGAGCTCGCTTCGCTTAAACGATTCAAAGACGACGTTAAAGAGGTTTCAAAGGGATATGATTGTGGTCTTCAAGTGAAAAATTACAATGATATCAGAGTCGACGATCAGATCGAAGCTTACCAGGAGGTAGCTGTACAGAAGAAACTTTAATTGTTTTTTCCGGGTTCTAATATCATGATTCCTCTAAAATAAGGACGAAGCCTCTTTGAGGCTTTTTCTGTTTCTAGACGTGTTCTAAAGTGTTCTAAGCGAAGACGATAGGTAGGCGAATTGAAAGAGAGTTTTAGTGGATGTTTTTGGTGAAAGATCGTATCTTCAGCAAACAGGGTGTTATAGCGTTCTTTCAATTTCTCCATCTCGGCAAGGGATCCAAATCCTAATTGAATATGGTAGTCACCCTTTTCAACCTTCAATAGTCTATAAATATCACTCAATTGTGAAATACTGACCTTGCTGGGCGTGATAGAATCTAAATCTAATTCTTTCGATTGGGAGTAACCGAACGACAGAGTTAAAAGACTAATAATAAGAACGTTAAAAAGGATATTTTTCATTATTTAATTTTGTTTGCTTTATAGCCTTCGCAAGGTAATCAATTCCTGTAGGACTAAGCTGTTATTTAGAACGATTACAAATTACAAGAACCTCTTACAAGAACCTCAAACTTAACTTTTTTAATACCCCCTTCAGTATTATTTTTGTGGCAATTTGAGACAATTATACCGTTGATAAAAACGGTAATTTTTGCATAACCAAGTTATATGAAAGGATTTCCTAACCTCCTAAAACATGCACTTCTCTCATTAGTGCTTGTTGTTAGTGCTACTTCTCTCTCTTTCGGGCAAGATGGTGGTGACCCAGCAAAGGGTAAGCAATTGTTCAATCAAAATTGTGCTGCTTGTCACGCGCTCAATCGCAAAATGACAGGTCCTGCTTTAGCAAATGTTGAATCTCGACTAGCTGAAGATGAAGGTCTTGATCGTGAATGGTTGTATGCGTGGATTAAAAACAGTTCTGGGGTTATTAATTCTGGAGACGATTACGCTAATCGTATCTACAACGAATACAATAAAGCGGCAATGACTGCTTTTCCTACCTTATCGAATGAGGATATTGATAATATCTTAGCTTACACGGCTGCTCCACCTCCGGCACCCGTTGTTCCTGCTGCTACTGCTACCGCGGCAACCTCCTCATCAGAAGGAAACGGCGCAAACAGTGATTTAGTTCTTGCGGTTCTATCATTTGTTTTGCTGGTTCTCGTAGCTATGCTTGTTTTAGTTAATCGAACACTTCGTCAAATTGCGGTTGCTAATGGTATTGATGTTGGAAAGGAAAAAGTGCAACGTTTACCACTATGGAAGGCTTTTGCGCAAAATCAATTTTTGGTATTAGTTTCAGTTGTAATTCTTCTTCTAAGTAGCGCTTATTTTGCCTATGCATACATGATGCAGGTAGGTATTGATCAAGGATACGCTCCAGTTCAACCCATCCATTATTCACACAAGATCCACGCTGGAGATAATAAAATTGAATGTACGTACTGCCACAGTTCTGCAAGAGTTTCTAAACATTCGGGAATTCCTTCTTTGAATGTATGTATGAATTGTCACAAGTCGATCTATGAGTACACGGGTAATCCTGAAGGTCCTTCAGCTGAAGATTTAGCAAATGGTTACACGAATGAATTCTATACAGGAGAGATTAAGAAGCTATATAAGGCAGTAGGTTGGGATGAAGAAAACCAACGTTACACAGGAGAAAGTTATCCTGTAGAGTGGGTTCGTATACACAATCTTCCAGACTTTGTTTATTTCAATCACTCTCAGCACTACAGTGTTGCAGGTGTTGAATGTCAAACTTGTCACGGTCCTGTTGAGGAGATGGAAGTAATGTATCAATATGCACCGCTTACTATGGGATGGTGTATTAATTGTCACCGTGAAACTAACGTACAACTTTCTTCGAATCCTTATTACGAAAAGATTCACGAAGAATTGTCTAAAAAATATGGGGTCGATGAGCTAACCGCAGCTCAAATGGGTGGCCTTGAATGTGGTAAGTGCCACTATTAATCTGGAATTCTACAATTTATGGCATCACATAAACAATACTGGAAAAGTGAAGCGGAGCTTAAAAACGACCCTGTGGTTGAACAATTAGCTCAAAACGAATTCACCGAAACGTTACCTGTAAATGATTTCTTTGAACAAGAATCATCATTGAAGGATTCTCAATCATCACGTAGAGATTTTCTTAAGTTTTTAGGTTTTAGTACTGCAGCAGCAACACTTGCCGCTTGCGAAGGACCTGTTAAGAAATCGATTCCTTACGTTATTCAGCCAGACGAAATCGTGCCTGGTGTTGCGAATTATTACGCAACAACAATAGCAGATGGTTATGACTTCGCAAGTGTCTTAGTAAAGACCCGTGAAGGTCGTCCTATTAAGATTGAGAATAATGATCGTGCTACTCTTTTCGGAGGGGCTAATGCTCGCGTTCAAGCATCTGTCTTAAATCTATACGACAAGAATCGATTGCAGGGTCCTGAGGCTTCTGGATCTGTAATTTCTTGGAGTGATTTAGATGCAGCTGTTATTGCAAGATTAGAAAGCGCGAAGAGTACAGGAAAAAAAGTGGTGGTTCTTTCAGGTACTAAGGCTAGCCCTTCATACCTGAAGGCCGTTGAAGCTTTAAAGGCTAAGTATCCGAATGTTGAGTATCATACCTATGATGCTATTTCATCGGCTTCTGCTCTAGATGCTTTTGAACAGGCCTATGGCGAAAGAGCCTTGGCTGACTATAGCCTTTCTTCTGCGGATGTCATCGTATCGTTCGATGCTGATTTCTTGGGTGATTGGCAAGGTGGTGGTTATTCTAAAGGATATGCAAAAAATCGTGTGCCTCATCACGGACACATGTCGCATCATGTACAATTAGAGTCTAACATGACTTTAAGTGGGGCTAATGCTGATAAACGTATACCTTTAACGGCGGTAGAGCAAAAAAGAGCACTTGCCGCATTATATAACGCGCTTAAAGGAGTTTCAGCGTCAGAATCAAATACAGTGATCGCTGGTCATGTTAACGCGATGGCTCAGAAGCTTAAAGCTGCTGGTTCTAAAGCGGTTGTTCTTTGCGGTATTGATGATAAGGACGCACAACTGATCACGCTGGCTATTAATGAATTGCTGAAAAGTGATGCTTTTGATGTTGCTGAGCCAAAATATGTTCGTTCAGCTTCGGCTTCGGTTCTTGAAGATATAATTGCTGCCGCTAATAAAAATGAAGTTGCAGCTATCTTAATCGATGGTGTTAACCCACTATACAGTGCTCCTAATGCAGAAGCTTTTTCTTCTGCCTTAGCGCAAATCGGTTTTTCTGTAACCTCTTCTTTTTCATTAACTGAGACTGCAGCAGCCTCTACTTTTGTTGCATCTGCTTCTCATTTCCTTGAATCATGGGGTGATGTTGAGATTAAGAAAGGTCACTATGGAATTACTCAGCCGGTGATTCGAAATCTTTTTGACACTCGTCAATTTGAGCAATCATTACTAGTTTGGGCAGGAGTTTCTGAAACCTATCACGATTTCATTCAAAAGAATTGGAGAAGTACTGTTCTAAAAGGTAGTTCATGGAGTCAAGCGGTTCAAGATGGTGTTTTCTACAGCGCTTCTAATAGCTCGCGTAACTTCGGAATCAGCGAAGGTGACTTACAATTGTCTTCGAATAAACTTTCTTCTTCATCTTCTAATAGGGTTGAATTAGTGCTTTATACAAAAACCGGAATGGGTGATGGTCAAATGGCCAACAACCCTTGGTTACAAGAATTCCCAGATCCAATTTCAAGAGCATCTTGGGATAACTACTTGACAATCTCTAAGGCTGATGCATTAGCCTACGGTTTTGAAAATGTAAATGTTGCCAATGGTGGTCTTGACGGAAGCTATGCTACGCTAAAGGTTGGTGATGTAACTTTAAATAGAGTTCCTGTTCTTATTCAGCCTGGTCAAGCGAAGGGTACGGTCGGTTTAGCGCTAGGTTACGGCCGTAAATCAGGTATTCAGGAAGAAATGCAAACCGGAGTGAATGCTTATTCATTGTACCTTGGTCAATCTAAAGTACAATCGGTTACTATAGAAAAGGAACGTGGAATGCACGAATTTGCATGCGTTCAGTTGCATAAAACCTTAATGGGGCGTGGTGATATTATCAAAGAGACTACCCTAGAGGATTTTGTTAACAAGCCTTCAGAAGAATGGAACCCTACTCCAATGGTATCTTTAGATCACCAAGAAGTTCCAGCAACCTCTGTAGATCTTTGGGAATCATTTGATCGTACAGTAGGTCATCATTTTAATCTATCGATTGATCTAAATGCATGTACAGGATGTGGTGCTTGTGTTATTGCATGTCACGCCGAAAATAATGTACCAGTTGTTGGTAAACATGAAATAAGAGTATCAAGAGATATGCACTGGTTGCGTATTGATCGATATTATTCTTCAGAGGAAACTTTTGCTCAGGATACTGAGAAGAAAGAGAACTTAGATGGATTGTTTGGTGATAACGGTAGTCTAAGTGGGTTTGGATCTATGGAAGATCCTTCAGAAAATCCTCAAGTAGCCTTCCAGCCAGTAATGTGTCAGCACTGTAATCATGCTCCTTGTGAGACGGTATGTCCTGTTGCTGCTACTTCGCACTCGCGTCAAGGTCAAAACCATATGGCATACAACCGTTGTATTGGTACAAGATATTGTGCAAACAACTGTCCTTATAAGGTTCGTCGCTTTAATTGGTTCTTATACAACCAAAATGATGAATTTGATTTCCACATGAACAATGACCTTGGTCGTATGGTTCTTAACCCAGATGTGAATGTTCGTTCTAGAGGTGTGATGGAAAAATGCTCAATGTGTATCCAACGTACCCAGAAGACTATTCTGGATGCTAAAGCTGAAGGACGATCAATTAAGGATGGTGAATTCCAGACGGCTTGTTCTGCTGCTTGTGATACAGGTGCTTTAGTATTTGGTGATATTAACGATAAAGAAAGTCGTGTTGCTAAACTTAAAGAGAATGAGCGCATGTATCATCTATTAGAACATGTAGGTACTCAGCCTAATGTGTTCTACCATGTCAAAGTAAGAAATACCGAAAAGGCCTAATCATTAATAATACAATCTATTATGGCATCGCATTATGAAGCTCCGATACGTAAACCGCTAGTAACTGGCTCGAAAAGTTACAGTGATGTATCGAATGATATTGCTCGACCTGTTGAGGGAAAGGCAAATAAACAATGGTGGATCGTTTTCTCCATTGCACTTGTAGCCTTTTTATGGGGTTTAGGATCGATTATTTACACCGTAGCTACTGGTATTGGTGTTTGGGGTCTTAACAAGACGGTAAACTGGGCTTGGGATATTACCAACTTCGTTTGGTGGGTAGGTATTGGTCACGCGGGAACCCTTATTTCTGCGGTACTTCTTCTTTTTAGACAGAAGTGGCGTATGGCCATTAACCGTTCGGCTGAAGCGATGACTATTTTCTCGGTAGTTCAAGCAGGTTTATTCCCGATTATTCACATGGGAAGACCTTGGTTAGCTTTCTGGGTACTCCCAATTCCTAACCAATACGGATCACTATGGGTGAACTTTAATTCACCTCTATTATGGGACGTATTTGCGATTTCAACTTATCTATCGGTTTCTCTTGTATTCTGGTGGACAGGGTTACTTCCTGACTTTGCAATGATTAGAGACCGCGCCGTTCGTCCATTCCAAAAGAAAATCTACAGTCTTTTAAGCTTCGGATGGACAGGTAGAGCTAAAGATTGGCAGCGTTTTGAAGAGGTTTCTTTAGTACTTGCAGGTCTTGCAACTCCACTGGTATTATCGGTACACACCATTGTGTCATTTGACTTTGCTACTTCGGTAATTCCGGGATGGCATACCACGATTTTCCCACCTTACTTCGTAGCAGGTGCGATTTTCTCTGGATTTGCGATGGTAAATACGCTACTGATCATTATGCGAAAAGTGGTAGGTTTTGAGAACTATATTACACTTCAGCATATTGAACTTATGAACATTGTAATCATGATTACGGGTTCTATTGTGGGTTGTGCTTACATCACCGAGCTTTTCATCGCTTGGTACTCGGGAGTGGAGTATGAGCAATACGCCTTCTTAAATCGTGCTACAGGACCTTACGCTTGGGCTTATTGGTCAATGATGACTTGTAATGTGTTCTCTCCACAGTTCATGTGGTTTAAAAAATTAAGAACCAGTATTATGTTCTCATTCTTTATTTCAATTGTGGTAAATATCGGTATGTGGTTTGAGCGTTTTGTGATTATCGTTACCTCTCTTCACCGTGATTATCTTCCCTCATCATGGACGATGTTCTCACCGACTTTTGTTGATATTGGAATATTCATTGGAACGATTGGTTTCTTCTTTGTATTATTCCTTCTTTACTCAAGAACCTTCCCGGTAATTGCGCAGGCAGAGGTTAAGTCTATCTTGAAGTCATCTGCAGATAACTACAAGGCACTTAGAGCTGAAGGGAAGCCTTTATATGAAATGCCTCCTAGAGGTAAAGTAACCACTTACGAAGTGGAAGAATCTAACACTAACTCAACCACCGATCACTAATATGGCATCAAAAGTTTTTAGAGCGCTTTATACTGACGACGACATTCTGATGAATGCTGTCAAGCAGGTTCGTGGCCAAAAGTATCATATCGAAGAGGTATACACTCCTTTTCCAGTGCACGGGCTAGATAAAGCCTTAGGTCTTGAAGATAGTCGTATTTCTATGGCTGCCTTCCTATACGGAGTACTAGGTTTAACTGTAGCGGTGACCATGATGAATTACATTATGATCGAAGACTGGCCACAGGATATCGGAGGTAAACCAAGTTTTACTTTTTTACAGAATTTACCAGCATTCATACCGGTGATGTTCGAGATGACCGTTTTCTTTGCTGCTCACCTTATGGTAATTACCTTTTACTTGAGAAGCCGTATGTGGCCTTTCAAGAAAGCTGAAAACCCGAATCCTAGAACGACTAGCGATATCTTCTTGATGGAGGTAGCCGTTAAATCAGAACAGGAAGAGGCATTAACCGAACTTTTACTTGATACCGGAGCCATTGAGGTTCAGGTTCCTAAAGCTTAATACATGAAGTCAGTTTTATCTAAAATTACGCTCATAGCGCTAGCTTTTACTGCAGTGTCTTGCTTCGATAAGAGCAAGCCTAATTTTCAATATTTCCCGAACATGTATGAGTCAGTGGGTTATGAAACTTACAGTGAAGCATCAATTCTTCCAGAGAATACTGCAGCACTATTACCTGCTGAAGGAACAGTTCCTAGAGGTTGGTTGCCTTACGAATTTGACAATACACTTGAGGGTAAAGAGCTAGCTAGAGCAGACAAAAGCCCACTTCTTACTGAGAACAAAGAAAGTGATCTTGCCAAGGGAAAAGAACTTTACAATGTTTATTGTGCCATTTGTCATGGAACCAAAGGGGATGGTCAAGGTACTCTAGTAAAACGCGAGAAAATCTTAGGGGTACCTACTTATGCAGATGCCGCTCGTAACATTACTATCGGAAGCACCTATCACACCATTTATTACGGTCTTAATTCAATGGGCTCTTATGCCGCTCAATTAAGCAGTGAGGAAGAGATATGGCAGATTTCTGCTTATGTAATGGAATTAAAAAAGGACCTAACTAAATAAGTAAATTAGTATGTATCAGTTTTCACAACGATTTAAGATAACTACCCTTATACTTATGGGGTTAGGGCTTTTAGGCCTGGGTTATGGTTTTATCAGTGCTCCTTCAACCATTGAAGAGGCTAAAGCTATGATGGCATCTCATGAAGGCGGCCATGGTGAAGAACATGGAGGTGCTGACCATCCGACCTTAGCTGAAGCGCATCATGGTAGTGCAGAAGGACATCACGGTGCTAACACAGAAGCTTCGCACTCTGAAGGTCATGGTGAATCAATGAACCACGATGCTCATGCGGCTGCAGCCGAAGATCATGGTTCGTCACATGACCAGCATGTTTTAGATCAAATGAAAAACAGACCTTGGTCTGCTTTTTATGTAAGTGCTTTATTCTCGTTCCTTATTGCTCTAGGAGTTTTAGCTTTTTACGCTATTAATCGCGCGGCACAAGCAGGTTGGTCGCCACTGTTGTTTAGAGTTATGGAGGGAATCACTTCTTATCTTATTCCTGGAGGTATCATTCTGTTTGCCTTCTTTGTTTTATCTGGTTTGCATATGAATCATCTGTTCGTTTGGATGGATGCTGACGTGGTGGCTCATGATCAACTAATTCAAAACAAGAGTGGGTATTTAAATACTCCTTTTTTCCTTGTTCGTGCAGCTATTTACATCGGAGGATGGATTGCGTACAGACAATACTCTAGAAAACTTTCACTTGCCGAGGAAACTGCTTCAGACCATAAGCCGTTTATTACTAACTTCAAGTTAGCCGCTGGTTTCTTAGCTTTCTTTTTGGTATCTGAGTCAATGATGTCTTGGGACTGGATTATGAGTGTTGACCCGCACTGGTTTAGCACATTATTTGGATGGTATGTCTTCGCGAGTTTCTTTGTTTCAGGGATCACCGTAATTGCCCTATTTACATTGTACTTAAAGTCGAAAGGACTACTTGAGTCGGTGAACAATTCACACATTCACGATCTTGCCAAGTTCATGTTCGGTATTAGTATCTTCTGGACGTACCTTTGGTTTAGCCAGTTTATGCTGATTTGGTATGCCGATATTCCTGAGGAGGTAACTTATTATGTGATGCGATTTGAGGCCTACAAGGTTCCTTTCTTAGGAATGTTGGTTCTTAACTTCATTTTCCCGCTATTAGTGATTATGAGAAGTGATTACAAACGTATTCCTTGGTTTGTTCAGACCGTTGGTATTTTTATTCTTACGGGTCACTACTTTGATTTTTATAATATGATTATGCCAGGTACTGTTGGAGTCCATTGGTCTTTCGGTATTCCTGAATTGGGTGGAATTTTATTCTTTACTGGATTGTTTCTTTACGCAGTGGCTACCGCCCTTACTAAAGTAGCTGTTGAGCCTAAAGGAAATGCACTTTTAGAAGAGAGTAAACATTTTCACTATTAATAACGACGTTAGATAATAAACATGACAACACCATTAATTCTAGCAGTTCTAATTCTTGTTGCAATTGCAGTTTGGCAGTTAGCTAAGATTTTTGAATTATCGCAATTATCAACAGGTAAAAAATCAGACTCAACCATCGCAGATGATGACGACAACAAGTACAATGGTTACTTGCTTTTCGCCTTTTTAGTTTTCATCTACGGAATTACCATTTTCAGTTTCTCTAAGTATGGAAAAATGGTTTTACCTATGCCCGCTTCTGAGCATGGAGTAGATTATGATCGTTTGATGTGGATTTCTTTTGCGATCATCTTTATAGTGCAAACGATTACCCAATTTTTACTTCACTATTTCGGATATAAATACCGTGGTGCTAAAGGTAAGAAGGCCCTCTTTTATGCCGATAACGATAAGCTAGAGCTCATCTGGACCATTATCCCTGTAATCACCCTTGCTAGTCTTATTTTATACGGTCTTTATTCATGGACTAATATTATGGACATCAATGAGGAGGGAGACCCTTTAGTTGTGGAGCTTTATGCTCAACAGTTTAACTGGACGGCTCGTTACGGTGGTGATGACAATGTTCTTGGAGATGCTAGTGCACGACTTATTGACATTGATAAAGCGAATATCTTAGGTATTGATGAATCTGATCCAAATGCAGTAGACGACATCATCGTTAAAGAATTACACTTACCTGTAGGGCGTAAGGTTAATTTCTACATGCGTTCTCAGGATGTACTTCACTCAGCGTACATGCCACACTTTAGAGCACAAATGAACTGTGTTCCTGGTATGGTTACCCAGTTCTCTTTCACTCCTACAGTGACTACGGAAGAGATGCGTTTGCAACCTGAAATTATCGATAAGGTGAAGAGAACGAATAAAATTCGTGCCGAACGTGCAGCAGCTGGTGAAGAGAATAGTGACCCTTGGCAATTTGATTACGTTCTATTATGTAACAAAATTTGTGGCAAGTCTCATTACAACATGCAGATGAAAATTATTGTAGAGTCAGAAAAAGACTTTCAGAAATGGCTAGACTCTCAGAAAACCTTTGGAGAAACTGTTATTGCAGTTCCCTAAATTTGTAACGAAAAAGAAAATTTAAAAGTTTAAATAAGGTAGTATTATGGCTCACGAGGCAGAACACCATCACAAAGAAACCTTTATCACCAAGTATATTTTTAGTCAAGATCACAAGATGATCGCTAAGCAATACTTGATTACTGGATTAATTATGGGTTTCATAGGAATCGCAATGTCCCTTTTATTCCGCATGCAATTAGCATGGCCGGGAGAAGCCTCTCCTGTTTTTAAAGCGCTTCTTGGTAAGTGGGCGCCTGATGGAGTAATGGACGCAGATATTTATCTAGCATTAGTAACGATTCATGGTACCATCATGGTATTCTTCGTACTTACTGCAGGTTTAAGTGGTACGTTCTCTAATCTCCTTATTCCATTACAGATTGGTGCACGAGATATGGCATCTGGATTCCTTAATATGTTGTCTTATTGGTTGTTCTTTATTTCATGTGCAATCATGTTAGGATCCTTGTTTGCTGAGGCTGGTCCTGCGGCTGCAGGGTGGACGGTTTACCCTCCACTTTCGGCGCTTCCACAAGCTCAACCTGGTTCAGGATTGGGTATGACGATGTGGTTAGTTTCAATGGCTATTTTCATTGCTTCCTCACTTCTAGGATCACTGAATTACATTGTGACAGTTCTTAACTTAAGAACCAAAGGAATGACCATGACGCGTCTTCCACTTACAATATGGGCATTCTTTGTCACTGCGATCATTGGTGTTGTCTCTTTCCCGGTATTACTTTCGGCTGCACTAATGTTGCTAATGGACCGTAGTTTTGGAACTTCTTTCTTCCTTTCGGATATTTTTATTCAAGGAGAGGTGCTGCACTATCAAGGTGGATCACCAGTACTTTATGAGCACCTTTTCTGGTTCTTAGGGCACCCTGAGGTTTATATTGTATTATTACCAGCCTTGGGTATTACTTCAGAGGTAATGTCTACAAATGCTCGTAAACCGATTTTCGGATACCGTGCGATGATTGCATCTATTTTGGGTATCGCTTTCCTTTCTACGATTGTATGGGGTCACCACATGTTCGTTTCAGGGATGAACCCTTTCCTTGGTTCTGTATTTACCTTTACTACGCTCCTTATTGCTATTCCATCGGCAGTTAAGGCATTCAACTATATCACCACGCTTTGGAAAGGTAATCTTCAGTTGAATCCTGGCATGCTGTTTTCAATAGGTTTAGTATCTACCTTCATTACAGGAGGTCTTACTGGAATCATATTAGGGGATAGTACTCTTGATATTAATGTTCATGATACTTATTTCGTCGTTGCTCACTTCCACCTAGTAATGGGTATCTCTGCTCTTTATGGTTTATTTGCTGGGGTATACCACTGGTTCCCTAAAATGTTCCACGGCCGTATGATGAACAAAAATTTAGGGTATATCCACTTCTGGGTAACTGCTGTTGCTTCTTACGGAGTATTCTTCCCGATGCACTTTGTAGGTATGGCAGGGGTTCCAAGGAGGTATTATCAAAACACGGCATTCCCAATGTTTGATGAGTTAACAGACGTTCAAATTTTAATGACTGTCTTTGCACTTATTGCTGCAGCTGCTCAATTGGTGTTTGTATATAACTTTATCTACAGCATTTTCTATGGTAAGAAAGGTTCACAAAACCCATGGAAATCAAATACTTTAGAGTGGACGACTCCATTAGAGCACATTCACGGGAACTGGCCTGGCGCAATTCCTGAAGTTCACCGTTGGTCATACGACTACAGTAAGACTTATGATGATGGGTCATACATCATTGAGGGGCAAGATTACGTTCCCCAACACATTCCACTTCAGCCTAATGAAGAAGAATTGAATCACTAAGATTAACTCCGTTTTTATAAAAAGGAAGGAAGCCCTGCATCTGCAGGGCTTTTTTTATGAGGATTACCTACCTTTAAATAAAGCTTTGAATATGAATGAGAACTTAGATGCTACTGGAGCGCATTTCGAAAAAGAAGAGTTTGATATTGAGCGCGCTCTGCGGCCTAAGGGCTTCGATGATTTTGCGGGTCAGGATGCGGTTCTCGAGAATCTGAAAATCTTTGTAGAGGCTGCTAACCTTCGAGATGAGGCACTTGATCATACCTTACTTCATGGTCCTCCGGGGCTAGGAAAGACTACCCTTGCTCATATTTTAGCGAATGAGTTAGAGGTGAATATTAAAATCACCTCGGGTCCCGTTTTAGATAAGCCCGGTGATTTGGCAGGCCTTCTTACCAATTTAGAAGAGCGAGATGTGCTATTTATCGATGAGATTCATCGCTTGAGCCCGGTAGTAGAGGAGTATCTATATTCTGCTATGGAAGATTATAAGATCGATATTATGATTGAGACAGGGCCAAATGCTCGCTCTGTTCAGATTCATTTAAAGCCATTTACCTTAATTGGAGCTACCACCCGTTCAGGTCTGTTAACCGCTCCTATGCGTGCTCGATTTGGTATTCAGTCTCGTCTCTCGTATTACAGCACAGAGTTATTATCTACGATTGCCTTGCGTAGTGCAGAAATTTTACGTGTTCCTATGGATGAAAGCGCAGCTATTGAGATTGCGGGAAGAAGTAGGGGTACTCCAAGAATTTGTAATGCCTTACTGCGTCGTGTTCGCGATTTTGCACAGATTAAGGGAAATGGGACGATCGATTTAGAGATTGCTCGATTTGGGTTAAAAGCACTCAATGTGGATGCTCATGGTCTAGATGAAATGGATAATAAAATTTTATCTACACTTATCGATAAGTTTGGTGGAGGCCCTGTTGGCATCAATACGCTAGCTACTGCAGTATCCGAAAATCCTGAAACGCTAGAAGAAGTGTATGAGCCCTTCTTGATTCAGGAAGGCTTTTTAGTTAGAACTCCGAGAGGGCGAGAGGCGACACCTTTAGCGTATGCACATTTAGGAAGAACCAAATCTTCAAGCCAGAAAGGACTGTTTGAATAAAAAAGATGCAGAAGGATGAGAAACTACATAGACGTTCTGTTTTTCTAAAGGAGGTGGCTCAGCGTCACGGATTTTTATCTTCTGGTATTGCAAAGGCGGAGTTTCTTGAAGAAGATGCTCCTCGATTAGAATCTTGGTTAAACAACGGTTATCATGGTCAGATGACCTATATGGAACGCAATTTTGATTTGCGATTGGATCCTACCAAGCTTGTTCCCGGAGCCAAATCGGTAATTTCGCTATTATTTAATTATTATCCGTCAGAAACAGTCGCTTTCAAGCAAGATCAGTTTAAGATTTCTAAGTATGCCTACGGTAAAGACTATCATGAGGTAATTAAAAAGAAGTTGCGGGCCCTATTTTATGATTTACAGCAAGAATTCGGTGCGATTGAAGGACGTGTTTTTGTTGATTCTGCTCCAATATTAGAAAAGTCTTGGGCGCAAAAATCTGGTCTTGGATGGGTGGCTAAAAATGCCAATCTAATCAGTAAGCAAAAGGGCTCTTTTTTTTTCTTGGCTGAAATCATTCTCGATTTAGAGTTTGAATATGACCATCCGGTAACCACAGATCACTGCGGAAGTTGTACGGCCTGCATAGATGCGTGCCCTACGCAGGCTATTGTCGCTCCAAATGTAGTTGATGGGTCTAGGTGTATTTCATACTTCACAATAGAGTTGAAAGAAGCTATTCCGACCAGTTTTAAAGGTCTTTTCGATGATTGGGCATTTGGTTGTGATACTTGTCAAGATGTTTGCCCATGGAATCGTTTTTCGAAAAGCCATAGTGAGCCGTTATTTGATCCTCAATCTGAACTATTGACCTTAAGTGCTAACGACTGGATCGAAATGACCGAAGAAACCTTTTCAAGGGTGTTTAAAAAATCTGCGGTGAAACGTACCAAGTATGCAGGTTTAAAAAGAAACATCGACTTTTTGAAAAAGTAGCTATATTCATGGACTAAATATGCAACCATGAATCAATTAAGCACTCTTGATATTGGAGTTATTGTAGTCTACCTCATAGGTATCGTTATCTATGGAATTTCTAAATCGAAAAGAGAAAGTTCAGAGGACTATTTCTTAGGGGGAAGAACAATGACTTGGCCAATTGTCGGAATTGCTCTTTTCTCTGCAAATATCTCCAGCTCTACTTTAGTGGGTTTAGCCTCTGATGGTTTTCAGACCAATATTAACGTTTACAATTATGAGTGGTATGCCGTAATTGTCTTGATCATATTTTCGGTTTTCTTCTTGCCTTTTTACTTAAAATCAGGGGTGTATACCATGCCTGAATTTTTAGAGCGTCGTTTTGATAAGCGTTCTAGATATTACTTTTCATTAATTACAGTCATTGGTAACGTTATGGTGGATACCGCTGCTGCATTATATGTGGGTTCGATCGTTTTGAAATTACTTTTTCCCGAGTACAGCTCAACAACGATTATTATTCTCTTAGCAATCGCAGCTGCAGCTTACACCATTCCTGGAGGGCTTAACTCTGTAATTCAAACCGAAGTAATTCAGGCGATCCTTCTAATTATAGGGTCTTGTTTAATCACCTATTTTGCCTTTGACCAATTAGGCGGGGGTTGGTCAGCTATGATGGATGGCCTTGACGGAATGCTATCTTCGGGGCAAATAGATTTTGGAGACCGGGCCGCTAACGGAGCCTATATACCCAAGACCGCTCAGGAAGTGTTTAGCGTTGTTCGTCCGGCGAATGATGAATTTATGCCCTGGTGGGGATTAATTTCGGGTGTGGCTCTATTAGGATTTTATTTCTGGGCAAATAACCAGTTTATGGTTCAGCGAGTTCTTGGAGCTAAAGATTTACATCACGGTCGTATGGGAGCGCTCTTTGCAGGGTTTCTTAAACTACCTGTGATTTTCATTATGATTGTTCCTGGTGTTTTAGCCTTATTACTTTTTAATGATTTAGATATTAGTGGACTTAATTATCCGTTAGCTAGTGGAGAGATGTGTGCTTCACTGACTGATTGTCCGAACCTTACTTACCCAGTATTACTATTCCAGCTATTACCAACAGGAGTTCTAGGTTTAGTGGTAGCAGGATTATTGGCTGCAATGATGTCTTCAGTGTCAGCTACTTTTAATTCGGCTTCAACGCTAATTACCATGGACTTTGTAAAGCAATTCAAGCCTGGGTTAGATGGTAAGCAACTAGTAAGAGTAGGCCAGATCACAACATTAGTTTTAGTGGTGTTAGCCTCTATGTGGGTGCCTTTTATTGAAAAGGTAAGCGATTCCCTATGGGGTTATCTTCAACTGGTGATTGCATTTACTTCACCACCTGTAGTGGCAACGTTTATTTTAGGTCTTTTCTGGAAAAAATCAAACGCAAACGGCGCATTCTCAAGTCTCATGGTCGGAGGTGCCTTTGCTGTATTTATGATTCTTTCAGCTTCGTTTGATTGGTCTCCATATATCAATGATCTACACTTTCTAGCGAAAGCTAATTTATTATTTGTGATTGCTGTAGTGGTTAACGTTGTTGTCAGTCTAACTTTTGGTAAGGTAGATGAACAAAAAGTTGCTGAGTATACCTACAAACGATCGTTCTATAACGAAGAAACGGAGCAACTGAAAGGACTTCCTTGGTACAAAAACTATCGTACGCTATCGGTTATCTTACTCATAATCACCGCGATTTTTGTCGGAATGTTCTGGTAGAGAACAATTCTGTTTTGACGACATTCCCAGTGAGGGAATCACGTATCTTTGATATACAATTAGACTGAAATGAGAAACTCAAGACAGCGAAGAGAGTCGCTAGTATATCACGCAAAACCACAGCCGGGTAAGATTAAGATTGTTCCGACTAAACCTTACCAAACACAGAGAGATTTAGCGATTGCTTACTCTCCAGGAGTTGCTGAGCCTTGTTTAGAAATTGCAGAAACTCCAACAGATGCGTACAAGTATACCTCTAAGGGAAATATTGTCGCGGTTATTTCAAATGGTACTGCCGTACTCGGCTTAGGTGATATAGGTCCATTGGCTTCAAAGCCTGTGATGGAGGGTAAATGCGTACTCTTTAAAATTTTTGCAGATATCGATGGTATGGATATCGAGGTTGATACTAAGGATGTTGATGAGTTTGTAGAGACAGTCAAGCGTATTGCTCCAACTTTTGGAGGAATCAATCTTGAAGATATTAAAGCGCCAGAGGCCTTTGAGATCGAACGCAGGTTGAAAGAGGAATTAGATATACCAGTCATGCACGATGATCAGCATGGTACTGCGATTATTTCAGCTGCCGCATTAATCAATGCGCTTGAATTGGCTGAAAAGAATATCGAGGATGTTCGAATTGTGGTAAGTGGGGCAGGTGCAGCTGCAGTTTCTTGTACTAAACTATACAAAGCCTTCGGAGCTTCTGCAGAGAACATTATCATGCTCGATAGTAAAGGGGTGATTCGTAAGGATCGCGAAAACTTAAGCCCTTCAAAAGAGGAGTTTGCAACTGCTATTGATGTTCACACCCTTGAAGATGCGATGGTAAATGCAGACGTTTTTATCGGTCTGTCGATTGCCGATATTGTCACTCCAGAGATGCTTCAATCGATGGCAGCCAACCCTATTGTATTTGCTATGGCGAATCCAAATCCAGAGATTAATTATGATTTGGCCATTCGCACTCGTGAGGATATTATTATGGCTACCGGTCGTTCAGATCATCCTAATCAAGTAAATAATGTCTTAGGATTCCCTTTCATTTTCAGGGGAGCATTAGATGTTCGCGCTACTAAGATTAATGAAGAAATGAAGATGGCGGCGGTTCGCGCTTTAGCTGATTTGGCAAAAGAACCGGTACCAGAGCAGGTTAATATTACCTATGATATTACTCGTTTGGCTTTCGGTAGAGAGTATATCATTCCAAAACCTTTTGACCCTAGACTTATTTCTAAAATCCCGGTGGAGGTGGCTAAGGCAGCTATCGCTTCGGGGGTTGCTCAAATTGAAATTACCGATTGGGAGAAATATGAGGAGGAACTTATGGCGCGCTCGGGTAATGACAATAAATTTATTCGATCACTTCATGATAAGGCTAAATTGAATCCTAAGCGTGTGGTTTTTGCCGAAGCAGATCAGATTGATGTGCTAAAAGCTGCTCAGTTTGTTTCTGATGAAGGTATGGCTTATCCTATTCTTCTTGGAGATAAAGAGGTAATTGAGAGCCTTAAAGAGGAATTAGAGTTTGATACTGAGGTTCCCATTATTGATCCATCTGATGATGATCAACAAGCTCGCCGGGACGAATTCGCCAAGCTCTTATGGAGTCGAGGGGAGCGCGATGGGGTTCAGAGATACAGTGCAGGTGTTCGAATGATGCATAGAAACTATTTCGGTCCTATGATGGTTCTTTCGGGAGAAGCAGATGCAATGATATCGGGGTATTCTCGCTCATTCCCTAAAGTGTTGCTTCCAGTATTAGAAACGGTGGGTAGAGGCCCTGGAATCAAGAGAGCGGCCACGATGAATATCATGATGACTCCGCGTGGACCACTATTCTTAGCGGATACCGCAATAAATGTTAATCCTACAGCCGAAGAGTTAGCTGAGATCGCAGTGATGACGGCAAGAGAGGTTCGTTCTTTCGGATACGAACCTGCAATGGCAATGCTATCTTATTCGAACTACGGTTCTTCAAGTAAGCCCGAAGCCAGAAAGGTAAAGAACGCGGTCAAAATCTTACATAGAGATCATCCAGATTTGATTGTTGATGGAGAGATTCAGGCAGATTTTGCACTAAATCTTGAGATGGGTTCCCAAACCTTCCCATTTTCAAAGCTGTCTAATCGAAAAGTCAATACCTTAATATTTCCTAACCTTGATTCTGCCAATATCACCTACAAGCTGATGAAAGAGCTGCACGGGGTAAAATCAATTGGTCCTGTCATGTTAGGTTTAGACAAACCAATTCATATCCTACAGTTAGGGGCTAGTGTTGAGGAAATCATCAATATGACCTCTATTGCAGTAACCGACGTACAGCGCGCAACAAAAAAATAGACGATTATGATTAGCCACCTCAGAGGTCGAATGATAGAAAAAACTCCCACTCATGTGATTCTTGAGTGTAATGGGGTAGGTTATCATCTCGAGGTATCGCTTCATACCTTTTCTGGGTTGAGTTCAGAAGAGGAGCAACTTCTGTACACCCATCTCCAAATCAAGGAGGATAGCCATACGCTTTTCGGATTTTTATCTGAATTTGAGCGCGCAGTATTTCGATTGCTCATTTCGGTAAGTGGAGTTGGGGCGGCAACGGCCAGAACAATGCTTTCGTCGTTAAGCCCTTCTGACGTAGTTGGAGCAATTGCATCTGAGCAAGTAGCCGTTGTGCAGTCGGTTAAAGGAATCGGGGCAAAAACGGCTCAACGAATGATCTTAGAATTAAAAGATAAAGTCTTAGCATTAGAGGGAGCCGAAGATGTGGTAGCGAACACAACGCTCAAAGGGCAAAATGGAGAAGAAGCAATAGCTGCTTTAGAGGTGCTTGGCTTCACTCGAAAATCAGTTCAGAAAATTGTAGATAAGCTATTGACTGCAGACTCGCAGATGAGTGTCGAAGATCTTATCAAGAATACGCTAAACGCAATTTAAATTGAAGATTAGACTGGATTCAATACGGTCTCTATGTGTCCTACTCGCGTTTTTCGCTATTACCCTTACTCAGGCACAAAAATTACCGGCTTTATCTCCCTTTGGTATCGATGAGGTCTATCAGTATGATCCGGTAAATAATAGATATGAGTTGCTCCCTTCTGTATCGGGAAAGGTCGTAGGGTATCCCAGGTATTTAAGTTTTACCCAGTACTACGAGGCACTTCGAGCGCAGATGATTAAGTCTAACTACCAGACAAAAACCGATGCTCTTTCGAAAGTGAATGACACGGTCGCTGACGCACGTGAGGATTTACTTCCCACCTATTATGTTAATTCTGCCTTTTTTGAATCTATCTTCGGAGGTAACACCATCACTGTTGACGCTTCAGGAGGTTTTTCCCTTGATCTAGGTGCTCTTAGTCAGAAATCAGAAAATCCATCCGTATCGGTTCGCAATCAAAGAAGTACCGTTCTTGATATCGATCAGCAATTTGATTTAAATGTGGATGCACAGGTCGGAGAGCGTTTAAGAGTTCAAGCAAATATGGACTCCCGTTCAAGCTTTGATTTTCAAAATCTTTTCAAAATTGAATATACTCCTAATGAGGATGACCTGATTCGCAATATCGAGTTTGGTAATGTAAGTATGCCGCTCAAAAGCAGTCTGATGACTGGCGCTCAGAATTTATTTGGACTCAAAACTGATTTACAGTTTGGGCGTACCTCTGTGACGGCCGTTTATGCAGAACAACGATCTCAACGAAATACGGTCAGTACTCAAAATGGATCAGTCATTAATGAGTTTGAGCTTACCGCTCTCGATTATGAGGAAAACACTCACTTTTTCTTAAGTCAACATTTTAGAGATGCTTATGACCTTGCGCTTAAGAACTACCCCTTCATTGCTTCAAATGTTCAGATTACCCGTATAGAGGTTTGGGTAACCAATCGATCTCAACAGACTGAGAACGTTCGACAAATTGTAGGTTTTCAAGATCTTGGAGAATATAATCCTGAAAAAGTTCGGTTTGGGGGCCCTCAGAATTTTTTTCGAGCTACCGAGTCTTTACCTGACAATGAGGCTAACCTTCTTAATCCCGAATGGATAGGTGGTGAAGGTCTTTCTAGTTCAATAAGAACTGCGGCTGGTGCCGCCTCTGGATTAAGTTTGTTAGGCGAGCCTTTAGTAAACGGCCTAGACTATGCCTCTTTAGAAAACGCACGAAAATTAGAAGCCGGTTTAGATTATTCATATCACCGTCAGCTCGGATACTTATCGCTGAATCAACCATTGGCTACTGATGAGGTGCTTGCTGTTGCTTATGAGTACACTTACAACGGGTCTGTTTATACCGTCGGAGAGTTCTCTAATGACAATCAGAGAGACGCCTCTAGTGCGCTTATTGTAAAACTTCTGAAGAGCAATATTACCCGAGTTGAGGATCCTATTTGGGATTTGATGATGAAGAATATCTATTCGACCGGAGCTTTCGGAATTAGTGCGAATGATTTTGAGTTTCAGTTACTATACACTGATCCTAGCCCTCGAAATTTTTTAACACCGGCCGACCCTTCGGTTCCTTGGCCAGAGGAGTTTTCGAACAGTACGCTATTGAAGATTTTCAATTTAGATCGACTCGACGCCTATCAAAATCGCTCAGAGCAAGGGGATGGTTTCTTTGATTTTGTAGACGGTATTACCGTTGATGCCTCGAATGGTAGAATCATTTTTACCCAAGTAGAGCCGTTTGGTGAATACTTGTTTGAGCAATT
This sequence comes from Flavobacteriaceae bacterium, assembly GCA_036782715.1. Lineage (GTDB taxonomy): Bacteria > Bacteroidota > Bacteroidia > Flavobacteriales > Flavobacteriaceae > UBA3478. The sequence goes on from DAIPYN010000006.1 coordinate 45,343, forward strand.
CTCTAGTGATGTTACCGAAGATTACGAAATTGAGGAATCCTATAATGGTAATCAAAGGCAATATGTTTATCGCTCTCTCTATGAATTGACGAAAACAGCCGCCTTGCAGCAGGCAGATGCGAATCGATTCTTACTTAGAGGTTCCTATGGTGGTAGCACTGCTTCTTCGGGTCAAAAGTTATCGCTCGGAGTGGCGTTTGCTTTACCCGGATCCGTCCAGGTTAGTATTGGCGGTAGAGTGCTTACTGAAGGGGTTGATTACCTTGTTGACTATGCGGCGGGTCAGGTGGAAATTCTTGATCCTAGCTTACAGAATTCTGGTCTTCCGATCGATATTTCAGTTGAAGATGCTGGTCAAATCGGGCAATTAACTCGACGATTCACAGGAGTTGCTATTCAGCATCGAGCCTCTAGTGAACTATCCTTTGGGGGTGCCTTCTTAAATCTTAGAGAACGCCCACTCACTCAGAAGTCTGCTTATGGAATCGAGCCGATTAATAACTCGATGATTGGTGCGAATATTTCGTTTCATAAAGAGGTTCCGTGGCTTACACGGCTTATTAATCAGTGGCCTACTATTGAAACTGAAGCACCGTCTTCGATCGATTTCTCTGCAGAAATTGCTGCACTCATCCCATCGGCTCCAAACAATGCACAATTCGGTGGCGAGGTAACCACCTATATCGATGATTTTGAAGAGGCGCAACAATTCTTAGATCTTAGAAATCCTTCTGATTGGATGCTGTCGAGTAATCCTTTTGGTCAGACCGGTATTGAGGCTTCTAGGTCTAGGGCTCGACTCGCATGGTATACTATTGATCCTGTGCTATATAGCAGACTACGACCCTCAGATATTACTGATGCGATGTTGCAAGAAGATGAAGCGCGTCGAATTTTTATAAGAGAGGTCTATCCCGAAACCGATGTAGTCCAGGGGCAATCTGCCGTTCAGTCTACTTTAGATATCGCCTACTATCCCGATGAGGCAGGACCTTACAATACCGCGTCTGATTTTGGTGCAGTTGCTAACAAATGGGCAGGGACTATGCGAGCCCTTACCGTTACTGACTTTGAGCAGGCAAATATTGAATACTTGCAGTTTTGGATGTTGCATCCGCTCGAACCGTTAGAAGTTGGAGAGGGAGGTAAATTGGTGATTGATCTTGGGAACCTCTCTGAGGATATTCTTCCTGATGGAAGAAAACAATATGAAAATGGACTTGGGGTTCAGGTGGATCCAACCATCTATGGATCGGTCCCTTCGAGAAGTGCCTTGATTTACACTTTTGATAGCGATGCGGGTGCTCGAGAACTACAAGATATCGGATTAGATGGTCTTTCAGATTCTCAGGAAGGTTTGATTTATACAGGACCTAGTGATGACCCGGCTAGGGATAATTACGTGAATTATTTAGAAGCTCAGGGAAGTATCCCAAATCGTTACAAGTATTTCAACAATCCTGAAGGTAATACACCGATTAACCCGACCGATGAGTTAAGAGGTTCTACGTTATTGCCCGATGTGGAGGATGTCGATCGAGACTTTGCTATGAATGTGGTCGAGAGTTATTATCAATATGAACTTCCCATTAATTCGGTAGTAAGCGAATCGATGCCCTACATCACAACGGTTCAAGAAGTTACTCTAGAAACGGGACGCAAAGTTCGTTGGGTTCAGTATAAGATTCCTCTTCGCGAATATACCCGTGCGGTAGGCGGGATTACCGATTTTAGGTCGATACCCTTTATTCGTATGTCATTGCAGGGGTTTCAAAGTTCAACCGTATTGCGATTTGCTTCACTTGACCTCATTCAAGGTAGTTGGAGAATCTATGACAAAGAATTAGACCCCGAAGCTAACTTACCGGTAAACCCTTCAACGACCTTTGAATTGGGTGCCGTAAATATTGAAGAAAATAGTAATAGAAGCCCTATCCCATACGTACTTCCGCCAGGGGTTCGACGTGAAGCCTTGAATAATACGAATACGATTGTACGACAAAATGAACAGTCGTTAAGTATGCGATTTACCGATTTACCATTAGGGGACGGAAGAGGAGCTTTTAGACGTGTGAAATTCGATATGCGCCGTTTTGAAAGGCTTAAATTATTTGTTCATGCCGAGCGAATAGGAGCTTCAACAGTTCAGGATAATGATCTAGTGGCTTTTCTCAGAATTGGAACCGACTACAGTTCTAACTACTATCAAATCGAGTGGCCTTTAACCTTTACCAATAATGCAACCCAAGACGCAGGACTTATTTGGCCAGATGCGAATGCCCTTGATTTAGATTTGGCGCTATTGAGCAGTGTAAAGGCAGAGCAAATTGCCTCCGCAGAGCCAGAGTATTCAAAAGTTCTTGAGAACGGAATGACCATTCGCGTAAAAGGGAATCCGTCAATCGGGAATATTACCTCTGCCATGCTTGGGGCCATCAATCGATCGTCAAGCCTACCGGTTTCGGCAGAGCTTTGGTTTAATGAATTGCGGCTAGCAGGAATCAATCACAAAGGAGGCTGGGCGGCAACTGCTAATGCTTCTGTCCAGTTGTCTGATGTAGTTAGTTTGGGTGCTGGTTTCTCTAAAACAACGGTAGGTTTCGGAGCCATCGATGGGGCGGTTAATACACGCTCGTTGGATGATACCGAAAACTTTGATTTCTCGGTGCGTACAGACCTCGGACAGTTTTTATCCAAAGCCAGTAGATTGAAACTACCATTGAATTATTCGATGGCTTCCACGCGAATTACTCCTGAGTATGATCCTGTTTATGAAGATATTCGTCTCGAGGACCGTCTGAGTGCCGCGACTAATAACGATGATAAACAAGCAATTCAAGAGCAGGCTGAGTCGTACACAGAAGTTTCCAGCCTCGCGCTTAATGGTGTTCGAATAGAACGTAAAGAGGGTAGTAATGTTGATTTCTTTGATCTTGAGAATGTTACGGTTAATTACAGCCATTCAACCAAGTCGCATCGCGATTTTGAAATCTCAGAATCGCTTCAGTCGCAAGCGAGGGCTTCACTCGATTATACGTATACGCCTTCTATTTTCTCATTAACCATGGGAGCCTCTATTGATCGATCTCTTAGTGAACAGCGCTTCAGACAAATCTTTATACCTGGCGTAACCCTTCTTGATTTACCCCTTTTAAGTCAACAAAATTTTAGATCGGGATGGAACGGTTCGATCAAAGCGAATCCGTTTAAATTCTTTAGTACCTCATTTACTGCGACTCAAAATAATATCGTTAATCTCGATCTTAATCAGAACCTAGGTTTTAATTCTGTTTGGGAGTCTTTTTTCTCTTGGGGTAAGCCAAATACTTATGCACAGCAACTTCAGCTAGGACTAGAAATTCCATTCAGTTTGTTCAAACCCCTTGATTTTTTAACTACGCGATTAGATTATGGAGGCCAGCTTAATTGGCAACGAGGTTCTGACGCACTCGCTGAAGTTGCAGGTCGACCTTTACATACCGTTCAGACGGCAAGTACTTTATCGCTAAGTAGTGGCCTTGATCTAAAGTCAGGATTGAAGAAGCTGATAAAAATTCCCGATGCGATTGGTGCTCAAGTGGCTTTGAATTATTCAGAAACTTCTGGGGTAGTCTTACCAGGTTATTTACCGACGATCAATGACAGGAGTTTACTTCAATTAGATCCGAAATTGCTGCTTGGAGTGGCTTCTTCTGATTTTAGGTTTGAAGCTGCACGACAAGGATATTTGACCGATTTTGATGGGTTCAATACTCCCTTTGTTATTGACGAAAACGAGAACCTTTCTGCAACTGCTAATCTTAGTATCGGTAGTGCTGTTTCTATTGGTCTTAGTTATGATCGAAGAAAGAGCGATCGTTTTCAAGAGCAGTTCAGAGTGACCCCTTCTGACTTTGGACCAACTTTTCAGTCCTTACTCGCCAACCAGACAGGTAGTTACAGTACTACAGCCTTTTTACTTTCAACCGCTTTCGATGGTTCAATGGGGGATACGGAGTCAGAAGCTTTTGAACGATTCAAAACTTCTAGAATTGAAATGGCAAATCGATTAGCTAATGCATCGGGTATGGATGTATCGGCTGTTGACTCTGAGGGTTACCCGACGGCCTATGGAGCCTATCATCCTGAGGTGTTATTGGGTTCTTTTATTGCGGCCTATACCGGTAAGTCGATTAGCGAAGTTAGTTTAGGGCCTTTTGAATCTTTCGGTGTTCCCAATTGGGATGTTTCAATCAGTGGTTTGTTCCCCGAAGTGTTTAGTCGTTTTGCAATCAACCATGGATATAGAGCCGCCTATAGTATTAATAATTTTCAAAATAATCTCAGTCGAAACGACGGCTTATATAACCTTGAAAATGGGGATTTAAAACCAGAATTACTGATTGGAGCGGTAGTGATGAACGACCAGTTTAACCCACTTATTGGATTCGATTTTGAAACAGAGTCGTTCTGGCAAATTCGAACAGAATGGCGAAAAGATAGAGCGTTGAATTTAAGTTTTGCCAATAGTTTGCTTACTGAGATTAAAGGTCAAGAATTTGTCCTTGGTTTAGGGAAACGAATTACCGATTTGCGTTGGAATCCTAAAATAGGAGGCAAGAGAAGGCAGTATCGAGGGGACTTAGTGCTTAGAGGCGATGTATCCTATCGATCGAATACGACTTTCATTCGAAATCTAGACGAGATTGTCGGGGATCAGATTACTTCTGGTCAGCAAAGTTTCTCGGCTCAATTCTCTGCGGATTACGCTTTAAGTAGTACATTAAATTTGGCTGCTTATTACGATCACAGCTTCTCAAAGTTTAGAGTTTCTACCTCCTTTCCCCAAACTACTATGCGTGCTGGACTTAGCTTAAAATATCGATTTGGCGAGTAGTTTAAAAGACTCTTTTAGTTACCTTTGAACCTTATTAATAATCAGAAATTGTTATGAATTTTCCAGAAAACTTAAAGTATACAAAAGACCACGAGTGGGTGCTTATCGAAGGGAATACAGCAACCGTTGGTATTACTGATTTTGCACAATCTGAACTTGGGGATATTGTTTATGTGGAGGTCGAAACGGTCGATGAGACTCTCGATAAAGAAGAAGTTTTTGGTACGGTAGAAGCGGTTAAGACTGTTTCTGACTTATTTCTTCCGTTATCTGGAACGATTGAATCTTTCAATGAAGAACTAGATCAAAACCCAGAGTTAGTAAATAGCGATCCTTACGGTGCGGGTTGGATGATTAAAATGAATGTTGACAATCTAGATGAGATCGAAGAATTGTTAGATGTCGATGCTTACAAAGCCCTAGTGGGTGCCTAAAATTAGACACCGGCTATTTAATCGGTTTACTGCCACCTTTTTACTATACGCTAGCGGTATTACCGTGCTTAGTTTAGCACGCATCGATTCGAGTGGGCAATCATTTCTTCGTTTTGAAGGGGCGGACAAATTGGTGCACTGCCTTTTTTACTTTGGCTTTACTTTTTTACTGGCTTTAGCCTGTAAAGGTTCTTTTACCCGAGCTTTGGTTAGGAAGGAACAAATAATAGTTGCATTAATTGCAATGATTTATAGTGGCCTTATTGAATTATTGCAAGGTTTTTTTACTGTCTATCGTTCGGCAGAGCTTGGTGATTTTGTTGCCAATTCGGTAGGAGTGATTTTTGGATTAGTTGCCTTAAAGGTTTTAGATCCTTTTTTTAACAGAATGAAAAACCCGAAATAATTCGGTGCTTTTTCGAATTAATATTTAAATTAGCCATCATCAAAATTTAGAGTATGGAACCGAAGAAAAGTCCAAAAGCAGATATAGGTCGTAACAGTGGATTGTATTTCGCACTAGGTCTAGCCCTTACAATGTTCGTTGTATGGAGAGCCTTAGAGTGGAAGAAATACGATGAGGTAACGAATTACGATATATCTCTAAATGTAGAAGATCAACTTGATGAGGAGGTGCCAATGACCGAACAAATCAAGACTCCACCACCTCCACCACCTCCAGCAGCTCCTGAAGTTATTGAAGTGGTAGAAGATGAGGAAGAGGTTGAAGAAACCATTATCGAATCGACTGAAACCTCTCAAGAAGAAGAGGTGATTGAAATCGAAGAGGTTGAGGTTGATGAGGTAGAAGAAGATATTTCAATTCCATTTGCTGTGATTGAAGACGTGCCTGTATTCCCAGGCTGTGAAGGTGCCAGTGATAAAAAAGCTTGTTTTCAACAGCAAATGCAAAAGCACATCCGTAAGCACTTCAGATATCCTGAAATTGCTCAGGAAATGGGTGTTCAGGGTCGTGTGAATGTAATGTTCGTTATCCAGAGAGATGGTTCAATTGGAGGAATTCGAATGAGAGGCCCAGACAAAAACCTTGAGGCTGAAGCATTGCGTATTATCAATCTGCTTCCAAACATGACACCAGGTAGACAACGTGGACGTCCTGTAAAAGTACCATTTAGTATTCCGATTACTTTCCGATTACAGTAGTAATGAGAATAAATTATAGAAAACCGGGCTTATTGCCCGGTTTTTTTATTTGAAAGCTATTTGTGCATCTTATCTTTGCACTCTATGATTGAAGGGGCAACAACACATCCTACTTCCTTGTTTTGGACCGATCTAAAAGCTTTAACGAAAGTTCGTTTAGCGCTGAGCGTGGTGTTCTCTGCATTAGCGGGCTATCTGTTGGGTGCTGAATCATATAAAGTCCAAGAACTGGTATTTCTTCTAGTGGGAGGTTTTTCTTTGGTTGCAGCCTCTAACGCTTATAATCAAATCATAGAAAAGGATCTAGATTCAAAAATGAATCGTACCAAAGAGCGACCCTTGCCTACTGGTCGTTTTTCGAATGCTTTAGCCTTGATCATTGCCTTCGCGTTCACGATTCTAGGAGAGGGATTACTCTATTTTCTCAACCTTAAAACGGCTCTTTTTGGTTTACTCTCGGTAATTCTATACGCTTTAGTTTATACTCCATTAAAAACGAAAACATCATTATCTGTTTTTGTGGGTGCTTTTCCCGGTGCCATACCATTCATGTTAGGTTGGGTGGGTGCTACAGGGTCTTTCGGAATTGAAGCTGGAACCTTATTTATGATTCAATTCTTTTGGCAGTTTCCTCATTTCTGGGCACTAGCTTGGATGTTAGATGAGGATTATAAAAAAGGAGGATTTAAAATGCTCCCCACGGGTGAGAGAGATCAAAGCACTGCATTTCAAATTATCGTTTACACCTTTTGGACGATTTTGGCATCTATTACTCCAGTATTTGGATTTACTGGTAAGCTTGTAATTTCAATTCCTGCTGCAATAGCCGTAGGTGTCTCGGGTCTTTACATGATGATTCCGGCACTTCAACTGTTCAATTCGTTAGAGGTGTCTTTTGCTAAAAAATTAATGCTAAGGAGCGTAATATATATTTCATTAATTCAGGTGATCTATGTCATCGATCACCTTATTCGATAGCACACAAAATTATGTTAGAACGTACAGAATTTGAGAAGCAACAACGCGCAAAAAAAATGATGCTTTGGTTTGGAATCATCTCTCTAATTATGGGATTTGCGGGATGGACAAGCGCCTATATCGTAAGTAGTAAGCGAAAAGATTGGGTGGCCAACATTGAATTGCCTCAGGCTTTTTGGTGGTCAACGGCAGTCATCGTTTTGAGTAGTATAACCTATATTCTTGCCCGCCTTGCCCTTAAGGGAGGTAACTTGAAGATGTCTTCTAGATGGGCTCTAATTACCCTAGGATTGGGTATTTCGTTTGTTTTTATTCAGTTCAATGGGTTTGGGCAAATGGTTACTGCCGGATACTATTTTACGGGACCAACCAGTAGCATTAAGATGTCTTACATTTTTCTTATCGCTTTTGTCCACCTACTGCATCTTTTTGCTGGGCTAATCAGTCTAGGACTAGTTAATTACAAACTAATACGTTCAAAATATTCGGCTGATAATAGATTGGGCTTTGAACTAGGAGAGACGTTTTGGCATTTCCTCGGAGTGCTTTGGGTTTATCTTGTTTTATTCATGTTTTTAGTCAAGTAAATCGATTCAATTATTTTTATAAAATACTCAAAGGTGTACCTTTGCGACAATTAATGCCAAACTAATGGATACTTCAATTTCAACAGCTAAAGATGAAAACGTTTGGGGTGGTGGTGACCATCAACCACTAAGAGCGAGTTATGGAAAATTGATGATGTGGTTTTTCATCGTCTCTGATGCCTTGACGTTCTCTGGTTTCCTTGCCGCTTACGGTTTTTCTAGATTTAAATTTATCGAGACCTGGCCTATTGCAGACGAGGTTTTTACCCACGTACCATTCTTTCATGGGAACTACCCGATGTATTATGTGGCCTTCATGACTTTCATTCTGATCATGTCTTCGGTTACTATGGTGCTTGCTGTTGATGCTGGTCATCACATGGATCGAAAGAAAGTAACCTTTTACATGCTTCTTACCATTATTGGCGGAGCTATATTCGTTGGTTCCCAAGCATGGGAATGGGCTACGTTTATTAAGGGGGATTTCGGAGCCTTAGAGACTAAGGGAGGCCGTATCTTACAATTTGTAGATGTAGAAACAGGGGAGCGCGTTGCTCTCAGAGATTTTGCCGTTGAAAACCCAGATGAAACCGCAGTATATCACGAATCTTCAAAGGGTATTTGGTTTTTAGAAGGAGATCAGCCTACAACTTACAGTTTAGAAGAAGTTAAAGCAGGATTCCTTGCTGATGAATCAGTAACGATTAGAACTGAGCAGATGATCGAAGGAGAAAAGAATGTACTCTCTCGTGAAGATGCAGTTGCTAAGTTAGCTGATGCTGCTATTGTTGTCGAAGGAGCTAATCTAATTCGCAATGAATATGGAAGTCGATTATTTGCAGACTTCTTTTTCTTCATCACTGGGTTCCACGGTTTTCACGTTTTATCAGGGGTTGCAATTAATGTTATTATTTTCTTCAACGTTCTTATGGGAACCTATGACCGAAGAGGTCACTATGAAATGGTGGAGAAAGTTGGGTTGTATTGGCACTTTGTAGACCTTGTTTGGGTATTTGTATTCACATTCTTTTATCTGGTATAATTATGGCACACGAGCACAAACTATCAATTTTCAGAGGGTTAGTAACCTTCAAGAATAACCAGCAAAAGATTTGGGGAGTTCTTTTATTTCTCTCGATCGTAACTGCGATTGAGGTTGGATTGGGTATTGCAAAGCCTGAATTTTTAATGAGCACTTCATTCCCTGGAATGAAGCCTCTTAACTGGATTTTCATCATCCTTACCTTAGTTAAAGCTTACTACATTGCTTGGGACTTTATGCACCTTCGTGATGAAAAGGCTTCGTTACGAAGAGTAGTGGTATGGACGCCGGTTTTCCTTATTTCTTACTTAGTCACCTTACTTCTTTTTGAAGCAACTTATGTCTATGAAATTTTCAATTCGACATTCATGACTTGGAACTTCTAAGAGTTCGATAAATAATATACTTGAGGCGATTACCGATTAGGTGGTCGCCTTTTTTTATTTTTGTATTTCAGTTTATCTGCTATGAAAAAACCACTGGTATTAGGGATCCTATTTATTCTACCCTTGGTGATCTATCTTTTCTTCGCCTCTGGGGTGAACCGTTTTGGTCGTTTACCTGTGTTGACAGATAGCTTTGCATCAAAAACGGCTTTGTTGTCCTCTGAAAAGAAGGCAATAGATCTTTTTCAGAACAAGATCACCGTACTTTCTTTTCTTGGAGAGGAGGTAGATCTAATGAAAGGCTACCTATTTAATTTCAATCAGAAAATTTATAAACGATTTTACGAGTTTAACGACTTTCAAACACTCCTAGTCGCATATCCCAATCAGAAAGCTGCTGTCGATCAATTGTTATTAGAATTAGGCCAAATTACAGACACTAGTCGCTATCAGGTTCTTTATCTTGATGAATCTGATTCGACACGACTGTTTGATGCCTTAAGTAGTAATGAAGAGTTAAGGTCTGGGAGCTCTCCACTGGTCTATATTATTGATAAAAATGGTTCGCTAAGAGGAAGAACCGATGATGAAGACGAAGGAATTTTATACGGATATGATATCAGATCGGTAGCTGTATTGAACAACAAGATGGAGGATGATGTAAAGGTCTTACTCGCAGAATATCGACTCGCTTTAAAAAAGAATTATGCCGACCGCAAGTAAATCGAATAAAAAAACTACCTATTTATGGGTGTCAATCATCGTTCTCATTTTTGGGATAGTTACTATTCCTAGTTTAGTATCTCGAATAAAAAATGGGAAGATCACTGATAACAATCGATTGACTCTAACCCCTGAAGTATTGTATGGTTCTTCTGATCAATCTCTTGCTTATTTAATGGGGCCAGAGGGTGCCCGTCAAATTCCGGATTTTAGTTTTACAGATCAAAACGGGAATACCTTATCTCCTGATGATTTAAAGGGAAAAGTCGTTGTTCTTGACTTTTTTTTCACGACGTGTCCAACTATTTGCCCAATCATGTCTCAGAACATGGCAGAGCTAGCTGATGAGTTTAAGGATGAAGAGGTTGCTTTTGTATCGATTAGTATTAATCCTTTTTACGATACTCCTGAACGCTTATTGATTTATCAGAACAAGTATTTGGCCGATACTCATTCGTGGTTTTTGTTAACAGGGGAGCGCGAAGAAATCTATACCCTTGCGCAAAAGGGTTTCTTCATGATTGCACAAGAAGATGAGGCTGCTCCAGGCGGATTTGAGCACTCCGGATTATTTGCTCTAATTGATTCAGAGGGATACTTCAGGTCTTCTAAAGATGATTTCGGGAACCCACTGATTTATTATCGAGGAACAATCACTCGTGATATGGGAGTTGACTCGGATGGTGAAACTGAACAAATCTCTCAGCTGGCAACTGATATCCATAGTTTATTAAACGAAAAGAACTAATATGAAAGAGTCTGTAGCAAAGAAGTTAATTACGATTGTCTCTATCGCCGTTCCTGTGGTTGTAGCGATCTTATTCAGAGTTCGATTACCTAATGTAGAACCCTTAAGTTTTTTACCACCCATTTATGCTTCAATTAACGGCCTAACTGCCGTTCTACTTATTGCAGCACTTTGGGCAATCAAAGCGAAAAAAATTACACTCCACCAAAATATCATGAAGACTTGTATTGCCCTCTCACTTTCATTTCTTTTAATGTATGTGGCGTATCATATGACTTCAGATTCTACTCCGTTTGGTGGCGAAGGAATTGTTAGAACGTTGTACTTTATCCTACTAGTTTCTCATATCCTGTTATCAATAATTATCATCCCCCTTGTGTTGCACACTTACTTAAGAGCTTATCTGAAAGATTTTCAAAGTCATAAAAAGCTCGCTAGGATTACCTTTCCAATCTGGCTCTATGTTGCCGTTACCGGTGTGGTAGTTTACTTAATGATTTCGCCTTATTATGCCTACTAGAATAAAGTCGCTATTCTTTTTTGGATTTTTTCTGATCTTCTTTTCGGACGTCAGTGCTCAATGTGCCATGTGTCGAGCAGTACTTGAATCGGGCTCTGACACTTCTGCTGCCGAAGGAATCAATAATGGTATTGTCTATCTTATGGCTATCCCTTATATACTTGTCGGAGTAGTCTTTTATGCGGTTTATAAAAAATTAAGACCCACAAAACACTCTTAAACATTGCCTTTTTTTAATGAACACTGTGATTTATAAATCGCAGTGAATATAATTTCGTAAACATCTGTATACGAGATAGTTTGCTATTCGTTTTTAAAATCATTTACGATGAATAGTATTAAAAATCTACACCGATTAAAAAGATTACACCAGCTCATTCGATCTGAATGTACGGGTACTCCTTATGAACTTTCTAGACGTCTACATGTCAGCGAACGTTTGGTTTACCTTTTGGTTGAACAGCTAAGAGACTTTGAAGCGCTCATTGACTATGATCGTTCCCGACAGACTTATTACTACCGCGAACTGTTCGATTTAGAAGTGGACATTTCGGTTCGGGTTTACAATAAAGACCAAATGATTGAATTGTATCGTTGATCGATTATACTGAAAGGTTGTTGCATCGTCGGCTTCTAGTTTTGAAGCAAATTCAATGATTATGTACAACACTACGTTTAAAAAAAGCAAGCACATTAAGCCGTTAGAACCTCGATTTGAAATGGGGTGGTTCAAAAGCGGTGAAATTAGTACCAGTATTCAATCAGATGGAGATTTCACCGTCACCGGTAAGATTCGTTTCTAATATGTACCGCGCTTATCAAGCCCTCTTTCGAAGGGGGCTTATTTATATGTTATACCTAGCTAGTTTCTTTATGCTGCATGGTCAATATTCAAACTCTATTGAGTTAGAGGAGATCGAATTATCGCCCGATAATCTTGTATTAATGTTGAAATCAATACAAGAATTACCTCAACCTGAAAGTGCTTCTAAATTTAGTAAGGTAGTCTATCGCGAAATATTATCCGCTGGTAGTCATTCGGTTTTAACTACTGATAGAAATCTTATTTATCAATTAGATCTAGAACAGCCCCTTAACTATTCGGATGCTTTTGAATCGAACTGGTGGTTAACCGATGAGAAATGTTCTTTCTCTGGAAGATACGAGGGGCCTTTTCCTGATTTATCTTTTGCCGCACGTACTTTTCAATTGAGCTATTTCATCAAATTATTAGAGGATTACTTCGATCGTTTAATTGTTTCAAGAGAACCTGATAAACTGGGCTTGAATTATCATTTTAAAGCTGCTTCTAACATCTCGCCTATGAAAATTTCTGGCTCATTACTGTTTAATCATGAGAATCAACTATTAGAAGTTCAGTTGTTCCTGCGATTTAAGCCTGTAAACTCAAGCCTATCGATTGAGAGTTTACATCTAGTGAATACATATCCTTTTAATGCGAAATTGAGTCGTCAACAAGCGATGACCACCTATATTGATCAAGGTAGTAAGAGAATTACTCAGTTCCAAGATTTCAGATTCACTGAGGTCTTGGCTGAAGCCGATCAATTTCAATTACCGATAGATACTAAAAAGCTTTTAAAGCCCTCTTGTTATGAGCCCTGAATTGGTATATGTGCTCTCTCAAGATAATTCGAGTCCTTTCTATAAATCTTATGCCAGTTTATTCAAGGCTTATCTGCCAATCAGTATCGAGATTCAAGTGGTTGAAGACCTCGATGTTATTGGCCATCTTTTGTTTCAGATGATGATGTATATTGATCGTATCGAAGATGATCAAGCGAAGGGTATTGATACAGTTATTGCCCTTCAAACAGAAGCTACTAAGAGACTTTCGTGTTATTTTCCCATTGACCATTCCTTTTGGATACAATATGATCGAATTGTTAAAGAGTTTTCTAAACGTAAAAGGCTTGATAGGTTATGTCATCAAAGAAGTAGTTGGGCCAATTATGAGTCTCTAGCATTATCTCGATCGATTTATGCTGAACTAGGCCTAATAGCGTTCTTAGAATTAGGTCTAATTGAAAATCAGAAATGTGATACGCTACTTAAGAGTCATAAACAATTTGTTATTGCCTTTCAGCTATATGATGATTGTGCTGATTTCTATGAAGATCAGAGTAAAGAACAATTCAATTGGGCTATTCACATGGCGTCTAACAAGGGGATTCCCCTTGATCAATTCTATCAATCTACTCTTTTTACTGAACTAATTGATACCGTAGTTAATTATTTAGATCGTTCTGCTGATTTGGTGAAGGGATTACCAATCAGTGGATATAGTATGCTTTTAAAGAAGATAAGAGACTCGGTTGATTCCCTTTATCAAGTATAAATGAATTCAAAATTATTTCATTGTCCTTCACACTTTGAACTCATACCAGGTCAAACAAATTTGCTTAATGATAAAGTTCAATTGGTCAGTTACGAGTTAAGTAAAGAGTTATTCGACTTGTTAACGTACTGTCGCCTTCCTAGAACTAAAGCTGAACTAATCGACGAATTGTTAAAGAAACCGATCTCATCTGAGGAATGTCATGAATTAATCTTAGAACTAGATGCCCTTACAGGTAAAGAACAAAAGATTCGTTCTAAGGTGCTTCGTCGAATAAATTACGCTGGTTTACGTGGGATTGATTTAAGGATTAACGAATATCAATTTTCCTGGCTCAACACCTTTAAGTTATTTTCAGTCAAAATGATGGTAAGCCTTAGTCTACTTGCTATCCTGTCTCTATTAATGGTTGGAGTACTTTTAGATAAAAGCACCTTTGAAATTCCACTGCCATTTTGGGGGTTGTTTTTAGTGTTACTTAGTACTCCTATCCATGAATTAGGGCACGCTGTAGCTTATAAAAGCCTAGGAGGAAGCGCTTTTAGTATCGGAGCGGGTTTCTATTTTTTTATTCCGGTTCTATTCGTTGATGTTTCATTAAGTAATTCACTTTCTAGAGCGAGTCGATTAAAGATTAGTCTGGCTGGTGTCTACTTTGAATTAATTTGGATTTTAATTTTACTAGGCTTTGGATTGGCTTTACAAATGGATTGGATGTATTCGGCGATCCTTTTGATCGGTATTCAAGCCGTATGGAATTTGAATCCATTTTTTAGATCAGATGGTTATTGGATTCTGTCTGATTTGACAAAAATCCGATGGCTTTCGAGAAGTAGTACTGAAGAATTAAAAATGTTCATTAAAGCTAAAAAGCCTTTCAACGGGTTAGTCTTCTATGCAATAACGAGGAGTTTGTTTGTCGCTTATTGTATGATTCATCTGATTTATCAATTCTTTTTTGCCGAAAAACGATTGGTTGAGGTCTTGATTCATTTTATTCAATCTCCTTCGATTGATCATTATTCAGTAACTCTTATACTTCCTTTTCTGCTATTAATCTCTCTTTTTCGTTATACCGCAAAGAGATTGCAATGAGCTCGGATATCTTACCCATCAATTCTAAAACAGAACAATGAAAAGAACTTTATCAATACCTGAAATGAAAAAGGTGAGGGGTGGTTTCTTGCCCTTTGTAGTAATTCTAGTTATCGATGCTACACTACTCGGTTTTATGAGTGGATATATTTATGAATCTTTTACTAATGATCACCGATGATTTTCTCTGCATTAACGAAAAAATCTCTGGAGGTAGGTCTTTTCGAGATTTTCGTTCAAAGCTTTAGACGAGGACAAGATTTTTATCATAGAGACTGCAATCATGAATAAAGAATGGCAATATGGGTTAGGTTTTTTAGCATTACTGGCCCTATTTATAATTATTGGGAGATGGGTGGCTACCCAGTAATCTCCGTTAAACAACGATCTTTTTTTGATTGTGGAATAGCCTGCTTAAAAAGTCTATTTCTATACCATGGCCTCTTCTTCAATCTTCCAAGACGCAAAAAACGTTTACGGGGATATAGTCTTTATGAGCTTTTTAAGTTAGCTGAGCAGCAGGGGATACAGGCGCTTGTTTATCGATCCTCATCATTTGATATGAATTATATTCCCTGTCTGGTTCAGCTAAGCTATATGGGGCTTGGTCACTATGTTGTTGTGTATGGCTATACTGCGAATAAACTACAAATCATGGATCCTTCGGCGGGTCGTATGTATTGGATGTCTGAAACGAAATTTCAGCGATTGTGGTCAGGGTTTTTCTTGGTTTTATCAGAGAAAAACCCCCTGTAAAGTCTGCTTTGTTGAAATTTTAACATTGCAATGAGAATAGATGCTGTAACAAAGCAGTTTCTTTGTCGTCTAAAAGGTTATAAACGTAGCTAGTCGTATCGATGATAGAAATTAAAGACTTGCATAAGTCATATCAAATGGGCAGTAATTCACTGCATGTTTTAAAAGGAATCAACTTTTCTGTAGAACAAGGTGAATTGGTGGCAATTATGGGCTCTTCGGGTTCTGGTAAATCGACTTTACTGAACATATTAGGAATGTTGGATGAAGCTGATTCAGGTTCTTATACCTTAGATTCAGTGCCTATTGTAGATCTTAATGAGACCAAGGCTGCTGAATATCGAAATAAGTTCCTAGGATTCATTTTTCAGTCTTTTAATTTGATTAATTACAAATCGGCTGTTGAAAATGTTGCGCTTCCATTGTATTATCAAGGTAAAGCTAGAAAGGAACGCAATGCAACAGCACTAGAATATCTCAATCGAGTGGGGTTAAAACCCTGGGCCGACCATTTGCCTAGTGAATTATCAGGAGGTCAAAAGCAGCGTGTTGCTATTGCTCGTGCAATGGCTGCAGACCCTAAAGTTCTTTTGGCTGATGAACCTACCGGAGCTTTAGATAGTAAAACCTCTTATGAGGTGATGGATCTCATCCAGAAAATTAATGATGAGGGTAATACCATACTAGTGGTAACTCATGAGGAGGATATCGCCCATATGTGTAAGCGAATTGTCTATCTGAAAGATGGCGTTATTGTTGAAGATAAAAAAGTAGACCAAGTACGCGCCTCTCAATATGTTTAGTAGAGATACCTGGAAAGAGATTTTCGATACCATTCGAAAAAATAAGCTTAGGACCTTTTTGACGGGGTTCACTATGGCCTTAGGGATTTTTATTGTAGTTATTCTGGTAGGCTTTACTAATGGACTGCAGAATACTTTTGAAAAATTCTTTGGTGATGATGCTACCAATACCCTGTTTGTATTTCCAGGTAGAACATCGATGCCCTACAAGGGATACACTTCGAATCGAAGAATTCAATTCGATAATTCAGACTTAAAAGATGTCGAGGAAAATTTCGTAATGTTTCTTGACTACATTACTCCCCGCATTACTCGTTCTAGTCTTGTAAGATATAAGGGAGAGTCGAATAACTATACAAATAGAGCAGTTGCTCCAGCCCATCAATTCAGCGAAAAGACGATTATCATGAAAGGTCGTTTTTTAAATGAAAACGACATAAATATCAGAGCGAAGTATGCCGTGATTGGGCGTTTAGTCGCCAAGGATTTATTCAAAGAAGAAGACCCCATTGGGAAATACATCACTTTGGGAGATAGTGCATTTAAAGTTATTGGTGTGTTCCAAGATGATGGAGGTGATAATGAAGAACGCCTCATCTATATTCCTTATACTACAAGACAGCTGATTGAAAAAGGGAATGATAAGATTGAACAGATCATCCTTGGATTTAACCCTAGTATAGGCTATGCAGGTGCTATGGCTCTTGAGAAAAATGTTACCAAACTTCTCAAAGAGAAAAAGTTCATTGCGAGAGAAGATCGCAGCGGAATATTCATTCGAAATATTGCAGATGAACTGAAACAAAATCAACAGTTCGCTCAAGTTTTAGGTTTTATTGCACTGTTTTTTGCTATAGGTACGATTATAGCAGGAATCATTGGTGTAAGTAATATCATGATTTTTGTGGTTAAGGAGCGCACCAAAGAAATTGGAATTCGAAAAGCTTTAGGAGCAACACCTAGAGTCGTGATTAGTACAATCTTATTGGAGGCTACCACCATAACTATTTTATCTGGTTTCTCTGGGATGCTTGCTGGTGTTATTATTCTACAGAATCTAGGGGGCAGACTTGAAGACTATTTTATCACCAATCCTTATATCGATTCGGGCTTCGCCATTGGAGCCACTGTAATCTTAATTATTTTCGGAAGCATCGCTGGGTATATTCCCGCGAAGCGTGCTGCTCGAATCAAACCCATTGTAGCACTTAGAGACGAATAATATGCGATTTTTATTTAAAAGCGATACATGGCAAGAAATATTCAGCTCGATTAGTAAGAATCGAGTAAGAACACTCTTAACCGTTATTGGCGTGCTATGGGGAATTTTTGTCTACATCGCAATGTCAGGTGCGGCCAAAGGTTTAGATAATGGTTTTGAAAGACAATTCGAGACGGTTGCAATGAATTCGCTGTTTGCTTGGTCACAGTCTACGAGTAAGCCTTATAAAGGTTTTCGTACAGGTCGAAGAATTCAGCTTCGATTAGGAGATATCGATGTTTTAAAGAAAAGAATTCCAGAAATTCAGTACATCGCTCCAAGAAATGCTACCGGTGTTTTTGGTGGTAGCCCTGCTTTGACCGTTAGAGGTCAGAAATCGGGTAGTTATAATGTTTACGGGGACTTCCCGGTATATACTAAGATTGCCACAAAGAAAATTTACGACGGTGGAAGGTTCATCAATGAAATGGATATTGAAGAGTCTCGAAGAGTTTGTGTTATTGGAGAAAGAACGAAAACCGAACTTTTTGAAGATGAAGAGGAGGCAATAGGATCCTTTATTCGAATTAACGACATCTATTTTAGAGTGGTCGGTGTGCACAAGTTTGTTCCTGGTGGAGGTTTTGAATCAGACAGTGATATTTTTATCCCCTTTACCACATTCAATAAACTTTACAATAAAGGGGATGATGTAGATTTTATGAGTATCGCAGCCTTTGATGATGCCGATATCGTTAAAGTCGAAGAGGACGTTAAAGCCGTATTAAAATCGATTCACAATGTTGATCCAACCGATGATCGTGCTTTTGGTTCATTTAATCTGGGTGAGATTTTTGGTCAAATTCGCGGATTTGCGAACGGTCTAACCTTTTTATCTCTAATTATTGGAGCCGCAACTATTCTTGCTGGTGTTATCGGAATTGGTAATATCCTGCTGATATCGGTTAAAGAACGAACAAAAGAGCTTGGAGTTAGAAGAGCACTTGGAGCTACTCCGGCAGAGGTGAGAAATTTGATTCTATTAGAGTCTGTTTTCTTGACCCTGGTATCTGGTTTACTAGGTATCATTTTAGGTGCTGCAACTCTAAACTTAGTCAATAATCTAACTGAAGGGAGTGATTTTCCTTACACCAATCCGACAGTGCCCATACCCTATGTGGTTGGAGCGTTAGCTTTAATGGTCATTCTTGGTACACTTATTGGACTAATTCCTGCGCAAAGAGCGGTTAGTATAAAACCAATTGATGCGCTTAGAGAAGAATAATTTAATCAATACTATTACTATATAATTAAATACCTATCATGAAAAACGTAGTTAAATGGAGTGTAATCGCTGTAGTTACCTTAGGAGGTCTATGGGCAGCCGCATTCTTTGTAAAATCTAATAGCAAGGGTGCAATTACCTATGAGTCTTTCCAGCCTTTTTATGCTGATATCGAACAAAAGACCGTAGCGACAGGTACCGTAGTTCCTGAGGATGAAGTTGAAATCAAGCCTCAGATTCAAGGAATTATCGATGAGCTCGTTAAAAAAGAAGGAGATTTTGTTCAGGTGGGCGATTTAATTGCTGTCATCAAGGTAGTTCCTAATGAGCAATCACTTTTTGCTGCTCAAGGACGTGTAAAAAATGCTGAATTACGACTGAATAATTCTAAGCTTGAGTTTGAAAGAAATGAGGCTCTTTTTGAGCGCGGTGTTATTTCAAATCAAGATTATAATAACCTGAAGCTAGCTTTCGATCAAGCAACTCAAGATTTGAAAAATGCAGAGGCCGATTATCAGATTATAAAGGAAGGTTCTGTTGGAGGCTCGTCTTCTGCAAACACCAATATCAGAGCGACTACTACGGGTACTATTCTTGAAATTCCAGTTGAAAAGGGGGATCAGGTTATTCAATCCAACTCGTTTAACGCTGGTACTACGATTGCTACGGTAGCTGATCTAACTAAAATGGTTTTTGAAGGTAAGGTTGATGAAGGAGAGGTAGGTAAACTTAAAGTTGGAATGCCCTTGAAAGTTAGTCTTGGAGCCATCGTGGATAAAGAATTCGATGCTAAACTTCGATTTATTGCTCCAAAAGGACAAGAGGAGTCTGGTGCGGTTAAATTTAAGATTGAGGGTGATGTAGTGATTGAGGATGATTTTACCGTTAGAGCGGGCTACAGTGCAAACGCATCTTTAATTTTAGAAAGAAAAGAGAATATCTTGGTTTTACCTGAAGCACTTTTACAATTTGATAAGTCTACTGATCTACCTTATGTTGAGGTAGAAGTTGGGGAACAAAAATTTGAAAGAAGAGATATTACTATCGGAATTTCTGATGGAATTAACGTAGAAATCCTTGATGGACTAACCACAGAGGATAAGGTAAAGCAGTGGAACAAGACTGAGCCAATAAAGATTGAGAAGGAAGATGCTCCAGAACGTGGAGTGTAACCGGAGCTTCTTAATTTTAAACGACAACCTATGAGATCATATATATTACTTTTTTTAACGGCCTTTAGTATTGGAGCTTCTGCTCAAGTGAATAAGATGTCTTTAGCTGAATGCGTAGAATATGCCCTAGAAAACAATATCACCGTTGCCCAATTTGAGTTAGACCTTGAGTCGGCCGAACTTGGAAATTTAGATGCCTTGGGTCAATTTCTGCCAAGATTGAATGGCTCGCTATCTGTGAACGAGAGTAAAGGTTTAATTCTTGATCCTCAAACTCAAACGAATGTGGCAGGTAATATTTTATCGGGAAGTATTAGCCTTTCAGCAGGATATACCATTTTTGATGGTCTTCGGAATATTAAAAGAGCGCAGAGAGCTCAAATCAATACGATTGCCAATCAATATCGCCTAGCTAATCTTCAAGATGATATTCGTTTAAGAGTAGCAAATGCCTATTTAAGTGTTATATCATCAAAGGAGTCACTACGTGTTGCTGAGGCTCAATATGCAGTTACTGAACAAGATTTAAAACGTACTAAAGAATTAGTAGGCTTAGGGGTAGTACCGCAGGGTGATCTTTTAGAAATTGAGGCTACTGCGGCGAATCAAGAGCAAGCTATCGTAAATGCAGAGGCTCGTGTTATTCTTTCGAGAATTACCCTAGCACAGCTGCTACAAATTACTGATTATGAAAACTTTGATATCGCAGATGAATCCTTTGAGGTTCCGAGTTCAGATATTTTAGATAAGACTCCTCGTCAAATTTTCAGTAAGGCTTTGAGTTTCAGAAATGATATTAAATTATCAGAGGCAAATGTTTCGTTATCTGAGCAAGACCTAGCAATTGCAAAAGGTGCTGCACTACCTACACTTAATGCCTTCTTAAACTATAATACTTTTGCCAGTGATCGTTTCACAATTCAGGCTAATCCGAATGAAGACCCTAACGATCCTACGGATGATTATAATTTGGTAAGACCTGATTTTGTTGCTCAGTTAGAGGCGAATGATGGAATCTCTTTCGGAATGTCAATGAATATTCCGATTTTCAATGGATTCTCCACCAATAACAGCATTAAGCGTGCTGAAATAGGAGTGAGACGATCTAAGCTTCAATTTGAGCAGGCAAAATTAGACCTTGAAAATGCGGTTAATCAAGCTTATAATGATGTGAAGACTTTCGCTAAGGCCTTTGAGGCTGCACAAAAGACATTAGAAGCTAGAAAATTAGCCTATCAATATGCAAAAGAGCGTTTTGATGTTGGTCTTATGAACTCGTTCAACTTTAGCCAAGCTCAGGCGCGTTTAGATAACGCTGAGGCAAGTGTGATTCGTACGAAGTATGACTATATCTTTCGACTAAAGATTTTAGAATTCTACTTCGGCATTCCGATTACGGTACTTCAATAAGAGCAAGCCTACTATCTTTGCCTTATGGCTTGCATTATTGTATTTGATACATCAACGAAAGCATGCTCGGTTTCTCTTTACAGAGACTCCGAGCTTTTAGCTTCATGGCATAGGGTGGCCGAAGGCTATACGCATGCTGAAGAACTTCATCTCAGAATTTCAGAAGTGATGCAAAAGGCTCAAGTGAAATTTAGTCAACTCGATGCCGTTGCGGTAGGTAAAGGGCCTGGTTCTTATACAGGTTTAAGAATTGGGGTTTCTTCTGCCAAAGGCTTAGCTTATGGTCTAGATATCCCTCTGATTTCAATCGAGAGTCTAGATTTAATCGCTGCAGGTATAGAGACTCCAAAGGAATCGATTCACATTCCTATGATTGATGCTAGACGTCTAGAAGCTTATGCTAAAGTTCTTGTTCGAAAACAAAATAAATTTATCGAGTTAGAATCAACGACCAATATCATCCTTGATAGTGAAGCTTTTACAGCGCTGTTAGAAAAATATACGGATCATTCGATTCATTTTGTGGGCGATGCAGCGGTTAAAACGAGAGATTTTTTGATCTCGCACGAGCGGTTCAATCAATTCACTTTTTCTCCAGAGGGTTATCCCGATACCCGATCGATTGGGTCTCTTCTTGAAGATTTATTCAAACAAAAAAGGTTCGAAAATGTGATCACCTTCGAACCTTTCTATCTGAAAGATTTTATGCTTACTCCGAAGCGCGGGTAATTATTTCTGTGTGACCATCACGCGATGTGGGAATGGTATTTCGATTCCTTCGCGATCGAAAGCAGCTTTAATATGTTCAATCATTTTGAATTTGGTTGGCCAAAAAGTCTCCGTAGTTGTCCAATAACGAATCGAAAGATTAACTGAACTATCTGCAAGCTCAGTAACAACAACCATTGCTTCTTTACCCTCTTCTGTCATGATATTTTCATCAGCTGCACATAGCTCGAGAATAAGATCTTTCGCTTTTTGGATACTACTATCATAGCTGATTCCAATTACTAAATTTTCTCTTCGAACTCCTTCAGAACTGTAGTTGATGATTTTATCATTAGATAGGTTTCCGTTAGGGATGATTACTTCTTGGTTTCCAAAGGTTACGAGTTTAGTGTTAAAAACCGTAATCTGCTTAACGGTACCCTCACTACCTTGGGCTGATATAAAATCTCCTACTTTAAATGGTTTGAAGATTAGAATAAGAATTCCACCAGCAAAATTAGAAAGTGATCCTTGAAGAGCTAATCCCAATGCAAGACCGGCTGCACCGAGCATGGCTATGAGTGACGAGGTTTCTACTCCAACCTGAGTAATAACCATCACAAAAAGAAGGACTTTTAAACCGTTATTGATGAAGTCCTCTAAAAAGGTCTCAAGGGTGCGATCGTAATCCTTTTTTTCGAAAAATTTAGCTACACCGATGTTGATGAGTTTGATCACCCACCATCCTACAAAACCTAGGATTAGGGCAGAGACTAAATTTGGGAAAATCTCCCACAGTAAATTAATCAGCTCTTTTATGTGCTCTTCGTAATTTTTAATGGTTTGTTCAATCATAGTGACACATTTATCGGTTTGTAGTTCTTCGGATCTTTTATCGGTACTGAACAGCTTCCTTCTATACATGTAAAGATAGAGGTTTGTTCTTCTGAAAAACGATCTTTGAACAGATCAAGGTTCGAGTATTTTTCGCTAGCGGCAATGATTCGGTTAGAAACCCATGTGGAATCTAGCTGCTCTGACCATTCAAAAGCCTTTTTACCGCTTACTACAGTGACTTCAAAGGGGTTTTCTAGTAATAGGGATAGTCGAAGCCAATTCGAATGATTTTTAGGAAATTGACTGACACGATCTCTCATTTGCGAAAGCATCGCTTGCGCCCTGGTCTTTAGATCCTCACCAAATCCTAGTTGATAGAGTTTAAAGAAATTAATCGCCATCACCGAATTGGATGCGCTAATAACATTGTCCTCAGTTTCTATGCTTCGCCGTATGAGTTCTCGATTACTGGCTGAAGTAAAGTAAAACAGTGCGCTTTCAGAACTGAAATTTTCAATCACATACGATTTTAATTTTACGGCTACCGCTAAGTAATCTTCATTGAAGCATAATTCATACCCTTCGATTAGTGCCGCGATGGCAAACGCGTAATCTTCAAGTACTCCATCAAGCGTAGCTCGTTTGTCTGTATGGTTTCTTAAAAGACTGCCGTCCTCACCAATGCGGTTGAATACAAAATCGAAAGCGTTTATTGCAGTTTCTTTTATCGAGGTATGCTCTCTGAGTGCAAACCGGTAGGCTCTACTGAGCCCTACAGCCATCATAGCGGTATTACTCATCAGTATTTTGTGATCTCGAAGGGGGAGTGCTTTATTTTTTCGAACCTCTTTCAATCGCTGAATGGCTTGTTCTAGTTGCCTTGAAACTTCCAGTTCGTCTATTCCTAACTTAGAGGCAATGTCTGAATTGCTTAGTGTTCGGATAAGGACATAGTTCCCTTTTTCCCAATAACCAAAGTCATTTATGTTGTACGCTAAAGAGAACAATTCGTAATCACTTTCAAGCTGCTCTTGTAGTTCATCTTTGGTGAAAACGTAATAGGCACCTTCTTCGAGGATTCCTTCTGCACTCAATGAGTCAGCATCGTATGCGGTAAAACATCCGCCAGTATCTGGATCAATGAATTGGGATTGTACGAATGCCGCTGTCTTTGCTGTTACCTCTTTGAAGAAAGGCTCTTTATAGTGTTGGTAAGCTTCAGCGTAAAGTCCTAATAATTGTGCGTTGTCATAGGCCATTTTTTCAAAGTGTGGAATGTGCCATCGATCGTCTACACTATATCTTGAGAACCCACCGTCGATAGGATCAAAAATACCTCCGTACCCCATTCTAATCAGAGTCGTTTTAATGAGTTCGTGTGCCTCTACATTAGGCTTAAGACTTACGTAATGCAGGAGATACTCAAGAGTATTGGGTATCATGAATTTTGGAGCGCCTTTGAATCCGCCATAAGTAGGGTCTAGGGCTTCTATATAGGTCTTTAAAGTTAAGGTATGGTCAATAGTCTCAGGGCTGCTAGATTCAGAAACGATCTCAGTCATTCCTTTTAATCCTCGAGACAGTGAAGCCGCGTATTCTAGAACTCGTTCGACATCTTCGGTATAAATAGAAACGAGTTGATTCAGTGAGGTGACAAATCGTTCTTTGGGAAGATAGGTAGCTCCCCAAAATGGTCTCCCATCAGGGAGACAGATAACGTTCAGTGGCCATCCTCCTGACCCGGTCATGAGTTGAAGCGCATCCATGTAAATTTGATCGACGTCAGGTCTTTCCTCGCGATCCACTTTGATGGAGATAAAATGCTGTTTTAATAAATCGGCTACTGCTTGGTCTTCAAAGCATTCTGATTCCATCACATGGCACCAGTGGCAGGCAGAATAACCAATGCTTATGAACAGCAGTTTTCGTTCTTTTCGGGCCTTGTCAAGAATTTCTTGGTTGAAAGGCTTCCAGTCTACTGGGTTGTATGCGTGCTGCAAGAGGTATGGCGAACTCTCATGCTGTAGATCATTGGCTTTATGTAAATCATTAGCCATTTACTGCGATTACTTGTCCGACCTGATCGCCGAGCATGTTTTGGAGCATGGTTTCAATACCATTTTTTAAGGTGAACGTAGAAGAGGGACATCCGCTACATGCTCCTTGTAGAACAACGTGGACAGCCTTAGTATCTGCATCAAATTTCTCGAAGGCAATATTACCCCCATCTGCTGCTACGGCCGGTTTTACATACTCCTCTAGAATCGATACAATTTTGGCCTCGATACTCCCTTCCTCGAAGTTTAGCGTGGAAGAAGAGGCAGGTGCTTCTTTAGTTGGGGTACTCTCGTTTGGTTTCGTGCTGGCAACCTTTTGAGTAATGACAGCTTCTTGGTCACTTGCCATGAAGTCCCTAATCATTTCTCTCAGCTCTACGGTGATTTCGTCCCAGTTACCAACATCGTATTTGGTTACCGAAACATAATTTTCATCCATAAACACTTGTTTCACATAAGGCTTTTGAAAAAGGGCGGTGGCAAGCGGAGCATCTTTAGCTTCGTCGATATTTTTAAATTCATACAAGGCTGGTACGATAGGCTTATTTGCGACAAACTTCATCACTCCAGGATTAGGAGTAGCTTCAGCATACACCGTAATGGCCTGAGGGCCTCCTGTGGTGGTCTCGTGGACCACAGGTTCACCTTCGTTGAGGTAATCTACTAGTCGCTGAGCAACTTCATCCTTAACATCATCCCACTCTACTATATCATAGCGCTGAATAGCAATAAAATTACTCGCGATGTAAACCGTCTTTACAAAGGGTAATTGGAATAGCTCATAAGCCAAAGGTGCATCTTTCGTATCGTCAATAGAGGCAAATTCATAAGTACCTTTTACTAAGAAGTGATTGGCTTGAAACTTGAGAATCGAAGGGTGTTTCGTTGCTATTGTGGTGATGTTGTATTCCATTTTCAAAACTTTTTACAAAAGTACGAAGTGCTGAATTGTTAACCTTGCCGTATTTTCGCTAAAATTTTTGATATGAAAGCAGCAGTTTTTCCGGGTCAAGGGGCTCAATTTGTAGGAATGGGTAAGGAATTATACGAGCAATCGGCTCTAGCTAAATCTTATTTTGAAAAGGCAAATGAGATTCTTGGTTTTCGAATTACTGATGTAATGTTTGAAGGTGATGCTGAAGCATTAAAGCGAACCGAGGTAACTCAACCTGCTATTTTTATTCATTCGGTGATTGAAGCGCTACTTGAAGGCGATTCTTTTAATCCTAGTATGGTTGCAGGGCACTCTTTAGGGGAGTTTTCGGCTCTTGTAGCTGCTGGTGTTTTAACCTTTGAAGACGGATTGAAATTGGTTGCTCAAAGAGCCCAGGCCATGCAAGAAGCTTGTGGTTTGCAAAGAGGGACTATGGCCGCTGTTTTGGGTCTTGAAGATGGGGTGGTTGAGAAAGTTTGTGAATCGATTGAAGGTGTAGTTGTCGCTGCCAATTACAACTGCCCTGGTCAGTTGGTGATTTCGGGTGCTTATGAAGCCGTAGAGATCGCTTGTGAAAAGATGAAAGAAGCGGGAGCGAAGCGAGCGCTTATTTTACCAGTAGGGGGAGCTTTTCATTCACCACTAATGGCTCCAGCAAAGGAAGCGTTAGCATCAGCCATTGAAGCTACTACCTTTTCAATTCCGAAGTGTCCTATCTATCAAAATGTAAGTGCTACAGCAGTTACCGATAGCGAACTATTAAAAGCTCAGTTGATCGCTCAATTGACGGCTCCGGTAAAATGGACGCAGAGTGTTCAGAAAATGATGGAAGATGGTACCACTTCTTTCACAGAATACGGCCCAGGAAAGGTGCTTCAGGGACTCATCAAGAAAATCGATCGTTCTGCTGAAGTTGCTAGTGCCTCAGAATAAGCTGATCAGATAGTAAATCGAGAATCCCCCAAGAAAAATGATACCGCAATAACTGAGTGCTCTCATTACTTTGGGAGGCTTGGCTTCAAAGTCATCTGCAAAAACTAGGCGGTGGTTCATGTATCCGAGTATTGGAGCAAAGACAAACGATGCAAAGGTGGCTATGCTCACCAATTTTCCCATAGAGCTGGTAAACCCAATAATCACTGAAAGATTGGATAGTGATAGTCCGATGACCGCAAGGTTAAAGTAATTTTTCTTTGTCCAATTTAAACGTTGACTCATATCCACTAAAACCCGAGCTAGTGCATCATGCGCACTTAGACAGGTGCTGAACATCGCCGCCAATGCGGATATGGAAATTAGAACGCGGGCCCAGCTCCCTAATTGTGACGTAAATATCTCGGTAAGTTCTTTTGCAAATACTACTCCACTTGCGCTTAGTGCGGTTCCTGTTCCGTAGAGCGTCATAAAACCTAGAAAGAAGAAAAATACAGCGAGTAATGCCGTGATGAAATAACCCAAATTAAACTCTCGAAGGGTTTCTTTTAAACTCGGCACCTCAGTATGCTTCTTCAACTTTTCAAGATTCCAAAGACTCACCCATCCTGAAGCTTCGACTGCTGTAGGCATCCATCCGATCAAACTAATAAGAAATAACAGTCCTGTTTGGTCAAAAATATCGGGAGCAATGAAATTTTCTGCTGTAGCTACTTTTCCTTTTCCTAATGCTAAGAATACGGTAGCTAATAGGGCGATAAAGAGAATGATTACCAGATACTTCAAAGACTTCTCGAGATAGGCATATTTTCCGATGATAATTAAAAGACTAATTGTGAGGAATAGAATCACAGACATCAATTGCATACTTAGCCCACTTCCTTGTCCGATGATATTTAATGTCATTCCAGCAGTTACCGAATAAAGGGCTGCCAAGATGGTAAAAGCACTCACTAGGTTTACCCCAGCATAGATCCATAAATAGAATTTAGAGGTCTTTGCATATCCTTCAGTTAGGGAATGCTCTTTAACCCTTGAGTAGCGTACTCCAAATTCGAAAAAGGGGTATTTCAAAAGGTTGGCGAGTAAAATGGGAACAACCATTAACATTCCGTAAACGGCCCCAGCCTTTGTGGATAGCACTAGATGCGAGGTGCCAATTGCCATACTGGCAAAAAGTAGCCCGGGTCCAAGGCGGTTGAAAAATCGTTTAATATCCATATCGAAAAGTGGTTAAATCTATTGAAAAATAGGGTTACTTCGTAGAGAAGTTTCATCGCACAGATAACAAGTATGAAAAAACTCTGGTTAGTACTCTTTTTGGTGGCAATTTTAGACTTACTCTTCTTAGGGTATGTCTTAGGTCCTAAGGTAGAAAGACCTTCTTTCGACAAGCTCTTACCAGCAATCGATATACCCCTAGAAGAACTTGATGCCTTTATCGCAGAGAAAGAAGCTAGTTTACCGGTAAAAGAAGGGAATGAATCTAGAATTGTTTGGGCTGATTCTTCAAAAACAAAGACGCCAATTAGTGTCGTTTACTTACATGGTTGGTCAGCATCTGCAGTAGAAGGTGACCCACTTCATCGTCAAATTGCTCAGGATTTAGGAGCAAATTTATATTTACCAAGACTCGCCGAACACGGGCTTTCTAAACAAGAAGCGCTTTTAGACATCACTGCTGATGATTTGGTTGATTCGGCGAAAGAGGCACTCAGTATTGCTCAGCTGATTGGAGATCGTGTAGTTATTATGGCTACCTCTAATGGGGGCACTCTAGCGCTTTACTTAGCAGAATCAATTCCTGATTTAGCCGCTCTTATCCTTTATTCTCCAAACATTGAGATTTATGATCCTACTGCGAAGCTTTTAGATGATCCATGGGGCCTTGAGATTGCTAAAAAGGTGAAAGGGAGTAACTATCACATAGCGAATATGCCTGATAGCCGAAAGCCTTTTTGGTATCACAAATATCGATTAGAAAGTCTGCCTCAATTGCAAGCTTTTATCTCACGAGCTATGACGCCCATGAACTTTAAGGTTGTGAATGAGCCTGTGTTTTTAGGTTATTACTATAAGAATGAAGAAGAGCAAGACAAGGTCGTTTCTGTACCCGCAATGCTTCGAATGTATGAGCAATTGGGTACCCCATCGAGTCTAAAACGAAAGCAAGCTTTTCCAGAAGCAGGAGATCATATTTTGGCTAGTCCACTCGCTTCTAATGATGTCGAGGGGGTGTACAAAGCAACCTATAACTTTTTAAAAGAAGTTGCTAATCTCGAGGTTAAAGCTCGAGATTAAATCTTCAATTTGCTTTGTAATTGAAATAAGAAGCTTCATTTTATTTCAATTTTGTTAGCCATATCTGGGTTTTTTGTCAAAGTTGACTATATTTTAGTACCCTTGCATCAATCAAAAATCACGAAATGGCCAGAAGACCTCAAATTGAGCGCTTTAACGAAGTAGTTAAGTCTAAGTTTCAGATTTATAATAGTCTGTTTTTAACGCTTCCTTTTCCGAGTATTAAAAACACCGCTCTTTTACTTCCACTTTTTGCAGAAACATGTAAAGAAGGTTTTGCAGCTGGACTTAGTCCTAATCAAATTGTAACGAACTTTTTTGATACTTATTTGAAAGACATCGATGAAGAGGATCGCAACGATTTACTATTCTCCTTTATTAAATATATCGAAAGACAGGTGGTACTCTTTGACGCTATTGAAGATGCTGGCTTCTCATACGTAAACAATATGCACGGTAGAGGTACCCTTCGCTATATTAAAGAAGAGGCTCAGAACAACAACAAATACGAAGATCTTCTCGAGTATTTAGAGCGGTTTGCCGTTCGTGTGGTACTCACTGCGCACCCTACCCAGTTCTATCCTAATAGTGTGTTGGGTATTATTCGATCACTTTCTGCAGCGATTAAGCGCAATGACATTGATGATATTAAGCAATTACTCGATCAGCTAGGTCTTACTCCATTTTATAATAAGGCAAAGCCTTCACCGCTCGATGAAGCGAATGGGCTCATTTGGTATTTAGAGAATGTTTTTTATCACTCCGCAGGATCGATTGTTAATTACCTCAGAAAGAACTTCTTTGACAACAAAGTAATCGAGCATCGTTTATTTGATTTCGGATTCTGGCCAGGGGGAGATCGCGATGGTAACCCGTTTGTGACCTCAGAGATTACCATGAAGACGGCTCAAACGCTTAGACATCATATTCAGCGTAATTATTACCGAGAGATTCGCGATTTAAAAACACGATTGACCTTCAAGGGTATTCTAGAACGAGTAGAAGAGCTCGAGACCAGGATGTATCACACCCTATTTTTTCCAGAGCTTCCATCGTTATCTTTAAAAGAATTAGAGACTGAATTACAATCGATACATCTAGAAATTAAGGAGAAGCATAGCGGTTTGTATGAGGATCTTGTTCTAGACCTCATTCAAAAAGTGAAGCTTTTCGGATATCATTTCGCTAGCCTTGATCTGCGTCAAGATTCTAGAATTCATGAGGCGGTGTTTGCGGAGATTATCAATCATCCAATGGCAACCGCTCACATTGAAAACCTGCCTTCTAAACCTTATGCTGAACTGAGTTTAGAAGAGAAATACGAAGTGCTCATCGGTTTAAAAGGATCGGTTTCGTCAAGCTGGTTTGATGCAGATTCGATTACCGCACAGACGATTGATTCGATCTATGTAATGAAACAAATTCAGGCTGAAAACGGCGAGCTTGGAGCCAATCGATACATTATCAGTAATTGTCAATCGCTAGAGCATTTACTGCAACTTTATGCGCTTGTTCGCATGTGTGATTGGGAGCATCCGACCGTAGATTTCATTCCTCTTTTCGAAACGATCGACGATTTAAATGCGGCTCCAAAGATTATGAGTGAATTCTATTCAATTACAGAATATTCAGCACATTTAGAAACCAGAAGAAATAAGCAGACGATTATGCTCGGTTTCTCTGACGGAACCAAAGATGGCGGATACCTCATGGCGAACTGGGGAATCTATAAGGCTAAGGAGGCACTTAGTAAGGTTTCTACAGAGAATGGCATATCGGTTGCCTTCTTTGATGGTAGAGGAGGCCCTCCTGCTCGTGGAGGGGGTCGCACTCATGAATTTTATGCTTCGATGAGTGAGGATATTCAGGCTGATGATATTCAACTAACCGTTCAGGGACAAACGATTAGTTCTAATTTCGGAACTTTAGAGTCTTCCCAATATAACCTCGAGCAATTACTTAGTTCAGGAATTAAAAATCAATTGACCAATAAAGGTCAGAACAATTTAAGTGACTCAGATCGCGCCACTATCGAAGAATTGGCTGACTTAAGCTACCGAGCTTACCAAGCCTTCAAAGCACACGATAAGTTCTTACCTTATCTCCAAGAAATGACCACGCTACCTTATTATGCGAAAACGAATATCGGTAGCCGCCCCGCCAAGCGAGGAGGTAAAAAGGAGTTAGCTTTTGAGGATCTTCGTGCAATTCCATTTGTAGGTAGTTGGAGCCAACTAAAACAAAATGTTCCTGGATTTTTTGGAGTAGGAACGGCACTTCAAGCTTTCAAGGATAGCGGTAGATTTGATCATGTTCAATCACTATATAAGAGCAATGCTTACTTCAGAACACTGATTGCAAATTCTATGATGAGTCTTACGAAGTCATTCTTTGATCTCACTTCATATATGTCTGAAGACCCTGTTTATGGAGATTTCTGGAAACTGATTCATCAGGAGTATCTTAAGTCTAAGGAATTACTTCTTGAGCTTACTGGTTTTGAACAGCTCATGCAGAATGAAAAGGCAGGTAAGGCTTCGATTGAAATCAGAGAAGGTATTGTTCAGCCCCTACTTACGATACAGCAATATGCACTAAGTAGAGTTAGTAAAACCACTAATAGCGCAGAAAAGCAGCTTTTTGAAAAGATGGTGACTCGCTCGATGTTTGGTAATATTAACGCTAGTCGTAACTCGGCATAAAGTCCCTACACCCGCCCGGTATTTTGTGATATTTTCAATTTTTTTTAGAAAGAGTTGTTTATTTCAGATGCCCATCTCATATTTGCAGCGTTCATTCACATGATGTAATTGTTATCAAGAAAGGTGAAGGGAATAGACCCTACGAAGCCTTAGCAACCCTCGATCTTCGAGAAGG
This sequence comes from Flavobacteriaceae bacterium, assembly GCA_036782715.1. Taxonomy (GTDB): domain Bacteria; phylum Bacteroidota; class Bacteroidia; order Flavobacteriales; family Flavobacteriaceae; genus UBA3478. The sequence goes on from DAIPYN010000006.1 coordinate 77,529, forward strand.
TGCTAAATTCTACCCCAATTGGGAGAGATAACGATGCTAAGCCACTTTGGCTACCATCTTTTCTTTTTAGCAGTTGCCTCATTATTATTTAACCTAAAAAAATTACATCGTAATGAGTGCACAACACCAATTCGCCACTAGCGCTTTAACCGCAGGGCACAATCTCAATCAGCATGGTAAAACAGTAGCCGTGCCCATTTACCAAACCACGGCTTATCGATTTGATTCTTCAGATCATGCTGCCGCATTGTTCAACCTGAGTGAAGCAGGTAATATTTACACTCGCCTCACAAACCCTACCAATGCAATTCTAGAGGAACGTCTTGCGACTCTTGAAGGAGGAATTGGAGCTGTAGTAACTGCTTCGGGAACCTCTGCCGTTGCAACTACCCTTCAAGTTTTATTGAAGCAGGGCGACCACATCGTAGCGTCAAACAGCGTCTATGGGGGTACTTACAATTTACTAGCGGTAACCTTGCCTAGGTTAGGGATTACTACCACTTTTGTTGACCCATCAGAGATTCAAAACTTTGAAGAGGCCGTAACAGAGAATACGCGTGCTGTTTTTCTCGAATCGATTGGAAATCCAAAGTTGGATATCCTTGACATCGAGGCCATCTCATCGGTGGCTAAAAGACACCAAATCCCTCTAATAGTTGATAATACGGTTCCTACCCCTGCATTATTAAACCCAATCAAATACGGAGCGAACATTGTAATTCATTCTCTCACTAAGTATATCAATGGTAATGGTACTGCATTGGGTGGGGTGATCATTGACGCTGGAACTTTTGACTGGTCTAGTGGGAAATTTGATGAGTTTACCACTCCTTCACCCGGATACCACGGTCTAGTTTATCACGATGCTTTAGGAGCCGCAGCATTTATTGCTAAGGTGCGAATTGAAGGGCTAAGAGATTTCGGAGCAGCGCTCAGCCCGCTAAACGCATTTCAAATCATTCAAGGATTAGAAACGCTAGATATAAGAATCAAAAAACACAGCGAGAACGCTTTAGCACTTGCTGAATGGCTGGCTAGACGACCCGAGGTTAGATGGGTGAATTACCCAGGCCACAAAAACTCTAGAGAGCAAATCTTAGCTGAGAAATACCTTCAAAAAGGAGCTAGTGGTATAGTTACTTTCGGATTGAAGGGAGGTTTCGAGGCAGCCAAAAAGGTCGCAGATGCAACGTTAATCTTTAAGATTGCAGCTAATTTCGGAGATTCAAAATCGATCATTGTGCATCCTGCTTCTACTACTCACCAGCAGTTAACTGACAAGCAGCAAGAAACCACTGGGGTCACACCAGAACTTATTCGCCTATCAGTAGGCCTAGAAGATCTAGAAGACTTAAAAACAGATTTAGAACAAGCCTTTCTAGCTTAAACAAGTTTATTAGTGTATGTTACGCTCGATTGAGATTAGTGATTTCGAAACAGTAAGTAAAAGGGTTCTTAATCCTTTTCCACTGAGTTATGAAGTTTTCGGCAGGCCTCTAGGGTCAGCGCCGCTAATTTTGGTCGGCCACGCGCTTACTGCCAACTCTAGTCTGACCGGAGACAAGGGTTGGTGGGGGCCCATCGTGGGTTCAGCTAAGGCTATTGATACAGACCGAGCTACCGTACTGTGTTTTAATATACCCGGTAATGGATATGACGGATTTTTCTTTGACGGGGATATCCAATTAACCGCAACAGACATCGCACGTATCTTTATTACCGGTTTAGAAAGCTTATCTATTTCAGAAGTAGCCCTTTTTGTAGCTGGATCTGTCGGCGGTGGAATTGCCTGGAGTATGGTAGCGCAAAATCGTATCCACTTTAAGCGTTTTGTTCCTATCGCAACTGACTGGAAATCGACCGATTGGATCATTGCCCATTGTCACATTCAGGAGCGTCTTTTAGAAGAAGAAACCGAGTGGGGTCTCAAACTTGCTCGTCAACATGCCATGCTTACCTACCGTACGCCGCAATCTTTCGATTCGCGATTTCAACGTGAAAGAAAAAGCTCGAATTATGCGGTAGAGTCTTGGCTTGATTATCACGGAGATGCCCTTACCTCTCGCTTTCATGCTAGAGCCTATCGACATCTGAATCAAATTCTAAGACAGATTGACGCCGTACCTGAAGATCAAACCTTTGAATCTGTTTTTGCTCCAGTGAAAACTGAATTCTATGTGGTCAGCATTACTTCTGACTTACTTTTCATTCCTACAGAAGACGATAAAACCGTTAATTCACTTCGATCTCTTGGAAAACCTACCGATCACTTTAAAATTTACTCTCTTCATGGCCATGACGCCTTTCTTATTGAACACGATCAAGTGGCAGCAGTAATCAAGGGTATCTGGAGTCAAGCTAAAGAGCTGAGAGAGGCTTAGTAGTTGGTAAAACACCTTGAAACAAAAAAAGCCAAAACAAAGTTCTGGCTTTTCTCATTTGTACTCGAGGCGGGACTTGAACCCGCACGACCGTAATGGTCATTGGATTTTAAGTCCAACGTGTCTACCAATTCCACCACTCGAGCCTTCGTTAGACGAGTCTAACTGTTTCAAAAAAAAAGCTGCGTTGTTCGCAGCATTTTGAGCGAAAAACGGGGTTCGAACCCGCGACCTCAACCTTGGCAAGGTTGCGCTCTACCAGCTGAGCTATTTTCGCATGATGTTAAGAACATATCCTAGACTATCTAGGGGATGCAAATTTAGAATATTTCTTCAAATTCAAAACATTCTCTTGTCAAAAAAAAGACGTCTTACAGCTTTCCTAATCGTTTTTTGATCGATTCTAGGGTAACCAAAGCTTCTACAGGGGTTAAGGAGTTTACATCCATATCCATCAATTCTTCTTTGATTTCTAGTAAAACGGGGTCGTCTAATTGGATAAAACTCAATTGCATTTCTCCGGAGTTACTGGTTAGGTTGGCCTGTTTTTCTTGACGATCTCCACTTTTTTCTAGGTTCTTCAGAACCTTTTGAGCTTGCTGTA